>LBOW01000019.1 GCA_000989765.1 Candidatus Woesebacteria bacterium GW2011_GWB1_33_22 | reverse complement strand
TTGGGTGTTTGATTTTACCCCACACAAATTCACTTTTCATACTAACTCCTGTTGAAATTGACATTATTCAATGTCGAATAAGTATCTGATCCTACACATATGAAGAGATAATTTTGTGTTACTCACGACATTATACTCGAACCTAAACAAGTATTTCAATGCTAATCTATTCTTTGAAGTCTTTTCGTTGAACCATCTCTATTTAGTTCTAAATGATATTTACCTGATGGTGTTACAAATACTCCACCTCCAAACTGCTCCCATGTTTTTCTTTTCCATTCAGATCTAAAATCATCTTTTGATTCTTTAGCTAATTCCAATTGAGTTTTTTCCACACCTTTATCATCATCTTCAAAAGCTGCTAGGGCTTCGTATAATTTTTCCAAACCTTTATTATCCATTTAACTTTACCCTTCCTTCCTTAACTTATGCCATTCATCAAGATTATTTTTAATATAGTCTCTGTGTAAAGCAATTGCATCATCAATTTCTCTTTGATTTTTGCCTTTTCGAACAAGGCTTATACCGATGTCTCCTTCCAAACCAATACTTTCTTTATAAAGCCTCCACATTTCTATAATTCTCTCCCATTGATTTTTGGCAAAAGGCTTGTAACTAACTAACTGTAATGTCATTGGCTGTATTTTAAACTTTTAAATGTTTGTGGTCAAATTTTTGTGTCGGGGAGAAGACTCGAACTTCCACGGAGTTTTATCCCCGCGGGCTCTTAAGGCCCGTGTGTCTACCATTCCACCACCCCGACAAACTAATGCTATTATACTAAAAAAAATGGCTATTGGGTAGATTTTAAAAACTCCACAAAAATAGGGTGGGGTGTAAGAGGTCTACTTTTATATTCTGGGTGAAATTGAGTTCCTACAAAAAATTTATGATTAGTAAGTTCAATTGCTTCAACTAATTTTCCGTCTGGACTTGTTCCTGAAATAACCATTCCTTTGTTTTCAAATTGTTTTTTGAATTTATTATTAAATTCATATCTGTGTCTATGGCGTTCAGAAACTAATTCTTTATTATATATTTTGTATAATTTTGATTTTGTATTAAGTTTGCATGGATATGCACCCAGTCTTATTGTTCCACCATAATTTTGACTTTTAATTTTTAACTTTTGGCTTTTCATAATATGGATTACTGGATATTTTGTCGCTGGATCAGCTTCTTCAGTATTTGCTTGCTTCATGTTAAGAACATTTCTAGCAAATTCAATAACTGCCATTTGCATACCATAACAAAGACCTAAGTAAGGAATGTTGTTTTCTCTTGCATACTTAACAGCATTTATTTTTCCTTCTATTCCTCTTTTACCCCACCCTTGTGGAACAATCATTCCATTAAGATTTGAGTAATCATTATCTTCTTTTTCACTATCAAACCAAATAAGTTTGGGTTTAAGACCTAATTTCCAACCAGCATGTTTAATTGCCTCAACAACACAAACATAACTATCTGTTAATACATAATCTCCAGTTTTTTGATATTTTCCAATTATTCCAATTCTAATTTCTTTTTTAGAATTTTTAATTCTCTTGTTTAAATCTATCCAATCTTTAAGATTTTTCTTTTTCTTTTTTAAAAATAATTTCTTGATTATTTTTTCTGCCAATTTCTGCTTTTCCAAGACTAACGGTACTTCGTAAATACTTTCAACGTCAGGTGCTGCAATAATGTTTCCAATTGGCACACCAGAAGCAAGGGCTATTTTTTCTTTTCTTTTTTCGTCAACTGCAAGTTCAGATCTACAAACTATAAAATCAGGCATTAAACCTAATGAATTTAAAACACCAATTGATTGTTGTAATGGTTTACTTTTTAATTCTCCAATAGATGGTGGGGTAGGAAGATAACCAACATGAACTAAGACAATATCTTTAGGCTTTAGTAATTTTAAACGTCGAACAGCTTCAAAGAACAAGAGACCTTCATATTCACCAACTGTTCCTCCAAGTTCAATTAAAACTGTATCGACATTATTGGTTTCACCAGCTTTGTACCATTTTTTAATAATTTCAGGAGGAAGCGCATGATATGGCTCTACGCATTTGCCGTCATACTCAAGTTTTCTTTCTTTGTCTAAAACTAGTTTATAAATTTGACCATTTGTAGTGTAGTTATCTTTAGTTAAATTAACATCTAAAAATCTTTCGTAGTGACCTAAGTCCTGATCTGTTTCAGTTCCATCATCTGTTACAAAAACTTCTCCGTGCTCAATAGGGTTCATTGTTCCAGCATCAAGGTTTAAATACATATCACACTTCATGGCTGTTACCTTAATTCCACGAGATTTAAGAAGAAGTCCTATAGAGGCTGAAGTTATACCCTTACCAAGGCCTGACAAAACACCACCAGAGATTATTACAAATTTCATTTTGTGCACCCGGAAGGATATGAGCCTTCAACCTCTTGTTCCGAAGACAAGCGCTCTATCCAGTTGAGCTACAGGTGCAATATAGTATGATTATATCATGAAGATATTTTTTTCTAATCACGCTATTGAAAGACTGAAAGAAAGAGAAATTTCAGAACTTCAGGTCTTTGTAACTATAAAAAGTCCACAGGAAAAAAATAAAAGCTACCGCAATAGAATTATTTACAAAAGAAAATTTGATACAAAAACATTAGAAGTTGTTACTAAGATGGAAAATAAGGTTACAATCATAATTTCTGCATATGTGTTAAAATAGCAATATATGAAAATAAAATACGACAAAAAAGTTGATGCATTATATTTTACCTTAGCAAAGGGTAAATACTCTGATTCCATAAAAATTTCTGAAAACGTTTTAGTTGATAAAGATATAGACGGAAATATTTTAGGTTTTGAAGTAATAGACGCAACAGAAAATATTCCCGCTTTCAACCCCAACAATATTAAATTTCAAGTACAGACTGTTTAAATGATAGATATAGCTCAACAAATTGAAGAGATAGAGACAGTGTTAAGAAAAACACCACATCATAAAGCTACAAATGGTTTTATAGGTGCAATGAGAGCCAAAATTGCACGGCTTAAAGACAGAGAAGTTGAAACCTATTCAAAAGGTTCTGCTGGGGGAGGAGGATATGCTGTTAAAAAACAAGGAGATGCAACAATTGTCTTAATTGGCCCCCCTTCGGCGGGCAAGTCCACCTTGATTAATCTTTTGACAAATGCTGAAAGTAAAGTTGCAGCCTATGCCTTTACTACAGTTTCAGTTATTCCTGGAATGTTAAAGTATAACGAAGCCTACATTCAAATTCTTGATGTTCCAGGATTAATTGAAGGGGCTTCAATTGGTAAAGGTAAAGGTAAACAGGTTTTGTCAGTTGCTAGGGGATCTGATTTACTTGTTATTATGACAGATCCTGAAAGACTTAAATTTTTTGATCAAATTTTAGTTGAACTTGAAAAGGCAGGTATTAGAGTAAATAAAAGAAAACCTGATGTTAGAATCGAAAAAGCAATTTCTGGCAACCTTGCGGTTAGAAGTAATTTTAAACAAGGCTTTGATGATCAAACAGTAATTAATATTGCAAATGAATTTGGTATTAAAAATGGAACTATTACTTTAAAAGAAAAAGTTACAATTGGTGAGTTGGTTGATAGTTTTTCAGAAAGAATTGTATATAAACCAGCTATTTTTGTAGTTAATAAATCTGACACCGATAATAGCTCGCGGTTCACAGACCTTATTTATATATCAGCTGAAAAAGAGGAGGGTATTGATAATTTGAAAGAAATTATTTGGAATAAATTAAAATTAGTAACTGTCTATTTGGTTGAAAAAAATGACAAACTAAACAAAAATAATCCAGTTATTATGAAACATGGTGATACACTTAAAAATATAGCTAATGCCATAGGTAGTGAATTTTCTGAAAGTACATCTTTAGCTAAAATTTGGGGAAATGGCGCTAAATTTGATGGACAAGAAATGTCGCTTTCAACAAAAGTTGTGGATGGAATGCAAGTGCGTTTCATTTAATTATTATGAATTACGAACTTATAGATAGTGGAGAAGGCAGAAGGTTAGAACGATTTGGAAAATATATTCTAGATCGGCCTGACCCTGAGGTTATGTGGAGTAAAAACTTAAGAGAAGAAGAATGGAAGAAGGCTGACGCAAAATTTATATATGATAACTGGATTACAAAACCAAATTTTTCTGAAAAATGGTTATTCGAAATTAATAATTTAAAGGTTAATTTAAAACTTACCCCTTTTAAGCATGTAGGTATTTTCCCCGAACAAGAGTTTGAATGGAATTTAATTTCAAAATCAGTTAAAACTGATTCTAACATTTTAAATCTTTTTGCTTATACAGGTATAGCTAGTTTACATGCATTAGAAAAAGGTGCAAAAGTAACTCATGTTGATGCATCACGTCCTGCAATTTCTTGGTTTAATGAGAATTTGAAATTAAATAATTTAGAGGATAAACCAGTTAGATTTATACCTGAAGACTGCCTTAAATTTGTAGAAAGAGAAATTAAAAGAGGTACAAAATATGATGGAATAATTATGGACCCTCCTGTTTATGGACACGGGCCACATGGGGAAACATGGTCTTTTAGTAAAAACTTGCCAAATTTACTTGATAAAGTTTTAAAATTATTATCAGATACTCCATTATTCGTAATAATAAATGCATATGCAGTTTCTACTTCTCCCACAACTCTAGCTAACATGTTGCAAGAAAAATTTAACTATTTAGGTGGAGAAGTTACCAGTGGTGAATTAACTTTAAAAGAAAAATCAGCTGGAAGAACTCTTTTGGATTTTTCTGACTGAGATGTGGCAGGGTGGGGACTGCCACATATAGAATGGAGCGTAGAATAGCCCAAATTGTATGAAAATTGCAGGTGTTGGTCGGTTAGGAAAAAGTTCGAGCAGGCACTTCTTGCAAAATTGCTTAAATTTTGTAGTTCATTTTTCTCAGCAGCGATTTTTTGTGCCTGAAAGGCACTCATTATGAAATGTTCTAGTGGTTCGAGCCAGTTGTTGCCGTTAGTTTTAATTTGTTCTATTTTCTCTTGTAAATTAAGTTTAGTATTAAACAACTGATTTTTCTTATTTTTATAATCTTCTTCATTAACAACACCATCTAAGTAGGTGTCTAAGAGTTTACTTAACTTAATTTCTGTTGTTTGTAGTTCTGTCTCAGTCAAAGCTGTGTTTTCTGTTGCTTTGACTGATTCTGTAATCTTGTCCTGTTCTAATAACTTCAACCAAGTTTCTTTCCACTCACTTGGAATTGTTATGTTACGGACTGATTTTCGTAATTGTTTGGCAAGATTAATTTCTGAAATATACTTTTGATGGCAAACGCCAAACTTTTTAGTACATCTGTAATATGTAAATGTAGGAGAATTCCCATTTTTATATTTACGAGAATGTGATTCTGCTGTAATAGCTCCTCCACATTCTCCACATCTTGCCAAACCAATAAATGGAAAATCATGTCCGTTGTATCTTGGTCTTTCAAACCTTGATATGACCTTTTGTACTGCCTCAAAAAGTGTTTTTGAAATAATAGGTTTATGAATTCCTTTATGTAACTCACCTTTATAATTAAGTATCCCCAAATAAAACCTATTAGAAAGCATTCTTTTAATGGTATCTACTTTTATCTTTTTATTTGATCTCGACTTTATATCCAACTTAAATAAATAGTCAGATACAGATGTAAAAGAATGCTTGCCTGTTGCAAACATTTCAAAACATTTTTTGATTAGTTTGTGCCTTACAGGATCCACGACAATAGTTTTTGTTAGTTTGTCGTTTAAATATCCAAGTGGAGCCTGTACAGGCCAAACTCCAATTCTCACTTTATGTTTCATACCTCTTTTTACATTCTCTGACAAATTGTCTATGTAATACTTTGATTGAGAGAATGCGATATTGAGTACAAATTTACCCTGTGGACTGTTCTCAAACCAAAATGAGGGAAATTTTAGATCAATTAGCTTACCTGTGTCTAATGAGTAAATTATTTTGCCACCGTCTATTGAGTTTCTAGCCAAACGATCAGACATTCTATGCCAAAATAATATTAAGACTTACAGAAAATCTAATGACTCATGGCATCCTGTCATTTTTGACTTTGGTCAGACTGTC
>LBOW01000018.1 GCA_000989765.1 Candidatus Woesebacteria bacterium GW2011_GWB1_33_22 | reverse complement strand
ACAATTGCCAAAGAGAGCATGAATCTTTAAACAACATGACACCTACCAACTATCTTATACAGGAAGGAGGAATGTCGAATATGTTGGGAACCTATACAAACATTTGACCTCTCTTGTCAAGTGTGATAAACTGTCGTTTATATGGCATATCCAGGATCATTACCAGAAGATGATGGTATGAGGGTAATAGAAGCTACTGACATTGAGCTTCATGGAAATACACCTCCGCCACTTACTGTTGAAACCCCAGATCTTTCTCATGCAGATTTTTATAATAATGTTATTTCCAGTATTCTAGACAGAGTAGATCCAACAGGGAAAACACTACATCCAACTAAAACTGAGGACACAACAGCTAGGCCTAATCCTGAATAAATCTTCTTTTTATTCTTTTGCTTGCATTCCTAGAAGCCACAGAACTGCTTCTTTTTTGTAGCGTCTATCCCCTCTTGAGTTAATTCTAATTGCAGGTAATTTCCCTCTTTTACCCCATCTTTTAATAGTTAAGGGTGAAACACGAAGCAAATCAGACACTTCTCTGACTGTTAATAGGTCTGGTAAATTATCTAACTTGACTTGTTTTTTAGTAGATTGATCCATTTCTTTATTAATCACACTATAATAAAGTAGAACACTTCTGTCAACGGTCAAAAATCATAAATTTTGGAGTATTTATCCTGAAGATACTTTAAATTAACAGTTGGATCAAATTTAATTTTGTTTTTCCTTAATAAATCTTCAAGAGTATATGTTGATCCAAATTGATGTATGTGTTTTTGCAACCATTTTGAAGGTCCGACCTTAATAGCTTCAGCCCACTGGGCAGATAAAAATGTTCCTAACGAATATGTTGGAAAATAACCTACACTTCCTCCACTCCAATGAATATCTTGAAGTATACCTTCACTATCTGTTTTTGGTTCAAGCCCTAAGTACTCTTTTGTTTTTGCGTTCCAATAATCTCTTAACTCTGAACTCTTAATTTTTCTTTCAATTAATCCTTTTTCAATTTCAAACCTTAACATTATATGAAAATGGTATGTAACTTCATCTGCCTCAACTCGCAAGGTACCAGCCGATACCTTGTTGAAATAGGCATAAACACTGTCAACGGTCAACTGTGAACCGTGAACCGTACGTTGCATGTCTGGAAGAAACTTTTCTATAAATTCTCTACTTCTTCCAACATGATTTTCCCAAAACCTAGACTGGGATTCATGAATTACCAAACTGCTTCCTCCTGCAATTGGAGTCATTTCCAATTCGTCTGCTGATTGCATATCATATAATGCGTGACCAAATTCATGTATAACTGCTAATAGCGAACGACCAAAGTCTGTTTTATGGTACCAAGTAGTAATTCTTGTATCGTTATTACCAAATGATGTAGTAAAAGGATGGCTACTAACATCAAGTCTAAAATTTTTGCCATACTCTGGCCAAAAAGTTTTCAATACTTTAACATTCAGTTTTGCCATTTTAGCTTTATCATATTTAACCGTCTGTAAAGGTCGGACCCTTTGATTTTGGATTTGATATTTTATAGATTTAGTAATTTTATTCAACAAATCTTTAAGTGGTTTATATATTTCGTCGAAAAAGGGTCCGACCTTATTAGAAGTTAACCCTTCTTCATACTGATCAAGTAATGCATCATATGGAGTGTCTTTATATCCTAAATACTCAGCCATCTGCCTATTCATATCAAAAATCTTCACAAGAGGTTTCTCAAATATATTAAAATCATTCTTCTCTTTTGCTTCTCTCCAAATAATTGTTGCCGTATTTGTTAAATTTTCAAAATCTTCTATAAATTTACTAGGTAATTTTTCATAAAATTTAAGTTCTCTATTTAGTATTCTTATTATTCCTCTCTCTTGATCTGAGAGTCCGCCTTGAGCGTCCGCCTTGAGCAGTAAGTTGACAAATACCTTGTCTAAAAACATCTTCTGCCTAATTGTTGCCAATCTCCCAAGAGCTTGGCCGTGAGCCATAGACCCCTTAACAGGCATATAAGTTTCTAAATCCCAATGAGCAATTGCAGAGGTATATGATAATGCCCAAAGATTTTTGTAGTAATCTAAAATTTTTAAAATTGTTGGGTTTTTAAAAACTTTTGAAGGGATCATTCAATGATTATATCTTGCAAGGTGAAACCCTGCAAGTGTATACTACATATATGCCTGCCAAAAATATCGTAAAGTTTTATATAGCCAACTCCATTTATCACATTTATAATCGTGGCGTGGAAAAAAGAAAAATATTTATGGATGAGCAAGATCATAAGGTATTTCTCACCTACCTTAAAGAATATCTATCTGCACCCTTGCAGGGTGAAACCCTGCAATCTCGTAGCCTTTGGTCAAAATATTTTAGTGAGATAGAACTTCTTGCTTTTTGTTTGATGCCAAATCATGTTCATTTATTGATAAAACAAAAGAATAAAGACTCCATTAAAAAATTTACCCAGTCTATTTTTACAAGATATACAATGTATTTCAATAAAAAATATGATCGAACTGGTTCACTCTTTCAAGGAGCTTATAGAGCAACAAATGTTGTAAATAAAGATTATTTACTAGACATAACAAGATATATTCACAGAAATCCTTTGAAAATCACAAAAAAATTAACCGATTATTATTCTTCATATGCTCATTATCTAAATTTTTTTAATATACCCTGGCTTAAAAATAAAGAAGTTTTAGATTATTTTAATGAAAGTAGTTTTATTAAAAGTAAAAATATTAAAAGTTATAAAGAATTTGTTGAGGATTTTAAATACATAAACGAGGAATTAGATTTAACTCATGACCTTGCAGGGTTTCACCCTGCAAGTTAAATTCCCAAAAAGACTTCTACTAAATTTTCTTTGGCAGAGATTATACCCTCCTCAATTACAAATTCTTTTTTGGCATTTTTATCCAAATGAATTGTAATTTTCTCTTTAACTTTAGCTACAAAGTTAGCATGATTAAATAGAATATCAAATGGGCCAATTTCATTTATAGAAGAAATCGCATAGGCCCCACCTTTAAATACCTCACTATCTCTTTTTCTAATAACTACTTGGATATCGTTCATTTGATGCTTCCAATAAACATTAAGTCTTCTGGTTTTTTCTGATCATGTTTACCATTTACAATATCCTCAACATCTTGGATAGTTGTAGCCAACGGCACTTTTTCACCTTTTTTACCAGTCTGGGCAAAAACAACTTCAAATGGTTGGGTCATATAAGTTTTTATTAAATTACTTCTCCTATATAGTGTCTGGTTATCTGGGGAAAGTTCACTTTCCCCTACCAAAGCCACCATTCTTTCCAGCTCTTCTGCTTTTTTAATTATTCTTTGGGCCATAATAACTGCTTTATAGTGCTTTTCCCCGATAATATCAGGGTCAAAAATTGATGAAGAAGAATTTAAAATATCAACTGAAGGAAATCTGCCCTCTTGATAGACATCGCGCGATAAAGTAACTACAGAATCAAGATAAGGATGAATTGAATTAACTGCAGTATCTAACAAATCATCGGATGGTACATAAATTGCTTCTATTGTACAAATGTCAGCAGACTTGCCAGATCTTAATCTTTCGTGAAATTCTGCCATTTCACTAGTTAAGGTTGGTTGGTAACCTTCTTCAGAGGGAATAGTATCGGTTAAAGTTGACAGTTCACTTCCTGCTTGTGCAAATCTAAAGACATTATCAATGAAAAACAAGACATTTTTGGCTTTAATATCCCTAAAATATTCAGCAATTGTAATAGCTGCAAAAGCTGACAAGAATCTTTTACCTGCATTATCCCCCATTGTTCCATAAATTAAGGCAGTCTTATCTAGTACATTTTTTTCTGCCAATTCTTCCATCAATTCTCTTCCCTCTCTAGTTCTTTCCCCAACTCCCGCAAAGACTGAAATACTTTTGTTAGTTTTCGAATTATCCATGAATATGTTATGCATAATTTCTGTTAAAAGAACGGTCTTACCTACACCTGCTCCACCAAATAATCCAAGTTTTCCACCTTTAATCAAAGGCGCAAAAAAATCAACTACTTTAATACCAGTTTCTAAGATTTCAATTTTTTGATCAGGAATTAACACAAATTTTTCTTGTTTAGATACCTTGGCGTGTTCTTTGGTTTTAATCGCAGAACCTCCATCCTGAGGCTGTCCAAAAATATCAATTACTCTACCTAGCAATTCATCTCCCACAGGAATTGATAATTTTTGGGAAGTTTTCTTAACAATTAAGCCTCTGTAAATCTTTCTTTCACCATCTAAAACTATAAAATAATAATGTTTAATTGATTTTGTTAAGTAACAAACCAATTTAACCCCATCATTTATATAGACATCACCAAAACTGGGACTTCCCTTTTTTATCTCAACTACCACAATTTGACCAAAAACTGATATTATCTTACCCATAATATTATAAAGTATATAATCTTTTACTCCTTTCTTGTTGTTTTTTATCTTCTAAATTTTTTACCTCTCTATTTTTGGTAATTTGAAGAAGTGCCAGCTCTCTTTCAATACTTTCAAATGCTTGATCTAAATGCATTAAACGGCTAGCAGTCTTGGCTAAATTATTTTCCTTAATCATTCCTTCAAAAATAGAAGTTTTTATTTCAGAGGCGAACTTGCCTGAAACATCAACAACATTTGGTTCATAAATATATTTATATTGTTTTTTTAACATTTCTTTTTTATCCCCCGCTGAAGAATCTCCTAAAAAATCACCCAAAATTGACTGTGAAGAAGCTTCTTGATTAACAATATTCTTAAATTTACCATAAAAAACAGTAATCTGATTAAAACTTGCCAGTAATTTTAAAGCATCAGCTATTGATTCTGTAATGTCTCTTTTGTCATCCATTTCATAAAAAACAAATTTTAAGTTAGGTTTGTATCTTTCAACATAAGTTCTGCCCTGTTTACCAAATATAAAAACCTCAGTTTTATTTTTTGCTATAAACTCGACAAACGAATTAAAAACAGTTTCAGGTAATCTGCCATACATTCCACTTGAAGCGGAAAGATAAACACAAGCAGTTCTATTGTTTCCCGTCACAGAGGCCAAATCACTACCCACGTTACTAGAAAGATTAGCAAGTCTCTCCAAAAATTCACGACTGGCTAAAATCTCACTTCTAATGTTTCTCATTTTCATAGCAGAAATTTCCTCAAAAACCTCCACAATGCCCTTAATTTGGGTCGTATGTTTTATCTCTGATTTTATCTTTTTTAATGATTTCATAATCAATTCAATCTGATTTCATTTTTTAATCTTTCCTTCTATTATTGAAATGGCTGTTTTTAAAGAATCTTTACTCGGGTAAGTTTTGTATCCAACTTGCTTAAAAAATTCAAAAAGTCTACTTCCTGTGTCAATTAAATCTTTAACCTGAGAACTTATTTCAGTCCCAAATTTTAAGTATCTAACTAACTCTGAGTGTTTCTTTAATATTTTCATAATTTTACTTCCCGTATCACGGCTTAAGCCATCCTGAGTTTGCCTACCAACTCTGGTTACAGATAAAAAGATATTTATTGCAGGCCTAACTCCTTTTAAGAAAAGCTCGTTATCAAAATACAAATGGCCATCAGTAATTGAAGCTAAATTAGTTTGAATATAGCCCGCGAAATCCCCCATCATTGTCTCAGCCACAGGAAAAGCAGTAATAGAGATGTTTTTGCCATTAACATCAAAGTTTCCTGCCCGTTCTAAAAGTCTTGCATGAGTATAAAAAATATCCCCTGGGTAACTTTCTCTACCTGGAAATTTTTTGGCTAGAAGTGAAATTTCTCTATAATACTTGGCATGTGTGCTTAAATCATCCAAAATTACCACACTGTCAACCCCGGAATCCCTAAAATATTCTGCCACAGTCATAGCTGAAAAAGGAGTAATAAATATTTCGCTTGGCGAATCTCCAGCCGAAGCCCCAATTATAATCATTCTATCCAAAACATTATTACTCTTAAAGAAATTATAAGCTTTATTTATTTCTGAGGCCTTTTTCCCAATAAAAGCATAGATTACTATTTTACCTTTTCTAGCCTGAGTTAAAGCTACTTGATATAAAAAGTGACTTTTACCCGTTTTCCTGTCGCCTATTATTAACTCTCTTTGCCCCTCACCTAGAGGGGTAACCAAATCACAGACTGAAAGGCCTGTCTCCAAAAATTTTGTAATTTTCCTACGCCTGGCTATATTTAAAACTGGTGTATCAATTTCACAAGCACGAATTACAACACTAGGATCTTTCTTGTTATCTAAATCATAACCCAAAGGAGAAACTACATGACCAATCATTCCCTCTCCAACTGAAATTGTTAAATGGTGACCAGTTCTAGCAACTTGAGTTCCTATCTTGACAAAATCTCTTGAAAAAAGAGAAACAATGGTGTCACCGTTTGATAGTGATAAAATTATCCCATGTCGGTCATCTTCCATAACAACACCTTCTCCAATAAAGCCACCCTTGAAATCTGTCACAATTATTAAAGATCCCTTAAATTCAGAGACCTTTCCAACATCCCCTACATTTTCTTTACAATATTTAAAACTATGTATCATAATTAAATTAAAATTTCAAAATCAAAAATCCAATTCCTAAACCAGATACCATTATACCAATCGTCATCACAACGTTTAAAAGTATACCAAACTGTATCGTTTTTCCAGCCAACGGATTTCTACCTAACGCCTCAACTCCCGATTTTGCAATTTTACCAAAATGCAACATACCAAAGACAACTGTAGACATAACAACAACGCCCGCAACAACATAACGCAGAGCTGAAAGCGGGGATAAAAATGCTCCATCAATCCCCTCTTTAATCATTTGTAATAAATTTGTTCCCGCTTGTTGAGATAAAATTGCAGGTTTTATGCCAATAGATACTAAGATCTTTTTTGTTTTGGAATTATCGGTTTCGTTATATTCCTCCAATGCAGAACCCATTACATAACCCGATTTTTGAGCTTTTTGACCAATCCCAGGACTATCAGAAGTTGTTATATAATCCCCAACTTTAATGGTGTCTACCCCACCCTTAACTAAAATATAAACTTTACCATTAGCCACAACTGGATAAGAACCATTTGTTGAAGAATCAAAATAAATAGAAGGGTTAAGTGAAATTACTCCATACATATTAGGATTATATGATTTGTCACACAGTGAATAACCGCTTCCAGTTGAACAAACAATTGCCCCATCAAAAATATTATCAGATTTTACGGGAATACTTATCGCAAATCCCGAAGAAGCATTCTGGGCCATAGTAGTTTTTGGTGTTATTAATGCAAAAATTATGAGCAGTAAACTTAACATATATTAATATTAGCACATATTTATTTAATACTATTGACACATACTATTATAAGCTTCAAAATGTATGTAATGTCCAACTTTGTCCATATTGACAAAAACCAAAATAATTTAAAAATTGCAGAAGCTGCAAAAATTTTAGCTGTTTCAACTAAAACTCTAAGGCGTTGGACGGCTCGTGGAATATTAAAATCCCAAAGAACTTCAAAAGGGCACAGAATTTATAATCTTGTCGATCTTCAAAAAATTAACGGCAATCTTCCACCAAAGTCCTCGTCATCAAAACACTTTATTGCTCTCGCCATAACAGTTTTGTTACTTTCTATTGGAATCATCTCTCAAGCTGAGACCACATATCAAGGTGGGAACAGCCTTACAAGTTCCGATCCTGTGATGCAGGGTCGAAACTTAACAGAAGTGGTTTTAGCAGCTGCTACAGACTCTGTTTCTGACTT
>LBOW01000017.1 GCA_000989765.1 Candidatus Woesebacteria bacterium GW2011_GWB1_33_22 | reverse complement strand
CACTTAGTATTTTTAAATATGTGTCAATATTTTCATCGACCCCTTTTTGGGGGTTATCAAAGGTGTTCATGTCGGTAGCCATATGAACAATAACGTCTCCCTTGTTTACTATTCTTGTTACTATTTTTTTATTATAAATTGAAGCTTTTATGAATTTAAACTTTTTATCTTTCAAAACCGATTTATCAATTTTTTGTTTTCCGTATTGCAAAGTATCTACAAGTACAACCTGTTTAAATTTTGACAAAAACTTTTTGTCTTTATAGAAGGAATTTACAAAATTAGTTCCTATAAATCCTGATGAGCCTGATATTATTAAATTTTTCATTTATTAAGTAAGGAATATTTATAAGCTCCCATTAAATCATTAAATGTATTTACATTTGTATAAAATCCATTGCATTCAGTATAGCCAACCGAGCCTCTTGTGTTTATTATGTGTTGAATACTTGTTAGTGTCGAAAATTCACCAGATTTAGTAAAAGACCCTGGTTTATCGCTAAATTGTCTCAGGGTATCAAAAAAATATGATGGAAAACTCATCAAGCCACATAAATGATAATCACTTAAATTTTTATTATTAGATGGTCTTTCGACTCTGACTACCTTGCGACTTCTTTCATCAACTACCACATTAGTATTTTGATACAAATATTTGGGTTTGTCTTCACGCCTAATAACTAATATAGCTTCCTCATGTCCAAAATCGCGTTGTTTTAATTTATTTGCTTGTGGATGATATTCATCTGCAAATCTTACAAAAAATGGTTCAGGTCCAATTTGATTTTCACACTCTAAAATTGCAAAACCAATACCATTGTGTTTTTGCTGTGTTACAAAAGTTATATTTAAATTGCCTAAATACATTTTTTCGATTGCTAGTTTAATCATATGCCCCAATCTTGGTTCTATTACAACTACAACATCTTTTACTTGTAGATTTTCAAACAACCTCAAGGAATGGAAAATTAAAGATTGGCCATCTATTGGAACAAGTGGCTTTGGAAGCATGTTTGTTAGAGGTCTTAGCCGTTTACCTTCAGCTGCAGCTAACAAAATCCCTTTCTCTGGGCTCATATGCCTGCAATTATAACTCAATTGTGCGTGAAAGCAATTAAATTAGATAAAAGCTTTTGTAATTGCACTTTTTGTCTCTTCACTTAAATTGTAATTATTAATCTCATCTTTTGTAATCCAAGCAAAATTTTGGTGTTCATTACTTAATTTAACTTCAGAATTATCTACAAGCTTAAGTAAAAAATTTATTTGGGTAACATCTCGAATTTCATCAGATTTTTCAACACTAAAATTAAAAACATCGATCATCTTAATAATTTCAGCTGTTAATCCTGTTTCTTCTTTAACTTCACGAAGAACTGCATTAGTAACTTTTTCCAAAGATTCTTTTTTGCCACTTGGTACTTCCCACAGATCAGGATACGCTTCTTCATCTGAAGCTCTTTGTACAATCAAAACCTTGTTATCATGAACAATAACTCCTCCAACCACAACCTTTTGATTAATTTGTTTCATTTCAATTATTATAATCCAATTCGTATTAAAAAGTAGTAAACAAGTTTGCCACTTGCGTGGTAAAATAGTTACAGGATGAAAAAAGAGGCCAGCGCTCGGATTAAGATCAACAAACTCCTTGAAGATTCGGGTTGGAGATTTTTTGACGATGAAAAAGGCAAAGCAAACATATCCCTTGAACCCGGTGTTAAAGTTACTAAGCAAAAAATTGACGAATTAGGAAATGATTTTGAGAAAACAAAAACGGGATTTATAGATTACTTGCTTTTAGATGAAAATGGATTTCCTGTAGCCGTATTAGAAGCAAAATCAGAATCAAAAAGCCCACTTGATGGGAAGGAACAGGCTAGACAGTATGCACAGTCACAACATGTGAGATTTATAATACTATCAAACGGAAACCTACATTATTTTTGGGATCTAGAAAGGGGTAATCCTACAGTTATAACTTCATATCCGAATCCTCAATCAATAAAACATAAAGAAAACTTTAAGCCAAGTTTCAAATCACTCGTAGACGAAAAAGTGTCAAATGACTATATCGTTTTGTCTCAGAACTCTAAATACAAAGATGACCCTCAATATCAAAATGAAGATACTAGAAAAGATTATATTGTTGACAACGACCTTAAATTTTTAAGAGATTATCAATTACAAGCTGTTTATTCTATCCAAGAATCTGCAAAAGATGAAAATGAAAGATATTTATTTGAGATGGCAACAGGTACAGGAAAAACTTTAGTTTCAGCAGCCATTATCAAACTCTTCTTAAAAAC
Organism: Candidatus Woesebacteria bacterium GW2011_GWB1_33_22; assembly: GCA_000989765.1. GTDB lineage: Bacteria > Patescibacteriota > Microgenomatia > UBA8517 > UBA8517 > UBA12026. Next base: position 7,365 of record LBOW01000017.1, on the reverse strand, counting down.
AGGAAACGCTAGAAGGATATTATTTTTAGTTGACAGACTGGAATTAGAAGAACAAGCTTGGAAGAATTTTAAGAAGTGGTTACATAATGATTATACATGTGTGATTTACAAAGAAAACAAGAATGATTGGAAAAAAGCAGAAATAGTTGTTTCAACTGTACAAAGTTTACTTTCGGGAAATAAATATATGACCCTATTTTCTCCAACAGATTTTGACCTTGTTATATCAGATGAGGCCCATCGTTCCATAAGTGGTAATAGCAGAGGTGTTTTTGAATACTTTGTTGGTTACAAATTAGGTTTAACGGCTACCCCCAAAGATTATCTTAAAAATATAAATCTAGAAAAGATAAACGAAAAGGATCCAAGATCTTGGGAAAAAAGACAATTATTAGATACATATAAAACATTTGGCTGTGAAACTGGTAATCCGACATTCAAATATAGCTTACTTGATGGGGTAAAGGATGGATTTCTAATTAACCCAATAGTAGTTGATGCCAGAACTGAAATTACAACAGAACTTCTATCTGAAAATGGATATTCAATCATGGTCGAGGATAATGAGGGTGTTGAAGAAGAAAAGATATTCTTTCAAAAAGATTTTGAAAAAAAGTTTTTCTCAGAAAAAACAAATACCATTTTATGCAAAACATTTTTAGATAAAGCACTTCGTGATCCAATCTCAGGCGAAATCGGAAAAAGTTTAGTTTTTTGTGTTAGTCAGAGTCATGCTTCAAAGGTTACACAACTTTTAAATCAAATTGCAGATGAAATGTTTCCAGATAAATACAGTTCAGATTTTGCAGTACAAGTTACATCAAATGTTTCAAATGCTCAAGATTTTACAACTCGTTTTGATGACAAAAGCAATAATTTAAATGGTAGAACAAGATTTATTGATGGGTATAAATCAAGTAAAACTAGAGTTTGTGTAACAGTCGGGATGATGACAACAGGATATGATTGTCAAGACATTTTAAATATTGGATTGTTTAGACCAATTTTTTCGCCTACTGATTTTATACAGATAAAGGGAAGAGGGACAAGAAAATATACTTTTGTATTTTCAAATGATGGTCAAGTTTATAAATTTGAGAAAAGTAATTTTAAACTGTTTGATTTCTTTGCAAACTGTGAATATTTTGAAGATAAATTTGATTATGATGAGGTCTTGGTTTTACCACCTGTATTTAAAAAGGGAGGTGGACAGGGAGGTTCAGAACCAATTTCAATAGATGAGATAAATTTAACAATTCCTGATCCTCTGAAGACTCTACAAGAAAAAGCAATCGGTCTTGAAGGAATGAAAGTTGATAGAAAGTTATTTGAAAAATTTGAAGCAACAATCAAGGATAATGATTATGTCAAAGAAAAAGTAGAAAACGGAGATTACGAATCAGCAGAAGATTATGTTAAAACAGAGTTGTTTAATAAACCTGAAGATTATCTAACTCTTGATAAATTGAGAAGTTCGATAAGACTTGATAGAAGATTAACATTAAGAGAGCTTCTTGAAAAGATATTTGGTAAATTAGATAAATTTAAAACAAAAGATGAATTACTCGAGGATGAATTTAAAAAGTTTATATCTATTTATAAGCCCAATTCAGAATATTATTATCCTATTAAAAACTTTTTGAAAGCATACATAACAGATGATGAAATCAGACAAATTATAGAATCAAAAGAATATGGTAGATTTACAACAAATCCAAAAGTTACAATGCAAGATTATAAATCACTTGAACAATACCGAAATATAATCCCTAACTATGTCAAAGATTATGTTTCAATAAACACCTATATGAATTAATATGTTAAACGCAGAAACAAAGAAAATAATAAATTCAGCAAGAGATGTTTTGGTAGGTAAAATTCCAGATCCAAAAGCACAAGTAGAACAAATTACGTTTGCTATGTTCTATAAATTTATGGACGAAAAAGATAATGAAGCAGTTGCTTTGGGTGGAAAAAAACAATTTTTTACTGGTGAATTTGAAAATTTTTCATGGTCAAAATTAATGGATGCAAGACTTGGTGGTACTGAAAGAATGGATTTGTATACACAGGCATTAGCAAAAATGTCACAAAATCCACATATAGCACAACTTTTTCGAGATATCTATAAAGATGCCTTTATTCCATTCAGAAGCCCTGAAACACTTAGTTTATTTTTAAAAGAAATAGACCAATTAGATTATACAAATACAGAAAGCTTAGGTGATGCTTTTGAGTACCTGCTTTCAGTAATGGGATCCCAAGGAGATGCTGGACAATTTAGAACTCCAAGGCATATTATTGATTTTATAGTTAATGTAGTTGATCCACAAAAATCAGATTCTATTTTAGACCCAGCTTGTGGAACTGCTGGATTTTTAATTTCTTCATATAAACATATTGTTAAACAGCATGACGGAAAAGATGACCCTGAGAACAAAGAAACTCCACTAACACCAGATGAAAAGAAAGACTTGATGAAAAATCTAATGGGCTACGACATAAGCCCTGATATGGTAAGACTTTCAAAAGTAAACCTTTATCTGCATGGATTACCGAATCCAACGATTTATGAATACGATACTTTATCAAGTGAAGAAAAATGGGATGAAAATTTTGATGTAATTTTGGCTAATCCTCCATTTATGTCGCCAAAAGGCGGGATAAAACCACACAAAAGATTCTCAATACAAGCAAATAGAGCTGAAGTTTTGTTCGTTGACTATATAATCGAGCATTTAAAATCAAATGGTAGGGCAGGAATTATTGTCCCAGAAGGAATAATTTTTCAATCATCAAATGCGTATAAAGAGTTGCGTAAAACGCTAATTGAAGATGGACTGTATTGTGTTGTTTCACTACCATCAGGAGTATTTAATCCTTATGCTGGAGTTAAAACAAGTGTTTTGTTTTTTGATAAAGAGATTTCAAAAAGATCAAAACATATTTTGTTTGTAAAAATAAATAGTGACGGTTTTGATTTAGGTGCACAAAGAAGACCAAACATTAATAATGATATCCCCCTTGCAGTAGAAGCAATTAATAAATATCAAAAACATATTAAAAATAATGGAAAACTATCAATTGGAGGATGGCCAGAAGAAGGAGAAAACATTGACACATATCCAAATTTACAATTTGTCTCTAAAAAAGAAATATTAGAAAATAGTGATCACAACTTAAGCTTTGAAAGATATATAATCGAAAAAGTAAGAGAAAACAATAAATGGCCACAAGTTAGTTTATTTGAATTGGCTGATTTGCAAAATGGATTTGCATTTAAATCAGATGATTATATTAAACATTCCAATACTTTGAATTTTAGAATGAGTAACATAAAACCTGATGCAAGTGTCGATGTTGAATATCATCCAAAATATTTACCGGATACTTATTACGAAAAATATAAAGATTTTATTTTAAAAGACGGAGATGTAGTAATTGCAATGACAGATATGGCAGGTGATCCAAAAATATTAGGTGTTCCTACAATTGTATTAACGAACAATAAAAGATTTTTATTAAATCAACGTGTTGGAAAATTTAAAGATATTGATACACAAAGATTATTCATTCCTTATTTAAAATATATATTACAAAGTCAAAGAGTTAGAGATTATTATAAATCGCTAGGGGGCGGTTCTGCACAAATTAATATTAGTAAAAAAGACATTCTTAGTATTAAAATTCCATTACCACCAATTGTTATTCAGAAGGAAGTTGTCGAAGAAATTGAATATTATCAAAAAATTATTGATGGTGCAAAACAGGTTGCAGACAACTGGAAACCAAATTTAAAAATTGATCCAAATTGGAATGAAATAAAAATAGGTGAGATTTGTAAGATTGAAAGAGGTGCATCCCCTCGACCAATAGATAAATTTATGACAAAAGATCCAAAAGGATTTAATTGGATAAAAATTGGAGACACTAAAAATTCAGATAAATACATTACACAAACTGCTTACAAAGTAACTATTCAAGGTGCTAAAAAATCTCGAAAGGTTTTTATTGGAGATTTTATACTCTCCAATTCAATGAGTTTTGGTCGTCCCTATATAATGAAAATTGAAGGATATATCCATGATGGGTGGTTACGCATTAGTGAAGATGCAACAAAAGTAAATAAAGACTATTTATATTATATATTAGGTTCTAAAGTTGTTATTGATCAATTTGAGAGATCTGCAACGGGAGGTGTTGTTAGAAATCTTAATTCTGAATTAGTTAAAAATGTAAAGATTCCGCTTCCTCCACTAGAAATTCAAAAACAAATAGTTGATAGAATCGAGAATGAAAAATTATTAGTAGAATCAAATAAAAAAATTATTGAAATATTTGAAGAAAAAATAAAAAATACTATATCAAATATATAATGTATAGATCTACAAAACCTCATATTTATATGGCAATGCCATATTTAAGTTTATTCATTGTTCTGTTTACAACATACTTAGTTTTCGATTTACTAAAAGAATTACATTTTATTATTATTTCACATAAGGTTAACAAATTTATGGAAATATTATTACCAGCAATACTAATAGTTGTAGAATTTTCAAGAGCCAGAGATAAATTATGGAAAGTATGGAAAAATATGTCGTTAAAAGTTCATTTAGTTGTAACTCTATTTTTTTCGCTTATAATACTTAGGCTTTTCCCTGTAGCTTGGCAAAATATTTGGAATATAGAAAATGAAAACAAAGATCGCTAATTTAATAACTAGAATTAAAAAAATACATTCCGAAACGCTAATTGTTTATGGAATAATAATTTTGGCAGGATTATCGGCATCAATTGGCTCATCTTATATAACAAATAAGATTAAGAAATCAAATATAAATGCACAAAATCAAACACCTCCTCCACAAATTGAAAAGCCGTCTGAATTTCCCGATTATGATGCAATAAAAGGAAAAAATCCCAATAGTAAAATTAAAGTTGTTAAATTTACTGATGGTTGTCCTGAAAAAGGATGTGTAAACAGCAAATCAGCTGTAGATGATTTTGATGGTATTAAACACGACTATAAGGTTGTGGGGAATATTAAAAGAGCGTATTTATATATTGAAGCCGCTGTTGATTATGATAGACCATTAAGTATTTATGACACATTTTACTTTTCCTTAAGATATCAAGGAGGGCATTTGTCAATAAAAGATAACTTATTAGCAGTTCCCCCAAGTGAGATATCCCGATACCTTTATGATTTAAGGTCAATATCATATTCATATAAAGATAAGCAATTTAAAAACATAAATTTCTTAAACTTACTACAAGATAAGACTGTTTTTAATATTCACACTGCTGTTTCGTCAGACAGACCGGGTAGAGTTTTAAAAGAAGTATCAATCTATTATCAATGTCTTGATGACACACTTTGCTCGATTGATAAAATTAAATAAATTTTAATTATTCTCCGCAAGCAATTTTAAATTGCTAGAATTTAGCTTCATATCATGCGTGAGCTGATGTATTTAGTAACAAATGTTTATAGTTGACTTCATAAAAGATCGATATATAGTATGAGCAGTTACATTTAACGAGTGCTAATAAGGGGGTGATATATTATGAACGGTCCTTACGAATTTAATTTAAAAAATATTACAGATATTGTCAACAAAGTTTCATCTGGTGCATATATCCTTTCTAGGAACGGAAATAATGCTAATTATGTCGGTAGATCAGACACTAATATAAAATCGCGTCTCGAATCGTGGCTAAATGAGTATCACAACTATACCCATTTTTGGTTTGAATACACAAATTCTCAACTAACAGCTTTTGAGACTGAGTGTAATTGGTGGCATAAATACCACCCAATCGATAACAAAATACATCCAGATCGTCCAGCAAATTCAAATTGGTTATGTCCTGTTTGTATGTTTTTTAACAATATAAGGGGGTGATTAAAATGTCATGGAAATTAACGAAAGATTACAATAATCCAATGTGGGGTCCAAGACCTTTAAAAATTAAGGGAATAAGACCTTTACAACCTTTGAAACCATTAAAACCTTTGAAAGCTTTAAGGCCACTGAAACCTTTAGCTCCAATTGGCCATAAATCCATCTGGAAGGATGATTAATAGTATAATTACTTTTAATGTATAAACTATCACCATCTGATTTTGCTTATTTGTATGAAGAATGCAAACTTTGTTATGTTTTAAAGATTAAACATGGTATAACACAACCTTCAATGCCTATGCCAGGAGTTTTTAGCGCTATAAATACAAGACTTCAAGGAAGTGTTGTTGGTAAAAGTTTAAAAAGTATAAGTAACAATTTACCTGATGGAAAAGTTATTAAACAAGAAGGTTGGGTTGATTCTGTTGTGGTCCCTGATACCTCAGTTTTTATTAAAGGAAAATATGATTTGTTAGTTGAAAATAATGATGGTACTTTTACTTTAGTTGATTTAAAAATAAGTCAGCCTGATATAGAAAAAATTGACAAATATAAAACTCAACTTAACGCATACAAATTTGCTTTGGAAAACCCAAAGATTGGAGATCCTATTAAAATAACAAAACTTGCTTTACTTGTTTTTTATCCTGATAAAGTTATTTATAAAAATAATACTGCTTTTTTAACTTTTCCTCCAAAATGGCTTGATGTACCTCTTGATACAGATGGATTTATTAAGTTTGCAAAAGATATTGATGAATTATTAAAAGGAAATTTGCCCTCTGAAGGTACTGAGTGTAAGTGGTGTAAATACAGGCACTCTGGAGAAGAAATATCACACTTGAAAGATAATCTAGTTCAAAATGATTTACCTTTTTAATTTATGAATATTTTTTATTTAATTAGACATGGACAAAAAGAAAAAATAAAAGGAGATCCTTTTTTAACAACATTAGGAAAAGAACAGGCAGAAAAAACAGGAGCATTCTTAAAAGACAAAAATGTTAAAACAATTTATTCCAGTAACTATAATCGCACAACGGAAACTTCTCAAATTATTAATCAATCTTTACAAGTTGAAATTGTTTTTGATGAAAAATTAAGAGAACGTGCAAACTGGGGAGATGTAGAAAACCAAGAGTTTGATGAGTTTTTAAAGGAATGGTATGAAGATAGTAAAAATAGATGGTCCTCAAAGCATGAAAGAACCACTTCTTTTCAATCAGGTGAAAATTTAAAAAATTTAATGATTAATTTAAGTAAAAAATATAATAACTCTAATGTTGTCATCGTTACCCATGGTGGAGTAATTGCAGATTTTCTAAGAAATATATTCTCTGCAAAATATATTCAACAATTAATTAAAGACGATCCTTACTTACTTGATTCATATATTAAAGAGTGCTCAATTACCAAAATTACACTAAATGATGACAAATTTGATTTAATTGAATTT
>LBOW01000016.1 GCA_000989765.1 Candidatus Woesebacteria bacterium GW2011_GWB1_33_22 | reverse complement strand
AAATTACACTAAATGATGACAAATTTGATTTAATTGAATTTGCAAGTCTAAAACACCTTTTGTAAAAAGTGGTATTATTAAATTATGATAACTGAAAAGCTTATTAACAAAGCTTCAAAGATTGCTTCTGGGTATGACAGGATTTCAGTAAGTCTTTTTCAAAGCGCCTTTTCACTTCCATATACTGAAGCAGTTAAACTAATGGAGGAACTTGAATCCAGGGGTATTGTCGGACCTGCAAAAGGAGCATATCCAAGAGATGTTTTAAAAAAGAATGATAGCGAAACCAAATCCGGTCCACTACACGTTACAATTCCAAGCTGGATTGCATATATATTTATTGGATATCTCTTTTGGTCAATCTTCTATTTTATAAAACAATTTATACTCAAATGAGCAACAAATTTGTATTGGTTCCAGTAGAACTTCTTAAAAATTTAAAAGAACTAGCAAAAGGTACAGAATATGAAGATGAAGTTAAAAAGGTTTTAGACTCTCGTGAAGCTATAGAAAATCATGATATTACAAAACTCCCCAAGTCTGCTGTTGTTAAAAGAGTGATAGACGGAGACACTGTAGAGTTATTTAACGGTACCGTATTACGTTACACAGGAATAACAGCACCAGAAGAAGGTGAATCATTTGCAGACGAAGCTACCAAGCTAAATAAAGAACTTGTTGAAGGCAAAGAAATAAAACTTGAATATGACAATTACACTTCAGACAAATTTGGAAGGATATTAGCTTATGCTATTGTAGATGGAAAGAACGTCTCTGTTGAACTTGTGCAAAAAGGTATGGCTGAGCTGGTAATTTACCAAAAAAGAAAGCCATTTATTTATCAAACTCAATTATTAGAAGCACAAGAACAAGCAAAACAAAAGAAACTAGGGATATGGAGCAAAAATAACTAGCCTTAGCTGTATAATTTAAGTATTCATTATTTAACTTGTATAAATTATTTATTCATATGAACCCAGAACTAGAACATAGCGCAATTGGGTTAGCGAACCCCACGCAAGTGGGGTGAGCGAGAAGTCCGAACATGTTTGAGTTTGCGAAGCTCCGCGAAGCGGAGCTGAGCAGGGAACCCGAGCCTTCTCCAATAAATCCGTTTATCTTCCAAAAGGTAGTTCGAGCCAACTTTTTTTGCACTTTGTGAAAGCAAAGTGCAATTATTATTTTCGTGTGCAATTTTGGCCGTCGTAACGGCCTCATTTATGAAAGTTCTCATTGGTTCGACCCAGTATGTTCCTTTCTTGCGAACAAGTGCAATTTTCTCATTAATTTTTATTTTTACCTCTAGCAATTCTTTCTTTTTCTGTTGATAGTTTTGAGAATCAACAAGTTCTTCTAAATACCCTTCTAAAAGTTTATCCAGTTTCTTTTCAGTTTCAGTTAAAGAAAAAGAAAGATTGTCTAATTCGAGTTTGGCGAATTTGATTTCTTTGTCCTCATCTCTCTTAAGCATTTCAAGAAGCTTATTAGCCCAAATCTCTTTTAATGAAAGTGAGCCTACTAAATCTCTAAGTTGAGTCTCGATACTCAATGAATTTAAGTATGGCTGACTACAAACCCCATTCTTTTTGGTACAACGATAGTAGGTATATTCAACTTTACCTCTTGTTTTGGGGTAATTCTTGAAATGCTTTTCTGCTGTTATACCACAGCCACACTCAGCGCACTTTATGAAGCCTGTAAACGGAAAAATGTTTGTGTGAGGTCTTTTGTCATCTCTCTTGGCTAGTTTTTCTTGAACCAAATCAAAATTTCTTTTGGAGACTAAACATGGGTGAGTTCCCATTACAGAATCTTTTCCATAATTCATTAAACCAAAATAAAATGGGTTTGAAAGCATCTTTTTAACTTTAGTTAAGGTAATAGGTCTACCAAACTTACCAATAATTTTATTTTTGGTTAAAAGATTCTGTACCTCCTTAATTGAAGTAATTTCTCCGTTTACAAACCTATCAAAAGAAATTTTAATAACTTTTGAAATTTTTGGTTCAAGAATGATACCACGAGTGTTTCTGTCATTCTTGTAGCCAAATGGTGCTAAACTTGGCCAAGTGCCTTGTCGTAGCTTGTAGTGAAGTCCACGCACTACATTTTGAGAAAGATTATCTACATAATACTTGCTCTGCCCAAACGAAATTGAAAGCATAAATTTACCTTGTGGAGTGTTATCAAACCAATGAGTTGGAAATTTCAAATCGAGAAGTTTTCCCTCATCAATCAAGTAGATAATCTTTCCGCCATCTATGGAGTTTCTTGCTAAACGGTCGGGGTTCCACGCAACTATGCCTTGTATCTCTCCTTTTTCTATCCTTTCAATTAAACTGCCAAATACTTTTCTCCCAGTAACTTTTGCAGACTGTTTCTCTATCAGAAAATCAACAATTTCTATTTTTTCTCGAAGAGCAAATTCTTTGAGTTCATAAATCTGCTGGTCAATGGATAATACCTGCTTTTCTTTCTCGTCTGTTGATTTTCTACAATATCCTGTGTATTTCATTTTGGCAGTTTAATCAGTTGTGCTACGCACAACCAAATTTTTACATTTTTTCTTTTTTAAGTAAACGGATTTCGTTTTTGCCGAATTCACCGCATAATTTGCTCGCGTCGTCCCCATTCGACGCGAGCAATTTGAGCATCACTGCAGACTTGTGCACGACATACTCGAAAATTCGAACCTATTTCGAAAAGAACTCGTAATGTTCGCTCCGGCTCGGCTTTTGGCCTCGCCTTCCGTAAAAAGTTGGCTCGTTCCATTCTGCCTCAGCAGAACAAAAAGAAAAAATGTAAAAATTTGTTAATGTTCTTGTTTCAGTTTACCACTTTTACAAAAGTTTATGATATACTTTTTATTGAAAGATATTTATGGAAAATCAAAGCAATACTGCAGATCAAAATCTCCCACAAGTTGGTCAAAATCCTGCTGTCCAGCCTGTTGTAGCAACACCAAAAACAAATTACCCTATGATAGGAGGAGTAGCTTTGGTTTGCTCTTTAATCTTTGGGGTAGGTGGATATTACTTAGGAAAACAATCATCAAACCCTCAATATGTAAATAATGAAGTGCAAATCAATCCTACAGCTACTCCTTATCTAACTAATCCAACAAATACGCCTACGACCCAGATTAGCACTTTGCCAACAGGCTGGAGTTATAAAGATAATAAAGAATGTGGTGTAAAATTTGCAATTCCTCCCAAAGAAGCACCTTATTACTATCCTGTGGATGTAAATCGTCAACCATCAGTGACCAACGAACAGGGAAGTGGGAGATTTTGGGATTTTCCAAGAGGTGGAGTTTACCCAAATCTATTGACTAAATTTCCAAATGGATACGATCAACACAAACAAGCAGTAACCATGTTTGCTAGTCCTGATGAAGCAAGTGGATATGTTTCTCAAGCAGTTGTGGTTAGTTGTATCCCAAACAACGGTCGCTTCGCTAATAACACTGCTTTAATTTCATCATTAACAACAGAACTTGAAAAATATAATAGCCAAACTGGGGAAAAAGGAATGCAAGCATCAACCTACAAAATAAATAGTAATACGCCAGCTACAAAATGGGGTAAGAATGTTGTGAATTTGGTAGTTAGTGAGGACACAACCAATGTTGCTTATACAATGTTTGTAACTCCCCAGTATGTCTATGAAATTAAAGTCATAGGTGCAACAAGCGACACTTTTGTAAAAGATACAGCCAAAAAGATTTTTGATAACCTCAGCTTTCAATAATTCCATTTTTCAGTTAAAATACTAATTGTTTGTTCTTTGTGTTGTTCTACTCTCGCCCGCAGGCGAGAAAAATTGCACACAGAAAATAATAACGCGGAGGCGAGACCAAAGGCCGAGCCGGAGCGAACATTACGAGTTCTTTTCGAAATAGGTTCGAATTTTCGAGTATGTCGTACGGTGGATATAAAGTAGGGCCAGGAAGACAAATCCCCAACGCCATCATTTTTAAGAAGTAAATGTAATTGCAATACCCTTTTTATCTGCTCTTCCTGTTCTTCCAATCCTATGAATATATGTGTCGTAGTCGTTGGGTTGGTCATAGTTAATGACATGGCTAACATTTGGGATGTCAAGACCTCGAGAGGCTACATCTGTTGCTATCAGAATATTAATTCTATTTGATTTAAAATTTTCCAAAGTTTTTATTCTTTGATTTTGGCGTTTGTTTCCATGAATTGCATCAGCTTTAAAACCTTTAAACCTTAATTCATTTGATAATTTTTGTACTCCATGTTTTGTCCTACCAAAAATTAAGACTTTTTCAAATTCATTTTTACTTAATAATTCAAATAATTTATTAATTTTTTGTCCTTGATGATCAATTTTTATAACCTCTTGTGATACATTTTCTGCTGTATCTCCTGTTTTAACAGAAATCGTTACAGGATCATTATTTACAAATTGTTTTAAAACCTCTTTTACTTTTCCATCAATTGTTGCTGAAAAGAAAAGAGATTGTCTGTTTTTAGGTAGAAGTGACACCAACTTTTTAACATCAGGTAAAAAACCAATATCTACCATATGATCGGCTTCATCCAAAACTACATTTGTAAAATTACTTAAATTTAAAGCCCTGGTGTTTACATGGTCTAATAATCTTCCAGGGGTACCTATTACGAAATTCGGATTTCTATTTAAATCTTGTCGTTGCCTGTTCATGTTTTCTCCCCCAATTGCAAGAGCGGAGTAAAGTCCTAAGCCTCTTGAAATTGAAAAGAATTCATCTTGAATTTGTTTAGCCAGTTCTCTGGTTGGGGCCACAATTAACACTTTTTCATTTCTGTTTTTTAACATTTTGTCTAAAATAGGGATTAGAAATGCCAATGTTTTACCAGTTCCAGTATTGGCAATTCCAATTAAATCTTTTCCTTTTAATATCTCGGGAATAGATTGATCTTGAATAGGTGTGGGATTTTTGTAATTTCTATATGAGATATTTCTTTTTAATCTGTCATCAATTCTAAAATTATCAAAAGTATTCTGGCTAACATACTCAAGTTTCGCTACAGTTTCAGTTGTTTTTAAGTTACTAATGGTGTGTGTTGGATCGAAACTCCTTCCCCCTCTTTTATGAAAATTACCACGACTTCCGCCACGAAATCCATATTTAGATCTATTATACATAAATTTATTAATGGGGAAAAACCAAAGAAGTAAATGTAAATTACAACCAGTCTTTCAAGTATCAAAAACTTGATACTCTCACACCAATATAAGTATATTAGCAGTTTTTAATTATTTAAGCAAATCTAAGGCTTCATTCACATTTTTAGTTGCCATGAGTTTAACTCTTAGTTCCTTAGCTCCTTTGAAGTTGTTGATATACATTTTGAAAAACTTTTTCAGAGTATCGTAATTTTGACTTGGGTCATATAAATTTAAATGTTTAATAAGTATTTCTTTATATTCTTGAGGTGTATGTTTATTATTTTGTTTATCAAATATCCAAGAATTTGAAAAGATACCTCTACCAATCATGACTCCATCAGCTCCAAATTCATTATGTTTATCAATTATTTCTTGATAACTTTTTACATCCCCATTACCAATAATTATTGTATTTGGAGAAATCCTATTTCTTAAGTTGACAACCTTTTTAAGTTCGTTCCAGTTTGCCAAACCTAAGGACTTTTGCCCAGCAGTACGAAGGTGGATTGATATTGCATCAATTTTTTGTTCGAGTAAAAAACCAATCCATTCATCTGTTACGATCCTATCGTATCCCAATCTCGTTTTTATACTAAAAGGTAAATTTTTTGCTCCGTTTCTTGTTGTATTAATAATCTCTTTAACTAATTTGGTGTTTTTTATTAATGCTGCACCTCCGCCTGTTTTTACAGCTTCTCTGTCAGGGCAACCCATGTTTATGTCAATTCCATCAAAACCTAAATCTTTAATAATTTTTGCGGATTTAAAAAAGTTTTTAGGATTAGTGCCCCAAACCTGAGCAATTATTGGTTTTTGGGTTTTACTAAATTTAAATCTTTTAATTGTTTTTTCAAAGCCATTAGAATTTAAACCATCTACGTTGGTAAATTCGGTAAACAGTACATCAGGTCTAGGTAGATATCTGCTAATAGTTTCGCGAAAAGCAAAGTCGGTCACCCCTTCCATCGGAGCAAGTACTGTAAAAGGTTTAGGTAGTTTCTGCCAGAAGTTAGTCATATTTTATTTTAGTGTGAACCGTAGACAGAGTTCTAACCTATTTTGATAATCTAAAAATAAAGTATACCGCTCCACTTATAACAATGAAGTAAAAAATTACACTAAAAATTTTTTGCCAAAGCGACATTTTCTTTTTATTGGATTTATTGGCGTAGTTTAACAAAGACCAACTAGACATTGCTGCTAAGATACTCATAATTTTATTATATCATTTATATGATATCGAGTGCTACGGGTCAGGGGGTCGAACCCCGATTAATAGATCCAGAATCTATTGTCCTGCCATTAGACGAACCCGTAATATGTTACAATTATATCAGATATGTTTAAGCTTCCTGAACTTCCATACAAATATGATGCACTAGAACCATTTATTGACAGCCTAACAATGGAAATACACCATACTAAGCATCATCAGACTTATGTTGATAAATTAAATGCAATTGTTGAAAACAATTCTAATTTAAAAGATAAAACACTTGAAGAGTTGTGTTTACTTCCGGAAACAAAAAATATGGCAGGGGGACATTATAACCATTCTTTTTTCTGGAAAATAATTGGCCCAAGTGGTAAAAACGGATCAATGCCTTCAGAACTTTTGCAATATAAAGATGAATTTAATGAAAAGGCTCTATTATTGTTTGGAAGTGGGTGGGTCTGGATAGTTAAAAACAAAAACAAACTAGAAGTTGTTACAACCTCAAATCAAGATTCGTCATTAATTGAAGATAAATTGCCTATTTTAGGCCTAGATCTTTGGGAACATGCCTATTACCTCAAGTTCCAGAATAGAAGAGTAGAATATATAGATGCTTGGTGGAACGTTGTTAACTGGTCGAAAGTAAATAGTTTACTGCAATAGCATCAGTTTTGTTTTCCTCTTGAATCATGACACCTATTATCTCTGTCCTCACATGCATTTTGGCATAAAGGATCGTTTAGATAAACATTTGGACAACCTGAGAGTGCCGGGTCGATATATGCTTCGCATGCTCCACTTGGGCTACAAACATACTGAAGTTGGATCTCAGACCCTTCAGGGTCTGGATCTGGAGAAGGTGATGGTTCTGATGCTGGTGCACCTGGTGCTGACGGGCTTGACTGTTCACAGAATGGATTTAGTTTTTGATTTGAAGAAGCTGCCCCGTAATTAAATTGGCAAATTGGTCCACAACCATTTCTACACCCCACCCTATCAATAATTGAATCTGATGTGTATTCAAGATTGGCATATAGTTGGAACCATTTGGGACATTCAGATACTTCAGGAACGTAAGTATACGAGAGTTTTAACTTTGGATCACAAGGAAGATTATCTTTAATGACTAAGTCTCCTAGGATCAAGCTATTTTTACATGTAGGTATTGTTTGTGGGTAACAACCAGAATCTTGATAATATTCATCAATTGCTTTTTTCATTGTATCAATATGTGTTTTTCTAACAGCGTCTCTGACCTTTTGCATTTGAGCTGGAATTTCAACGGCGCTAAAAATGGTAATACCACCAATTAATGCAATAACTACCAATATTTCAACTAAAGTAAAGGATTTTGTTATTTTTTTAATAAATCGATTTACCATAATTTGGGTAGGAAAAGAATCAAACCAACTATAATTGAACAAACAGCAGCCATTAAGACAGTTGCTGCTGACATATCTTTAATGAATCTTATTTTTTCAGATTGTTCGGGGTGAGTAATATCAGAAAGTTTTTCAATTATTGTGTTTACAAATTCTAAGATAATTACCAAAAAAATAGTCAAGGTCAAAATAGCAAACTCAATCCAAGTAAATTTTAAATAAACTGCAAGTAAAATTGTTAAAAATGAAAACATGAAATGAATTCTTAAGTTTGGTTCAGATTTTAATGCGTCACCAATACCTCGAAAAGCATAACTAAAACTTTTTTGCATCTTGTTTTTAGTATATCATTAACTTAATAAATGGTTACATTTCTAGCAAGTGTTCTTATCTGGTTAATGTTTTTTGGTCTTGTTGTTCTTTGGGTTGTTGATGGAAAAATCAAAAAAGAAACTGTACTTCATGCTGTTTTTTCTTGTGTTGTTGCTTGGGGAGTAACTGAACTTATCAAAACTTTTTTTCCCACTTTAAGACCTTTTCAATTTAACAGTGCCTTACCTCTAACCTTAACTGTTCCAGGTGATGGGGCATTTCCATCAACCCATACAGCTGTAGGTTTTGCGCTTGCTGTTACCATTTTTAAGCATGATAGAAAAGTAGGTGCTGTTTATCTAATATTAGCAGGTTTAATTGGAGTTGCTAGAATTTTAGCCTACGTTCATTACCCTGTTGATATTATTGCAGGTGCTGTCATAGGAACACTAATTTCAGGATTGACTTCTAGCAAACACTTTGTTAGACTGCTAAATCGACATTAAATATGATCAGGAGCGTACCAATTGCACCAATTAGAGGTTCTGTAGTTTTTCCACACACTGACACTTTGCTTTCCTTTGTCAGGCAAGAGTCAGTTAATGCTCTAGAAGAAGCTTTTAATCAAGATAGATTAATTGCAATTTTTACGCAACGTGATAGTCGAATTGCAAATCCAACCAAAGATGATTTGTATGAATATGGGACACTAGCAACAATTACT
Source organism: Candidatus Woesebacteria bacterium GW2011_GWB1_33_22 (assembly GCA_000989765.1). GTDB lineage: Bacteria > Patescibacteriota > Microgenomatia > UBA8517 > UBA8517 > UBA12026. Next base: position 3,518 of record LBOW01000016.1, on the reverse strand, counting down.
CAAATGATGTCAGTTGATGACGGAATCCATGCCCTAGTTAGAGGTCAAATAAGGGTTAAGTTGAGTAACATTGTAACAGAATCCCCATATTTAATAGGTGCAGTTGAAGAAATCCCAGATATTATCGATGATTCTTCTGAAATAAAAGCAATTTCCAAGAATTTATCAGACTCATTTAAGAAAGCATTGTCATTGGGTAAAAATGTAGAAGTGATGATGATTGTCAAATTAATATCAGAAAATTCAAGTCCTATTGAGCTTACAGATCAAATTGCAACGACTCTGGAAATTAAATTAGAAGAAAAACAGACTCTCCTCCAAACATTCCCTTTAATAGAAAGAATGAAAAAAGTACAAGAAATTTTGAATAAAGAGATCAATGTTTTGGAAATAGAGAAAAAAATTTCATCAAGTACACAAAGACAATTTGATGAAAACATGAAGAAAAACATTTTAAGAGAGAAAAAAAGGGCAATTGAAAAAGAGCTTGGAGAAATTGGTGGAGAAGAGGGAGAAATTGCTTCAGAGGAAGTTAAAGAATATAAAAAAAGAATAGTAGATGCCAAAATGCCTAAAGATGTAGAGGAGAAGGCTTTAAAGGAATTGGTCAAGCTTTCTAAAATGAGTTCATATAATCCAGAATCCGGGTTCTTAAGAAATTATCTGGACTGGCTTTGTGATGTCCCATGGAGTGTGGTTTCTCCTAATAATGTCTCAATAACAAAAGCTAGAAAAACAATGGAAAAAAGACATTACGGTTTAAAGAAAACGAAAGAAAGAATATTGGAATATCTTTCAGTTATGAAACTATTGGAAGAGCAAAAAGAAAAAGGTAAAGATAACCATCAATATCAGCCAACAATACTTTGCTTTATAGGTCCTCCTGGAGTAGGAAAAACTTCAATCGGGAGAGCAATAGCCGAGGCTATGGGCAGGAAATTTGCCAGAATTTCACTTGGAGGAATCAGAGATGAAGCTGAAATAAGAGGTCATAGAAGAACATATGTAGGCGCTCTTCCTGGAAGAATTATTCAAGGAATAAAGCAAGCAGGAACAAGAAACCCTGTCTTTATGTTAGATGAAATCGATAAGGTTGGAGCAGACTTTAGAGGTGATCCCTCATCAGCCCTACTTGAAGCTTTGGATCCTGAACAAAATAGAGAATTTTCAGACCATTATTTAGAGGTCGCCTTTGATCTTTCTAAAGTGTTTTTTATAGCAACTGGAAATGTTTTGGATACTGTTCCATCTGCACTTCGAGACAGAATGGAAATTATTACCTTTGCTGGTTATACAGAAGAAGAAAAATTTGAGATAGGTAAACGATTTATTTGGGAAAAGCAACTTAAAAATCATGGTCTAACAAATATCACAATTTCAGATAAGGCTTTAAAAGAAATCATAAATAGGTATACTAGAGAAGCTGGGGTTAGAGATTTAGAAAGAAATATTTCTGCAATTCTACGTAAAGTAGCCAGGCTTGTTGCTGAAAAGAAAAAATATCCCCAAAATATAAAAGAAAAAAATGTTAGAGAGTATTTAGGATCACATAAATACTCATCTTTAATTGCAGAAAAAAATAACGAGATCGGTATGGCAACAGGACTTGCAGTTACTAATGCTGGTGGAGAAATACTTTTTATTGAAGTTTCTTTAATGCCCGGGCGTGGAAGGCTTACATTAACTGGTCAGCTTGGAGATGTAATGAAAGAATCAGCTCAGGCTGCATTTACTTGGACGAGGTCAAATTACAAATTATTAGGTTTAAAAGCTGATTTTGCTTCAAAAATGGATGTTCATATTCACGTTCCAGAAGGTGCTGTACCTAAGGATGGTCCTTCCGCTGGAACATCTATTACAACTGCTTTGGTATCTGCATTAACGAAAGTCGCAACGAGGCGTGATACGGGAATGACAGGAGAAATAACCTTAAGAGGGAACGTAATGGAAATAGGTGGTGTAAAAGAAAAAACAATTGCAGGACACCGTGCTGGACTTAAAACTATAATTCTACCGAAAGAAAATCAGAAAGATATGGAAGAGGTACCTTTAAAAGTTAAAAAAGACATCAAATTTGTGTTTGTAGAAAAAATTGAAGACGCACTTAAAATTGCTCTAACCAAGTGGCCTATTGTATCTAAAAAAATTTTGTGACCCCGATGAGAGTTGAACTCATGATCTCTTGGATGAGAACCAAGTGTCCTAGACCACTAGACGACGGGGCCAGAAGCAGTATTATAGCAAATTTTGATATATTCTGATTTATTGACAATTACTATTCATAGAGTTAGAATCAAAACCTCATTGATTTTTCTCTCCCAGTTTTGGAGAGAATTATTAGTTTTAGAAGCTAAAATGATTAAAAGAATACAAGTAACAGACAAAGGGTTAGAAGCTCTAAAGAAAGAATTTTCTGAGCTTTTAAACAATAAAAGACCAAAGTTAATTGAGAGACTAGCTAACGCTAGAGCTCAGGGAGATTTGTCTGAAAATTCTGACTATCAAAATGCTAAAGAAGAACTGGAATTTCTGGAGGGAAGAATCGACGAACTTCAAGCAGTAATTAAAACTGCAAAAATAGTTAAAAGTGACCAAAACGGAAGTGGTGTTGGTGTGGGAACTAAAGTCACAGTTAGAGTAAATGGAGTTAAAACTACATTTGAAATAGTAGGTGAATGGGAAGCAGATTTAGCGAGTAAAAAAATAAGTCACACTTCTCCTCTCGGATCTTCCCTGGTAGGTAAAAAAGTGGGAGAAAAATTTGAGGTTACCGCTCCTGTTGGAAAAATTTTGTATGAAGTTATTGCTATAGATTAACTCTAGCCATATAATTACTGCAAATGGATGAAACAAAGAATGTTCGAGATGAAAGACTAGAAAAACTCAAAAAGATTAAAGATTTAGGAATTGATCCTTATCCATCAAAACTTAAGTTTGATAGAAAATCGATATCTACAGCATTGGATTCTTTTGGAACTGAAATTGCAGTTGCAGGACGATTATTAAGTTTAAGGGGCCATGGAAATGTTATTTTTGCTGATTTGGTTGATGAGTCTGGAAAGATTCAACTTTTCTTTCAAAAGAAAGTTTTAAATAATCAGTTCAAAATTTTAAAACTAATCGATATTGCAGATTTTGTTGCCGTAAAAGGTAAAGTAATTAAAACTATTGCGGGAGAGATATCAATTGATATAAGCGAATTCCAAATTTTAGTTAAATCCTTAAAACAACTTCCATCAATATGGTATGGTCTAAAGGACGTCGAAGAAAGATACAGAAAACGATATTTAGATATTATCTTAAACAGTGAGGTTAAAAATAGATTGACCACAAGAAGTAAAATCATAGATTCAATTCGAGATTTTTTAACCGAGCGTGGATTTATAGAAGTAGAGACTCCGACACTTCAGCCAGTTTACGGTGGAGGATTTGCTAGACCATTTTCAACACATCACAATAAACTTGATACAGATTTTTATCTTCGAATTTCTGATGAAATGTATTTAAAAAGATTGATA
>LBOW01000015.1 GCA_000989765.1 Candidatus Woesebacteria bacterium GW2011_GWB1_33_22 | reverse complement strand
TAAGTTTGTGTTTTTGCAAAATATCTCCTTCAGTAATTGCAACTACATTAGGTTTAATCTTTTTTATTAATTTTAAATAAGTTTCATGAGTAGGATTTTCAGGCACAACAATTACTTTGTCTACATATTTAATAGCTTTTAAAACTGTTATTCTTTCCTTTAAATTAAAAATAGGTTTGTTCTTGCCTTTTAACTTTTTAATATTTTCATCAGATTCAAGAAGAACTATTAAATAATCTCCAAAGCTTCTAGACTTCCTCAAAAACTCCACATGCCCAACATGCAACATATCAAAACACCCCCCAACAAGAACAATTTTTGAAATCATGATATTTTTGGAGAACTGTCTTGCATTATTAATCTAACTTTTTCTACAGTCTCTTTTAAATTTGTGATATTTAAATCAGAGGATTCAATTTTAGGGAATAATCTAAGCCCAAAACCTAGATCAGAGTCGAACGATTGGAATACAGGTAATATTGGTAATTGAAGATACTTGGCAATTACAAATGATCCAGAATGAAAAATATCCAAATCATAAGGTCCTCCATGGTTTCTTTTCCCAGAAGTTCCACCTTCAGGGTACATTACAAAAAGAGATTTTGAATTATCCTTTAATATACTGACAATTTTTTCCTGTAGATATTTAGTTCTATTATTTCCTTTACTCGGAATAGTAATTACATCACTTTTTTCTTGAATATCAAAAAAGGGATTAGGAAGTTCAACGGCACACTCAAACAAATTTAAACTTGTTTTTTCAGCAATCAATTGAAGGGGGGCTACTCTAATTGGAAAGGGTTCGATTTCTTCAAGATTCTGAACATCCACACTTAAGTCTGATAGTCTTATTCTTGACAACTTTGCTGTTCCAAGATGATTAGTTATTAAGATAAATGGCTTATTAGCCAATTCTTCCAAATGTTCTACGCCTGAAGTAATTTGGGTCTTTCCATGCTTACATAAATCCTTAATTAGTTCAAGATAATCTGCTCTGGGATCTATTTTTTTTGAGAAACTATCAATTTGAGATTTAAAAAATTCTGCTTGTTTAGCTTTTGCTAATTCAAAAAAATTTTTAGCCCATTCTGTTGAAATCAAATTCTCCAGTTTTTTTCTAATCTCTAACTCATCTTTGTCGTTTGAATTAGGTTGGCTCAATGTTCTTTGATCCATTTCCATAGATTGTATTATATTGTTAGTTTTAAGAAAATGCACAATTATTAATATTTTTATGGTAAAATTTAAGTATGGAAGTTCAACCTGATGGTGAAGGCGCAGTAAAGGGACGTTTTGGTTTTAATTCTCTTCAAGATGAGACGGCCGCAAGAGAATCTTTTGTCGAGAATAAACAATTTTATTACAGGCCATTAGATCAGCTTCGTTACAAAGACATTTCAGCAATAGAAGATGGCGAGAGACTTGAAATTAGAGAATTGTTAACAACAACTATACTTGAAGGTCATACATCTTTAGGTGCAAGGGTCGAGCATGCAATAGAAGATTATAATTATAAAAAACTTGCTTATACTGTGCAACGCGATGTTGAAATATCTTCAAGTAAAGTCGAACAATTTGAAAACGCAAGGTTGATGGCAATGGAAGGTCAGAACGAAAAAGTATTAGGTCTCGTGGAGAGAGAATTAAGAAGAGTTGACGCCTCAAACAGAATTTTTAGCTGGGCCTTGCCATATAAAGCTACCTATTACGGCGGTTTTGATTCTCTTGGTTTATTAGCCGAAAGAGGGGAACAACTTGCTCTAGCCAATCTCGATAGAATGGTTAATGGAATTCCGACCGATTGGATAGATAAAGATCCTGCTGATTTGCCAGATATTGAACTTAAAAAATTACAAAACAGTGTTGATTATTTACCGTTGGTCGAAAACGGAGAAACAATGTCTGATAGATATGGTCGTTATTTTGCCGATGCAGATTTTTGGATGAGAGCAGTAGGTGAAGTGAACACCTACAACCCTACCACAAAAGGTGAAAAATTAAATTTATCACAGCCGATGCAAGATCTAATTGGTAGTTTGTTGCAAAGAAGACCAAGAACTTACGAAAATGGAGAAAAAGAAAAAATTGAACTTCCTACACGAGAGATAACTGTTTATTTGGATGAAAAAGGGGATCAGGTTGCACTTGATGCTACAGGTAGACCAATAAATCCTGATTTGGTAAAAGAAACAAAGAAAGCATATGTTGAGGTTTTAGATTGTTATAACAAAGCAAGATCTGAGGATGAAATGAGGTGGGTAATTTCAGTTGTTTCAGCTTTATCTACTAATAATGCAAAAGAAAGTATAGACAGTTTGCCACATGATTTCTCAAGAGTTGGAGTTAATGAAGACGATCCTGTTTACCAAAAATATAATTCATTTTTGAAAAAAGTTCAGGCTGATGCGGAACAGATGATGAAAAATTACGACATTTTACCCAAACGACTTCTTGATTTAAAACTTGCAAGGTCTGCTGTGCACTTATCTGATGCGGTTTCTTTTGCCAGTTTTGATATAGCAGAAAGAGGATTTAGTAATGAATGGAAACCAATACCTTTAGATAAAAATGGAAAAGAAATTGATCTAAGATTACTAGATGCAAGTATAGTTATTGATTCTAAAGGAAAAGTTTCTTTAATAGACAATAAAACAAAAGTTCCTGTGGAAAACCTTGAATGGTTTTATATCTGGCATGTAGAAACTTCTCAAGGAGATCCAACAGCAAGTGGCGACGCCTTTACTGCGGCCAAAAGATATTTCCATGAGTTAGTATATGCGGCAATTAAGAACAGAATTTCAGCTAATAATAATGGTTTATTGTTAGCTGTTGATGAAAAGGAAGCAGAAAGACTGGCTCAGGTATATGTTTCTGAAATGGCTGAAATAAACGATAGAGCAAGAATTCTGGAAATTATTAAAAGTGGTAAGCAACAACATTTGGCTAGATATTTTGGAATAATGGGGGCCTTTAAAGCAGAATTAGGGCACTTGTCGATGTGGAAAAGGGGAGAAGCGGAAAGAGTAAAACTGGGTAAAAAAATAAATCCTAACTTAAGTAAAGCCATAGAAGAGACGGTTGTGTTTGTACCTACTCCTTATAATTTTAAAAATGTAAATCTTAACCCTGACGCTAAGGACAAAAAGAAACAAAATTTAGCAAATTATGTTAGACAAACAGGAAATATTAAAGAGGAGAATTTGATTTTTCCAATGGTTGCGGCTCAATACAAAATTGGATTATATGACATGTTGAGTGCTGGAAAGCAAGATACCGTAGGAGATATGTTAAGAAAGGTTTGGAAAAAAGTTAAAGTAGGAAATGAAGAAATATGGCAAGAGTCAACCTTTGAAGCAGGGGGCAAAAGACTTACTCATAAGGACATAAATTGGATGATGTACGCAAGATACGCGGATGATAGTAGGGCAGTAAATGATAATTTCATGTTACAAATATATGCACCACTCTATGGAGTCGCTAATGAAAAACAATTAGAAACAGCCAAAAAGAATCCTTCTGCTGCTATTACGGCGGCAGTTAAAGCAGCTGACATTGCACTTAGAAATGTTATCAAGAAGTTCACAAATCCAACTTCTGAATCAGGAAAATCGGCCAAAAGACAATCACTTGAAATAATGATGTCATCTTCAATTGTGTTTCATCAACTTGCGCTGGGTGTACATAATTTAATAGGTAGAGGTGCAGTAAGGAGATATCAAAATTTTGTCGAAGAGTTAACACCCGCAGAGAGACAAACACAAGCAGACAATCTATATTCGGTTTTAAGGAATGTAGAGGACTTTATTAGTGATAAACAAGGATACGAAGATTATTCAGACTCGTTCTTTGGTATGTTTTTAGCCCAGGCTGCAGCTTTAGAGCCAATAGTTGTGGCTTCAAACGATATGTCTTTTGCTACGACATTACGTTTTGATGAGCAAGATCCTACTCGAATAAACGATTGGAAGCCAATAGCTGAAGTTGAGGAAGGTAGAAAAATGCCCCTTAAGTGATGTTGTCTAAAAAGTAAGATTTATTAAAAAAAATGTACTATTTATCATTTTCATAACCTAGTCGTTTTTCGTAATTTTCTATAGATTTTTTAATTCCACCACGAGCCGCATCTGGATCCCCACCAATAAATCTTTCTAACAAACGGCCACCACGGGTACCCTCACCAATATATTTATTCATAATCCTTGTTTTTCTAATTACTTGTCCAAGTTCCATAGCTTCTCTTGCCCCTGTTTGATTATACGCTTGTCCTCCAGCCCACTTTAATGGTCCCATGGCTTCACCAATTGCAGTGCCGAAGGCAAACTTCTCACCCATAATTAACATCTTCATGATATCAACTGCTTTTGGAATAAGTGTAATCATTGTGAAGCTCATCAGTAATAAAATTATTCCGCTTACTGATTCACTAAATCCAATGATTTCTGGTGCCCACAATCCTTGTACTGGCAAAAGTGTTGATGGATCTCCACCTGACCATAAAACAATTTTTTCCGTTAATAAAGCCACAAAATTTTGTGATAGTACAGCTCTAATTGTAAACCCAAAAGAGGCCCACATTAGTTTCCAAGCAAAAAACATAAACATTGCAGTAACTGGGAAAGTTAATAATTCCGCGAAAAGTTTTTTGGCCCATGATCCAAATCCGAGTGATGGAATCACAGCTCCAAGCACGATTTGGATAGGTCCAACAATTATGGATAAATAAATACTAATGAGTGTTTTGACCAACACCCAAGTTGCTTTGAAGGTATACCAAATCGATAAAATAAAAATCCAAATTACTAATAAAATGCCAATTATTACAAAAATAGCTTGGGCCAATATGGCTGGACTTAGAGCTATCATTCCGATAAAAGCTATAAGTATAGAAATAAGAAAGAAAAGATCATACATAAGCATGTGTGTTAAAAAATATAACCCCGTCGTGTTTGAAGGGAAGATGTCATAGTAAACACCATTAACACCAAACATTTGACCATTGTCTCCTGCAAATCCCGCAAGAACCAATAAAAGTGCAAGTAGACTGCCGATAACATACATTAAATCTATCAACAGACCTGCAATTGCATAAGAAAATGTGGCTAATATTAACGCAACCACCACTTTTGGTAATACAGATTGAACTGATATCACCAATTGAGGGGAAAGTTTTACACGAAACATGATCATAAATGCAAAAACTATTACGACCAAAACAATTAAAGCATATGCTATGTTTCGAGAACCAGACCAAAATTGTTGGACAGGATTTAATGCATTGTAGCCAAATCCCTGTGCATTTACAGGTTTAACTAAAGCGAAGTTTGTAACTAAATTTGATATATATCCGATACCTGAAATACTTCTGCTTTTGTAATCAAACATATGTGCAAGAACGGAACTATTATCATTTACTTTACTTTGTTGCAAGCTTTGAAAGTATTCATCAAATTTGTTAAAACGATCCAATATGGCCTGTCCACATGTATCAAGATTTACTGCCCCTGCCGTCATTTGGCTTATAAAACAAGCCACCAACTGTTTACTTTCTGGATCCAAAGTTAATGGAAGTGCAACTAAACTATAAACTATCCATTGGACTTGAGCTGCAGTATATCTTTCTCCAAATATTTCTGATGGGGGAGATATTTTGTCATCATAGACTTTACTAAACCAGTCTCCAAACCCTTGGTTATACCAACTTGATGTGGAGGTGGTGGGTTCAGCAGCCAGTAATGGCATGACTACTGAATTAAGAATTAAGAAAGAAGAAAGAAGAGTTAGTGTTATTTTTTTTAATGATGTCATATATTATAAGTTTAATACAATTTTGTAGTACAGGTTAATTTTAGACGAATTAAGAGATAAGAAAGAAGAGTGAAGAATTGAAACAAATTTCTTCTCGAAGCCTGTTCTGGTATTCGTTGTTTTCATATAATTTTTAATTCTTCTTTTTTATTTATTATTTGCTTTCAAGGTTAAGATACTTGAATTTAGGATCTTAGTAATTTCTATGGATTCCTGAACCAAGATATCAAGTTCTGAATTGGTAGTTAATTTAGATTCCTTAAATAATTTCAACCAATATTCTGTTTCTTTTGCACTTTTGAATGCAATTCTAATAAAATTAATAAACTCTTTTTTTGAAGAAGATCCTTGACCTTCGATGATATTGGCGCCAATACCTGTTCCAGAGCGTAACAATTGATCTCCTAATGACCAATAAATTTTTTGACTTGGTAACTTAGAAATAAATTGAATAATTTTTAAAGAAAATTCAAAAGTTCTCTGTTTTATATCCTTTTTTTTGTTATTTTGTGTTTGCATATTTCTTAACTGTTAATTCTTAATTATTAATTATTTCGGCTTGACATTTTATTTATATTTTACTATACTAACGACGATAACTTCACCCCGATTGCAAAGTCGGGGTTTTTTTAGATAATTGATCTTTAATTTTTTCAAAATAGATACGATGAACATATTTTAGTTCCCATGCCATATTTTTCTCAAAACAAATTACTAAAAAATCTTTACCCATTTTCCTACAGTAGTTTTTTATAGCTATAAAATCACTATCGCCTGAAGAAATTATAACAGTATCTATATTATCAATTTTTTCTGCAACATCCAATGCAATTTCAACATCAAAATTACATTTATATACAAATTTGTTTCTAGCTACAAATATTTTTTTGAGGGGTTTTGTAATCACAGTATAACCAATTTTTGATAATTTTGAAGTTAATTTTTTATTTTCTAAAGCCTTACCTTTTTCTTGTGGCGTTCCGACATAGTAATTAACTGATTTAAGTTTTGTATACTCAGAAAGAAACTTGTAAAATTTTAACCAAGATATTTTCCAACCTGCTCTCCGTTGGGCGTAAAATAAATTTGCTGAATCTATAAAAATCCCTGTCGTCTGACTTTTTAAGCTTGATAGTATTTTTTCTGTTTCTTTATCCATTATATAGATTAAATTCACTTAACCACGGATTGTTCTTGGGCAAGGGCAGTTAAAGGCAACAGGCTAGAAGTTAGGAAATAGAAACTAGTAATTAGTAATAACAAAACACTTTTAATTTTATTTGACAATTGCATATATTTATAATATCATAAAACAAATTGGCGTTAGCCACGACCTTCTTGCTTAGGCAGGAAGGGTAAAATAATAATCTCCAGAAGTTATCCATTTATCAAACTCTTTGATATATACTTTATCAACTTTGGCAGGCATGATAAAATTATAACAGATTTAAAATTACTAATTCAGGACCAACTTGATGTGGAGGCATAATTGCTAGAAAGAATAATTAGGCCATTTTTTTATATTAACATAAACTCAATTCTTCTTTGCTTGTCCAAAGGAAGAATTGGAAGAAGAAAAGACACACCTGCCAAACTTTTAGTTCAATTTACTTCATTCATATTTTGTTTGCATGACTCCTTCGGGATAAGCCATCGTCGAACAAATGCAAACATTTCAATTGAATTCACTTGTTAAATTGCAATAATATTTTTGGCTTAATATTTCTTGGCAGTTTGGGCATCTTTTAAGCAAAAGCAATTGGAAAATTAATTTGTGTTTGTGTGACTATTTGATTAGAAATATCATCCGATGGAATTTCTAATTTTTCTTTAGCTAACGATTCGACTGCAAGTTCAATCCCATCTTTTAAACTAGATAAAGCTTCTTCTATGGTATCTCCATAATCTGCAACACCAAGAGTGGGGCAATATGCATTGTAAACTTTATCGCCATTTGAATAATTCTCAGGCTCAATTATAACTCTATAATCTAATAATTTAGTTTGCATGAAGTTATTATAACACGAAACTTATACTTCACTAATTACATCAAAACCCTTGAAACTACCAACAATTGCCAATCCATAAATTTTTCCTTTACAAATTCTTTTCTCTCTAATTTGTAAAGCTGTTTCGTTTAAAGTTGATCCTGAACCTACAGCATCATCGATTAATAAAATATTTTGATGTACTCTGTCATCATTTACAATAATTGAGTTTTTTGCATTTTCTACTCTATCCTCAAGTTTAGATAATGTCTTTTGAGGGACAGCTACTTGCGATTTTATTTTAACAATTGAAAGTTTTGTTAATGGTAAATTTAAGTTTCTTTCCAGTACCTTCATAAATTGGACCTCTCTCCTAACTGTTGGAGGAACGAAGCCTATACTAGTAATATTTAGTCTTTTAATTAACGCTTCAATACTTGGTTTGGTCTCATTAGAAATTACCTTTGTTAGGTTTTCGTCTTGACTTTGTTTTGCATAGAGAAGCATTTGTCCTAGCCTTGTTTTTCCAAATCTATCTATTGAATAAAAGTCTAAATAATAAAGTTTATTTAAACCAATTTTATCAAATGTATTTTTTAGTTTATTTATACCGTCGATGAGACCGTTTTTCTTAAAAGCATTGTAAAAGGTCATCCTTTGGAAATAATCATAGGCATTTTTCTCAACTGACTGATTAGTTTTATTGCTCCATGCTGTAAAACCTTCAAATCCGGTCAATTGTTCTCCTTTTGGGGAAACATATAGATAATTCTGGTTGATAAAATCTATAATTTTTGAATCAATACCCAAATACTGATTATGATATTCGTTTTCAGTCTTGGGGCCATAAAAGACTAGAGGAGAGGTTCCAAATTTTTGAATTTTGTTTTCCTCTTGGAGTTTAAGTAATATTTTGTGTATTGAAACACGACTTAAACCAAACTCACGTCTTAAATCTTCGGCTCGAACCCTTCCCTTATTTTGGATAAAACTTAAAATGTTTAACCTGTTTTGCATATAGTTTACAGTTTACAGTAAACTATAAACTTGTCAAGGCTAAATTAGGGGGTAGATGGTGGATATGGAGGACACTGTCCCATTTTATAGCAAACAATGTCGCAATAATTCATTTGACTAGGGTCACCATTTCTCATTTCGCTGGCAGGATAATCCTCGGCCAGACCCTGAGTTAATCCATCCGGGGAATGTGTTCCATAGTAATTACATGAAGCATCATACCAAACCATTTTTTCTGATTCTAAAATACTCCCACCAGTGCAACTGGAACTATTCCACCTTCCTGCTTTGTAAAGCAAAATTCTAGCCATTAATTCAAAAGCATCTTCAATATTACATCTTGATAATTTTGGATCATATTCTCCACACATAGGAATATCATTGTCCATTTTTTCATCCCCACAAGTTACAAGATCATATGTACTTTTTACAATTTGGGCAACTCCTGCCGCCCCTGCAAAATTTTCCTCACAAACATAACTACTTGGATCTGCTATGTATTCATAGGATTCTATTTCAAAAATAGCTCGTAATAAAGAGGCTGGAACATTGTATTTTGATGCCGCAGAGTTGATGGCTGCATTTATTTTGTTCATATCAAAGGTACAATCGCCAGGATCTTCACTTTCTTGATTCTCGCAAAGTTGACCACTTGTAATAGGTTCTCCATAACCCTTTGGACGGAGAGCAGTTTGGATTCCTTTTAAGAAATAATCATAAATACTTCCCCAGTGAGGGAAGTAAATTCTTGCATCTTCTGGATCAAATTTTTGGCCTGGATTTTGTAAACTTTCGACACCAATTTCATCTGTTCCCTCAACTGGTCTATAAACAGCCTTGGTTTCTGATGGAATATCGGCAATACATTCAATTGGAGCCCCCTTTTCAACTTTTGGAAAAATTCTTCTAACCGTACTGGTTGGTCCTGCAACTGTTGTTTCCCATGTTTCTTCTCCAAAAGGAACCTTAACTGGTTTTGTGTGGATTTCAATTGTAACTGTACCTGAATATATTCCAGTCCAAATTAATTCGCCCAAAGCATTTTTATGAGAAGTGCAACCAACCTGAGGTATTTCAGTAACCCTAAAATAAACTTCAACGCCAACATCTCCAGGCTCTTTAATAGGGAAAAGACTATCCCCTTCATTTGATCTTACTTGTATGGTTTTACATTCTCCAGGAGCGTTACTGTTACTCTCTGTAGTTTTTGGGTCAATTTCTCCAGCGGGTATATCTTTTGGAATATAGGTTTTATTTAAAAATGCCGACAACGTTGCCACCTCTCCTGTATGAGGAAAATAAAAAACAGGTTCACCTTTATTATCAAAATCGTTCCATTCTTTCTCGGGCATGACTGTTCCTCCAGAGGGTTGGATAGTCACTGTATCTATCGGCATTTTTTTATTTTTATCAGCAGTTGTTGAAAGGGGAATATAAGGAAAAAGATCTGCCCACTTATTAGGTATTAGGGGATTATCTATACATGTTAAGCCTATAATGGGTAGAATTAGACAAGACTTGCCTTTCCATTCGTTGTAGGCTTTTCTGTATAAAGTATCACTTTCAAAAGGTTTACCAGTTCCATCGTCCCAAGGAAGAGGTGGTGTTCTGTGATTCCATGGTTCAATGGTACCCAGTAAACCTCCTGCTAAGTTTCTTGCTATTTCAACAGCTGATCTCCAAATACTTAAATCTCCCATCCAGTCTCCAAGTCTATACTCATTTGCGTTTGTTTTAGGACCGTTGCCAACATAGCATTCTTCAGGTTTGGTTTTTCCAAATAAATTTAATATTCCTTCTTGTGCACAGACAACAATTTGGTTATGGTTTAAAGCTGTGCCCTCTTGGTCAGTCTTATCTTCTTCTTCTTCTGTGTTTGGATCTGTTTTGTTATTAATCAAATTAATGGTTCCAATCCGTTGGGCTTCCAAAATTATTGATGGCATTAATTTTTGAATTGGACCTGAAAAATTTACAAGTTCATTATCTGTATTTTTTGTGTCCCCATATTCAGCTCTATTAATAACTCCATTTAAGTACCAACTTGCATATTCATTAACTTTTGTAGCATCGTCAAAAACATCATTATCTGTTTGACTGTTTGTTACCTGTTCAGTGTTACCCGCAATTGGAAACTCTGTTTCAGAAATGTCTATCCAATATTCTTTTGGGGAACGGTTAATAAAATTTTTTATATTTTCCCAGTCAAGTTCGCCTTGTTCTGAAAAATTATAAACACCTTGGCAAGCTTCACCACGATCTGTTCTACTAATTTTCTCTGTTTTTTCCTCTTTAATTATTATTTTATTTCCACAAAAATAGCCTATTTTTCCATCACCCCCACAAGGGGAAGCTTGATAAGGACGAAGGGAATTAAACTCTGGATCTTCAACAGCGTTAGGATCACAAGGTACTCTTGGGGGAGGGACCTGTGCCGTGACGGCACGAGTAATAGTGAATAATGAGAAAACCAAAAAAAATAAAAACAGTGTAAATTTAGACAGGTTTTTCATTTAACATTCAATTCTTAAAGATCGTAAAGTTTGTAATTATCGAATCGGTTCCAGTAAACTGTCCTATGATGCGCAGAATTAAGTATGAGAAGGCAAGAGCAACAAAACCACCAATTGCATAGGTTAATGTTTTTTTAGCTCCTTCTACAGCCTTTTGGTCCCCTCCAGAAGAAAGATACTTAAAACCAGAAGTTAATAGCAATATAAAAAGTGTTAATGCTCCTCCTGCCATTAAAACCTTAACTATATTTGTAAAAACATCTTCTAAATCTTTAATTGTTGCAGGGTCTGTCATGTTAATTTAAGTTTAACAGTCTTAATAATTTCTTGTGCAAATTCAAGTGCTTCTTCTGCGAGAACTTTATTATCAAGATTAGAATCTAACATATCAGGATATCTTGATTTCATATAATATTCTGCAAGCTTTGCAAGTTTAGGAATTTGTTCGTCGTCAATATTCAATCCTAATTTTTTACAAATATTAACCAATTTTAATAGATCGTGAATTTTTGGAGGTACTTCATCTTTAAAATAAAGAAATCCTTTTAAAATTATCTCAACTGCTTGTTGACATAAGAAACAAACTAAAACATAGTTTTGATCCTTTAAATTGTCAATTGACCATTTAATATTGTCTTCCGATTTTGTTATCCAGTCTTTATATTCTTCAGTTTTCATATATTGTTTTTCCTTTTACAATTTCTCTAATAAATAAACTATTATTATTTAATCTTTGATTAAAATTCTTTTCAGAAAAAAGATGTATATCGGGAGATACTTCCCAATTATATTTACTTCGATATAAATAAGTGAGCACATTTGCAATCTCACCAACTTTTGGTGTTTCTTTTCTAAAATTTTTTTGATTGCTTTAATAATTAAATTTAAATTATCTTGTGACATACAAAACAAGTGTATATTAAACAAAGAATTTGGGCAAGAGAAGATTACTTACCGACCGCGGTAGGAAGTTCAAGTTTCAGTATATTTATACCAAAGAAGGCGTCAATTAATTGAACTATTGCCCAAGCTGAAAAGACAATAACTAAACCTACAAGAGCTGCTGTAATTTGATTTCTTGCAGCCTCTGTGTGAGCTTTATCACCACCTGAAATAATCCATTTAACACCACCAATTACCAATATAAAGAAAAATGCCAATGCGGCAATTACTAAAATGAACATAAGAAAACCTGATACCATTCCAGGAATACTAAGACTTTTTGCAGCATCAAATTCACCCAAGTCCTTACCTAAATCTATTGTCTCAGCTAATTTAATTGAATTGGCAAGTAGAAAATCATTCATATGATTATTATTGAATAACTAATGGACCTATGTCAATAGACAAAATGTCTATGCCAAAGAATGCCTCTATCAGTTTTACGATTGCAAAAGTAGAAAGCAATAAAATAAGACCAATCAATGCACTTGTAATTCTTGATTTAGCACTTTCTATATGGGCTTTATCTCCACCTGAAATTATCCAAGAAACTGCCCCCCAAAGTAGCATGAAGAAAAAGGCAACAGCCCCAAAAACTAAGATTAAACCAATGATATTTGGTAGTAATTCACTGAACAAAATTGCTACATCAGGAGCTTCAAATAAATTTTGCAATGTTCCTTTGATGAGAGGATTTTTGATGTCCTGTTGATAAGCTGGTGTTCCGCCTGCAAGCAAATTATACATATTATTTAATTATAAGACTTTCAAAAAAACCTCCTATACTTAAAATGTCAGGTAATCCGATGATATAACCAATAAATCTAACTAGAAAAATAGCAAAAATTGTTATCATTAAACCTATTAATCCAGATGTGATTTTTTTCTTTGCAGATTCAAGAGCATTTTTATCACCACCTGAAGTAATTATGCTAACTGCTCCCATCAAAAATATATACACAAACCAAATTATGGCTATTAATGAAATAATACCGATAGTTGAAGTTATAAATTTTGCAAAGATTTGTATAGGAGATCCTGCGGGTATTTCTAATCCAAGGGCTCCAAAACCTTTCAAATTTCCCTGCGCTGGGTCGTATAAATTTATTTGAGTTAATTTATTCATGGTGTTGGTATTGTCGGTTGTAATAAAAATAACCAATTATCAAATAACAGTTGTCCAAAGAGAGCTGCTAAGACAAAACTGCCGGCTGCAACTGCAAGGCCAATAATTGTCTGGTAAATCTGTGCCCAGGCACCAGCAACTTTTTTAGCATCATCTCCTGCTGACATGAAAGAATATCCTGCCAAAACTAAATTAAATAATGCATAAAGGCCAGCTACAACAATCAAACCACGAAGAGCAAATTGGATTAATTTACCAAAAGCGACACCGGGTTCTGAACCGTAAATTGTCTCCAAGTTGCTTGGTATTTTGACTGTTCCAAACGGATTACCATCTACTGCTAATAATTTTGTCATCTTTTTAGATTATACAACATTTATTTTTCTAAAAGCCATTCGACAACAGGAAGTGAATTATTTTCTTGAAATTCTGTTCTTTGATCATTTAAATACAATATTTTTCCTTCTCCATCAAGATAATTCTTGATAATTTTTAGATTTCCAAACTCTCTTTTTATATTGCCGTCATTTAGAGTATGACATACCTGGAAGAAAGATTTAACACCTTCTTGGTTGGTTAAGAAGTCGACCTCGTAACCATTTTCATTTTGTGCATAATAAATATTATTTCTACCATAGCGTCTAATTAATTCAATATAAACTAAATTTTCTAGTCTCTTTTCATCGTTTTCATCTCCACCAGTCAATAAAATGTTATCAATTACATAATACTTATTAATTTTTTCAAATATTCTCTTAAGTTGAAAATTGTATTTTGTTAATTTGTTTAAGGCGTATGATGTTTGCCAATAGTATAAATAATTATCAATTGTTGCAATAGAAACACTAATCCCTTGGCTGGTTATTCTGTCCGCAATTTTTTTTAGAGATGTAGTTGAAGTGATGTTTCCTTTTACAAAATCAAAAACTTCTTTTAAAGTTGCAATTTTGTCTATTTGATACCTTTCTATTATATCATCAAGTAAAACTTTTCTAATCAAACTATCTTTGTAAGATGTGGCTAAATCTTCATTAAGTTTAAATTGTTCAGGTAGTCCGCCCCTTTTTAAATAATGAATAAACGCATGATCAATCTGTTCAATGTTTTGATAATAATTATTATATTTAATATTTTGACTTTTTAAATATTCTATAAAACTAAAAGGTAGAACTTCAAGTTCAATACTCCTACCTGATAGAGAACTACTTAGTTCACCTGACAAAAGTTTACTATTAGAGCCACTGATAAAAATATTAAATCTATCTTGTTCATATAATGTTCTAACTAATTTTTCCCACCCCTCAACTATCTGCAATTCATCCCAAATAATATAGATTTCTTTATTAATATTAGCAATTTTTTGTAAATATATTTCCCAAATCTTTCTTAATTCGTTCACTGTTTTGACCTCACGAAGAAGTGTGTTTTCAAAGTTCAAAAAAAATATATTTTCACCAGGAACCCCTCTAGCTATAAGTCTATTTGAAAACATTTTAAGAAGGTAAGATTTGCCTGATCTTCTAAATCCAACAACTGCCTTAATCAATCGATTTTTTGATGCTTCGTCAAGCCACTTGGAATATTTAGGCCTCTGAACTTCTTTGGATAATCCAATTTGTTTAGATTCAAAGATTGCCTTAACCAAATTTTGTACAGTTATCATATAGTAATGTTAACGAAATCGTACGGTTTTGTCAACATTGGCACTACAAAATCGTTAAGGAGTACCACCCATAAGGTTCAAGCCTGTGATTGTTTCAATAAGTTTAACTATCCAATAGGCAGAAAATACAACTATAAAGCCAATAAGTGCAGAAGTTGTAGCTTTTTTACCTTGCTCAACAGTTTTTGGGTCTGAATTTCCAGCACCAGAAATTATTGCAATTCCTCCACCAATTAAAAGAAAAAGTAAGATCACTCCTGCAATTGATAAAGATCCTGCAATTATTGCAGAAACAATTTTTCCAACCCCTTCCTGTGTTGTTAAATTGGGATTAGTTCCTATAAAATCTGAGCCGATATCTGCTAAACTTTTCATATTATCCAAATATTGTTGTATTTATTCCAAAAAACTTTAAAACAAGTTGAACTACAAAAAAAGATATAAATAAAATAAAAACACCTAAAACTGCAGTTGTTAATTTCCCTTGAGCCATTTGAAATACTTTAGGATCTCCACGTGATGTCATCATACTAAAACCTGAAGAAATAATCATAAAAATTAAAATAATTCCTGCAGCACCAAACAAATATGGAAGTAGATCTGAAATAACTCTACCAATATCTGCGTTAGTTCTTCCTCCAGAACGATAAGAAAAAGTAGGTAATCCTATATTTTGTATTTTGTCTAAATCTAAATTTTGTGTGATCATTTTAATTTCCAAAGCCAAAATCATCTAAACCAAGTATATCAATTCCTATAAACTTTAGTATAAAGACACTAAAAATAAGCATTATAAGTCCAGAAATAGCAGATGTTAAAAGTTCTTGGCCAGCCTTTAATCTTGTTGGATCCCCCTGTGAGGTCATTATCATAAAGCTGGCATAGACAATTAACAAAAAGGCAATACCACCACCAACCCCCACAGCCCAGCCTAATATCCATCCCATAAAAGCATTCGTGTCTGCAACAGGAATACAACCAATGGCTGTTTCAATTGAATCACCGCTACAATTACCAGTGTTGAGTTGTGCTGATGCAGGTTTAATAGAAGCATTTATTAAACTTAAAACCAATAACAAACCAAAAATTACTTTTTTCATATATATAGTTTCAATTTTAACAGACCAACTTGACTTTTCATAATTTTTTTGTTATCATTTAAACACAATTTGGGATTTTCCCACCGATTCCCGTCGCAAGGCGGGATGACTATTTTAGGCCCCATATAGTTTCAAAAAATCTTTTCTAATACGTCTCATATCAGTATCATCGAGTGTACCAAGTCTTTTGGTTAGTCTTTTCTTGTCTAAAATTCTTGCTTGATTTAAAATAACCCAATCATTTTTTCCATGAAGCGTAATTTTTGTATACCATGATCCGGACTTCTCCTTACTTGTAAGTGGTAACCCAAGGAATGAGTTTGAAGTAAATTTTTTAAATATTAAAACTGGTCTATTAAATTTTTCTCCTTTACCAAATATTTCTTCACCTAGATTCATTCCAATACTACACCACCAAATATCATTTTGTTTAAAAACAACTTTATTATTTTCAAATTTCCACAAGAAAACTTTTAACTTAAACCACTTTTTAAAATTTAGAATATAATCTGTCATTACCAAATTATACACATTTTTTAACTGATATAATGAATTATGATCAGATCTATAAATTTAATTTTTAGTATAGTTGTAATTTGTGTTTTATATTTAGCATTTAACAGGGTTGTATTAGCTGTTGATTGTTTGAATATAAATCCTAACACAGTTTCATCCGGTGATGCAGATTTTTGTATGGAGGAATTGGAAAAAATTAAGAGTCAATATGCACCAGCACAAGAAAAAAACAAACAAGATTTAGCAAAGTTACAAGCAAAAGTAAACGATTTAAATAAAAGGATTACTTCAATGACAATATTCCTTAAAAATTTAGAGAGAGATATTTCAAAAAGAGAAAAAGATTCTGTTTATGCTCAAGAAATTTTAGGTAAAAAGGCGGTGGGTCAATATATTGATATAAGATTATATGATCCCGTGTTATCAATAT
The DNA here is from genome assembly GCA_000989765.1 of Candidatus Woesebacteria bacterium GW2011_GWB1_33_22. Lineage (GTDB taxonomy): Bacteria > Patescibacteriota > Microgenomatia > UBA8517 > UBA8517 > UBA12026. The sequence goes on along the minus strand of LBOW01000015.1, from coordinate 326 downwards.
TGTCAGCCGATGATGCCTTGGAGGTATTTAGAATAATTAAAATAAGGGAAAAAGTTGCTGATGCAGACAGAAAAACAATAGAAAAATATTCAGAAGAAATAATCAAACTCAAAAGTGATAAATTAAATCTTGAAAAAAATAAAGCATCATTGGCGGTTTTGCAAAAACAAGTTAGCGAAGATGCAAAATTCTTAGCAGGTGAAGTTGCAAAAGTTGAAATATATTTGGCTACACTTTCTGCAAAACAACAATCCTTCTTGGCTCAAAAATTAGAATCTTTAGGTTTGTCTAGATCGGCATACAATATGAAAGGTGGATGCTCAAGT
>LBOW01000014.1 GCA_000989765.1 Candidatus Woesebacteria bacterium GW2011_GWB1_33_22 | reverse complement strand
CAATTGCCAAAGAGAGCATGAATCTTTAAACAACATGACACCTACCAACTATCTTATACAGGAAGGAGGAATGTCGAATATGTTGGGAACCTATACATCGCAAAGAGAGAGAGTAATATAGGCCTCATAATGTCAGAAATTACATTAGCTAGTGCTTTAAGTGAAAGCTTTGCACGAATTCGTGGAAGAGTTTTGATTGTGGAAACGAATGCAAAAGGAGATAGATCTAAATCTGCTGAGACATTAAAAGTTGAAGTTAAGGATGTTAAATTGGTTCAACAGGGAAATCCGAATATTCTTGTTACTGAAATAATTAGTGATGGCAAGGGCAAAAAATTAAGTCTGGGTGGAAATACAAAAGTTAAGTAAATTATTCAAACCTCAAAACTAATTTGGAATCTAGGGAAGAAGCTAACTTTTTCAATAATGACAATTTAGGATTTGTAAATCCAAGTATTATATCTCCAATAGTTTCTTCAGATATTTTTGTTTTCTTGGCCAATTTTTTATAGTCTGTTTTTCTTTTGATAATCATCTCCATTAAAGAATGCCCCAATAAACGTTCTGGCTCTGATTTGTCCCATTCTTTTTTAAACTTAGGATCTTCGAGCCTTTTCTTAAAATCTTCATCAAAAGTATAAAGTTTTTGTTTGTTCATATTAAATACTATTGTACTAGTACAGTGATACTTTTTAATAACACTTTTCTTTCATTTGGAAGATTTTTTTCGACAACTTCATTAAATATTTTTTCTAAAATTTCTCCAACTTTGGGTCCTGAGGGAATTTTTAAAATTTCCATTACATCTTTGCCGTTAATTTTTAAATCCTTAATCGAAAATGGTTGTTTTTGAACTTCAAAAAGCCTTTTTTTGAATTCTTCAAGTCTCCAGCTTGTTTCTCTTGCACCCCCACCAAGTCTGTCTGCAACTCTTAGAGCTAACATATCTTCTACATTTTCAAGCCCAATATTTCTTAAAAACCTTCTTATGGCAGAATCTGTTTGATGTTCATCAACTGTAAACTGATGAAACCTAATTAACTTTACAAATTTGCCCTTTTCTTTTGCTGAAAACCTAAGTCTATCTGCAATATTAATTGCAATTTTAGTAGAAACCATCTCGTGGTTATAGAAAGTTATAATCCCTGAATCTAACTTTTTATATGTTTGAGGTTTGCCAATGTCATGAATTAGTGTTGCAAATCTTGTAACAGGGTCAGGAGATTTACATTCTTTTAAACTCATTAAAAGATGATTTCCCACATCATAAATATGGTGTCTTTGGGGTGATTTTTGCCCAACTCCGAAGCATTTCATAAGTTCTGGCAGTATTTCTTGCATCAAACCTGTATCTTTAAGAAGAACGATCCCCTTATATGGATTAGAGCTTTTTAAAATTTTAAACAACTCATCCTTTATTCTCTCTTTGGCAATTTTGTTAATTAAAGTTGAGTTTATTTTTATTGCCTCCAAAGTTTTTTCTTCTATTTCAAAATTTAGTTCTCCTCCAATCCGGACAGCTCGCATCATGCGAAGTGCATCTTCATTAAAACGTTCATTGGGGTCTCCAACCGCCCTTATAAGTTTGTTGTTTAGATCTTTTTGTCCTCCATATAGGTCAATAATTTTTTTCCCGTCATAGGCCATGGCGTTAATTGTAAAGTCGCGTCTTTTCAAGTCTTCTTCTAAAGTTTTACCCCAAATGACTTTGTCGGGCCTCCTATTATCTGAGTAACCATGTTCAGTTCTAAATGTTGTAATTTCAAACGGTCTGTCAAGATTTTCAAAGGAAACACCTACTGTACCAAAAGAATTGTCGTAAAAACCATCGGGATATATTGTTAAAATTTCGGAAGGCTGTGCATCTGTTGTAAAGTCCCAGTCATATACAATATGACCCATAAGAATATCTCTAACTGCACCACCAACAACATAAATTTCAAAATTTTGCTTTTTAAATTTAGCTATAATTTCTATTACTTCTTTGGGTAGATTAAAATTCATAATAAGTTTATTATATCAGAGTATGAAATGGCAGATTTTAAGTAAAGGAAAAAATATTATAAAAGAGCTTCTTAAAAATAGGAATATAAAAACAAAAAAAGAAGTTGACGAATTTCTAACCCCAAAGTTTCCTGAATCAATTAAAATTCATAAAAATATTCTCAACAGACTTGAACTTGCCAAAAAAAATAAAGAAAAAATTGTTGTTTTTGGTGATTATGACTGCGATGGTGTTTGTGCAGCTGCAATTCTTTGGGAAACTTTATACAAATTAGGCTTTGATGCCTTGCCTTATATTCCTGACAGGTTTGAAGAAGGTTATGGAATCAAAACTAGTAGTTTTGAAATGCTAAATGCTAAAAATTTAAATGCTAAATTGATAATATGTGTTGATAATGGAATAGTTGCTTACGATGCTATTACCGAAGCTAAAAAAAGAAACATAGATATAATAGTTTTAGATCATCATACAAAAGGCATTAAAAAGCTTTCTACTCCCTACATTCTACATTCTACTGCTGTTTGTGGTTCAGCTCTCTCATGGTTTTTATCCCGTGAGTTGTCTTACAGGTTCGGAACCCGTAAGGCGGGTTCCGAACCTAACAGAGGTTTGGATTTGGTAGCTATTGGAACGATTGCAGATCAGATGTCGCTTTTGGGAATCAATAGATCGTTGGTTAAATATGGCTTAGAAGATTTACAAAAAACAAAAAGAGTAGGGCTAAAAGCTTTAATCAAAAGTGCAGGTTTAGATAAAGTCGGAGTATATGAAGTAGGCTATATATTAGCTCCTAGGATTAATGCTATGGGTAGACTTTCCCATGCTCTAGATTCTTTAAGACTCCTTTGTACAAGAGATACAAAAAAAGCAGACGACTTGGCAAAAGTATTAGCTGAAACAAATATTGAAAGACAAAGAATTGTTGACGATGTTTTAATTAAAGCAATGCAGTTGGTAACAGAAGAAAAAGTAGTAGTTATCGAAGGTGATTATCATGAAGGAGTAATTGGTCTAGCATCAGGCAAAATTACTGAAAAATTCTACAGACCATCAATTGTACTTTCAAAAGGCGAAAAAATATCAAAAGCTTCAGCAAGAAGTATTTTCGGATTTAATATAATCGAGGCAATTAAAGAAACAGGACTAATAATTGAAGGAGGAGGGCATCCAATGGCTGCTGGTTTTTCAATTGAAACCTCTAAAATTTCAGAGTTCAGATTAAAAATAAATAAATTAAGTCAAGTTAAATTAACAGATGATATTTTAGAGAAGAAATTAAAAATAGACCTAGAAGTTAATTTCGAATTGATAAATGAAAGTTTAATTAAAGAACTTGAAAAGTTTGAGCCAACAGGCTATGGCAATTTTGCACCTGTTTTTATCACCAAAGGTGTGAATGTGAGAGAAGCTAAACTAGTAGGAACAGATGGTAAGCATTTAAAGTTAAAACTTTCCCAAAACGAAGTTGTTTTCAACGCAATTTGGTTTAATATTCCTAGTGGCTATATTCTAGATTCTAGTATCTTGTGCGATGTTGCTTACACCATTGAAACTAACACTTGGAACGGCCGTTCCCAAATACAACTAAAGGTTAAAGATATTAAGGTTGTCTGAAATAGTCTGAATCTGACTCCCAATTTCCTTCCCTAACTTGTGCTGGTAATCTGTGTTTTGATAATTGTTTAGTTTTTGTTATTGGTCTTGGATCTAAAACTTCTTGAGAAGTAGCAAAAAATTCCAAATCTGTGGCCACACCTAGACCTAAATTTGACGGCTGTCTATTTTTTGGTAAATTATTTTCATTTGTCATATTAAATCACCTCCTTAATACTAAAAAAACCTCTTTTTATAGAGGTTTGTTAATTTTTTTGTTAGTTCCAAAAAGACAAACCCCTCTTAGATAAAGAGGTTGGTAATTGTCTTGTAGGAACAAAATGTATTCATATTAGTTTTATAGCAACAATTTGTATATTATGAAAATTTTTAGCTTCTTGTCAAGAGTCAATCTTAAAACTACAATACAAGATATGCAAAGAACATTGGTTTTAGAATCAATTGAAAAAATAGGTGAAACAGTTAAAGAACAGGGTTGGGTTGATACTGTTAGAGATCATGGAAAAATTACCTTTATAGATTTAAGAGATAGAAGTGGAATCATTCAGTGTGTCGGCCAAAATCTTGAAAAAGTGACTGTCGAAAGTGTTGTAGAAATAACTGGCAAGATTGTAGAAAGACCTGAAAAATTAATAAACACGGATATTAAAACAGGTAAAATTGAATTGCAAATTGAAAAATTAGAAATATTATCATTAGCTTCAGAACTTCCTCTTCCAATAGATACAGATGGTTATGACATTGATGAAAATGTTAGAACTAAATTTAGATATCTTGATTTAAGAAGACCACGGATGGCAAGAAACATTAGAATTCGTTCAAAAGTAACTCAATTTTTGAGAAATTATTTACACGAACTTGAGTTCGTGGAAATTGAAACTCCAATTTTAACTAAAACTACACCAGAGGGTGCAAGAGATTTTTTGGTACCATCAAGATTACAAACTGGCAAGTTTTATGCTCTTCCACAATCTCCTCAACAATATAAACAATTATTAATGGTTGCTGGAATGGAAAGATATTTCCAGTTTGCAAGGTGTTTTAGAGACGAAGATCCCAGAAAAGATAGAGCTTATGGCGAGTTTACACAACTTGATATGGAAATGTCTTTTGTAGAGCAAAATGATATTTTAGATTTAACAGAAAAAATGTTTTCGACATTAGTTACTGAACTTTTTCCTGAAAAACGAATTAAAGAATCTCCTTGGCCCAGAATTTCGCATAAATTAGCTAAAGAAAAGTATGGAAATGATAAACCAGATCTTCGAGCCGATAAAAATGACCCAAATGAACTGGCTTTTTGTTGGATAGTTGATTTTCCATTATTCACTGAACAATCAAAGGATGATTTTTTCTATGGCTCAGGTGGTGCGAAATGGGCACCATCTCATCATATGTTTACTTCTCCTCATCCTGATGACTTAGGTTTACTGGAAATCGATCCTGGAAAAGTAAGAGGATTGCAACATGATATGGTGTTAAATGGATTTGAAGTGGGTGGGGGAAGTATTAGAATACATGATCCAAAAATTCAAGAGAAAGTGTTTAAATTAATTGGTTTTTCAGAAAAACAAAAAGCTCAATTTGAACATATGTTAACAGCTTTTACTTACGGTGTACCACCACATGGAGGTATTGCCCCTGGACTTGATAGGTTTCTGATGGCTGTTTTGGGCGAGACTTCGGTCCGTGAGGTCATGGCCTATCCAACATCATCATCAGGCCAAACAGCAGTTCTTGATGCGCCAAGTGAGGCCTCAGATGAACAATTAAAAGAGCTTGGAATTAAACTAGATGAAAAATAATCTTCTTTACTTATCACTTTTAGCATTTGTTTTAATTTCAACTTCTGCCTTAGCTTTATCAAATAATTTAGATAACTTGGTTACTTATATTTTTCCAGAGAAAAACGTAAAAGCATACTCCCTATTACCAATTTTAAAAGATGGTGCAAAATATCCTATACTTTCAGCTCAGTCTGTAATGGCAATCGATTTAGCTTCAGGAGTTACATTATATGAAAAAGATTCTAGTAAAACACTTTTACCAGCTTCTACAACTAAAATAATAACCGCTTTGGTGGCTTTGGATAGTTACAACTTAGATCAAGTTTTAAAAGTCGGGAAAGTTAATGTGGTTGGACAGAAAATGGGATTAGTATCAGGTGAACAACTTTTATTCTCAGATTTATTAAATGGACTACTTATTTACTCAGCTAATGATGCTGCTGAGGTTTTGGCTTCAAATCACCCAGGTGGACGGGATTTGTTTATTACTTTAATGAATAAAAAAGTAAAAGATTTAGGGCTTAATAATACCCACTTTAGTAATCCTACAGGACTTGATAATGGAGCTCAGTATGTTACTGCCAGAGATTTAATAGTTGTATCTAAATATGCAATGAAAAACCCGATTTTTGCAAAAATTGTAGGAACAAAAGAAATAACTGTTAAAAGTGTCGATGGTAGAATTTCTCATAGACTGATCAATATCAATAAACTTTTAGGTAGCGTTGAAGGTATTTTAGGTATTAAAACTGGCTGGACTGAAAATGCCAGGGAAAATTTAGTCACTGAAGTTTCCCGAAATGGTAAAGGAGTAATAATTGTTGTATTGGGTAGTTCTGATAGATTTGGTGAAACTACAGAACTAATTGATTGGATTTTTGAAAATTATATTTGGGAAGATGTTATTCCAAGTTAGTTACTACTCTCCGTAATATTCTGAAGTAACTGCGGGAACATAACCTACAAAATCATTGTCTCCCTCAAATACATAGATGGGTTGGAAAAATTCCGTATAGACCCCAGGGTCATAATAGGCCAAATAAACTTTTCTTATTTTTATATTGTTTCCATCGATTGTTGTTCCAAATGATGCTGAGTAATAATTGCCATTTATGAATTCTTGCCATGCTTCGCTACCTGTCTTGATTGGGTATGTTGCTAGTTTTGTTTCATCTATAGGGAAATAATGATACTCTCCTGCGATAATATCTCGTCCTTTTTCTCTAATTCCGCTAACCATAAACCAAACGTTTGCTTTTCCAGATTCGTTGGTTACAATAGGAAGTTCATTATATTTTTTTCTAAAAATATCGACTCTTGTGATACTGGCGTCAGAAAGTGATACTGCTGGTATAAAATTCCCACCTTGGGTTTTTAAGAATTGATGTTTGACCTCGCCTGTTAAATCTTCGGCAAGAAGCCCTCCGCTGTTTAAGAAAGATTTAACAGTAGAAGCTGAGATTTCAGGTTGTAGGGATTTAACTGAGATTGGCAACGGATCTGCATTTAGGTCATAACTAATTGAAAAGGCATTAGTAATAATATCGGTCTCAAGTATAGCAAGAGAGGATTTGTGGTTAAATTTATAAATTGAATCAGATATTTGCTGTGGTTCAAGAGAAAAGCCAAGTTTTTTGGTCATGTCTTTGGTAAAGTCTAATGATAATAAGTTTGCAGATTTTTTGGGCATAAAATATACACTTACTTTAAGTGGAAATAGTGGAATTTCTCCATTTGCGGTTTCAAGAGTAAACTTTAAGTCTTTTTTAGTTTTCTCAGGAAAAGGCAACTTTGGCAATTTTCCAAATGCAACAGTTGCAGGTTCTGGTGCTGGAGGAAATATTTTTTTGTAAAGTGCAATAGTTCCGTTAAGCACGACTCTTCCCACAATTAAAAAGATAATAAAATAAATAAAATATCTAATAGACTTTCTGGCAGTTATAGAAGCATAGGTTAAAGTTACCATATTTTTATTATAGATGATAAAATCTAAAATATGAAAGTTAGAACTCGTTTTGCCCCAAGTCCTACAGGTTCAATGCACATTGGGAATTTAAGAACCGCATTTTACGCGTACGCATTAGCAAAACATCTTAATGGAGATTTTATTTTAAGAATTGAGGATACAGATAAAAAAAGGGAGAAAGAGGGTGGCGTAGAGGATATCAAGCGACTACTGGGAATATTCAATATCAAATGGGACGAATTTTATGTACAGTCTGAAAGACTAGGTTTGTACAAAAAAGCAGCAGAAAGGTTGGTTAAGGAAGGTAGCGCTTTTTATTGTCAATGTGAGGCTAAAAATGCTAAAGAAGATGGATTTTCAAAAGACTTAAGAGACCCTTGTAGGTATAAAAATTTAACATCTGGGGCTATAAAACTTAGAGTGCCAGACAATGAAGGTATAAGTTTTACAGATTTTGTTATAAATAAAAAAGTTTCATGGAGTACCAATATAGTAGGTGATGCAACTTTGTTAAAGACTGACAAATTTCCCACATATCATCTAGCTGTTGTTGTAGATGATCACGATATGAAAATTAGCCACGTTTTAAGGGGTCATGACTGGACGCCTTCAACACCAATTCATCTTTTGGTTTATAAATATCTTGGATATGAAGTTCCAGAAATTGGACATCTGACTGACATAATGGATCCTGATGGTGGAAAACTCTCAAAAAGAAAAGGTAGTACGTCTGTTCAAGGATTACTAAATGAAGGCTATCTACCCGAAGCCTTATTTAATTTTGTGATTTTATTAGGTTGGGCACCCAAAAATAATCAAGAGCTTTTTAATTTAAATTCGTTTGTAAAAGATTTTGATCAAAAAGGATTTCAAAAATCAAACCCAGTATTTAATAGAGAAAAACTTGATTGGTTTAATGGCGACTACATTCGAAAGTTATCAACTGAGGAACTTATTCAAAAACTAAATTTAGAAAATACAGCCAAAAATAAATCAATTGTTGGTTTAATTCAAGGTCGAATCAAAAAACTTTCCGACTTTAATTCTTTAGCAAATTTTTTCTTTGAAAAACCTGAACTAGACAAAAAACTATTTGGGGAAAATTATAAATTACATTTAGAGAAGGCTATTGAGGGAATTGAAAAAGAAAGAGATTTAATGGAAGTGGTTAAAGAAAATAATTTTAAAACAGGAGACTTTTTTATGGATTTAAGAATTGCTATAACTGGAGCTAAATTTACTCCACCAATCAATGAATCAATTGCCATTTTAGGTAAAGAAGAGGCTTTAAAAAGATTATGTACGATTTTAGAACCAAATTAAAATTAAAAAGTATAGAGGCCCAAAGTGATTTTAAGAAAAACTTTCCTGAGGCTCACCAATTTTTATTGGGAAAAGGATTAGAACTTAAAAATTTAAGGCAATATTCAGCAAAACTAATTTCAGCCGGTGCTATAACAGGTAGTTTATTATTAACTTCCCCAGTAAATATTAATCAATTACCTGCTCCAATAGAAATAAATAATAAAAATTTAATTCCACAAGAAAATTTTATAAATATTTTACAAAAATTATTGCCCTCCGAGGTAAGACCTTTAGCACGAGATGAAGAAAAAAGATTAGAAGTAATAATTAGTGACATTTTAAAAATTAAATCCAAAGCAACCCTAGAAGGAGAGCATCTTAATACTGTTTATGGTTACATTGGTGCCGAACAGCATTTGAAAAGATATCCAGGAGATGTTTTGGAAAATCATGGACCATATTACAAAGAAGGAATTGCTCCGGGATTAGGTGCATGGGGGTATTTTGCAAAGTCAAAAACTGATCTAACTTCAACTTTAGAAGAAACTGAGAAATGGTATTCTGTAGTTCAAACACTGTATCTTCCAGACTGGAACAGTAGGCAGCCTTATCTTCGGGATTGGTATAAACACAGAAAACTTTTAATCGTTAATACGATCAATGGTAATGCCATTGTGACAGCACTTGCAGATTCGGGTCCTGCTGCTTGGACAGGTAAACATTTTGGTGGAAGTCCTGAAGTAATGGAATACTTAGGTGGAGCTCGCTACAAAAAAGGCGCAGTTTTAGTTTTTTTTGTTGATGATCCGGAAAACAAGATAAAATTAGGACCAGTTGTATATAATGATTTAAGTGGAAAGGATTTATTAAAAATATGACAATGTTATTTTACGACAAACTAACAGTTCTTAAAGGTGTTGACAAAAAAATTAAGAAATTGACACCAGTTAATGATGAAAGACAGGAATTGTGGCAAATGGTCGAAGAGATTATTCACCATAAAGTTTTAGGTTGTTGTTTAACCCATTTGCCGAATGAACATCACCACGAATTTTTGGAAATGTTTCATGCCAGGCCTCATGATATTAAATTACTTGAATATTTAGATACCAAATCTAAAAAAAATATGAAGAAAATTATTAAAGAAGAAATTAAAAACTTAACTAAGGATCTCCTCCTTCTTGACTCTCACAAAGTGTAACCAGTCCTCAAGAATTTCCAAAAAAGTTTTTAGGGGAGCTTCAATAATAAAATCAAAAATAAAACTCAAAATATTAAGTTTACTTATTTGGTTTGATAGGAATTGCCCAACTTTGATTATTGGTAAAAATATGTAATCTAGCAATGTTTCTAAAAATGATTCACCATAATTATCTTTAAGTTTAAAATCAGCTGATATTTCTCTAACTCTAAATGCAAAAAAAGAAACGACAGAAAGAAAAAATAAAAATATAATTTGACTAATAAAACTAAATCCTAACAAGTTTAAAAAACCCAAAATTCCAAGTACAATTAATGATGAGGTAAAAACAAAAAAATAAAAAAATATCCTATCCGATTTTTTGTTTTGTCTTTTTATTTCAATATATTCTGGAACAATATTTTTCTCGTCTGAATATAAGTATTGTTCCAGTTTATCTAGCATGTTTTTTGTATTATTGCTATCAGGCAACTTTACACCACTATTAAATAAAAACATAAGAGCAGGAGGGAACAATATATTGACTGTCAAAACAATATAGTTAATTCGACTAAATATAATTTCAAAAGGGATTTCAATTAATATCGCCAAAACCATTTTGGTTAAAAAAATGTAAACGATGCTTCTTTTGGATGCACGTAACACTTTGTCTTTTGTCTCGAGGTATTTTTCTTCTAGGATATTTAATGCCTTTTTCCTAAACTCTTCTTCATTTGTTATTGTTGTTGTAAACTCTTTTGATAAAAGAATGATTTCTCGCAGGAGGTTGAAAGGGGGCATCATTTGTGACACCTTGATTCTTAAAATGTCTTTTTTGGGATAGTTAAGGTGGTCCTTAATAGTCTCTAACGATTTAATCAAGATTTTTGAATCTTCCCATTTAGGCAACAATACTTTTAGGAGTTTATATGTTATAAAGTTTTCGCTATTTTTAGCAAATGTTCGCTCTGTTGCGATATATACTTGTATGCTTTTGGTTTGCAGATTTTCTTCACCAAAGTCAATTCTAGGTAGAATTGAAGAAGAAACATAATTTATCAAAATTTGGTTAACTGGATTAAAAGTTAACAATTCTTCAATTTCACATGAACATACACCAATAAGTGTTTCAAAATAATCCTGCCCCAAGTCTTTGATTGCATCCCTATATTTATTAATAATTAAAGTTAGCTGCGGTGTTTTGGATGCTTCTATTGAATTGTTGATAAAATATCTGGCCCAAGATAATTCCTTAATTAAATTTTTGGCAATTTTTTCATCGTCTTGGTTTAAAAATAATCTTCGTCTTAAAATTCTTTCGATAGCGGCAGTTCTTACCAAATGTTCATCTCTAAACTCAACAGCATTTCTCGCTCGTTCATACAAAAATGCCAGGTTTGAGGCAGTTTTTGTGGTTTTTATAGTTTCTGTAGTTTTTTTCTGAGTAAAACTTTGGGCACTTTGAATGTCTTTAATCAAACCTTGTGTTGTAGGATTTATATCTGGCATATCTTTCAAGAAGTACAGTATACTATTTTTGTTAACAAAAACTATGATTTCTAATTTCATTAAATGGTTAATTTCTTTATTAATTTCCGTATCTATTGCTACTCCAACTACTATTCCAACTACTACCCCAACTACTGCTCCAACACTAAAGCCTACCATGAAGGCAACAACTGCTCCGATTATTAATAACGTTCCACCAAACGCTGGATACTCAAGACAAAGTGTAAAAACAGATATAGGAATTTTTACTGTTAGTATAGTTTCTGCAGATATGTCCTCGACTAGAGTAATAGTTGATACTGCTTCAACTTCTGATTGTGGTGGTAACTGTCCTGCATTATCTTTAGGAGATTATATTTCTCGCAATAATGGTTTTGCTGGAATTAATGGAACATACTTTTGTCCCAAAGATTATCCAAGTTGTGCCGGCAAAGAAAACACATTTGATCTTTTGGTTATGAATAAAGACAAATATTATTTTAATTCTGGAAATAATGTTTACAGCACAAATCCAGCCGTTATTTTCGGTGGAGGTTACATTAGATTTGTATCAGCAGGTAGTCAGTGGGGAAGAGATACGGGGGTAAATGGAGTTTTAATGAATTATCCTCTTTTGGTTTTTAATGGAAATATAACTTTTGGGGGAGATGAGGATCCCAAAAAAGGCAGTAAAGGAAACAGAAGTTTTGTTGCAAATAGGGGAAATATTGTTTATATCGGAGTCGTTCACTCGGCAACTGTTGCGGAATCTGCACGAGTTATGAAAACTTTGGGAATGGATAATGCTTTAAATCTTGATAATGGGGGTTCAACTGCACTTTGGTGCACCCAAGTCCGACCTGTCGGATCGGCGCCGAGCGCCGACCAAGCGTTTATCCCATCTCCGCGGACTGTTTTGTTTTCAAGAAAGAGGTCCGAGCCGAAGATTTTTGAGGCGAGTACCTTTATTTGCTGTTTATCTTGTGTTGATATTATTTGATCTACTCCACTAGCTACAGATATCCAATTTTTGAAAGGTTCAATCCAATTGCCTTGATTCTTTTTAAGAGAAAGGATTTGTTCTTCAGTTGTTTTCTTTTTAGACATTAATTGAAACTTACTTTCTTGAAATTCCTCCTTATCAATTATCTGATCGAGGTATGAGTCTAAGAGAAGTTTTAATTTAATGTCTATTTGTTCCAAATCCTTTCTCTTAATTGAAATAGCATCAAGGCAGGACTTGGCTATATCAGATTCTTCTTGTTTTAATTTAGAGAACATCTGATTAGCCCAAGTCTTTTTCAAAGTGTACTTTTTGATGAGTGTGGTGAGTTGAGAATGAAGATTAGTTTCACTGACATAGTGAGACTGTGTACAACCAACAATTTTAGATTTTTTAGTACAGTGGTAATAGGTATAGAGAACATGACGATTAGTCTCTTTATAATATTTTGGTTGTACCTCAGCAGTTATGGCCATTCCACACTCACCACACTTTAGAAGTCCTATATATTGTTTGTGAACTTTTTTTACATTAGCATTAATCCATTGATGATTACGAGAAGCTAAGACTTCTTGTACTTTATCAAAAAGTTGCTTTGAAATAATTGGAGCATGTCTGCCCTCATACACTTCACCACTCCATTTAAACAAACCAAAATAAAAAGAGTTAGAAAGTATTTTCTTTGTTTCAGATAGACACAGGCTTTTATTTTTAGTGGTGATAATA
>LBOW01000013.1 GCA_000989765.1 Candidatus Woesebacteria bacterium GW2011_GWB1_33_22 | reverse complement strand
TGAATCAATTTGGAGCTAAAGGTCGTGCTGAAACTGGTCAAAATTATACACAAATACTAAATGCATACTATAACGCAGATGTAACGAGCGGGTATAATATAGGGATAACAATTAACGTTTCAGGTAAAAATGAGTTTGGACAATCATTTAACGACAATTGGAATATTGAAGACTACGTTAAACATATTTATGAAATGCCGACCGATTTTCCCATAGACGCTTTAAAAGCGCAAGCTATTGCAGCCAGGTCTTACGCACTAAATTATACTAACAATGGAACAAAATCAATTTGCCCTAGCCAAAGTTGTCAGGTTGTTAAACGCGAAATAAATAACGGCACATGGCAAGCTGCTGTGGATGCAACGAGAGGTATGGTGTTGACGAGTGGGGGGTTGCCAATTACGGCTTGGTATTCATCAACACATGGAGGGTATGCATATACATCTGGAGATATAGGATGGAGCAATAAGCCATGGACAAAAAGATTGGTAGATGCAAATAGTGGAATTGGAAACTTTTCAGATTTATTTAACAATTCTTATGATAAATCTTCCCCAACCTTTTATTGTGATTGGGGTAGTAGAACCCAATACAACAAAACCGCTTGGTTAAAACCAGAAGAAGTTGCAGATATTGCAAATGTTATTCTCCTTGCTAAGGCAGACGGATCGACCCAAAAACATCTCTCCCAAACAGATAAACCAAACCCAGATGGTGTTGATACGTGGGATGAAAATAGGGTTAAAAACGAACTTTCGAGTCGAGGTATAACATCTTTTAACTCTGTTTCAAATGTTTCAATCGGTGCTGATTTTGGAAGTGGAAGGACAACAACGGTTACAATTGACGGGAGATCGTTTGATGGCCAAGATTTTAAAAGTTACTTTAATCTACGCTCTCCTTCTAATATTCAAATTGTAGGGCCACTATTTAATATCGAAAAAAGATAACCCCGATCTGTTATAATTAACCATATGCCAGACGTATTCAAAGCACCCAAAGACAAAGAAGAAACACATCATTTAAGAAAAGTTTTGTATAAAGATTTACCATCCTCAGGATTTAACCCACTAGGTTCGATAATGTTTTGCCCAGAAAATTTGAAATTTGAAACAATGGATAGTAATGAAAAAGTTGTTCTTTTCCTACGAAAACATTGGATTACCAATATCCCTTGGATTTTAATGTCCATAATTATGTTTTTGGTTCCTGTCTTTGCCCCAAGTTTATCTATTTTTGACTCGATACCAGACAATTTTATGTTTATTTTCATACTTATTTGGTGTTTAATTTCCACAGCCTATTTTTTGGAGAGCTTTTTAACTTGGTTTTTTAATGTCTATATAGTAACTGATGAAAGAATTATTGATATTGATTTTTATAATCTAATTTATAAAGAAGTATCGGACGCTAATATTGATAAAATTCAAGATGTAACTTATAAAATGGGTGGAGTTATTAGAACGCTTTTCAATTACGGGGATGTCATGGTTCAAACAGCTTCAGAAGTTCCAAATTTTGAGTTTTTGGCAGTTCCTAAACCTGATAAAGTTGCTAAGGTTTTACAAGACTTAAGAATTGAAGAGCAACAAGAGGCAATCGAAGGGAGGGTAAGATGATTCTATCCTTAACCCTTTGGTCAATTCTTAAAGTATTTATTTTGATATTTTTAGTTATATATATAATTTTTGCCTTTGTTGTTATGCGCCAAGTTCAGTTAATGACAGCCACTTTAGAAGTCGGTTTTGAGGGACAACTTAAGTTTTTAGCCTTTCTTCATTTTCTGTTTGCAATAGCAGTTTTTGTCTTTGCTATACTTATTTTGTGAACAATAAACTGGTTGGTAATGCAAAAATCACTGATGGTTTTGTTTATATTATTGCAGAAAAAGGAACAACAGTCACACTTATTCGGGGTTTAAATAAATTCCTACTTTTAAAATCTACTGACCAAAGGCAATCTGTTAAAGGTAAAGTGTTGTATGGAGATGTATATGTTTTAGAAAATGGAGAGAACAAACTTACTGTTAAAGATGAAAGAACCATTTATGTTAATAAAGATCCTATATATGATGCTACTTCAGAAAAAAGAAAAACCACATTTACGGTTGGAGTTTTAATTTTAGTTATATTGGTTGTTAGTGTTATTTTCGGAATTAGCCAAAAAAACAAAAAAGAATTTAATAAAATATCTGAAGAAAAATTAAGCAATGCTATTACAAATTACGAGCTATTAACAAGGGAATCATTTACTGAAGCGAAAAAAACTGCAGAAGAATTAAAAGAGGATGGCTACAAGAATGAAAAATTAGATGAACTTCTAAAAAACATTTATGAAAACGAATCAGACATTTTAGGAGAAATTAAGGTTGATTTAAAAGAATTTTTGGATTTATCGCTTCAAACAAGTGGATTTAATGGAGAGAGTATTACTTCAAGTGGAGAGGAAATGTTTATTTTAGATAGGGAGATTAAAAGTGTTATACAAGTTGACCTTTCAACTAAAAAGGCAAAAATAGTTGCTGGGAAAGATAAACTTGATGGTGTTATGCTAATTGCTTCATATGAAGATAAATTATTTTCATTAACTGACGGTGGGATTTATCAAATAAATAATGAAAAAACTAAAGTTAAAGACAAGGACTGGGATGATTCATTAATCTATATTTACTCGGCTAACATTTATTTGATAGATAAAACTGCAAATCAAGTCTTTAGATTTTCTGGTTCACCACAGGGAAAAAACTTATCATTTTCTGATAAACAGGAATGGTTAGCTCCAGGAATAGAGATGGATTTCTCAAAAGTTAAAGATGTGGTAATTGATGGTTCAATTTGGCTGTTATCAAGCTCAGGAAAAGTTACCAAACTTACAAATGGTAACCCAACAGCAATTACAATGAAGGGAATTATTGATGAAATTACTAATCCTACTGCAATTTATACAAATGAAGAATTAAAAAATGTATATATTTTGGATAAAGACAATGGGAGGGTTGTGGTTCTGGAGAAAAACCTGCCTGCCGGCAGGCAGGGCGGTAACTTTAAGATGCAATATAAATCAGATGCAATTAAAGAAGCAAAAGATTTGGTAGTTAGTGAAAAAGAAAATAAAGTAGTTCTACTAATAGGCTCAAAATTAATGTATTTTGAGCCGTAAACAAACTTAAGTGGAGATGGAGGGAATCGAACCCTCATCCGAAAAACTACCTAACAAAACTTCTACAAGCGTATTTAGTTTTTTAAAATTTCCTTTAAAAATTATCCAACCAACAGGAATTCTAAAGTAAGATTTATTTGTCTTTAGTCACAGATCTCTAAACCATTAAAATCTGTAAAGCATCTCGAATTGGTTTACACCCATTCGGTCCGATCGAGAATCAGACTTCAGGACGCCGCTTATAGTTCTGCTTTTGCTTTTAGTTTTTGATATCTTTTGACAAGTGTTTATCAAACTTGGCTTGCAGTTTTGTAAAAGAGCTTCCCGTCGAAACCGGTCATCCCCGCGTTTTTAACTCAAGAGCTAAATCTCTCTCAACATCCTTTTGCTTGATAGAATCTTTTTTCTCAAACTTTCTTTTGGACTTTCCAAGAGTTAATTCAAGCTTGATTCTACGATGTTTATTGTACATCATTGTAGGCACAATTTGCAAGTTTTTTTGTTTTGTTTTTGTAACAAGAGCTAATATTTCATTTCTATGAAGTAGAAGTTTTCTCATTCTAGTTGGTTCATATTTTAAAATTCCCTTGGCAGGAATATTTGCATTTATTAAATAAACTTCGCCATCTAAGACTCTAACATGGGATTGTGATAAATCTATCCTATTATCACGGAATGATTTAGCCTCAACACCTTTTAAGACAATACCGGCCTCAACCCTTTCAGGAGTTAGTTCATATTCAAATCTTGCTCTTTTATTAAAGATGCGCATATAGTAATTATATATGATTCTCGATTTTCTGTTCCCCAAATACTGTTTGCAATGTAAAAAACCAGGAAAATATATCTGTGATGATTGTTATTGCAAGGTCAGACCTTGCAATATTATAGATAATAATAATTATTCAATTTTTAAGTATGAAGGGGTAATAAGACGTGCAATAATTTCTTTAAAATACAAATTTGCATACGATATTGTGGATGAATTAGTGAATATTTGTGTTAAGAAACTAACTTTTAGTAACTATTTTCTAAATTCTACTCTTGTTTCAATTCCACTTCATAAACATCGGGAAAATTGGAGAGGGTTTAATCAAGCAGAAATAATTGGAGAGAAACTTGCAAACAAAATGAACTGGAAATATTTTCCTGATTTATTAATTCGTACAAAAGAAACAATATCTCAAGTAGGTCTAAAAGGCCTTGCTCGTCGCCAAAATTTGTCAGGTGTATTCTCAATCGGTCCCCACTATTCACTAATCACTAATCACTATTCACTTGTCTTGTTTGACGATGTTTACACCACGGGCTCAACCATAAATGAAGCTAAAAAAGTGTTGCAAGAAACAGGTTTTAAAAATATAAAAAGTTTAACTATTGCTAGATAATTTGCGGAAGGTACAGGGGTCGAACCTGTTAGAGCTTGCGCTCACGAGTTTTCAAGACTCGCGCGTTACCGTCCCGCCCACCTTCCGTGGCGGAGAGTACAGGAGTCGAACCTGTCGGACCCAATTAAGAGTCAAAGTTTAGCAAACTTTTCCCTGAACCGTTCGGGATACTCTCCAATCCTGCAATTATATCAGATATAAGGTATAATTTTAGACATGGAACCTAGCCCTTTAAAACCTGAATTAGAAAAAGATTTAGTAACTTGGATTGCTCCAGCAAGACCGTTTAAAAGAAGAGACAAACAATTTTATTTAACTACTATTTCAATTGCAGCAATAGTTTGTTTGATTCTATTCTTAGCAGAAGGAGCAATGCCTGTAATCTTAATAGTTTCCTTAATTTTTCTTTACTATGTTATGAGCACCGTAGCTCCGCAAGATTTGGAATATAAAATCACAAACAAGGGAATCAAAGTTGGAGGTAGAACAACAAATTGGCAATTTTTAGGTAGATTTTGGTTTGGAAAAAGATATGATAGTGAACTTTTAGTTTTGGAGACTGCATCTATTCCCAATAGAATGGAATTAGTTATAAAACCAGAAGTTAAAGAAGAGGTTAGGAAAAACTTAAAAGAATATTTAAGTGAAGAAGAAATTTCACCTTCCAAATTAGATAAAGCAATAGACTGGTTTAGTAAAAAACTACCTCAATAAACGTTATAATACTTAATAAGTCCCCGTAGTTTAATGGATAAAATATGGGATTGCGGATCCCAGGCTGGAGGTCCGATTCCTCCCGGGGACACAAAGGAGGATTGGTAGAACGGTAATACGCGGGTTTCGAAAACCCGTGGGAGTAATCCCAAGTAGGTTCGACTCCTACATCCTCCGCTTTTCTGTTACAATACACATAAATTATGAAAAATAATAATGGTGAGATATTAATTGGTGGAGCAGTAATTTTTAAAGAAGGTAGGGGAAAGAATCATTTTTTACTTTCAAAAAATAATGAAGGTGAATGGGAAATATTAAAATCTATTGTAAGACGTGGAGAATCTTCTGTAAGATCCGTAATCAGATTTACTTCAGAACAAGGAAATATGAATGCCAGAGTTTTGGATGAAGTTGGTCGTGGAGTAGGGGCAGGAACAGTTAATAATAAAAGTATTACATATAAATATATTTATTATTTAATGTTTTATAAAACAGGAGCAGAAATACTGGGTATAGGTGAATTTAATTGGTTTGATTATGCAGGAAGCTTGAAGAAACTGAAATTAAAAAGAGAAAAAGATATGTTAAAGATTGCAAACAACATGATTAAAGAGTGGCAGAAGAAAAGAAAATCCTCAAAAAGAGTCAACTCCTGATATAATAGCTTCGGACTTAAACTCGGAGAGGTCGCATAGTGGCCTAGTGCGCTCGATTGGAAATCGGGTATAGCCGTAAGGTTATCGAGGGTTCAAATCCCTCCCTCTCCGCCAGGTGGTACAATGTGTCTATGAAGGGTTTTATTAATTTTATACGAGAACAGGGTGTTGTTGGTTTAGCTGTAGGCTTTATCTTAGGTGGGGCAGTGTCTAAACTTGTCAGTGCCATAGTAACCGATCTTGTTAATCCTTTTGTCGGTCTTGCATTAGGATCAATTGGAGAGTTAAAAAATTCCTACTGGTCAGTTGGATCTGCAAAAATAATGTATGGAGACTTTATTAGTGTGTTCATTGATTTTTTGATAATCTCACTTGTAGTTTATTTTGGTGTTAAGCTTCTAAAGTTAGATAAATTGGACAAGAAAAAAGATTGATGAAAATAATTTTCTTAAATTGTTGGTATGGTAAAGTTGGAAAACCATTCTTTGACTTTGTCGACGATTATTTAAAAGACTCCGACATTTGTTGTTTAACAGAAGTTAATCCTGAACTTCATAAAAAAATTGGAGACAAGTTAACTAACTTTGCTAACTTTTATCAAGATGGAATATATGATCCACGATTAGAAGTTAATTTTGGCCAAAGCTTCTTTGTTAAAAATGATTTAAATTTTAAATTTATTAAGAAAATTTCAGCTCCGATTGATCCGGTTGAAAAACTTCCTTTTGCGTTCACAACAACTTATGAGGTTACACTAGATAATAAGAAAATAAATATAGCCCTTGTTCACGGGATGGCTTTACCTGGCTCTAAACTGGATAGTTTGGCAAGACTCAAACAGTCAGATCAAATAATTGAATACATGAAAGGCGCGTCGGGTCCTCAAATAGTTATTGGAGATTTTAATCTGTTACCAGATACGGAGAGTATTAAGAAATTTGAAGTATATGGATACCAGAATCTCATAGAGGATTTTGCAATTAAATCTACAAGGAACAGAATTGCTTGGGAGCAATTTAAGAATGAGCCTGGTTTTGTAAAGCAACATTATGCAGATTATTGTTTTGTTTCTAAAGATGTAAAAGTAAAAAAGTTTACAGTTCCAAATATTGAGGTTTCAGATCATTTACCCTTAATTTTGGAGTTTGAGGTATAATCCAACTTAATGAGTGATAATCAAATTGAAGAAGTAAAGAGTAAAACTGATATTGTTTCACTTCTTTCAGAATATTTAGAACTTAAAAAGGCAGGCAGAAACTACAAAGCAAATTGTCCATTTCATGGAGAAAAAACTCCGTCATTCATGATTTCTCCTGAACTTCAGATGTATAAATGTTTTGGATGTGGCAAATCTGGAGATGTTTTTACTTTTCTTGAAGAACATGAGGGAATGGAGTTTGGAGAGGCCTTAAAATATTTGGCAGATAAAGCTGGAGTTAAATTAACAACATTTAAAACAGAAATAACTTCAGAAAGAGAAAAAATAATTGAAGTCAATAAATCTGCACTAAATTTTTACGAGTATGTTCTAAATTCCCATCCACAAGGTAAAAGAATTTTAGAATACTTAACAAAAGATAGGAGATTAAAACCAGAAACTATCAAGCTTTTTAAAATTGGCTATTCTCCTGAAAGTTTTAATGCTTTCTCAGATTTTTTAACAAAAAAGAAAAAATTTAGTTTAAATGATCTGAAATTGACAGGACTTTTGGTAGGACGTGGAATAGATAGATTCCGAGGAAGAGTAATCTTTCCATTAATGGATCATAGGGATAATGTAATAGGTTTTGCAGGTAGAATTTTACCTTGGGTCAGACAGGATATGGCCAAATATATTAACTCTCCTGACACCCCCGCGTATCACAAATCAAAAGTTTTGTACGGGTTAAATATTACCAAGTCATATATAAGAGATGCAAAATTTGCAGTTATAGTTGAAGGAGAGATTGACATGATTTCGTCCTTCCAGGCTGGAATCAAAAATGTAATAGCGATCAAAGGCTCCGCTCTGACCGAGGATCAGGTAAGGTTAATAGGAAGATTTGCTAAAAAAATAATTCTCTGTCTTGACTCAGACTTTGCAGGGGATGAAGCGGCCAAAAGAGGGGCAATTTTAGCCGAGAATTTAGGATTTGAAGTAAGAGTGGCTCATTTAGAAGGTTATAAAGACCCTGATGAAATAGCAAGAAAAGATCCTGAAAAATTTAAAAAGGCAATTAACGACGCTATTCCTATCTGGGATTTTTTGATAAATACCGCAGTAAGTAAATATGGTATAGAAACAGGAGAAGATAAGAAAAAAATAAGTCAAGAAGTGATACCGGTTTTAGTGTCAATTGAAGATAAAATAGTGCAAGCGCATTATATCGAAATTTTAGCTAGAAAACTTTCTGTTCCTGTTGAGGCGGTATTTGGTCAAATAGAAAAAAATCCTTCGGCTTCGCTCAGGACAAGTGAAGACGTTGCTATTTATGGACAAGCAAAAACAAGAAGACAGCTTTTGGAAGAAAAATTATTAGTTAATGCAATTTCTCAAAAATCAAAACTAATTTTTAAAAAAGAAACAAAAGAACTGGTTTCTTCAGAATTTATATTAAAAGTTATTAATAATTTTGAAAAAAATAAAAATTTACCGGAAGAATTAAAAGAAGGTTATGGAGAAATGGTTTTAGCTAATTCTGAAAGTGAAGATATTGATAAAATCATATTTGAACTAACAAAGTTAAAATTAAAACAAGACCTTGAAGATTTAGGAGAAAAAATAAAACTTGATGAAAACAACAAAGAATTGTTGACGGAATTTGGCGAAATTAGTAAAAAACTTTCTACCCTTTAAGAAAAACCAAAATTTAGGTATAATTACGGCTTATGCTACGAAAACAAGTAATTGAAATCATCAAAAAGGCCAGAGATCAAGGATTTTTAACCCAAGAAGAAATTTTAGAAATTTTTCCGGATGCAGAAAATAGAATTGATGAACTAGATAATTTGTATGACCAACTTTTATCTGAAGGTATTGATGTCTTTGAATCAGTTGCCTCGGACGATGAGACTTTAATTGAAACATCCAAAGAAAAACTAGATAAAGAAATAGAGTTATTAACTAGACTAGAAGGTATTGAATCAACTGACCCTGTTAGACAATACTTAAGAGAAATTGGCAGAGTGCCGTTATTAAATGCTGAAGATGAAATTGAATATGCAAAACGATACGAAAAACAGGAAAAAAGAGCAAAAGATAAATTAACTGAAAGTAATCTTCGTTTGGTCGTTTCTATCGCCAAAAAATATATTGGTCGTGGTCTTTCGCTTCTCGATTTGATTCAAGAAGGTAATCAAGGTTTAATCCGTGCTGTTGAAAAATATGACTGGAGAAAAGGATTTAAGTTTTCAACCTATGCCACTTGGTGGGTCAGACAAGCTATAACCCGCGCAATTGCCGATCAAGCAAGAACCATTAGAATTCCTGTTCATATGGTTGAGACGATCAATAAGCTTTATAGGGCGAGTCGAAGGTTAATGCAGGAATTGGGAAGGGAACCAACCCCTGAAGAAATTGGAGAACAGGTAGAACTTGATGGAGACAGAGTCAGAGAAATATTTAAAATTGCTCAAGAAACTACATCTCTTGAGGCTCCTGTAGGTGAAGATCAAGAAAGTCTTTTAGGGGACTTTATTCCAGATGAAAGCCAACTTTCTCCTGTTGATCAAGCCAGTAAACAACTTTTAAAAGACCATTTAGATGAGGTTTTGGGGACCTTAACTGAAAGGGAAGCAAAAGTATTGAAACTTCGTTTTGGGCTTGAAGGAACAAAACAAATGACTCTTGAGGAAGTAGGAAGAGTATTTGGTGTTACTAGAGAGCGTATTCGTCAAATTGAAGCCAAAGCACTTCGAAAACTTAAACACCCCTCCCGTCGCAAAAAACTTCAGGATTATCTTGACTAATATGCCAAGCAAAAAAGAGTGGGGAATATTAACTGATATGATTCCACCTGATTATCCTTACGAATTGGTTCAACTTTTGAAAGAAGCTCATGAAAAACTTCATTTAGGTAAAGCAAAGAATGATACTATAACTGGAGAATCTGGAATCGAATCTTTACGCTATTTTTTTGCTGACTTTCAACCCACAAGTCTTACTGTTGCAAGACAAAAGCTTGAACGTGCGATTGATATTACAGAAAGTAATTTAGGAAAAGAGGGAAATGCTAAAGCTATGGAATTAATCTATAAACTATTTTCAGAACACACCTCTTCAGAAAAAATTAATCATTCTTATTGACAAATTAAATATGTACATATAATATATGTACAGTGAATATAAAAGGTAGTCAAATCATATTTGATTGGGATAACGCAAATATAAGTAAAAGTTATTTTAAACATGGAGTTACGCCGAAGGAGACAGAAGAAATATTTGTTGATATTAAATTATTAGTAATATCTGACATTAAACATTCAATTTTTGAGTTGAGATACATAGCAATAGGAAAAACAATCGAAAAGGTAACTTTGTTTGTAGTATTTACATTGAGAAGAAAGAAAATAAGAATTATATCTGCTCGTAGAATGCATAAAAAGGAGGTGAAGAAATATGAAAAAGTTAGAAGAAAACAAAGTATTTAAAAAAATTCCAAAGTTCAAATCAGAACTGGAAGAAAGTAAATTTTGGCAAAGGGTTGATTCCACAGAGTATGTTGACTGGGACAAAGCTGAAAGATGGATTTTTCCAAATCTGAAACTTACATCTAGTCCGATTACAATCAGAATTCCGGATTCTATTCTAAACAGAGTAAAAGTCAAAGCTCACAGAATGGATATGCCATACCAGACTTTAATGAAGCAGTTTATTTATCAAGGTCTTGAGAGCTAAAATCTTTCCCCTTTAGGTTTGGGGACAAAGGATCTAATATTTGCCATTTCTTTTGGAAGTTGTTTATAGGTAAACAAAATTTTATCAACATAATTTCCCAAATCTCTATAGAGGTAAATATCATTTAATTCAATATCATCTGCTGAAGTGTGGCTTATGTTTTCATCCGACGTTTTAACTGTAGTTCTTGCGTGGACAACAACTGTACCAATTTTTAATTGTTTCCAAATAATATTTGGCGAATATGTTTTAACCTTGACAGCTTCATCCCAACTTAAAGTTCTTATGTTTGTTGCAAAGAAAGTGTTTGGATCGAATCTAATTATTCTTCTGTCGGTAATATATGAAATATTTCTTTTTTGAAAGTTATCAACCAATTTTGATCCAACAATAATTATAGTTAAGGGTGTGATTGTTCCGATAATATAAAAGATGTTTGAGATTTGAGAAATCTCTTTTCCTAGAAAGAAAAAGACTAAAAAGGTAACTAAAGCTATTAAAAATACTTTGACTAAGTTTGTAAAGCCTGCAATAAAATGGGGATGTGCAACAAATAAAATCCTTTCATTTTCTTGTTGTCCGTAAAATAAGTTCTCGGTATTAATCATATAGTTAAATTACTTTCTATTAGAGGAATTGTTAGTATACTTTCAGGAAACTTTAAATTTCTAACTTTATTTTGAAGTTCCAAAAGTTCCCTTTGAGTGGAGTTTAGATTTTCTCTTGCAACAGGGGATGGAGCTTCAATTTTAGGCTTATTTAGTATAAATCCAACAGAATTACCCCTTTTCATAAATGGTGAAAGGATTAAGCCTAATAAAATTAATAAAAACATAAATCCAAAAAGACCTCCAGTTGCGTAGTATAAAACCTTGCGAAGCTTAGGATTTGGAATTAGATTTTGAAATTTTAAATCCAATATTTGTAATCTTGGTGTTATTTTATTAATTATATTTTTCATCTTTTTTCTGAGATAGTTAATTCTAATTCACTAATAAATTTATTCAATTGTAAAAGATTTGATTTAGCAGGAGATAATTTTTCTGTCACTTTTTCGTACGATTTCTTGACCTGATAATTATCTGCAGAAAATATTTTTTGTATTTCAATTTTGGTTACTTTTTCTATATCATTAATTTTTGTAAGTTCGGCGTCGATATCTTTGTACCATCTTTCGAAAAGTGAGGAGTCTGCCCTTCCTAGTTCAACCAGTTCGCCAGCTTCATTTTTTAGCTTTTCATACAAATTGATATGCTCAATTTTTAATTCAATTATTGAGGATAAACTAATATTTCCTAAAGAAAAGTAAATTATTGGTAGAGTATCTGTTTGGTATCTTATATCTTCCTCATTTGATTTAATTAATAAATCTTCTAAAGAGTCTGTGGACTTAAGATTATCTTCTCTCTTTTCATACCAAACAACCTCTGGATCAATTTTTGAATAAACTGTCATGTCTGATGTTCTTGTTCGAACAACTGTCAAATAAGTTCTTTTGTAATCATTTCTCTTGGTTAAGAAGTCATAAAGGGATACTCTTGCCTCTTCTTTTAATGATAAGGTTGGATTTTTTTGATACGAACCCTTTTTGAGATTAAATTCAGTCAAACTTGCTCTGTAATTATCTTGTGAAAAGATGAAATCATCAAACGCTTTTTTGGTAGTTAAATCTTGGGCATAAACTGGAAAAATAATTATCAAAAATAAAATTACAATAACAAACACCTTTTTCATATTAATATATAATATCAGATATGTCGAATTTTGTATCTAGGGCTGGAGAAAAATTGCAGTTTGCACTACAGACTTTTAAAACTGATGTCAAGGATTTTGTAGTTGCTGACTTTGGCTCATCAACTGGAGGTTTTGTTGACTGTTTGCTCCAAAACGGAGCCAAAAAAGTTTATTCGATAGACACATCATACGGAGAACTAGCTTGGAAATTAAGAAATGACTCAAGAGTTGTTGTTATGGAGAGAACTAATGCCATGCATGTGGGGTTGCCTGAAAAAATGGATCTAATTACAATTGACACCTCTTGGACAAAGCAAATTCTAACAATTCCTAATACCCTAAGTAATTTAAAAGAAATGGGAATAATAATTTCTCTTATAAAACCTCACTATGAATCCCCTAAAGAATATTTAGAAAAAGGAAGACTAAAAGATGAAAAAGTGCAAGAGGTTTTGGAAAAAGTTAAAAATGATATCACTGCAGTTGGAGGAAAAATTGTTAACTTGGTTGAATCACCTGTTGTGGGGGAAAAGGGTAAAAACAAAGAGTTTTTGGCTTTAATTGAAAGAAGTTAAATTATTGGACAATGATTAGTCCTTCATCGTTAGAGATCAGGTGGTTGTGATATTGATACTCTTTAGCTTCAGTAAAAGTAAATGAATAACTACTGTCATTTTTATAGGCTTTTCCAGCATCAAAAGCAGAATAATCAGTATGAATTGGATGGGGATTAGAAGCTACCCACATAGGTTTTGTGGACTCATTTTTAAAAATTACTGTTGTTCCAGCTTTGACAGTTAAAGTTTTAGGATTAAAACCTGAGTTTGTGTAAACAACTGTATTTTTTGAAAGTGTTTCTGTGGTTTGAGATTTGACATCCTGAGACGAATAGGAGTATGACTTGCCGGATTTAGAATAAAAAAATAAATAATAGACTAAGAAGTATAATACTCCACCAATTATTAAATAAAGTAACAAATATTGCCAAACAGGTCTTTTACCGTAACCATTTTGTGCTTGTAGTTCCTGATCCATAGGTAATTATGGCATAAACACAAAGGAAAGATCAATTACTTGCAACATACATATTTTTTGCTTTCTCAATAAAATAAAGTTGATCAGGTCGAAGTAGTGGCAATTTAGAAAAAGAAAAAAACTTTGCCTCAACAACTTCTGTTGATTTGTTAAATTCTCCTCCTATGTATTTTCCAACATATGATATGTCTATTCTTGGGGTTTCCCTGTCTGTTCGGAGCTTAAGTCTTTCGTCCGCACTAACAACCAATCCTGACTCTTCTTTAATTTCTCTCTCTAGAGCTTCTTTAGGATGCTCTTTGGCTTTGATATATCCCCCAGGAAGACTCCATGAGTCTATATCTCTATAAGTATGTCTAAATAATAAAATCCTGTCTTTGTTGTCAAAGATAATCCCCGTTACTCCGATAAGAAACTGATCATTAAGCCTTCGCATAAAAAAGAGCTGTAGGTTGGTGGGAAGCCTTAAACCTTTCCAAACTTTTAGTAAAAATTTATACATTAGTTTTAAATTGAATCCTCGTCGAATTCACCTGTTTTTGCCTTAAGTTTGGTGTTTTCCAATTCCAATTTATGTGCTTCTTTTGTAATTTCTGTCAATTCCTCTTTAAGATTTTTAATCTCGTTTTTGCTTTTACTCATACTTAGCTTGTTTGCCATAGACTTGATTAAATGAACTACAAAAGATGAAGATAAACCGATTAGTAGGGGAATAAGAACAACGATATATACTGGAACATTTTGTAATGAATAATCTCCAAAATATATAGATGCATGGCCAGTATTTTGAGTAGCAAATACAGCAAAAACAATTCCTAAGGCTACTGTCAAAAATAAAGTCAACATCTTATGTAATCATTATACATTAAAATTGATCAAGAAATTAATCCTAAACCCAAGAGCCCGATGATAATTAAATAGGCAGCAATTAGGTAATTAAGGAATCTTGGAAAAACTAAGATTAATATTCCAAAAACCAAAGATGCTAGTGGACTTAAATTTGAAAATGATATTCCCATATATGTCTCACCCCCTCATCACCCCGTGACAAACTTGTTTATTTTTCCTGATTGATATTTACATCAATTTCACTAGGTACATTAATCTGTGGATTCCCTAGCCTTATTTGCTTAAGTGCAGGAAGTCCATATACAAAAAATAAAAACGTAACAAAAACGACTATTACAAGACCGATAATCATTCCCATACCTCCATCTGAATCCTCTTTAGGTTGGGGAGTATTTATTATAGTTGTCATTATTAATCACCTCATCTCTTTAATTTACGACCAATAAATATAACTACAACTGCTCCAATTACGGCAACAATTAAGCTGTATAGTGTAAACCCATTTACTCCTGATTGACCAACTAAACCCATTAAAAATCCACCCACAACTGCTCCGACAATTCCTAAGACAATATCCATCATCATCCCCTGGCTGTAGTTGGTTTTCATTAAGATAGATGCGATCCATCCTGCTAAGGCTCCAAAAATTATCCAAAGTACAATACCCATTAAATTTCCACCTCCTTTGACGAAATTCTAATTAGTTTTACAATTCCAAAAGCTAAAATTGAGTAGACAATGATTGCAACTAAAGTTGAAGGTTCAAGAATTGAAGTTGTTTCAACACCTTGGGAAGTAAACCTTCTAAACATTCCCTCAAATGGTAATATAAAAAGTCTAGTTGTTCCGTAAATCAATCTGACGAACCCACCTCCATAATTTGCACCCATTAATTTAAGTAGTAGGCGAAAAGTAAGAAGTACCTCTAACGTACCAAAGAAGCAATAAACCAAATACTCATAGGTCTGAGAATCGGTTGCCCCAACCCTTACAGGAGTAGAAACAACTGGTTTTTTAATAATTTCTGTCATTTGATTACCGCCTTTTTAATGATTGTTTGTTCTGGCAAATATTTTATTAATGCCTTTTCGATTAATGCAGTTAACGTTGTCTCTTCTATAACAGCTTGAGCTTTGGCATGCTTAATAATTTGAGGATTAAAAAATAGGGTTGTCCGTTGCCTATCAGTAGTTGTCATATTACACATACTACAAGTACTACAATAACTTGTCAAGTGGGTAAAATAGTAATTTAGATATGGTAAAGTATCATCATGTTTTTAATT
This sequence comes from Candidatus Woesebacteria bacterium GW2011_GWB1_33_22, assembly GCA_000989765.1. GTDB lineage: Bacteria > Patescibacteriota > Microgenomatia > UBA8517 > UBA8517 > UBA12026. The sequence continues at coordinate 3,984 of LBOW01000013.1, read as the reverse complement.
TCAACTGATTATTTTCAAATTAAAAAAACAAAAAACAAAGGTAGGGGAGTTTTTTGTAAAAAAGAAATTAAAGATAAAATCATAATAGGGGAATATACAGGTGAAAAGATAAAAATTGCAGAATATGATTTAGAAAAAGATAAACTTGGTCTTTATTTAATGTATTTAAATGATACTTATGCAATTTATCCTGATTTAACAAAAGTTGATATTCATTTAATTAATCATTCTTGCGAACCAAATTGTAAAATAGTTAATTCTAAAGGTCATGTTTATTTTAAAGCTATTAAAAATATTAAAGTTGGTCAGGAATTAACAATTTTATATTTATTACCACCGAATGATGGCCTTTGTAATCCCTGCACACACAGTTGTCACTGTGGTAGAAAAAAATGTACTGGTACTATGCATTTACTTTAATAGTATGGTATGATGTGTCCTCATGGGATATTTTAATAGAGATGATAGTAGGGGTGGAGGCAATAGCCGAGGTGGTGGTAGATCTTTTGGTGGCGGTGGAAGGTCAAGTTTTGGTGGTCGTAATTCAGGTGGTCGAGATGATAGACCTCGTGAGATGTTTAAGACAGTTTGTTCTAACTGTGGTAAAGATTGTGAGGTTCCATTTAGACCCACTTCAGGAAAACCAGTATATTGTTCTGATTGTTTTGAAAAAGTAGGTGGTAGAAATTCTATTGGAGATAGACCTGAGAGAAACGATAGACCATCTTTTGACAGACCTCAAGCTCCAAGAAATGACAATAATAAACAATTTAGTGATTTAAATGCCAAGCTTGACAAAATTATTGAACTTTTGACTCCTAAAGTAAAAGTAATTAAGCCTGAAAAGCCTGTTAAAGCTCCAAAAGCAAAAAAAGCTAAAGAAGTTGTTGAAAAATAATCCAAAACAAGATTTAAGTGAGAAGTTAAAAATAGTATTGTCTGTTTACTTCAAAACGCAATTTTTATTAATTCTTATAGTTTTCCTTATTGTGTGGGGAATAATGCTAATTATTCCAAATATCCATCCTGTGTACGAAATATTAATAATTATTTTTAGCTACCTTGTACTAAGTCAGTTAATGGATTTATTTATCGCTCCATATTTTTTGGGAAAAACCACAAAGGTCAATCCTTTTTTGTTGTTTTTTGCCTTTTTGATAGGAATAACTTTTTTTGGGATTGTTGGAGCGATCCTTGCAGTTCCTGCTGTTTTGATATTAAAAACCATTTGGGAACACAAAAGAGGTAACTAACGATGTGGGCAACCAGCCCAACAACAAGGACGTCGAATACCTTCCTCAATTTCTGAACGAACTCTTTCAATTCTTCTGTTTCTGGTGTCTAAATGTTTAGCATTTTCTACCCAACAGATCCATTCGTTTCTTGCAAGGGGAGTAAGGTCTTCCCATATTGAAAGTATCTTCGAGTCAGATGTTAAAGTTTTTGATAGATCTTTTGGGACTTTATGAACTACACCATTTGAAACCTGCCTGCCGGCAGTCAAGGTGTTATTGTTGTTCATTCATCCCTTTCCTTAAAGTAATTTGAGCAAATTTCTGGGGCATTGGTTTTCATCTCAGGCCAATCAGTTTCTGTCCAAATTTTTTCTAAGAGACTTCTAGCAGATGGTGAAAAATAAGTCAGTGGACAAAGGCGGTCCTTTACTTTTCCGGGAATAATGTAATCGGAATAACCAAACTGCCAATGAACCATCCGGTACTTCGGAAAATCCTTTATGTTATTAGGATGATTTGGAATTCCTACCCAATCACCAATTTTTAATTTGGAGCCCGATTTGAGTTCTGGATTCACACTTTCCAGTTCTGTATAGTCAACACCCCATTTTCCATTTCTGGTCGCCAAATCATACCTACCATTTTTGTCTGGAAAAATTCCAACTACGACCGAGTCCATTGAGGAGTAAATCTTAACACCATCTCCGTCATGCCATTGAAAATCAATCCCAGGATGGCCACCTTGTTTAGCATTGTGGTTTATTGTTTCTCCCATTGGCATGATTTGGTTTGGAATTTTTCCATTTGTATCTATCGGCAACTCTAGTATTGGTCTTCCGTTTTCAGGTAGATTTGTATAAGCACTTTTGTTGTTATAAAAGTGGAGAATAGCTACTACTGAAACAAGAGTTCCTACCACAAATAAAATTTGTTTAAACCGTCTCATAAATTAAGTATATCAAGAAGGTATTTATTATACTTAAGAATAAACTGGCCCCACGGGCACGAATTGACGCTCGAACTTATTTTATTTCTTTAGGGGTGTACTTGAAATTAACATTACGTTGTTCGGTTGGGAGTTGATAACCATCAGTTTCAAAAGGATAAGCAAGCACCCCGCTGGGGAAAGTTGCATCAGGGCTATAACTTTTCCAATAGAAGAATGTGCCAGGTTGTACAAGGTGAAGATATCTGTCCCCGTTTTGAATATTCGGATTTACTGATGTATCTGGTACATCGAAGTAGAAGTCAGCAAAGGAGTGAGGACCCTTCGGTGAAGGTACAGTCCCAGCAAATCCAATAAGTTCCCCACGCTTGACCTTGTATCCGATTAGAGCACCGTACGAAGCTGCATTGCCCTGGGGCGGGAGTGTATAAGTCCCATCCCAAAATATTTGGAATCCCTGGGCTGGCGGTGCCATGAGGTCGTTACTTGCTCTTTGAGTGTGCCCGGTCAATAGAGGTGAAGTTAATAAATGATATACAGTCAAATACGCTCCTGGCCAATCAAGGCTTGCAGATTCGAAGAATAATTTCACATCATCGGAATGGGCAGATGTTCCTCCCGACACAATCTGAGTACTGGTGTCTCGAAAGCCAACTAGCACCATATCGAATGGTGCGAGTACCGGCGAACCGCCCTTATAAGCTTCAAAGCCCATGCCAGGCTTATACTGGTAAGGTTCCCAACCTGGATGGCCGCCAACCTTTGGGCCTAGTGTAATTATATTAGGGTCAGCACCCGTACCATATAGCTCCGTATGAGTATTAATACCATCCATGCTGGGTGGCGGTAAAGTTATCGCAGATGCACTTGTTTTTGGCACGTCTAGAATAGGGGTAGTAGTCGGCGTAGGAGTGGAAGTCGGGGTTGTGGCAACATTTTTTGTTAACAGATACCCGCCTGCTCCAACAAAGATCAAGAATATAATTATGATTAAAATCAATTTCCATTTTTTTTTCGGGGTAGAAACTTCGATAATTGGCGGTAGGTTTGGTTGAGTTGCTAGGATATCTGTCGGAGTCGGTTGTGAGGAAACATTTGAATCCATAAATTAATCATTTCAGAAAGCAATACGGAAGTCAATCTGAGGCTAATTCTACTTGCTCCTCGGGCACGATTCCCTTCGGTAAACTCAGGGTAAACTCACAAAACGTTCTCATGTGCCAAAAGAACATCAACAATCTCAGTGCAAGTATTATATCCCAATTTACCTCTAATTAGCATTTGCTTTTTTGTTCTTGACCAACCTTTAATTTGCTTTTCTCTTGCTATTGCTAGCTGTTCAGAATCATATTTCTCACAATAAATTAATTTTAGACTAGAAAACTTTTTAGTAAAAAATGACTGTTTATCTTTATGTTGTCTAATTCTATTTACAATATCTGTAGTAAATCCTACATAGAAAGTTCTCTGATCGCAAAGAAGCAAATATACATACCACATAATTTATCTAAGACAAGCCTGCACTGAGCTTGCCGAAGTGCTCGAGAATCGTAACACTAATATAACCACGCAATTGTCACATATTTACGAGGCTTTTTCAAACTTCAGGCTGGTAGCTCAAATCAGAGAGGAAATAGAAAAGGTTAATCAGATCGGGCTATTAGTACCCTCTATTGCTTGACAGAACTCCTTTTCTTTAACAGTTTTGAGGTAATGGCTACAACTATTGATGCTCCCACATATACAGCCAGTGTAAAACCAATCATTAGCAAAAAGGGGTACCAGTCTTGCATTTGCAAATAA
>LBOW01000012.1 GCA_000989765.1 Candidatus Woesebacteria bacterium GW2011_GWB1_33_22 | reverse complement strand
ACAATTGCCAAAGAGAGCATGAATCTTTAAACAACATGACACCTACCAACTATCTTATACAGGAAGGAGGAATGTCGAATATGTTGGGAACCTATACAGCTTCTTGCTTTTTTGTAAAATTTTCCATATCTGTTTATTTCAAAGTAGTTTATAAGAAGAAGAAGAAGTCAAGGACTACAGGATACTTTTATTTAGGTTTAGACGGGTCAGGGCGGAGAGGAAATAGGCATCGTCGCATTTATTGATTAAATCAGCTAGTTTATCAATTGGCCAAAGAACAATTCCCTCATCTTCTTCAAACTTATCTCCCTTTTTGACATCTTTATATAGTTCATCTGAAAGATTAACTATAACTGCATAAAGGTTTGGTTTATTATTTGTCATACCAGAGTCAGGATTAAGTCTTCCGAGAGAAATTATTTGATCCAAAATTACATCATTTTTAGTTACACTTAAATTCAAATCTTTTTGAATTGATCTAATTATAAAGTCCAAGACTGATTCATTTAACTTAGGAAAACCTCCTGCTAAGGTATACTCAACAGATCCTGTTGGAAATTTTTGTTCTCTTTGGGTTGCCAAATGAGTTATTTCCCCATTTCTTTTAACTAAGACAAGAAGTTTTGCGCCTGACTTGGGTCCCCAACCCCAGGAGTAATAGCCTTCCATTCTAATTTCTTTCTTTTTGTTTTCCACCTCAAACCAAGATCCGATTCCATAAATTCCATATTTAGAATCTGCATGTTCAATTTTAGATAAGTTAAGTATCAAATCCCCATTAATATGATCTTCCCTACTAGCAAGGTCCTCTACATAACCAAAGGTTGAAGGGTTTATTCCCAATGTTTTAATTTCGTTTTTAATTTCATCAGGACTTGCTTTGTACCATTTTTTACTATTTAAATTTTTCATTACAATTTCATATCTAACCAGATTTTGTTCCACAAAGTGTTTATCCGCGTCAAAAACTGTTTCTTTTTTCTCTGCAGGTTTTTCTATCTTTCCAAAAACAAATTTTGTTTTACCCGACTCTCTATCAAGTGATATATAGGCCGAGATTGACTTTGAAGAATCCATAATCATAGCTTTTCTTTTAAGAAGCGGTCTCCACCAATCCTCGTTTTCTTTATACCAAGCAATTGTTTCTTTTAACCCTTCATTAAATTTATCTCTTGTTATTTCAGGTTTCCACCCCAGCTCGTCCATAATTTTTGTTGCGTTTATAGCGTATCTTCTGTCGTTACTGTGTCTATCTGAGACATGCCTAATTACATTTTCGTTTGCACCATACAAATCAACCACTTTATTGACAATATAGCTATTACTTCTGTCGTTATTTGATCCTACAAGATAGGTTTCACCTTTTCTACCTTTTTGTAAAATCAAATCAATTGCGGATGAGTGGTCTTTGGTATGAATCCAATCTCTAACATTTCTACCATCACCATGAAGTGGAACCTTAATTTTATCGATTAAATTAGTAACAATAATTGGTACAAATTTTTCCGGGAATTGATAAGGGCCATAATTATTTGAGCAATTTGAAATAGTAATATACATTTTTGTTTTTTGATAAAAATCTAAAACTATTTTGTCTGCTTCCGCCTTTGATAGAGCGTATAAATTATCAGGCCTTGGGGAATATGGAGTTTTTTCTGTAAACTTAGCATTGGAATCAAGAGGCAATTCTCCCATTACTTCGTCCGTTGAGATATGATGAAAACGCGGAACTTTCGCCTTATTTGCTTCTTCAAGAAGGGTTAAAGTTCCGTGGACATTTGTTTGCCAATAAGTAGAAGGGTCAAAAATTGCACGATCGACATGACTTTCTGCAGCAAAATGAACAACAGTATCAATTCCTTTTAGTGCTTGACTAATTTTTGGCCTGTCGTTAATATCAGCCTCAATAAATTCGACTTCTTTTTTAACTGGAGCTAAATTTTCAAGGTTACCTGCATAAGTTAGCGCATCTACAACAACCAATTTATCTTTTGGATGTTTTTTAACCCAGTAGTGGACAAAATTAGACCCGATGAAACCAGCACCACCAGTTACAAGTAATTTCATTTTAAATTTAAAGAAGCTAAATATTTTTTAAACTCACCGTTTAAATCTTTATGTTTTAAAGCAAATTCAACCACAGTTTTCAAGTATTCAAGTTTGTTTCCTGTATCGTAATATTTGCCCCCTTTTATTTCGACGGCTAGAACTCTTTTCCCGTCACTTAACATATGTTTTAGTGCATCATTATAATAAAGCTCCTCTCCTTCACCCAATTTGTCCAACACATCATCTAGATAATCAAATATTTCTGGTGTAAAAAGAAAGCCTGAAACATTCATTAGGTCTGATGGGGCTTTTTCCTTTCCGGGCTTTTCTACCACTTCTTTGACATCCATTATTCCGTCTTCAAGGTAAGTTCCTCCTGAACATCCATACCTGTCATAGTCATCATCTTTTGTTGCCCTGATACTGCCTAAACACGTGGCACCATATTTCTCATAGGCGTTCATCAGTTGTTTAACTCTACTTACAGGTTCAGCTTTTATAAAATCATCACTCCATGTATATATAAATGGCTCGTTGCCGATTAAATGCCTAACATTTAAAAGTGGTGTACCGTTGCCGTATGGTCCTTTCTGTCTAATATAGACAAAGTTGGCGAGGTTACTTATTCTTTCTACTTCTTCAAGAAGATGTTTTTTCTTCTCTCCACCCATTTTGAGGTTTTCAATAAGGTCAAGGTTTGGAGTATCAAAATGGTCTTCAATTCCTCTTTTATGATATCCCGTAACTATAAAAATGTCTTTAATTCCAGCTTCAACCAATTCTTCAACTACATATTGGATAACAGGTTTATCTACAATTGGAAGCATTTCCTTAGGCATAGCCTTGGTTTGGGGAAGAAATCTAGTTCCGAAGCCTGCTGCGGGAATTACTGCTTTAGTTACTTTTTTCATGCTGTGAAAAGATTATACAGAGTCTAAGCCCTAAAAATCAAGGTCAAGACCATTATTAGCCCAAGAATTGCAACTGCAACATATTCAAAAATAATTGTCCAACAAATATTTTTGTGTGCTGCGTGATGTATCACGCCCCAAGAAACATAGGCGAAAGACAAAGCTACTGCGATTGCAACCTGAAAATAAGTGTCGTATAAAAATACATAAAAACCAATAAGTCCTGCAATAAATATACTAATTAAACTTACATAATGTGGAATGTGTTTAATCATAAAATTTTGCCTGACTTTAATATTAATATTATAGCTAAAATCATACCTAAAAAGGCTACATGAGCAAATGTTCTACCAGCAATTCTTGTAATTCTTCTTCTTGATACCAAAAAGGCATCAATTATAAAAACTAATAGCAAAAGACCAACGACTATTAACGACAGGTTTTTTGTGGTTGTAAACGGCGAAATTAAAACTCGTTGATTCGGTTTCGGAGTCGTAATCTCGGCTTGAACCTGAGGTAAATTTGTAGTTACAGGAACAATTGTAGGTGCAACAGTTGGAATTGTTGTTGGTACGATTGTTGAAGTTTTTATTTGTTCTACTTGAGCTACCTTTTGTGGTGTTTGATCAACATATGTTGCTCCAAAAAATTGGACAACTATCGTTGTATCAACCCCCGCCAAATCCCCCTCAGTAACACCAATCCCAATTTCTTTATACTTGGGGTTTAAAATATTTTCTCTATGTGTTGGTGAATTCATCCAGGCATCAACCGTTCCTTGAGCACTACTAAAATCACGAGCCAAATTTTCCCCAGCATATTTATATCTATAACCAAAATCTGTAAAAAATTTCCACGGCTGGGTTCCATCAGGTGCTGTATGGGCCCAATAATCTCTGTCAATCATGTCTCTTCCTTTGGTATATGCAGCCCCAGCAAGTGTCTGATTGTAAGTTAAGGCTGACAGCCCCGCCTCGGCCCTTTTTTGATTTGTGAGTCTAATTACCTCATCTGGTGAGATTTGAGAAGCATAACCTAATATATTTGGCCCAAATCTTGGTAAAAAATTAATTAAAGCCTGAAATACAACAAAAAACGACGCAATAACAATTAAACTTGAGGAATGCAATATTTTAGCTTTGTGATTATTACTCTGCCTTGGTATAAATAAATGAACCAACTTCTCCATATAACAATCTTAGCAAAGAAGTGTTTAGTTATACAACTTTTTAATTCCAACTATGTCATCAGGCTCAAGAGTTCTCTTTATAGTTTCTCCCTCTTGGGAATATCCATACATAGTAACTTTGGAACAGTTGTTTTGATATATATCTCCAAGTCCCCAACCATGGCCTAATTCATGCGTTACAATATTTGCTAGATCCATTTTAGATGAATTTAAACCTCCATCTCCCCAACTAAAATCACTATTAAATAAAATGTCAAAATCAACAATTTCGCGTGTATTAATTGGCCCTCCAAAATAACCCCAAACATTAGTAACAGCAATTACTCCTGGGTCTGAATATGGACCTTCTACAATCTCACTCATAAAATCAGGTGATGTATCATCCCAATTTGCACTAGAACTTGCCGTTGCACTGGAAAATATGTCTGTGTTAACTACACTATCCCAAGTTTCTGCAGAACTTTCCATTGTAGTTAGCACAAAGTCATTATCTAAACCGACAAAACTTTCTGTGTTCACATAAAGTGTTCTTGGAAGATTGTTTTTCCAGTAAACTCCTTTACCTAAAAAACCATAACAAGAAATACTGTTCCCTTTTCCTACACCAGCTGGTTTAGCCATTCCTTTTTTATAATGAATAAAAGTAATTTTAGTTAAAGGACCACGATCTTCTAACCCCTTTGGTCTTTCTGAAGCTATGATTTCTTCTGTAAACAAAAATAAAAATAAAGTAAGAACAATAAAATACAATTTTCTCATCTACTTTTATAGTAAACGATTATTTATTTCTTTTAAAGAGGTAAACTGCAATACCTAAAATCAAGAGGGCTCCACCAACAAACAACCATGGCTTATTTTTTGTAACATTTGCGATAATACCAGATAGCGATGGTGTTTGAGTAGATTCGAGATCTGGACCTTCAACTCTGTCCTCGCCTAAAACTTGACCGTTAGTCTCTTTAGGAAGCTGTCTAACCTCACTTACACCATTTTCAGACTGAGCTTGAGTGGCGATAGTAGTTGTTATAGTTGCACTCCCATCACCAACTAAACTTGATGAATTTCCAGCCTTATCAACTGCTCTCAATGAATAATAATAAGTTTTTGTATTATCAGGTATATCTGTTGTATAGGTCATCTCTGAATTTGGCGTTCCATTAACTGTTGTTATTTCGTGATTACTGTCTGCTGAAAAATCTACAGTTTCACCTCTATAAATAATTACTTTTGCTAAATCCTCACTATTTGGGTTTTTCCAATGAATTACAATATTATTATTACCACCACTATCTTTTCTATAGCCTGTTACAGGTGATGGGCCAGCCACATCATAAGTTGTACTGGTTTCATCATTTACATTCCCATCCAGTATCACTTTAAAGTGATATTTTGTTTGTTCATTTATTTGACTTGAACCAACCTGAACTTGACATGGATCCGTTGTTATATCAATTACTCCACCAAAATTTTGATAAGAACCACCTTCTTTTTTATACGCAAATTGGATGTTACTACCGCCCAAAGCAGAACAAGAAAGTTTAAAATTATCAACAGTTACATATGATGGCAAATCCTGAATCGAAACTGTAGGAGTTATGGCCAAAACTGGCCTTGTCGCCAACCAAAGACCAAAAACTAATAGCCAAAGGCTGTGTTTAAATTTATTTTGCATATTTTCTTTTTAATAATAAACCACCTGTTAGGCCAAGCATGGCTAAGGCCAAAAGCCATGTTGGATTACCTGTTGCTGGAAGTTCAGTCGATGCTCCCAAGACTTGACCAAATAAGTTTCCACCATAACTATTTGATGTACCGATAGATACACTTGAATCTGCAATATTACACTCAATTTCGCTTTGTTCAAATAATGTAACTCTAAATAATGTTTCTTCATCTCTAAATCCTCCGTAGAATGCTCTGCAGGTTGCAAAATTTATATAAGTTGAATTCTTAAATATGGTATCACCAATTTTTAATTGATAAGTAAGTGTAACTTTTTCTTCTTGAGCAATATCTCCAACATTCCAAGTAAGTAAACCACCAGTTATTGTTGGGTCAGAAATTAAAGCATTATTAAGATAACTTGTACCTGCAACGTATGTAAATCCTCCTGGAATTGCATCTTTAACTTCAAGATTATTAAGATATAAATTCCCTGTATTTTCAATAATTAAAGTATAAGTTACATTATCACCAATGTTTGCTCCATTTGATTTATCGTTTGATTTAGTAATGACAATTTCCGGATTATCTTCCATATTTCCAAAATTATAAACAGGAGGATTTAAATCAGGCAGTGTTACAAGATGACATCCATCTTCGTCAGGGTATGTTTGTGACCAACCGTCTTGATTTACTTCACATACTTTATACGTTCCAGGAAAAATATGTGTAAACCAGTACCATCCAAAATCAGATCCTGCATTATTATCTGTTGTAGTTGTTTTAATCAAATCTGTATAATTTTGATCTTCATCATTCCAAGCAAATAAATTAATTGTCCAGTTGCCCAACAATTCTTCCTGTTCAAAAAGGTCAGTTCCATTACCATTTATGTCGTTCCATTTGTAACCATGAATTGTTCCATTTGGTGTATTATAAAAAGTACAAGTTATAAGTTCGTCTTTAGATAAAACTATGTTATCTACTGTACTACCATCACTACAACTTGAGGTAATAAAATCATACCCATCTTGCTGTGTCTCACTAACAACATTTGTTCCTGTATCTATTTTACCTGATTTTAATTCGCCATTTGAATCTGTATATTTAATTTCCCCATCAAAATCAATCTCCCAATCAGTCCCTAATGTTTGATCAATTGATGTGCCTAAATCACCATCTTCATCAATTATTTTTTTAATTATTATTTCGCCCTGATCTCTGGTGTTTGTTATCGTACAAGTCTGATTTCCTCCGTTTGGAACAAAAACTTCACTGCAGTTGTCATAAGTTGTGGTGTATCCATCTGCAGAATCTTCAATAACAGTGTAATAACCTGCATTTACCGTCAAATCATTTTGTCCGTCAGATTCAAAATAAACTGTCTTGTCACCATTTACTCTAAAACCAAAATCTTCATAAACATTTGAACCACCATCAATTATTTTCTTAACGATTAGTGTTCCTGGTTCATCATCGTTTGTTATAGTACAAGTTTTACTATCTCCGAAACTAACTGTCTCACTACAATCTACAGATAATGATTTTGTATAACCTGCAAAATAATCTTCATCAACACCATATTCACCAGGGTCAAGGGTCACCACTGTACCTGATTCGCTACCTGCAAAACTTGTATTGTCTGGGTTAACTCCTGTAACATTAATCACAAAATCAGAGGCAATAGAATTGCCTCCATTATCATTTATTACATGTTTAATTACATTAATTGTTGGTTTTCTAGAGTTTGTAAATGTACACTCAATCGTATCTCCAGCATTTAAATAAAATTCATCCCCTCGAGGGTCAAAACTATTTTGGCTATCACCATTAACAATACAGACTGCTTCTGTTAAGTCCCAATCTTGAACACCCAACTCTGTTACATAATAAGATCCAGGATTTAAATCCCCAGAATTGCTTGAGTCTCCATCAGCCAAAGAGAAATTGGATCCATAGTTTGTACTAAACTCAAAATTTTGTTGGCTTCCATCGGGAATTGTCTGCTTAGTCACAATAATATTTGCATCTTTTTGATTGACAAAAGTACAAATTATTTCCTCTCCTGCATCTGGGGTAATATTTGAAACAGAATCATCATTATCACAGACGGCACTTAATAAATCCCATCCAATCGGAACATTTTCTAAAAGTGTGTATGTATTATCTGGGTCAAGATTTATAAATGTCTGACTTGCTGTACCTGAAACAGTAGTTAAGTCTATATCACTTGGTAAACCTTCTCCTGTTGCGTCAAAATCAAAACTATCATCTCCGCCATCAGTATTTTTAACTAGAGTTATTGAAGCTAATTTTTCGTTAGTAAAAGTACAAGTTACTGTTTCACCTGCTGATACATCAATACTTCCAATCGTTTCTCCATTATCACAAACAGCACTTTCTTGTTGCCATCCAGAAATGGAGTTTTCAGAAACAATATATGTTCCTGGCAAAACTTCTGCATCATAATTGGGTAACCCAAGAGTATTATCATCCACTAAATCAAAAGTGTTTGGGTTTCCGTTGCCAAAATTATTATTAAATGTAAAAACTTGTGATCCATCAGGAATTGAATTTTTCTCAATAATAATATGGGCTCTTTTGGTATTTGTAAAAGTACATTTTACATTTTCACCTGATTCAACTCTAAAAGTTGCAACACCGGTGTTAATATCACCAGTGCTATTTACATCATCACAAACAATTGAGGTTAAATCCCATCCCACTGGCAACACCTCTGTTGATGTATATATTCCGGGTTCTTTGTCAGTTATTGTTATTGTTCCACCATTAGCAATTGGACCCGCAACATCACCTGTAAAATTAAAAAACTGGGAATCACTATTGGGAAGAGTTTGTTTTTCAATAGTAATTGTGCCGTATCTTGTATTAATAAAATTATTTGGACCATCATCTTCCCCAGCATCTAGGGTTACATTTAATAAACTACTAGACACATTTGTCCAACCGGAAAGCATTTGTTCAACCAGTGTATATGCACCTTGAATTAAGTTGGTAAATGAAAAGTATCCATTAGCCAAGGTGCTTGTCTCTCCAATCTTTATCTGTCCTTGCCAAAGCTCGATTATCCAATTTTGGACAGGCACCCAATCACCACTTTGACCATCTCCATTTAAATCTTCATACTTGTATCCAAAAATACTACCTCTTTGGGTATTAGTAACCACACATTTAACTGTTTCGCCAGGATCAACATTAAATGTGATAGTTCTTGCTCCAACATTGCCAAATGATGCTTGACCACCATTTGTTGTATCGTCACAAGAGATATTTGTTAAATCAAATGATGGAGTTGGATCATTTTCTGTCGAAAGATATTGACCTGGAATTACGTTCTCGATAATTATTTGTCCACCATCTGAAATTGTTCCTGCAACACCTCCAGTAAAAGTAAAACTACCAGAAGCTTGATCAGGATTTGTTTGTTTTTCTAAAATTATTTTCCCACGTTTTGTGTTTGTAAAAGTACAGGTAATCGTTTCTGCTGGATCAAGCTCAAGATTTCCAACTGTTTCAGTATCATCGATTGAACTAACACATACACCACCATCAGAATCCCAACCTGTTTCCGAAGCTTCCGAAACACTATAATTACCAGGTATTAACTCCTGATCGTTTGGGGTTGAAACATCAGTTAAATTAAATCCAAAATATCCAGTTCCAGTTGTAGTAAAGATAAAACTTTGCTGATCACCTAATGGATAAGTAACTTTATCAATAACAATATGGCCTTTTTTAGTGTTTACAAAAGTACAAGTTACATTCTCTCCAGCTTGCAGTGATATAGCTGAAACAGTACTACCGTCACTACAAACTGCACTTGTTTGGGTCCATTCTGGTACTAAAGTTTCAGCAACCGAGTAAGTTCCTGAAGATAAGTTATTAAATATCTTAGTATTTAATAATGTTCCGTCAACATCGTCGTCAAGTGAAAAATTTGAAAGTCCAGTACCGGTTGTAGTGAATGAAAAATCCTGCGGATCATCAGGAAATGAGTCCTTAACAATTGTTATACTTGCATTGTTTACTCTTGTGTTTGTGACAGTACAAACAATATCATCGTCTTTAACGACATTCACCGTCCATGGGAAAGACCCAGTGGTTGAAACGACTGATCCTACTCCATTGCCGTCTCTACACTCAACCGTTGTGGTGTAATCACCTAAGTTTGTTCCTGTTCCTGCAGATTCTGAAAAAGTATGAAATGTACCAGTACCGGCACTTGCCAACACGATCTGTTCGGTAGTAGTTCCGTTATTTCCAATATTGCTTGCAAGTACCGCGTTATCTATCAGCAAGTTAAATAATCCAGAGTCATCACCAGGAACTAGATTTTTAACTATTTCTAATTTTCCTGTTTGCGCATTTGTTGCAACAATACAATCTGATGGATCAGAATTTGGTTCATTTGATGGGTACGAACAGACATCAACAAGATCTGCTGTTATTGATGAAATATCAGACATTAACACAGTACAGCTACCTGTAGTATCGTTTGGAAAATTATTCCCTGCTGAAAATGGGTCAGTGCCTTGTATAGATGCTGAGCATGTTGTTGATACATTTGAAGGAATTGCTAATTTTCCAGCACACCTGTCTGGTTTTGTATCATTACATGAATAAAGCTGTTTTGAAATGAATGATGCTGGACTACCACCAACAGTGACACACATGGCATAATTTACATCTCCATCTGCATCCGTATCAAAAAGAGCACAACCATCACCGGTATTACCACCGGACCATGCAGAGTCATCCCAGTTCCAATCGATATTAAGTGTTGTTGGAAGAGATGCATAATCTGCACACATCCTAGTTAAATCTTTTTGGCCGGGTTCATCATTTACTCCTTCAACATCATTTTGACAAGAGGGAGAATCCGTAAATGTGACTGAAGAAACAACTACGTTTCCATCCCTTATTTCAACTTTATAATCTGGCCTATAAGTTCCATCAAGTTGATATGCATAAAAAAGACCGCCGGATTCATCTGATGTTACTTTGTCACTAAATTTAAAATTTCCAGTACTTGATGTTATTTCTATTCCATATTCTTTATTTGGAATAAACCCATTTCCAGTAATTAAAACTGTATCTGTTGGAGCATAGTCTGCTTTGTCTGTTATTAAACTAGCACTTGAATAATCATTTGATGAAAAATCATATTCCTCAACTGTTTCTGAGTTGGTATTTTCCAAAATTACAGCATTGAGTTCTACTGATTGGACCGGCTCTGATGTTGGCATTGGTGTGGATAAAACCAGTGTTTCAACCGTTGGAGTTGGACTAACACTTTCAACTGGTGTTTCAGTAGGAATTGATTCTTGCGTTGGTTCTGTGGTTGGATCAATTGTTGCTTCGGCAATCGCTGTTGCAGTTTCTTCGATTGTAGTAGGTGTTGGTTCTGGCGTTGGTGATACTTCTTGAGCAATTGCAGTAAGGGGCGCAAAAAGAGAATTTATTAAAAGTGATACAGAAGCCAAGACCGACAGGAACTTTTTCATTTTCTGGGCCGATTGTAACATCACTTGTCAAGTTTTGCAATTACTACAAGTCTTTTTAAAGTAGTGCCCGGAGGGTAACACGTTTGGAGGGTTAAAATCTTTTCGTTGGTTTCTTGAGTCAAATAATCGGAATCATTTGCATTTACCACTTTCTTTTCCATAACCCTATAATAATATTCTATGTTGTTGAAATAAATTTTTATTTCATCATCTTTCTCAAGTTTTCCAATTAAATAAAAAACTGCATTGTATCTTCCGACATTGTAAAAAGCATCCGTTGAGTGGGCAAAAAGATATACATTACCAAATTCATCAGGTAGAGAAGTTCCCTTTGCATGGGCAACTCCTTTTTTTAATGCAGGTAAAAACTTATTTTTATTGTAAGGATCAACATTTTCGATAATTGGAGCTACAGCTCTTATCTTTGGAATGATTATTGCAAAATCTTTGTTTGGAGGAATTAGTTCTTCTTCTTTAACTATAATTTTATTAATTTGATATTTTGCTTCTTCTTTTGTAACAGGATAAAAGATAAAAAATAAAATTAACAAAGAAACAATAATTAAAAAATTAGATATTTTTGTAGCCATTTGGATGAGTATTATGCCAAATAAAAGAAGATTTAACAATATCTTCTAAATTATATTTTGGAATCCAACCCAAAAATTTTTTTATTTTTTCATTACCTGCATATAAAGAGTTAGCATCCCCCTCTCTTCTTGGACCATATTTTATCTTTACTTTTAAGTTGCTTACCTTTTCAACTATATTAATTATTTCTTTGTTTGAATAACCTTTACTTAGACCTAAATTAAAAACTTCACTTTTTCCCTTTTCCAAAAATTCCAAAGAAAGTGAATGGGCTACAACTAAATCCAAGACATGAACATAATCTCTGATACATGTTCCGTCTAAAGTTTCATAATCTTCTCCAAATATTTCTATTTCCTGACCTTTAATTGCTTTTGTTATTATATTTGGAATTAAATGACTTTCTTCTGAGTGGGCTTCACCAATTGAACCATCAAGCGCGGCCCCTGCTGCATTAAAATAACGGAGGGCAACAAATTTTATTCCATATGCACTATCGTAATCTTCCAAAATTCTTTCCATCATATATTTTGTTTCTCCATATGGGTTTAAGGGATTTTTAAGATCATTCTCTTCAATTGGAAGTCTCTCAGGATTTCCATATACTCCGGCCGAAGAGGAAAGGACTATTTTTTTACAATTTCCCTTTCGCATGGCCTCCATTAAATTCAAAAATCCGACAACATTATTAAAATAATATTTGGAAGGATTAACATATGATTCTCCCATTTGGATAAAAGAAGCCATGTGAATAACTGCATCAAAATGTTCTTCTTCAAAAAGTTTATTAAGTTTGTCTTTTTCACTTACCAGATCTATAACCTGTAACCTGTAACCTATTACTGCTTCTATGTGACCATATGACAAATTGTCTAAAACGACAACTTCATAATTTTTCTCCGCCAGCTGGCGGACCATGAAAGAACCAATGTATCCAGCACCACCTGTAACTAAGATTTTTCCTGCCATTTTTTGTAAATTACACTACCCAAACTTGCTCCAAATGTATCAATTGCCACGTCTCTAATTCTAGGTTCTCTTCCTGGCGTAAACGACTGATGAATCTCATCAGTCAAACCATAAAGACCTGCAATAATTATAGAAATTATTAAAGCTTTTTTCTTATCCATATCAGAACCTACCATTGCTCTGTAAAGCAATATTGCTAAAATTGCATATTCAACCACATGGGCCGTTTTTTTAACAACAAAGTCTTTCCAATATATTTCACTTGAACTACCAACCTGAAGGGAGGAAAAGGAAAAGATAACTAACCCCCAAAGAATCGGTGGCAACCAATATTTTAAAACATCTTTACTGCCCCGAATCTTTTTTTCCATGCTTATTATTATATATTAAATATCCTCCATATCCCAAAAATGCAGTTCCAGATACTATAAATAGAATTGACAAAAATAGAGGTTTTTTAGAAGTTGATGCACCTGCAACCAATCCTTCTGAGGTTGGTGTTTTAGTTTCTGAGACTATAAATTCTGGAATTTCAGCCTGCCCCGATTCGGTCGGGGTCGGTGTAGAAGTTGGCTTTGCAGTTGCAGTTTTTGTAGGGGTTGGAACTGCTGTTGCAGTTTTCGTTGGTGTAGATGTTGCAATTGCAGTACTGGTTGCTGTTTGAGTCGGTGTGATTGTTGGGGTTGAAGTTGCTGGAGCAGGGTTTGCGTCTGCTTTTGTAGAATATGGAAGTAAAAAGAACGATCCCGTTCCATCCGGATATCTACCAAATGTCATGTCTTGGCCAGGATTTGAATTAAATTGATATTGATCAACAATTAATCCATCAGAATCAAACAAAACAACAAAATCTCCAGAATTATTTAAAAAAGAACTTGTTTCAAAATATGGAAAACTTGGATTAGATAAATTTATTGTGGTTAATATTTTTTTTGTGCTTGAACCAGAGTCGTTTAAAAAATCAGTATCATCGTCAAGATAATAATTTTTAATATACTCAGCAGAGGAACTTGCATTATATAATTCTATCCATTCCGTCGTAGAATCGGGTAAAAATTCATTTATTAAAACTTGGGCATAAATTAAAGATGGAAAGACAAAAAATAAAATTGAAATTATTAAAAATATTATTTTATACTTACTGTACATGCAGGTAAAAGCTTATAAGCCCATCACCGTGTTCAATATAAACTATATTAATAATACTACTTCCACAACTTTCTGACGACTTGTATAAATTTCCATCAGATGGAGCCCTAATGACATCTGAGGTTGTTGAGACCATGTCAAAACCTGTGTGAATTCCACCAGAATATTTATAGATAGATGAATAAGGAGTGACTCCATAATGTTGGGTTAATCTTATTGTATCTTGAATTGGCCATGCCCAACCACCTGACCCAATATTTGCATTTGACCTTACTGCTTCATCATATACAGTTTTGTTTTGTAAATATGGTCCAGGATCTACCCAAGCATTATTTTTCCTAACTTCAAAATGTAGATGTTTGCCAGTTGAACAGCCTGGATATCCAGAGTTACCAACCAAAGCAATTGGATCACCCGCTTTGACAGGACCAACTTTAGTTCCACTAACCAAAGCTTTCTCAATGGCTGCTTTTTCAGCTAAGGCTTGAGAAAGAAGAGTTTGATATTTTTTTTCATCGTTTTTTGTAATTGCCAACAAACTTGCTTTGGCAGCTTTTTGGGTATCGAGTTGTTTTTTTTGGCTTGCAAGTTTATTTTGCAGTTCTTCTTGATCTAATTTTTCTGCATTATAAGTGTCTTTAGCTTTTGTTAATCTTTGAAGTAAACTCCTATCTGATTCTTGAATCTTTTTTAAGTATGAAAATCTATTAAATGCTTCGCCTAAATTGTTTGAAGAAAGAATTAGCAAAACAGGATCCTCCACCCTTGTCATTTTATAAGTCTCTACAACTCTTCCTGAAAATGCTTTTGTCAGATCATCAAGTGAACCTTCTAATTGGTCAATTCTTCCAGAAAGTAAATTTATTTGTTCTTCTGTCTGGGCAATCTTAAGTGAGGTTAATTTAATTTGGGAATCAAACTGAGCGATTTGACTTGATAGTGTTTTACCTGAATCTTTAAGTTTTGCAATATTAGCTTCATAGCAGCTAATTCTTTGAGTTAAGTCTCCACTACAATCTTGTGCTCTTACCTTATAGTTGAAGATAGATAGAAAAACTAGAAATAATATCAAAAATAATACTCTTATCATCTTGCCTTTTTTAGAGACCTGGAAACAGCCAGTAAACTGCCTGTTAAGGAAATAACAACCCCAGCCAGGAGTTCAACTCCTAGAATTACAGCAAAGAGAAGGAAAAATGAGATTGGATCTTTTGGAATAACCGGAATTTCTCCAAAATAAGATATGACTGAAGGTGATGCATAAAGCCAAAGAATCAAAGCTAGTGTCCAACCTGATAAAACACCGATTAAAGAATAAAAGATGGCCTCCAAAACTATTGGACTTCTAATAAAAGCAGGAGTTGCTCCAATTAAACTTAGTATTTCAATCTCACCTTTTCTTGTTGTCATTCTCATACTAATAATTATTAAAAGAACTAAAAATGAGGATATTGCTAAAATTGCAACAAAAACTATACCACCAACCCTAACATAGTTGCTTATTGATTTAAGCCTACCAACAACATCTGACAATGATTTTTCTCCTCCAATATTAGCAGTGAAGCCAACATCAGCAACTATCCCTTCAGTTTTAACATCATTTATAACTTCCTCAGCCAATTTCAAGTCAGTTACCGAAAACTCTAAAGATGCTGGAAAAATCGAAGGGCTGACAAGTTCAGCTAAAAGTGGATTATCACTGGTTGCTGTTTTATATATCTCTAAGGCTTCTTCTTTTGACACGTACTTAACGTTTTTGATTCGAGCGTCAGATGATAATTTATTTTGAAGAACTGAAATCAGTTCAGGCGTGGCTTCATCTTTTAAGAAAGAAATTATTTGAGGTCTAGTTTCAAAATAAGTTAAAGTCTTGTCAGTTGCAAAAACTAAAATTGCAACCATTGTAGCCACAAAAAAAGTCAAACCCAAAACAAAAATTGCAGAAATTGCTTGAAATGGGGATCTTTTTATTGAATCTACCGCAGTTTTGGTATGTATACTCATGTTTTAATTATTTTACCATCATCTAGTTTAATTGTTCTATGCTTGGCATGCTTAATTATTCCCTCATGATGTGTAGCCATGATAATAGTTTTTCCTTCTTTATTTATCTGCTCTAAAAGTTCCATGATGCCTTCTGCAGTTTTCCAATCAAGGTTACCTGTTGGTTCGTCGGCTAAAATAATTTTAGGATTAATAACCAAAGCCCGAGCTAAAGAAACTCTTTGAAGTTCTCCACCCGATAGTTGGTTAGGAAAGAGGTTCGCTCGTTTATCAAGACCTACAAGTTTTAAAACATGATTAACTCTTTTATCCCATTCATCGGAAGGCACATCTGAAACTGCTAAAGCTACTTCCACATTCTCAGAAACAGTTCTTTCTGGCAAAACTTTGAAGTCTTGAAAAACAATTCCCATTTGTTGCCTTAAACGGGGAATGTCCTTGTTTGATAACCCACTTAAATCAACATCATCAAAGAGAACTTTACCAGAATCAAAAAAACAAATTCTCCATCTTTGACTTCAAAAGTAATATCTTCTAAAGCGTTTATGGAACCAAAGTTTTTAGTTACATTTTGGAAGGAAATCATTCTATGACTTTAATCTTACCTACATCAATTAGCCAACCTGCTTTCTTGCCTGACATAGTATCTCCCCAAACTTGAACTTTTTTACCAACAAAGGCACCCAGATCAACAACACTTGACGTAAGGTATGCATACTGTGATGGTCCAATGCCTCGAACTAGGTGATATGTTCCTTCTCCTCCAATACCTCCCTCTTCCAAAACACCATCAGTTGTGGTTGAAAATTTTGATTCATCTGAAATACCTGCCTCATTTTTATTTACTTTGATCTCGCCAGTTGTACCTATTTCAGCTGTCCCCTTACCAGCATCGGATAGTAAATATCCAGTTCCAATCCCAGAAACTACAACAATTAATGAAACTAAGCCTAAGATAACATTCTTTTTTACAGAAGCAGTTTTATCAAATCTTTTAACAATAGGCGTGGCGGATGGTGTTGATACAGGATTTAGTGTACTTTCCATAAATTAATAATAACACATATTACTGTTTTGTGTTAAGGTCAGACCTTGAAAGCAGATCAGAAAGAAGGTCTGACCTTGCAAGATAAATTAATTTGTAAATTTGAAGGTGGAAAGAATTTGATCAACAAATTCAGAAGTTTCACTATAAATCCAATTTATCACTATAAATAACCCTTTATTTTCAAACGCAAACCCGACAATTTTGTTATTTTCAGAAAAAACAAATCCTTCGATATCGTTCACTTTTCTTTGACTATATTTATATTTATACTGATTTGCAGAAAAGGATCGATACTCATCGAAATTTGAATAGTTAGGATCTGGTTTAACAACATTAATTGTTAAATATGAACCGTTTGCAACTTCACCGTGGTCAACAGAGGCATTTGGTGATATTAGTTGATAAATATTTCCGGAATACCAATTTGTATTGTCTGGCTTCAACGATTCGCTAAGTTTCCAATCAGTTGGATACTTAAAAATAAAATTATATTCTTTATTTTCAATCTCTTTCCAATCTGTAGTTGGATCAGTTGTTGCCACTGGTTCTGGAGTTGCTGTTTGTGTTACTAATTCCTCATTCCTAATTCCTTGTAACTCTAAAACTAATTTCTGTGTTTGATATGCAAAAAAACCTGCAATAACAAGGGAAATAAAAAGAAGAGTAGATAATAAAATAATTAGAAAGTTGTTTGGTTTTGCGACAGACTGTGGACTTTCAGCTGTTGGCATTATTGGTGTTTGATTTTCTGGGTTCATAATTTAATTTTAGCTTGTCTTAAAATACTTACTAAGGTTTTTCTTTTTAAATCTTTGTTGTGCATTGGAACGGTTACTCTTAACTTTAAATCTTGATTATATAAATGTAAATGACTTCCCACTTGTCTTAGTGTAACAAAACCATTTTTTCGTAATAATTTTTCAATTTCTCTAGGTTTAAAACTTGGCAGTTTTGACATTTAATTTAAGCACCAGCAAACATTCCTTTTGACCAATCAATATCAATTGGCATTGTGAAAACCTTTTCGTCTGGCTCTGGAATTTCTTCATTGTTTTCAGACAAAACTTGAAGGTATCCATAAATTGCGTCTCTTACATTACTCAAAGCCTCTTCGTAGGTATCTCCTTCAGTTACAACACCCGAAAGTTTCGGAACAGTTACAACAAATCCGCCTTCCTCACAAGGCTCAAAAACGGCGTTATATCGTAAGACTTTCTCAATTATTTTTTTGGACATAAAGTTATTATAACATCTATTTTAGTTTTAATTCTGCCTCGATGAATTCATCTATTTCGCCATCTAATACTGAATCTGGGTTTCCTGATTCCACCTCAGTTCTTAAATCTTTAACCATTTTATAAGGATGTAATACATAACTTCTAATCTGGTTTCCCCATGAAGCAGGTTTATATTCCCCTTTTATATCTTTAAGATTATTTTTTTCTAATTCTTGTTGTCTAATCCAGAGTTTTGCACGAAGTAGTCCTAGTGCAATTTTTCTATTTTGTTCTTGAAACCTTTCTGTTCTAGCCGTAACTACAATTCCAGTAGATAAATGGGTAAGTCTTACTGCTGTTGAAACTTTATTTACATTTTGTCCTCCATGGCCTCCTGCTCTTGTAAATTGCCAATCTAATTCATCATCTTTAATTTGAACCTCTGGTAAATCAGTTGCTTCTAAATCTGGAAGCACTTCTACTAATGCAAAGGAAGTCTGCCTTAAATTATTTGCGTTAAATGGAGACTGTCTAACAAGTCTATGGGTACCTGCTTCATTTTTAAGATATCCATAGGCATATGGGCCTTTTATTTCAAATGTTACACTTTTTATTCCAGCTTCTTCCCCTGGCGTATAATCAATTGTTTCTGTACTCCAGTTTTTTCTTTCGCAAAACCTCAAATACATCCTATAAATCATCGATACCCAATCCATCGCCTCTGTTCCACCCTGTCCCGCATGAATTGTAATAATTGTATTTTTATTGTCATACGGATTAGAAAGATACGATTTAAGTTCTAACTTACCTAATAATTTTTCAAATTTGTTAATCTCTACTTCATCTTCTAAGTGATTTAAAATTTCAAGAGTTTCAGAAGCATCTTTAATTTCTTTTATTTCGTCTTTTACAGCTGCAAGCTGATGCATGACCGACCTCGCATTTTCTTGATCATCCCAAAGTTTTGGATCAAGTGAAAGTTTTTCTAACTTTTTTAAATCTTCTTCTTTTATTGGAATATTTAAACTTTCTGAAAGTCTTTTCATCCTTTCATTTAAATCATCAATTCTTACTTTAAAATCATTCATGGCTTTACGGAGTACATATTATAGTCTTAATTAAATTAGCTTTTCCAATATCAAGTGCTGTTTTAATTGGTTTGGGAGCATTCTTCCAACCCAATAAAGCAGTTATTGCTGTGCTTCCATTAATTAACAAGAAACCTTCAATGATAAGTGTTAATAAAACTCCAAAAAATAATCCTATTAACCCACCCTTCATTGACCACTTAACAAAATGGTGTCTAAATTGAGCCAAGCTTATAACTAATAAAAATAGTAAAACTATAATTGCACCAGCTTTAATATAAGTTGGGGCAACTGAAAAACTATTAGCAAACTGTAAAAATTTATCAATCAAAAATTGTAATGACTCCATATGAATTAATTATACTCTAAAGAAAATTCAAGGTGTTGAGGTTGGGGTTGAAGTGGTTTTAGGACTTGCAGAAGCAGATGCTGAACTTGATGGCTTAGGTGTTCCTGAACTTACTGGCTTTGTTGTTTGACTTGCTCTTAATCCAGTAATGATAACTACGTCAGATTTCTGAGTTGTAGAAGTTTTAACACTAACTTCTTTATATATTTTTTCAAGCTCTTTTTTGATCTCATCTTGAACTGTTTGGGAAAGAGTTTTACTAAATGTAACTGTAGTTATTGTGTTATCTGTAGAGCTTGCATTGCCTGCTGTAATATCTGAATAGCCCAACGCCTTAAGCTGTGTTTGTAAATATGCTGCTTCACCAGGAATACCTGTACCATTTTGAATTTCTATAGAAACTTCACTTTTCTTAACAGGCGATGGAGAACTTGCTGGTGTTGAGGTAGCAGTTTCTGTTTCATCAATAGGAGTAGTATTAAATGATGGCGTAGGAGTTGCAATTGGTTCGTCTCCCGATTTGGTAAAGAAAAATATTCCAACTCCTCCCAAAATTAAAAGGCCTACAAAAATCAATATCCACTTTGATCCATTATTTTTTTCTCTTGGTTCCACGGAAAATGAAGTAGACTGTGGTGGTGTAACTTGGGTCTCTTGGACTTCTGTTTGAACATCTTCCATATTAGTGGGCCGAGTATACCTATATTCATAGGAGTTTGTCAAGCCCTCAACTTTTCAATAAGCATTGAATAAAACCTGAGGTTGTGGATTGTGACTAAACGTCCTGCAGTAAAATCTTTAATTTTAAACAAATGATTGATATAACTTCTGCTGTATCTCGTACAAGTTAGACAATCACAAGTCTTACTTATTGGACCGTCATCATCTTTTATTTTTCCTTTTATTAAATCTAAAGTTTTAGTGTTTGAAATATAGGCCCTGCCATGCCTAGCGTCACGAGTTGGTAATACACAATCAAATATTTTATACCTCATTTTGAATAGTTTTGTTATTTGCGTGGGTTTCCCTACACCTAAACCATAAAGTAAATAGTTTTTAGGAGTATTATCTGCAATTGTTTTTGCTGACTCATAATCAAAGGTGTTATTGTCATTCATTGGCCATCCACCGTAGCCTAAGCCATCAAAACCAATTTTCAGTAAGTTTTCAATACAATACTTTCTTAAATCTTGATAATATCCTCCTTGAACAACACCAATAATTAATGGTTGATTGTTAATAGTTAAATGTTTAAGTCTGCAAATTCTCTCAAATTCGAGTTTACTTCTTCTGGCCCAATTTATAGTTCGATGAACTGAAACCTTAGCTTCTTCGTAAGTTCCTTTAGGATCAGTGAAATCGTCCAAAACAACAACCATATCACTACCTAATTCCATTTGAAATTCAATTGACTTTTCAGGAGTTATCATGACTTGTTTCTCTCCCTGAGGCTTAAATAAAACACCATTATTACTAATGTGGCCTGCTGAAGGGTTCATCTTAATTAAACTTCCCACCTGAAAACCACCTGAATCTGAAATTACAAACCCTTTCCAGTTCATGAACTTTTTTATTCCACCTTTTTCTTTAATAAACTTTATACCCAAATCTTTGTAAAGATGATAAGTATTGACAAGTAAACCTTCAGTTTTTGTACTTTCAATATCAGAAGTATCAAGTGATTTAATCAAACCACGGGTAGCATCAGGAAAAAATACAGGAAGAGGGGGTAATTTCATTTCTTACCAAGAGTTATAACAACATCGTATTTACTTGAAGCAGTAAGAGTTTTCGTGTCTTTTGCAACTGTATAATTTTTTGATAAATCAGTAGTAATTGTATCTAAAAATTCTTCAACATTGTCTTTAATTTGAATCTCCGTTTCTGCAAAATCAGAAGAGACTGCATTTCCAACAGCAACGTCTTTGTATCCTAAACCCTCAAGATAAGTTTTTGCTTTTCCTGCAAAGCCAGATGTGCCACTACCATTTAAGACCTGCAACTTAATTTCACTTCGTTTGATGCTTGCTGAAGGCGAGGCAGAAGGACTGGCTTTAGGTTCAATCGAAACAACTGGGGTCGGAGAATTTTCGACTGTTTGTAATTTTGAGATACCGGAAAAATAAGTAATTAAGCCACCAACTAAAGCACCAACCAATAATGCTGTTGGTATTATTATCCAGAGATAATTTGCTTTTTCATTTTCAATTGGAGTAGACACTTCGCTTCTATTTTCTGCTATTGCTTCAACTTTAGGTTCTTCCTTTTTTGGAGTTGCAACTTCTTCAACCTCTTCAACTACGACATTTTTTGGCATTATCTAATTGTATTACTTAACATCAAGTAGTTCAACTTCAAAAATTAAGGTGGCATTTGGAGGAATTACACCACCACCAGCTCCTCCTTGACCATAACCCAGCTCTGGTGGAATTGTTAACATTCTCTTTCCACCAACTTTCATACCAGCTACTCCCAAATCCCAACCCTGAATGACTTCACCTGCACCGAGAGTAAATTCAAATGGAGTTCCCCTATCTTTTGATGAATCAAATTTTGTTCCATCAGTTAAAGTTCCTGTGTAATGAACAGAAACAACCTTACCAGAAGTAGCTTCAATTCCTGTCCCCAAAACCAAATCTTTAATTTCCAATTCCCCACCAGCATCGTTTTGCATTGTATTATTTTCTACTGGAACAATATTTTCTGCAACAGGCAAAACATCTTTTTTGTTGACAAAATATATAAGCCCCCAAGTAACAAGCCCAACAACTGTGATGTAAACAAGTGGTGTTAAGAAATTAAATTTGCTTTGTTGCATAATTTTGTAATACTACACTATACATTAATAAGTTATCCTTGTCAGTGTTTTTTTCTATTTGTTCATATAGATTTTTTAAGTATTTAGGAAGATCTAAACTTAATATCTCACGTTTTCTATTCATTACTTCCTGCCAAAATCTGTTGGCTGTATCGTCTGAGTGGCTGTGTTGAGCCAAAGCAACCCTTTTTAAATCCATTGCCAATGCTCCAATAATTTGTTTATTCGTCATATAATTTCTTTAAAGAAAAATTCCATCAAAGTTTTGAAATTATTTCGGATATTAGAATCTTGAATTTCATTGCTATCGTTTCCTTGATTTGGCCTAATGTTAATAAACGAATTAAAATCTATCTTTTTTGTTTCTAGATCTATGCCACCTCCCCACAAATTCATTTGACTTGAACCTTGATCAAGTAGTGTTTTTTCACCATCATAATGCATATTCATTCCGGCAATACAAGTTTTATTTTGAATATCAATTACAGTTTTAATGTAAAATTCAAACTCTTCTTTAAGTTTTTCAATTTCATTTTTTGAGTAGCACTGAGTTTTTATAATTACCATCTATTACGATCTTACTTAATTTCTTCCCTTAACTCAACATGAATATCATGAGATGAAAAATAATCTATACTTTTTCCAAAATTTTTATCCACTTCATTAAACCACGAACTTTGTCTACTTGGGTTATCATGATCTACTTCATAAACATCAAAAAAATAAATATTCTTTATTTACTTTGAAGTTCATTAAAATATTTTAGCAGTTCTTCAAGAAAGATTATTTTAGGAAGCTTTTGGGCTTCCTTAGAATCCACCCATTTGTATTCATTGTGTTCTTCAGGGTTTAATTTTATTTCGCCACCTTTAAATTCACATTCGTAGATAATCCAAATTTGATGCCTTTCTTCTTTTTGGACTTCAGAATATATGTAAATTGGTCGCTCAATTTTTACTTCCAAACCAGTTTCTTCAAAAATTTCTCTTTTCAAGGCTTCTTTTGGGTCTTCTCCAAATTCAACAGTTCCACCAGGAATGTCAAAAAAGTTCGGTAAAAAATCATTTATTGGCGATCTTTTTGTTACTAAAAACTTTCCATCGTCGCTTTTTATGTAGGCATGTACTGCAACTTTTTGATATTTATCCATATTTCGGGTAGTGACACTTCTTGAATTTTTTTCCGCTTCCACACCAGCAAGGGTCGTTGCGACCTAATTTAACTCCAGTTTTAGTGTTATGGGTTACGGGTTGCGGGTTATTGGATAAGCCAGTACTATCTGACTTATCAACATTTTCCCTCATTCTGGTAACTGGAATTTCCTGTATATTTTGATTAACTCCAATTCTAAATAGACGTCTGACAATTTCTTCATCAATTCTTTTCAAAAGTGCGTCAAACATTCCATATGCTTCACCTTTAAACTCCACCAACGGATCTCTTTGGCCATATGCCCGAAGTCCAATTGCGTCCCTTAAATCATCAATGGTGTCAATGTGGTCTATCCAATGATGATCAATTGAGGAAAGATATGCATATTTTTCAATTTGACGCATGGTAGTTTCCCCAACTTGAGCTTCTCTTGATTTATGTGTATCTTTAAAAACTGCTTCCAAGAACTCTTCAACTGTTTGCGGTGTTGTTCTTTTTTCAAGCTCTTTTTTAAACGAATTGACCGAATTTTGATCAAAGGGTACAACTTCCAAAAATCCTGCAACCACAGCTTCATAATCAATAATTCCCGCTTCGCTTTGAGAAATTCTGCCAGCATGAATCCCAAGTTTTTCCAAGATTTCATCACGTAAATTATCACTTTCCAAAACTTTTTTTCGAGTTTCATAAATTATCCCTCTTTGTTGATTGGCAACATCATCAAATTCAACCAAACGCTTTCTGGTATCAAAATGAAATCCTTCCACCTTTACTTGAGACTGTTCAATTGCACGGCTAACAAGTGGGTTTTCAATCGGTTGATCCTCAGGAATTTTAAGTCTATCCATTAAGGATTTAATTTGTTCTCCTCCAAAAATTCTCATTAAATCATCTTCTAGTGATAAATAAAATTTGGATGAACCAGGATCTCCCTGACGACCACTTCTTCCTCTTAATTGATTATCTATTCTTCTTGATTCATGTCTTTCGGTACCAATAACATGAAGGCCACCTGAATCTAGTACCTCTTGATGATTTTTCTCCCAATTGCTAATCTGCTTTTTACTGACCTTTCCTTCAGGTTTTGCACCACCTAAAATAATATCAACTCCACGGCCAGCCATGTTTGTTGCAACTGTTACAGCCTTTAGTTTTCCAGCATTGGCAATAATTTCTGCCTCTCTTTCATGGTTTTTAGCGTTTAATACGTTGTGTGGAATTTTTTTTCTTTTTAAAAGAGATGAGATTATTTCATTTTTCTCAATAGAAGTTGTACCAATTAAAACTGGTTGACCAAGATGGTATTTTTCTGCGATTTCATCAGCAATAGCTCCATATTTTCCCGAAAGAGTTTTATAAATTGCATCTCCAGTATCCTTTCTTATCATATCTCTATGAGTGGGAATTGCAACAACTTCAAGTTTATATATCTTTTTAAATTCTTCAGCCTCAGTAATTGCTGTTCCTGTCATACCTGATAAATGTTCGTACATTCTAAAATAATTCTGAAAAGAAATAGTTGCTAGAGTTTTACTTTCTTGTTGAATAGTAACTCCCTCTTTAGCTTCCACCGCCTGATGAAGTCCGTCTGACCAGCGTCTTCCCACCATTAATCTCCCAGTAAATTCATCAACTATTGTTACTTGCCCATCTTTAACTACATAATCTTTATCTTTAAGATATAAACTTCTAGCACGTAGCGCATTTTCAATGTGATGTATGCTTTCAAAATCCTTTTCATATAAATTATCAACTCCTAGAACTTTTTCAACTTTATTAATTCCTTGTTCAGTAAGTGATGCGCTTTTGCTCTTTTCATCAATCTTAAAATCAGTATCAGACTGCAGTTTGTCTACAATACCTGCAAATTGATAATATTTTTGTGTCGGTTCAGTGTCAGGAGCCGAAATAATAAGAGGGGTTCTAGCTTCATCTATTAAAATAGAGTCAACCTCATCGACTATTGCAAAATAGTGTGATCGCTGGACCATTTCAGATAAACTTTGAACCATATTATCTCTTAAATAATCAAAACCAAATTCATTATTAGTACCGTAAGTAATGTCACAAGCATAGGCTTCTTTTCGTCCTACTGGTTTTAAGTGAGATAACCTTTCATCCCCGTGGGTATTGTCAGTAAACTTAGGATCATAAACAAAAGACTTATTTTCCTGAATAATAACTCCAACAGTTAAACCTAAAAGTTCAAATATTGGAGCATTCCACCCAGCACCGAGACGAGCCAAAAAATCATTAACTGTCACCAGATGAACTCCACTACCTGTTAAAGCTCTAAGATATAGGGCGGGGACAGCTGATAAAGTTTTCCCTTCTCCAGTTTTTTGTTCTACAATTTTTCCCTCAAAAAGAGCCGTAGCTGCCATTAATTGAACATCATAATGTCGTTGCCCCAAAATTCTTAAGGAAGCTTCACGAACTAAAGCAAAAGCATCTGGAAGTATTGCCGTAAGCTGTAGACCGTCGACTATAGACTTTCTTAATTTTTCAGTTTCTTTTTTAAAATCCTCAACTTTAAGCTTTTTGTATTTAACTTCTTGATCATTAATTCTAGCAACAGTTTTTCCAAGTCTGTCTACCTCTCTTTGGTTAAGATCCAAAAAACCAAAAACTTTATTAAATAATCCCATAAGCCTAACTATTGTAGCAGAAAAACATCACGTTAGCCGTGGGATAAAATACATCGACTTTTTTGAAAACTTTTTTTAATTTCTGACCAAATTCTAAAGCTTCTTGTTTTTTATCTCCATAATAAAGTCTATTAAAAATAGTGATTTTACTTGCAGGGTGAAACCCTGCAAGGTCAACGTATTTGTCTCCAAGATACATATCAACAATTACCAAATCATATTCTTTAATTTTAATTTTTGTAGCATCGGTGATTTTAAAATCAATATTATATTTATCTAAATTAAGATATTTTTTGCCTAGTTCGATCATAACTGGGTCAATTTCAACTCCAACAATCTTTGCTTTTGGATATTTTTTGCGTAAGAGTTTTGCAACCGTCCCTCCCCCCAACCCTAGTATTAAAATATTTCTTATTTCTTCTTTCTTAATTCTTAATTTTCGCAATGTTTGTTTCCATATTGTTTCTACAATCCCCCCAGATTGAGTTAATCCATTGCATTGAATATATGTTCCCATTCCAAATGTCTTAACAACTCTTACACGATCGTTATATTTAGAATCTCTCTCTTCCAAAACAGTCGTTCCAAGCATATTATTCTAATTATGACACAACCTTTGGCTGAAATTTTAAGACCTTCAAAACTTACTGAATTTGTAGGTCAGGAACATTTAGTTGGTAAGGCGGGAATTATAAGCAAATTGCTATTAGCCAAAGACTATATGCCTTCTCTCATTCTCTGGGGTCCATCGGGAGTTGGGAAAACAACTCTTGCTAGAATTATTGCAAAAGAACTTAAAAAACCATTTTTTGAATTTAGTGCAGTTAACACAAAAACTAAAGACATTGAAAACATAATAGTTAATAATCCAATTGTATTTTTGGATGAAATCCACAGATTTAATAAGGCTCAACAAGATAAACTTTTGCCCCATGTTGAAAAGGGAAACATTATTTTAATCGGCGCTACAACAGAAACCCCTTCTTTTGAAGTTATTTCGCCACTTCTTTCAAGATGTAGGGTTTTGGTATTAAATCAATTAACCCAAGAGGAATTAGTCGAAGTTGCTCAAAAAGCACTCAAACATTTGAGACTTAAAGTCAATAAAGAAGCTTTAAATTTTTTAATTGAATCAAGTAATGGTGATGCCAGGATTTTAATTAATACCTTAGAAATTGCAGCTAACCTTACTGCATCCCACATTCTACATACTACCGATATCGAAGTTGCCTTGCAACGCAGATATCTTTCTTTTGATAAAAACGGAGACAATTTTTTTGACACAATTTCAGCTTTTATAAAATCAATGAGAGCATCAAATGTTGATGCCTCTCTTTACTACCTTGCAAGAATGGTGGCAAGTGGACAAGACCCACTATACATTGCCAGAAGAATGGTCGTGTTTGCATCAGAAGACGTTGCTTCTCCAACGGCATTAGTTGTAGCCAATAGCGTTTTTCAAGCTTGCCAGTTTGTTGGATATCCAGAATGTCAAGAAAATCTGGCAGCTGGAACAGTCTTTTTGGCAACAGCCAAGAAAAATAGATCAGCCTATGAAGCCTATATGAAAGCATTAGAAGATGTTAAAAATTTTGGAAATTTACCAATTCCACTCAATAAAAATACCATACCTGAAAAATTAAGGAGTAAAAAGTATTTTAGAAGTTAAAAAGGTCTTGCCTCACGACCTGAACCTGTATCGATCACTACAACTTTTTTACCTTCTACCTCAACAAGTTGTGGTTTTTTCTGCTCTGTTGCTAACAAGTGAGCATTCTCAAACTTTTCTCTTTCCTCTCTCAATTCAACTGGTTCAGACAAATTAGGAGATCCTAAATGTACACTCTTTCCAAAAAGTAAAAAATTCATTTGGTTTGTATTTTACTCTTCCCCATCCATTTTTGCAAAACTGACGGGACATTTATACTTCCATCTTCATTTTGATAATTTTCCAAAATTGCAATAATTGTTCTTCCCATTGCAAAAGCAGTTGCATCATTCATGTGAACAAATTCCACTCCATTTTTTGTTTTTACTCTAGTATTTAATCTTCTTGACTGATAATCAGTCATGTAATCTGAGGTGTGAGTTTCCCTATACTTTCCCTGCCCCGGCATCCAGGATTCAATATCCATCTGCCTAAAATCAGGGCCTCCCATATCACCTGTGCAAATTGCAACAACTTGATATGGAATTTCTAAAGCTTGCATCAACTCTTCCTGAATACTCACAAAAAAATCTTGTTCTACAAGTCCTTGTTCTGGAGTTGAAAATGACTCCATTTCAAGTTTATCAAACTGATGTTGTCTTAAAATTCCCTTTGTATCTTTTCCATATGAACCAGCTTCTCTTCTAAATGCTGGAGTAAATGCAAAATAACGAAGAGGTAGGGCTTTTTCATTTAGCGTTTCTCCCATATGCATCGGACCTAATGTGTGTTCCGCACTTCCTATCAAATATTGATTATCTCTTTCTATTGCATATCTTTCTATTTCAGTTTCAGGAGATAATCTTGCCATTTTGGTATAAACATCAGGATTTATAAAAAGTGGAGGAAGAACTGGAATAAAACCTTTTTTAAGTAAAACTTCTAAAGCAAATTGATATAATGAATTTTGTAAAAGTACAGCATCACCAAACAAATAAGTAAACCTTGTACCTACCACACGGCCAGCAAGTTCTGTATCAATTATTCCTAATTTAGTCCCTAATTCCAAATGGTCTTTTGGAGTAAATTTAAATTCTTTTGGCGTTCCCCAACTTCTAATTACTTTATTTTCACTTTCGTCTTTACCAATAGGAGTATCACTCGAAACTATATTTGGTATTTTGTAAATTGCAGCTAAGAATTCTTTTTCTACCTCAGATAATCTAGGCTCTAATTCTTGAAGTTTTAATTTTGTCTCTTTACCCTTTTCAATATTTTTTTCTGAGGCATATTTATTTTTAAGACCTCTCAGTTCCTCGACTTCCCCAATCAGTTTTCTTTTCTTTTCATCAATTTTTAAAACACTATCCACTATTGATATATCAAGTTGTTTGTTTTTTACAACCCGCTTAACTAAATCCACATTTTCCCTAATAAATTTAATATCCAGCATGAAGTTATTATATTACAAACCCAAGTCAGTTGCTATCGACTGCATGGATTTTAGGACAATTTGAATAAAGTCGGGTAAGTTTATTCCCAGTTTTTCTTCACACAATTCTATGTTTTTCCTGTCAACTCCTTTGGCAAAGTCCTTTTTATTCCATTTTTTTAAGATATCTTCCACTGTTACATCTTTTATTTTTTTAGTGGGCCTTATTAAAGTTACTGCAACAATTAAACCTGTCAACTCATCACAACAATAAAGACTCCATTCCATTTTAGTACTAGGCTCTCTCGTAAATCCGTTGAATTTCCATGCGTGCGCTTCAATTGCATTTATTACTTCTTCATTTTCCTTTTTGATTTTTAAATTTTCAATTAACACACCTGGGTGTTTGTCAGGATATTTTTCATAGTCTGCATCATGTATTAAACCTATCACTTTCCACAACTCTTCGTCTATTTTGATTTTTGATTTTTGATTTTTAAATTCCTGTGCAAGTCCTCGCATCGAGGCTTCGCAGGCCAACATATGTTTGATTAAGTTTTTATTTATAGTCCAAGAAGTAACAATTTTTAAAGCTTCAGCTCTTTGTATCATATTTTTGGTTGTGTCTTAATTTTATCTCATCAAATAGCTTTTTACCGTGTTTAGTTTTAAAAATACCTTTGTAAGTTGATAAAAATTCGTCTAATAGATTTTTATCCGTTTTCTCTTCATACACTTCCCCTTGAAACAACGTCTCCAATTTATCTGCTTCTCTAGCAACTTGGGCCTCAACTGTTTCCATTTTTTGAAATTCATCAAAGAGTAATAGATAATTTTTTGATAACTCTTTAGGTAAACTTTCCGATACTTTTAACTTGGCCACTTCTTCAAGATCTTTTTTAATTTTATATTTACCAGAACTAGGTGTTATATCTTCAATCTCTGCCATCACCAAGTCATGGACTAGTAACATAGTAACTACTTTATTAGGATCTACTTTTTCCAAACTTGAAAGATACCAACCAATGTTCATTGCCCCAAAAACGTGTGACCCTATTGTATCAGAATCCAATCCTCTATCCAGCCACCCTTGCCTTTTGGTATGCTTAATTTTTACTATCTTATCGTAAAAGGCTTTCATTTTTTTGAAGATATAGCTACTTTAGGTCTTAAGGTCGGAAAAGGAATTACTTCTTTTATAGATTTTGCATTTGTTAATAACATTACAAATCTATCAATACCGATTGATATTCCGCAAGTTGGTGGAAAACCATGTTCTATGGCTTCAAGATAATCATAATCTGTTTGATGTGCTTCATTAAAACCCGCTTTCTCTCTTTTCTTTTCCTCAACAAATCTCTTACTTAAATCTTGTGGGTCGTTCAACTCAGTATAGTTATTACCAAGCTCAGATCCAAATGCAAAAAACTCAAACCGCTGGGTAAAACGCAAATCATCACATTTTTTGGCCAAAGGCGATACTTCAATAGGATAATCGTAGATTATTGTTGGTTGAATTAACTTTTCTTCAACAAATTCTTCAAAAGCAAAGGCCATGCATTCACCGATTGTTTGAATTTTATTTAACTCTTTTTTCTTTTCTTCTTTAATTCCAATTTTTATAATTGCTCTTTTTGATTCTTCTAATGTACTCCAGTTAAGCGGGTCAACTCCTGTAAACTTTTTAATAGATTCTACAAGACTATACCTATTCCACGGTTTTTTTAAGGATATTTTATGACCTTGATATTCAAAGCTTGTTTTTGCTAAAACTTTTTTTGCTGTATATTCAAAAATGTCTTCAATTAAATCCATTCCGTAATAATAGTCTTGGTATGCAATTTGGGCCTCAAACATGGTGAATTCTGGGTTATGATCAAAATCGATACCCTCATTTCTAAATACTTTTGTAATTTCAAAGACTTTTTCAAAACCTCCGACTATCAATCTTTTTAAATACATTTCATCAGAAATTCGAAGATAAAAATCTGTATCAAGTTTATTGTGA
>LBOW01000011.1 GCA_000989765.1 Candidatus Woesebacteria bacterium GW2011_GWB1_33_22 | reverse complement strand
TGGGTGTTTGATTTTACCCCACACAAATTCACTTTTCATACTAACTCCTGTTGAAATTGACATTATTCAATGTCGAATAAGTATCTGATCCTACACAATTATTGGGTAATTTTTTTAGCTGAGATCCGGATGGGATTCGAACCCATGTAAACGGTTTTGCAGACCGTCTGATAGCCTCTCTCACACCGGATCGTAAGCCTAATTGTACCATTTTAAAATCTGATAAACTATCTATGCCGATATGAAGAAAAAGATTATTGCAACAGGATTAACAATTTTAGGAATTATTATGATGGGCTTTTCAATCCTTTTATTTGTTGGTTTTTTTAAACCAGAGGATGCTGGAATTCTTATCGAATCCGACCCTGCCTCAATTGTATATATAGATAATAAAGAAGTAGGGGCAACTCCATATGAGGCTAACCTAAAACCAGGAGAAATTTCTGTTAGAATCAAACCTGTTTCAAATACAGGAATAATTCTTGATGATTATGAGACACAAATTAATTTAATTTCAGGTATTAGAACAATAATAAAGAGAAACTTTAGAGAAAATGATGATTTTTCAAGTGGTGCAATTGTTTCATTTGAAAAAACAAGTAGTTATGAATCATTTGTCACAACAGTTTCAATTCCAGACAATGCAGAAGTTTCAATCGACGGTAAAGTCTATGGATTTACACCAATTAGAAT
Source organism: Candidatus Woesebacteria bacterium GW2011_GWB1_33_22 (assembly GCA_000989765.1). GTDB lineage: Bacteria > Patescibacteriota > Microgenomatia > UBA8517 > UBA8517 > UBA12026. The sequence continues at coordinate 54,137 of LBOW01000011.1, read as the reverse complement.
TAGTGTTCCTGCTGGCGACCATACACTTTTGGTTTCTGCAACAGGGTATCTTGATAAACAGCTTCCAATAAGGGTTTATAAAGGTCATAAGTTAACTGCAGCTATTAAACTAGCAAAATCAAATGAACCAGTTCCTGAAACCACATCAGATGCTTCAGAATCAAATGAGATAAAGTTTAGAGTTAGAATTAACAAAACTGATGTAGGATTCTTAAGAGTTAGAAGTGGTTCTAGCATAGGTTTTCCAGAAGTGGGACAAGTTAAACCTGGTGAAGAATATGATGTAATTGATACAGGAGAAAACAACAAATGGTACAAGATTCAATTTGGTGAGAATGAAGGGTGGGTATCTAGCGAATTTGTGTCTCAAATTCCACTCACAGACACACCAGAATAAAGAATCCAGTAAACTAGCGTTAACCATAAGCCAACTGCTATCAATAGGGCCTTGTCTGTTAGAAGTAGTTTTTCAGGTGCTTCTGATTTGCCTTCAAAAATTAAAGCTTCATATCTCATGATTCCAAAAATGACAACAGGAATTGTTAACATCATTAATTTGTCTATGGTTGTTGCTCTTGATAGTTCTGCAAGTGCTAGCCAGAATGGAAGTGCTGCTTTTGGACTTTCAAAGAAAGTATAAAGGCTCCAACTCATCCAAGTAGCATTACCAAACATTGTTACATAGCTATTCAGAAGCTCTTTGGAATATTTAGAAAGACTTTTTCTTGTTTCCTCAGCCTCCAAAAGATTAATTTCTGCCCTTCTTTTTCCAGCAGCTAGAAATAGTGAAGCTGAGACAACACAAAGCAAAAACCATACAGAAAGATGTGCATTAATTACAAAAGCTCCAGCATAGACTCTTAATACAAAACCTGTTGCAATTATTAAGATATCTACAACGTGGATATTTTTAAGCCCAATACTATAAAGAGCTTGAAGTCCAAAGTAAAAAAGAATCAATGTAAAAAGAAGATCATTTAAGGCGAATGCAATTAATAATGATAGGAAAAGAAAAGATAATAGTTCTAAAATTGCAATAATTACTGGCAACTTTCCTGAAGAAACTGGTCTATTTTTCTTGACTGGATGGAGGATATCGGCTTTTGCATCCATAATATCATTAAAAATATAAGTGGCTGATGTTGCGAAAGAAAAAGATATAAAAGCTAATAAGACATCTTTAAATAATCCTTTTTCAAATAAAGTCCCTGTTAATAGAAGCGCGCCAAAGAGGGCAAAATTTTTAACCCAATGAATTGGTCTTGCAACGTAAATTATTTGGAACGGTAAGTTAACCATAGTATCACACCCCCTAGTACAAAGGCTACACCTATGATTGTATATAACTTATATGTACTATTCAAATTTAGGGCAAGAACTCCAAGGATTGAAGTTAATGACCAATAAACTTGGGAAACCTGTTTTTTTGAGAAACCAGAATCTAATAGTTTGTGATGAAGATGACTTCTATCTCCCCAAACTGGAGATTTGCCAGAAATAATTCTTCGCAAAACCGTATAACTTGTATCAATTAAAGGGATACCTAAAACAACAATTAAAGTACCAACCTTAGTAGTTGAAAGAATCGAAGCAATAGCAAGCATATAGCCCGCAAGTGTTGCTCCACCATAGCCAGGCATAATTTTTTGTGGGTATTTGTGCCAAGGGAAAAAACCTAAAAATGCCCCCGCAACCGTTGAAGTTAATATAATAACTGACCATTGGGTAATATCTGCAGAATATGTAAAAGAAAGGGCTGTAATAGTAATTGCTGATATAATTGTTACTCCTGATAATTGACCATCAATACCCTTTGCACCCATATTTAGCATATTCATCATGAAGACTATCCAAACAAGGGCAAAGATGTCTGAAATAATAGGGTTTGAAAGATCAATAATTCCTCCCAATGGGTTTGTTAAAAAAGAAATACCAATTCCCGAAAGAATTGGTATTAAAGCCCCCAAAAGTCCAAGGAAAAGCCGTAAATATGGGTTTAAGTTGTATCTATCATCTAAAAATCCCATGACAAAAATAACAAAAGCGCCCATTAGTATTGCAATTAAATGTTTATCTATAGGAATGAACAAAAGTGTAGTGGTTAAGATTGCAAAAAAAATAGGTATGCCACCTCCCCTAGGGGTAGGTTTAGTGTGAATTACTTTAGGGTGGTTGCTTTTTTTAGGATCATCAATTATTTTTAGTCTCTTGGCGAATTTAATAACTACTGGAGTTAGGAAGAAAGAAATTGACGATGAAATTACCAATGGGTATATAAGTAGGCTTAATAATCTTTCCATTTTATTTATATCGAGCCGACTAAAAATATTATTTTAAAAACGGCAATTGTTGAAAGTAGTGTTACAGCAAGTGATGCAAAAGCAAGAGACTTTTTAACATAACTACTTTCTAAATTTATAGCCATAATTGAATTAATTAGAACAAATATCAAAGATATAATCGGAGGAATGGTGATAAATAAAGCTGGGGCAAGTTGCTCTTCTGTTTGTGGTAACCCAAAGAAAATTGGAATTTGTGGGGGGAGGATAATTTTTGACAAAATACCAAGCAGAATAACCACGATATTTGTGACAATAGTGACAATTATTAATTTGAACAAAGGCAAACGTTCAAATCGGGGATCTATTATTTGTTTAGGTAAAGCCATATTTGGGAAGAGTCAATCTCAGATATTATATAATATTTTTGATTCAAGAACCTGTAAAGTTCTGGAAATGAATGAGAATTTGAAGTTACAACAACGAACTTGGGTTTTTGTTCTCCGAGAATCTTACCAATTTCTTCTTTAGAGGTAAAATCATTGATGTGATAATCAGCAACATATTTTATTGGGGGTAGTCTCTTGGATAGCGAATAAATTGCAGCTGAATCGTTACCCCAAACAAAAACACTTTCATTTTTTTGGGCAGATTTATGTAAAAAATCTGCTATTTTATAATTTGTATTAATGTTTGGTGAAAATCCATTAAAGTAGGCTTGTTTGTCTATCTTTCCCAGGGAGAAATTTATGAACCTTTGATAATAGGTAGATGTTGGATAATACCAAAATTTGTAATAGAAAGGTACAAAAAAGGCAAGAGCCAGGGGTATTACAGTTAGGCTTTGTTCAATGGTTTTGTTGGTTATTATAATTCCTAATAGTATTGAAATTGGTCCTACAGATTGCACTAGGTAGTGCGGGTATGGCCTTTCAGATAATGTCACTGCAAAAAGTGTTGCCAAGAGCCAAGTGCTCACAAATATAAAATTTTTAGATAATTTTTTTCTAGAGAACCACAAAATCAAAAAGCCGATAAACATTATTCCAGCTCTAATTAGGAGTGGACCGTTTTTAACCAAAAATGAAGTCTTAACACCGCTTCTCTGCCAGCTACTAACATAACCGAAGTTTTGTAAATAAGCTGCAATTAAATATTCTTTAAAACTACCTGCAAAATAATACCAAAAAAAAGTTAAGCCAATTGGGATAATAAAACCTAAAAACAAGTAAAAACTTTTTTTGATAAATTCAAAAACTTGCCCTGAGCTTGTCGAACGGGTATAAATCAACCAAAAAATAACTATTCCCAAAATATCAAAAGCTGCTGGGATTTTAAAAAGTGCAGCAATAGAAAATAAAGAACCCGCAATAGTCAAATTTTTAAAATTATTTACTTTCGAAAGAATAATCCAGAAGGCAAAGATTACAGGTCCAATCATAAATAATTCTGCATTTACAGTATTACCTTCAAGAAGAGGAAGTGTTGTGAGTAGGCCAAAAATTATTGTAGATATTTTATGAAGGCTTTCTTTTTTTGGATAAAGATGGTTAATTAATTTCCAAAATCCATAAACTGTTATTAAACTCCAAAAAGCTAAAATTACTTTAAACCAAAACAAGTTACCAGCAATAGCTGCAGTTAGGTATAGTAGAGGAGGCTTGTTGTCATGTAATCCTGAATATAAGGGAATGCCTTGTCTGACGCCTTCACCTAGAGCTAAATAAATCATTTCATCTCCATAGTAATATGGTTCAAAAAACGAAGGTATACGAAGAAGAAGTAATACTGCAAAAAATATTTCTAACCAAAGTGGTGTATCAATAATGGAGATTAGTTTATGCCAGAATGATTTCATTCTGATATAATTCTAGCATATGCAAAACTGTTTGGTTACAGGGGGCGCAGGATTCATTGGATCACATCTGTGCAAATCGCTCCTTGATGATGGATATAAAATTATTTGTCTTGATAACCTAATCACAGGAAATAAACAAAATATCGAAGGTTTATTAAGTAATTCTAATTTCGAGTTTATTGAAGCCGACATTGTTCAACCTATACGCTATTCGCTAGACGCTATACGCTATGTGTTTCATCTAGCTTCTCCAGCTTCCCCAATTGATTATCAAAATCTTCCTGAGGAAACACTTTTAGTAAATTCCCAAGGAACAGTTAATATTTTAAATTTAGCCAAAAATACTAAGGCAAAAGTTTTAATTGCTTCAACCTCTGAAATATATGGGGATCCAGAAAAGCATCCACAAAAAGAAACCTATTGGGGAAATGCCAATAGTTTTGGCCCCAGGTCCTGCTACGACGAGAGCAAAAGATTTGCAGAAGCTACGACCTATGTTTTTTTGAACAAATATGGGATAGATGCCAGAATAATTAGAATTTTCAATACTTATGGACCTAATATGCAGAAAGACGATGGAAGGGTGGTTAGTAACTTCATAAATTGGGCTCTTCATGGAGAGACAATAAAAATTGATGGAGACGGAAGTCAAACCAGGTCGTTTTGTTATGTTACTGACCTGGTTGAAGGAATCAAAAAAGCAATGTTTGTTGAAAGTACTAAAGGCGAAGTATTTAATTTAGGAAATCCCGAAGAATACAAAATTTCAGATCTTGCTACAAAGATTGTTGATTTAACAAATTCTAAATCACAAGTAATATACTCAGGAACTTTTAGACCAGATGATCCAATGCAACGATGCCCTGATATCTCAAAAGCTAGAGACTTTCTTAATTGGGAACCAAAAGTAAAACTTACAGACGGCCTTATGAGAACAATTGATTTTTATAGAAGCTAGATACTAGTTACTAGATTCTAGTTTCTAGCTACACTTTCTCCGTTACTTTATATTGGATATATTTCCCAAGCATCAGGCGGGTGTGTGCATCCAATCCTGGGAGCGCTGCAAAGAAAAAACCAGCAATTGGCATTAAGATAAATTCAAAGGGAAAAAGGATTGATTTCCAAACAGAAACATTTTCAGGTCTTTTGGGTTTATAAATATTGTCTATAAAAACGAGTGATAATAGAAATACAAGTGAAGCTGTCAAGATGTAGGAAGAAAGTTTAGGAACCATGAACCCTAACGTTGTCCTTCCAAAAGCAGGGTTTAAGAGTGTAGGAAGGGTTAATCCTATTGTAATTAAAAACCAATTAACTGGCCACATAAAATGAGACCAAAGTACATGGGTTAATCTTGTGGTCTTGTCCCAGAAGGGGATTTTAGTGTCCAATAAATAATTTCTAATGATCCAAGAATCATCAGATGCACCCCAAGCCCATCTTCTGTATTGTTCATACTGATTTTTTAATGTTTTCCAAAATGAAGAAGACTGAGCCGCGTCAGCATGCAGTGGAAGGTAAACTGGTTCTACCTCAAGACCACCGTTAACTTTGTAATAGGCTTTGAAAAATATTCCCCAATCTTCAGGAATTTTATCTGCATCCCAATAATCAACTTCGTCTAAGAGCTTAAAAGAAAGTGAATAATTTTGAGCGTTTATAAGCCTATCTTTACGAGGGAGTTGCGATAAATTCCAGATTGAACCTAAGGTGTTTGGAACTCTTGTAATTGCCGGTATTTCCCAAATATTGTTGTAAAACATAACTGCCGGTTGCCAGAAAGTACGATATCTTTTGGGGTTATCCAAGAATTTAAAAGCTAAATTTGCAAAGTGGTTGGGATGATATTTATGATCAGCATCACAACTTGTGACAGTCAAATAGTTAATGTCATACTGGTCCTTTTCAATGAAGTTTCTTTTAAACCACACTGCAGCGTGTCTCAAATTTAGAATTTAAAATTTCAAATTTAGAATTTCTGTCCTCAGGCAATTCTTTTTCTTCCATTGCTAAAATAACTGCAATTTGTTTAGTTGGAAAGGTTTGACCAACTAAAGAGTTAATGGTTCTTTCTAAAATATGTAATGGTTCTTTAAAAGTGGGAATAATTATTAAGTGATTAACATCTTTAAAATCTTTAAAAGTCTTTAAGTCAGCCATCCAGTCGTAATTAATAGCTGCTTGTATTTTAAGATGAGAAACAATTGAAGTAATAGCAACTAAAAAAGATTGATAAAACCAGTAAACATTAAAAAGAAGGATAAAGTAGGCAATAAAATTAGGAAACACAAATATTCCCCAGTAGGGAAACAAGATCATATTCCAAGAAAAAAAACCAGGTAAAATTTCAAAAGCCCTTAAGACCTGTTTTTCATGTCTAATAATAAACTTCCTCATAATCTAGGAAATAAGACTTCAGAAATTGGTCTGTTACTTCCTATATTTGCCAATATTTTTTCAGAAGTATTAGGTAAAAAAGGCTTTAGGTTTAAAGCAATTGTTCTAATTTCACATAAATATTTTTGCAACGTCTCTTTTAAAATCTCGCCACTTAATTTCCATGGCTCTGATTTATTAACCGCTTTGTCTACTAAAGTAATTTTTTCCCAAATAAATTTGAGGGCATTGTCAAATCGAAACTCTTTTATTGAGTTTGAAACTTGTTGGTAAATTTCAGGACTGGAAAGTTTAAATTCAAATTTTGAGTTTTCGCAAAGTTTTGCAACACGGGAAACAAGATTACCCAAACCGTTTGCAAGATCTGCATTATAGACATCTTTTAATTTACTTTCTGAGAAGTCTCCGTCTGTAAAAGGTTGAAATTTTGCTAAAAAATAGTATCTCAATGCATCTGCTCCATACTTTTCAATTATTTCATTTGGATCAATGACATTTCCTAAAGTTTTACTCATTTTTTGTCCGTTTACGGTAAAATATCCATGAACAAACAAAGCCTTAGGTATTTTAAGTCCAGCTGAAAGTAAAAATGCAGGCCAGTAAACTGCATGGAATCGAGTTATCCCTTTACCAATTATATGAAGGTCTGCGGGCCAATATTTTCTATATTTTTCCTCATCCCAGCCAAAACCAATACCTGATTGATAGATGTTTAAAGCATCAAACCAAACATAAATCTTTTGTGAGTCATCATTGGGGACAGGCACACCCCAGTTTTTAGCTCTTTCATTAGACCGTCGCTCAATGGGGTAGATTTTTAATTTGTCTTTACTTATTAAATCTATTAAATCCTTTTGATATTTTGATAATTTAAAGAAATAATTTTTTTCCTTTACTGATTCTAGTTTTTTGCCTGGATGTTCAAAACATTCTCCGTTTTCGTTTAAATCTTCTGGAGAATAAAAAGCTTCACAACCAACACAGTACAAGCCTTCGTATTCTTTTTGATAGATATCATCTTTACAAAGTTCCCAAAGTTTCTGTGAGGATTTGAAATGTTTCTCTTTATCACTGCCTTTTTGCCAAATATCAAACTCACAGTTTAAGTTTTTTGTAAGTTCGACAAATAACTTATTGTTTTTATCAACAAATTCCTGAATTGGCTCATTTGCTTTTTCTGCAGCCTGTACATTTTTTAGCGCATTCTCATCTCCACCAGAAAGCAAAATTACATCCTCACCCAATAATTTGTGATATCTGGCAATAACATCACCTTGTACAAATTCCAATGCATGCCCAACATGAGGTTTAGCATTAACATAGGGAATAGCACAAGTTATATAAAATTTTCTACCCATGAAGCTATTATACTAGTTTTTTGATCTTCTCGCTCCAGACATTGGCCCATTCTTCAGCTTCCATTTTTTTTAAAGCTAATTTAATTCCAGGAGTATCCATTAGTTTTTTAACCTCAGAAATTGTCCTAGTTGATACCTTTAAATTATTTTTGATGTTTTCATAATTTCGGCCCTTCTTCAGCCAGTAGGCAACCGCTAGTCTTTTTGAAAAAATTTCAAGCTCTTTTGGGGTTAAAAAGTCACTAAAAAATATTTCAAAATCTCTTTTTGTTTTAATATCTTCAAGAGTTTGAAAAAATGTTTTAACTATTTCTTTTTGTAAACTTTGCATAACTTTCTATTATTACTCCTAACCCTACAAGAAGTAGGAAGTTTAAGATGTTACCAATTCCAAAGAGTCTAAACAAGGTAAACAAAGTTAAAATTATCGAAACAATAAGCCCTCTTCTGGAATTTCCTAAAACAAGTGCAGATGTAAGGAAAAGTGCAATAAATAAAATAATGAAAAATAAAACAACAAATAACTGATTTTGTGGATCCGTGAAATATACCAAAAATCCCAAAGTTGACCATAAAAGAGTAATTACAATTAAAGAAGGTAGAAAATTCTTACGCCTCAATATGATATTATGTCTTTGCATGGACTTTGTTGTCATTACTCTAATTATAGTTCTAATTTTTTTGGTTGGAATGCTTATTTTAAAAAGTCAAAGATCTTCCCCTGAGCTTTTAGAATATTTAAAAACCACAAATACTAGGATTGATAGTCAAAATAGTGCAATTGGTGATAGATTAGATAATGCTTCAAGAGTAGTTTCCGATCTACAAAAAAACATTGCAGAGTTTAATCAATTTCTAGCCTCCCCAAAACTTAGAGGAAACATAGGGGAGCAAGTTTTAAAGGAACTCTTAAAGCAATTTTTACCAAATGAATCATTTAACCTTCAGTACACCTTTAAATCAGGGGAAAAGGTTGACGCGGCTATTATGACCTCAGCTGGGATAATTCCGGTTGATTCAAAGTTCCCATTAGAAAACTTTAGAAAAATGCAAACAGACCCAGTTTATAAAAAGGTTTTTGAATCAGATGTGCGAAAACACATAGACGATATATCAAGAAAATACATATTAACCGATGAGGGAACATTGGATTATGCATTAATGTATATTCCGTCTGAAGCGGTTTACTATGAAATAGTTAACAATCAAACACTCTTCGACTTCGCTCAGAGCAAGAGAATACTTCCGGTTTCTCCAACTACTTTTTATGCTTACATCAAAGCAATTTTAATGAGTTTTGAAGGTCAAAAAATTGAAAAACAGGCTCAAGTTATACTTTCATCTCTTCGAGCAATTAAAAAAGATTATGGAAAAGTTGAGGAAAACCTCTCCACACTCCAAAAACATTTAGTTAATGCTACAAACATGATGAGCAATGTTTTTTCTTCATTTACCAACTTGGGGAATAAAATTGATAATACTCAAAATTTAGACATCAAAGAAGACAAAAAACTGGTATGAGATTCAACACTTCGTGTTATAATTAGATATGAAAAACTGGAATACTGATACTACACAATTTAAAACAAGACTCTCTAAAAATATTTGGGAGTTATCCCAAAAAATTAATTATGGCCTAAACGGTAAAAGGCTAAAATTAGTCGAGATTAAAGATAATTGGGAATTTTTAAAAAGTGAATTAGACCCTAATAGGGCAAGAATGATAGAATACTTAGTATGGGGCAAAACCTACTCACTCCAAAACAAAAACAAATTTTGGAATTTATCTCCAAAGATAAAAATTTATGGATGAATTAATTTTGGTTTACACAACTTGGGAAAATGCAAAACAAGCAAAAGAGGCTGGTAGAAAATTACTTAAAACAAGAACATGTGCTTGCGTGAATGTTTTACCTCAACTCTATCCATTGTTTTGGTGGCCACCAAAACAAAACATTATCGACGAATCGAAGGAAGTTGTAATGATTATTAAAACCTTAAAGTCAAAGTTTGAAGATTTAGAAAAAGAAATTTATAAAATTCATCCATATGAAGTTCCGTGTATTATTGCCATTCCAACTTATAAAGTTAACAAAGCCTATTTTGATTGGATAAAAGTGGAAATTGAAATGGGGGAGGAAAAATGAATAAGGTGAAAGTTTTAGTTGAGGGATATGCAAAAGTAAATGCTGATGGTACATGGGACGCGAGTTCGTCAATAACACTAATTGATACTGGTTCTAAAAAAATAATTGTAGACCCTGGTTGTAACAGAAAACTTCTTCTAAATTCTCTTTTAAATGAAAAACTTACAACTGGTGATATAGATGTTGTTTTTATTACCCACTATCATCCAGACCATTGTTTATTAATGGGGGTTTTTGAAAACGCAGTTGTTATGGACTCTATCCAATATCAAAAGGGGCCAATTGGTGGAGATATGGGTAATGAAATTCCCGAAACTGATATTAAAATCATTAAAACTCCAGGTCATTCTCCAGATCACTCATCTTTATTAGTTGAAACTAAAAAAGGAAGGGTGTTAGTTGGGGCTGATATTTTTTGGTGGAAAGAAAATGAAGAACAAGAAATTGATGTTGAAAAAAATGACGATTTCGCTTCTGATATGAAAACCTTGGTAGAAACTAGAAAAGAGGTTTTAAAAATTGCAGACTTTATAATTCCTGGTCATGGGAAAATGTTTAGAGTAGAAAAATGATTGAAGAGCTTCAGAGGGAAACTAGGAAATTAAGAAATACAGAGCGAGCAAAAAACTTGCAGAGGTTTTTTAAGACTGGAAAAGGAGAATATGGTGAGGGGGATAAATTTTACGGATTAACAGTTCCTGTTTGTCATCAACTAACGAAGAAATATAAAGATTTAACTCTTCTTGAAGTACAAAAATTAATTAAATCTAAAGTTCATGAAGAAAGATTAATTGCTCTTTTGATTTTAGTTTATCAGTATCAAAAAGGAGATATAAACACAAAAGAAAATATTTTTAAGTTTTACTTAAAAAACACAAAACATATAAATAACTGGGATTTGGTGGATTTATCTGCACATAAAATAGTGGGCGATTATCTATTCTTACAGGGTCGGAACCTGAAAGAGAAGATATCAGAGGTTCCGACCCTCTTAACGCATTTAGTAAAATCAAAAAATCTTTGGGAAAGAAGAATTGCCACGATTTCTACATTTGCCTTTATCGATAAAGGATTATCGAGAGAAACTTTGCAAATTGCAGAAATTTTGGTTAATGATCCTTACGATTTAATCCATAAAGCTGTTGGCTGGGCACTTCGTGAGGTAGGTAAAAGAGTATCTATCAAAGATGAAATTAAATTTCTTGATATACACGCATCTACTATGCCGAGAACGGCTTTAAGATATGCAATTGAGAGATTTGAGCCCAATTTACGAAAACAGTACTTGACAAAAAAGAAATAATGTATATTATAGAGATATACAAATGGAATGGATGATTTATTTAAGAATGTTGATGGTTTTGAATGGGATAAATGGAACAAAGAGAAGAGTTGGCTTAAACATAATATAATTTATAAAGAATCAGAAGAAGTATTTGATGATGATTATTCATCTATTTTTGAGGATGTGAAGCATTCTCAAGTTGAGAAAAGATACCAGATACTAGGTGCAAGCAAAGTAAACAACAAATTATCGATTACATTTACAATAAGAAAAACAAAAATACGAATAATTTCGGCAAGGTTAATGAATAAAAAAGAAAGAATTAAATACGAAAATGAAAAACAAAAAAATATTACCAATTCCTAAATTTAAAAACGAGGATGCAGAAAGAGCCTTTTGGGATACAGCAGACACCTCGTTATATTTTGATTGGTCCAAAGCTAGACATGTTAAGTTTCCAAATCTGAAGTTTTCAACGGAAACAATTTCCTTACGTGTACCAGCGGGGATGTTGGATGATGTAAAAATACAAGCCAACAAAATAGATGTGCCATACCAATCACTTCTTAAGATTTATATAAGTGGAGCTTTAGAAGCTGACAAAAAGAATAAATTTGCTTTTGCTTCGTGATACAATCTGAAATGTGAAAGGTACTCCAAAAAAACTAAACAAGGAACAGTTGCAGGCCGTAAAACACGACAAAGGCCCGCTTTTAATAATCGCCGGGGCGGGGACAGGAAAAACTACTGTAATAACTGAAAGAATTAAATATTTAATAACAAAAGAGCGAGTTTTACCTGAAGAAATTTTAGCTTTAACTTTTACTGAAAAGGCGGCAGCCGAAATGGAGGAGAGGGTGGATATGGCAATGCCCTTAGGTTATGGTGAAATGTGGATTTCTACCTTTCATGCCTTTTGCGATCGCGTGCTTCGTGATAATGCAATCCATATTGGTTTGCCTTCCAACTTTAAATTAATGACAACTGCTGAAAGTATTGACCTAATAAAGAAAAACCTGTTTGATTTTAAGCTTGATTATTTTAGACCACTTGGAAACCCTAATAAGTTTATTGAGGGAATGTTACAGCATTTTAGTAGACTTCAGGATGAGGTAGTAAGACCAGAAGAATATTTGAAATATGCAAAAAAATATACAAATGAAGAAACACTAGAGATAACAAAAATTAAAGAACTGGCAAGTGCTTATAAAACATATGATTACTTAAAAATAAAAGAAGGCAAATTTGATTTTGGAGATTTGATAACAAAGACTTTAGAATTATTTAATAAACGCCCCAATATTTTAAAAATTTATGAGCAAAAGTTTAAATATATTCTTGTCGATGAATTTCAAGACACCAACTATGGACAAAACGAATTGATTAACTTACTTGCTCGAAAATATGGAAATATCTCAGTTGTAGGGGACGATAACCAATCAATCTATAAATTTAGGGGAGCTGCCATAAGTAATATTATCCAATTCAAAAAGACGTATCCTAAAGTTAAAATTATTACCTTGAATCAAAACTACAGATCAACTCAAACAATTCTTGATGGCGCTTATAAGTTAATTAAACATAATGACCCAGATACTTTAGAGTACCGGTTGGGAATATCTAAAAAACTTAAGGCGGTAAATAGTAAACAGTTAACAGATATCAAGTTTATACATACAAAATCAGGACAAGAGGAAGCAGAAAAAATCTGTAATTTAGTAACCCAATTAATCAGTAAAGACAAATATAATTATAGTGATATTGCGATATTGGTAAGAGCCAACAACCATACTGACGCTTTTATAAGGGAATTTGAAAGACAAGGTATTCCGCATCAGTTTTTAGGCCCATCAAAACTTTTTGAAAAAGAAGAAATAATTGATCTAATTTGTTATCTGAAAGTATTATATAATCCAGAAGATTCGGCTAGTTTGTATAGGTTATTGTCATCAAGTATATTTAATATCTCGAGCCTAGAACTTATAAAAATTGCGACTAAAGCAAAAAGAAGCAGTTCATCTATTTTTGAGGTAATTATGGAAAGTGACGACAAGAAAGTTGTTAAATTACTAAAAATAATCGACAGACACTTTAAGTTAATAAACAAAGAAACGGCGGGACAAATTTTATACGACTATATAAGTGAAGTGGGAATTTATCAAAAAATCTTGGAAAATAGTGAAGATGTCAAAGCAAAAAATATTGCCAAATTTTTTGAAAAGATAAAATCTTTTGAAGAATCAAATAAAGATTTAAGCGTTTTTGCATTGGTAGACTATATAGATCTACTAACAGAAGTAGGCGAGTCGCCAAATGTTACTGATGGCGATTGGCAGGAAAATAATACCATTAATATTTTAACAGTTCATAGCTCCAAAGGTTTAGAATTTCCAGTTGTATTCTTGGTCAATTTAGTAAGTGAAAGATTTCCATCACGAGAACGGCGCGAACAGATTCCAATACCTGACGACCTGATTAAAGAAACACTACCAACAGGAGATTTTCATTTACAGGAAGAAAGAAGACTTTTCTATGTTGGCATGACCAGAGCAAAAGAAAGACTTTATTTTACTGCAGCTGATTTTTACGGAGATGGAAAGAGAAAAAAGAAAATATCAACGTTTGTGTTAGAAGCTTTAGAAAAGCTTCCTAATTTGCAATTACCAATTAACAATTTTCAATCAATTTTTAATTTACAAATTCCAAAACACGAGTCACCAGTCACTAATCACCAATCACTAAAAATTGACTATTTGTCAGTTTCTCAAATCGAAACATTCAAAACTTGTCCAATGCACTATAAATTAAAATATATTTATAAACTTCCTACCCCACCGTCTGCCTCTATCTCCTTTGGAGTGTCAATTCATAATACTTTAAAAGATTATTTCGAGACGAAGAAAGATATATTTGAGATATACAAGAATAATTTTATTGCTGAGGGATATATTAATAAAAAGCATAAACTGGAATTTTATAAAAAAGGAGAAAGTTATTTATTGGGTTTTTTGAAAAATGCTTACGACCCAAAAATAAAAACTGTATCTCTTGAACAAAAGTTTACGATCCCAGTCGATAAGACTTTAAAGATTGGGGGAGTTATCGATAGGCTAGATGATCTTGGAAACGGAAGATTAGAAATAATTGACTACAAAACAGGAGCTAATATCCCAACACAAAAAGAAGTTGATAAAGATATGCAACTTTCTTTTTATTGCCTGGCCATTTCAAATTTATACAAAGTAAAACCTGAAGACATTAAACTATCACTTTACTATTTAGATACTCAGGAAAAAATAACAACCAAACGAACAAGAAAAGCGCTTGACAGCGTTAAAAAAGAAATATTTGAAATTAAAAAAGAAATTGAAGAAAGTGATTTCAAATGTAATAACAACTTCTTCTGTCAGGGAAAATGCGAATACTCAATGTTTTGCCATCCTACTACTACTCAATAGTCAAATTTTTTGAAGTGACTTAAATCCCATGATTGCTAATCCAAATTTATTAATATCTTTTTTGGGCCAAAATTTTTGATCTTTTGAATTTAAAACGAAAGTAATTTTTTTCTCGATTTTTCTCCCTGTGTAGCTTTTCTTGACTGGATCATATTCGCGTAGAACTAAAACATCTTTCACTTTAATTTTAAAATCGGCAATTCTAACATCAAATGTTTTTTCTCCAGAAAGAATTTTATTAAATAACTCAGGCCATGTTTTCTTTTCGATTCTTGTCATACAGTAATTATACATCTTGAAGTTTTATAGACGGTAATACCACTTGACAGTAGGTATTACTTACACTATAGTAGTATTACTATGCAATTAATGACATTGACTACCAAGGGACAGGTAACAATCCCAATTGAAGCTAGGATTCGACATCAGCTCGCCATAGGCACAAAAATTGCCTTTTTTTCTGATGGTGACTATCTAAAATTAAAACCAGTTTCCGATTTAATTTCACTTAGAGGCTCAGTTAAACAAAATAAGAATATTCCATTGCAAAAATTAATTAAGTTAGAGTCTGATACAGCTGAGAAACAAGCCGTCTTAGAATATTTAGAGCGAGTAATAAATATGAATCAGTAAAATGTATCTATTAGACACAAATTTACTAATTAGATTTTTGACAAATGATGATGCTAAAAAATCTTCAGCGGTTTATAAATTATTAAAATCGGCAACACCATCAGTTTATTTGTCTGATGTTTTAATATCAGAAACAATTTGGGTATTAAAATCAGTATATAAACTTGATAAGGAAATGATAATTGATAAAATAAAAATAATTATTTCACTTCCATCAGTGAAGTGTAACAAAGATTTAATATTAAAAGCGTTGGATATTTATTTTGACAAAAATGTTAGTTGGATAGATTCATACTTTGGGGCGCTAAAATTACATGGGAAATATAAAGGTATATATTCTTATGATCAAGGATTAGATTGTATATCAAATATTAATCGTCTAGAACCCAAAATAATCTGATATCATTTATTAGTGCTTACTAAAATACTTTCTGCCAGTCATTTTGGTTTGGAGCCAAACCTTATTGAGGTTGAGGTTAATGTTTTTAAAAAAGGCTTTCCGGGTTTTAATATCATAGGCCTTCCCAATAAATCAATTGAAGAAGCAAAGGAAAGGGTTAAAACAGCTTTAATTAATTCTAATATAGAACTTCCCAATATAAAAATTGTAGTTAACTTGGCTCCTGCCGATATCCCCAAAGAAGGCTCCCTTTATGATTTGCCGATAGCAATTGGGATACTTGCATCGTTAGGTGAGGTAAAACTTCCGCAAGAAAAATCTTTTTTTTACGGTGAACTTTCACTTGATGGTGGACTTCGCCACACCAAAGGTGTTTTTCTTTTAGGTCTTGCAGCAAAAGCATTAAAGATCAAGAATTTGTTTGTACCGTTTGACTCTGCCAATGAGGCTGCTGTTTTAGCTGGAATTAATGTCTATCCTGTTAAATCTTTACTCGAACTTGTTGGTCATTTAAATGGGGTTAAAAAAATTGATCAGTTAAAACACACGGTACACAGTTCACAGTCCTCTGTTCACGAAAATATTGAATTTGATTTTGCTGAAATTATTGGACAGGAATCTGCAAAAAGAGCCATGACTATCGCTGCAGCCGGAGGTCACAACATTTTTATGATGGGTTCGCCAGGTGCAGGAAAGACAATGTTGGCTCGCGCATCAGCCGGAATCCTACCGCCATTAAATGAGGAAGAGGCCTTGGAAGTTACTAAAATTTATTCTCTTGCCGGTTTAATTCCAGCCGGAGAAGGACTGATTAGTATAAGGCCCTTTAGAACTGCGCACCACACAACCAGTAGAATTGGCTTGATTGGCGGAGGAACAAATCCTCACCCAGGAGAAATTTCCCTTGCCCATAACGGAGTATTATTTTTGGACGAATTCCCCGAGTTTTCAAGAAGCACACTTGAAGCTTTAAGGCAACCAATGGAGGATGGGGAGGTGTCAATAACCAGAATTGCAGGATCGGTTAATTTCCCCGCAAGTTTTATGTTAATAGCGGCTGCCAATCCTTGCCCTTGTGGATATTTGGGAGATCCTAAAAAAGATTGCAAATGCAGCCCAAGAATGATTATGAAATATCAAAGTAAATTATCAGGGCCTTTGATGGATAGAATTGACTTACATATAAATGTACCAGCTGTTGATATTAATAAGTTGATGGCGAACCCCACTTCGCATGAAGCTTCGCGGGGCACTGTCGCGAATTCTAAAAAAATTAGAGAGCAGGTTATAAAAGCAAGAGAAATACAAAATAAAAGATTTAAAAATTTATCGGTTTATACAAATGCAAATATGAAAAATAAACATATTAAAGAGTTTGTGGACATAACTCCTGAGGCTTTATTGTTATTAAAACAAGCGGTCAATACCTACAATTTATCAGCCAGAACTTATTTTAGACTTATAAAAGTAAGTCAAACGATTGCCGATTTATCAGAATCTAAAAAAATTCTTCCCAATCACGTTGCCGAGGCTTTACAGTATAGAGTTAGGACTGGGGACTAGATTCTAAGGGATTAACGTCACCGTCGGCTTCTCTTTGTTTGGCCAATGCGACATGAGCCTTATCACCTTCTTTAATTTCTTCAGGTTTTAAGTTTAAATAAAAGTCATGATGTTTCTGTATAGCTTCCCTAATTTGAGGTAATCATTTATCTGGATCAGTTTATGTATCTGTTTCTGAAAAGATTAAATTGGTTAAATTTTTAAGAAAAAGTATAGTTTCTCGGTCAGATTTGGTTCTTGTTGTTTTTTCTACCTTGATTTTTATATTACTCATTAAATTCGGTAAAAACTTATCTAAAGTTGATATTGATGAAGAATATTCAAACAAAGATAAATTTATAA
Source organism: Candidatus Woesebacteria bacterium GW2011_GWB1_33_22 (assembly GCA_000989765.1). Classification (GTDB taxonomy): domain Bacteria; phylum Patescibacteriota; class Microgenomatia; order UBA8517; family UBA8517; genus UBA12026. The sequence goes on along the minus strand of LBOW01000011.1, from coordinate 36,414 downwards.
AAGAAACCATAAGTAAGCTGTTTGCAACCTCTAATATTAAAAATAAACCAGAAATCAGTTTTACTAGAATTGGTAAATTGTCAGCTGCTCATAAGTTATGCTGGAGTATACATAGAAAGAAGCTAAAAAATAAAGCCGTAGTGATTACTTGCGAAGATATATTAAAACTATGGAGACTATAAAAAAAGAAACCGAGTGTTATCGACATCACTATCTGCTTTTACGCATGGGTTCCGCTTAGTCCTCGGTTTACTAATGTATATTATACTAAACTTGTCAATATGAAGCAATTAAATAGTGGAATCAACTTTGATTAAACTTCTCTAAGTATTTTTGATAAATAATCCTTCTGGCTCTTTCAATTTTTTCTAATTTAGTTGAACTAATCAGAGATTGAAAATTATTAGATACAATTTTATGAATTACAGCCTGATTGTAAATATCTGTGTACAGGGTATTTTTGATTTGGCTTATTGTTAATTTACCCTCACGTACCAAAAACATTCTTAACATTTCGTTAGTATATTTTTTAATCTTTGCAATTAAGGTTTTGGAACTTTTTTCTAATAAAAATAATTTGTCACAGCGACCATAATATTCTTGAATTTTAAAATCTACATATTCACAGAGTTTTTTGTTTGAGATAATTAAGGGATATCTTTCGAAAAAATTATTTCCAATTAAGCATATGGTTGTTTCTAGATAACTATAAAAATCGGGACGCAATGAACGAAGTTGAAAATCATTAAGCCCTCTTTTTAAGATATCTCTTTGATAAAGAATATTTAAATTCAAGTCTGTTTTACCAAACATTTTAGTTGATACTATTCGCCTTAATTTACTCAAGTCATTTTTATTGTATTTGTCTAAAAGTAATAAAAAATCGTAGTCTGAACGATTATTAACATTTAATTTAAATGCGTTTGATCCGAAATATAGAAAGCAAACAATTCGGTTTATGCCAAAAGTAGAACTGATTTTGTCAACCAATATGTTTACAACCATAATTTATAGTGAGTTAAGATTCTAATTAAATCTAGTGAAGTCGAATTAACTAAATACGCATGAACGCAATACTAGTATATAATTAGCCAAATATGCACAGAACTCAATCTTTTATTCTTAAGTCACTTCAGTTTAAAACACGCGCAAGTTTTAGTGAGTTAAATATTTACAACATAACAAGTGATCGCTTTAATTTTCATTTAAAAAGGTTGGTTACAAATAAATTCATTTCAAAAGATGACTTAAAATATTCACTTACTAGCAAGGGAAAAGAATTTATAAATAGGGCGGAAAAACAGGCGAAGATAGGAGTTGCTATACATTGTATTCGTACTAAAAATGGCAAGAAAGAATACTTGATCCATCGACGAGGAAAAGAGCCGTTTAAAAACTGGTATGGTTCTATCTCTGGTAAAGTATTGTTTGGCGAAAACCCAATTAAAACATCAGAGAGAGTTTTGAAAAAAGAGACTGGTTTAGACGGAGATTTTACATTAAAAGGGATTGCTCACTATATTCGATTAGATAAAGAAAAAACATCGTTAGAAGATGAATATTTTTGGGTTTACAAAGTGGACAATATAAAAGGAGGTTTTAGAAAAAAGACTAAATATGGGGAAAATATTTGGTTAAATAAACAACAAATAAAAAAATTAAAAAATATTTTTGCATCCTTTGATGAGATGAAAGAATTTAACAATTCCAATACTCTAGTTTATGTAGATAGAATTAAAACAGTAATAAATTATTGATTTTATGAAGCAATTAAATAGGCTAATTGGAAAACAGGGGGAGGAGATGGCTGCTGAATTACTTAGAAATAAAGGCTATCAGATACTGGATCAAAACAATTCAACCAAATGGGGAGAGTTAGATTTAATTGTAACCCATTCGACAAGCTCAGGGCAAGCCATTTTGGTATTTGTAGAAGTAAAATTAAAAACAACTGAGGACTATGGAACTCCAGAGGAAATGATAGGGAAAAATAAATTAGCGCAAGTTAGAAAAACTGCAGAAATGTATTTATTAAATAATCCTGATATTGCAGAAAAGTTTGAAAGTTACAGAATAGATGCTGTGTGTATAGTTGAAGTAACAGGAAGAATAACACATTATGAAAACCTTACATTTTAGGGGGGTTGATCCCTACAAAATAAATAAAAAATCTATTGCTATTGTTGGTAGCCGACAGATGACTAGATATGGTAGGGAAGTAGTTGATAAATTTGTGAGTGACTTTGTTGCCAACGGAATAACTACAATCTCAGGTTTTATGTATGGAGTGGATACAGAAGTTGCAGAAAAGACTATTGAGTATGGAGGTTGCCACATCGCAGTCTTTGGTTGTGGTCTAGATGTAATCTATCCTCCTGAAAACACAAAAATTTATGATCAAATTATTGAGTCAGGTGGATCAATTGTGTCAGAATATGAAGACTCGGCAAAACCCCATCTTTGGAAGTTTCCTCAAAGAAATAAAATAGTTGCAGGACTTTCTTCACTTGGAGTTTTAGTTATTGAGGCAGGAGAAAATAGTGGATCATTAATAACAGCTAAATTAGCCAAGAAAATGGATAAAAAAGTTTATGCAGTTCCGGGGCCAATTAATTCCAAAGTATCGGTAGGCTGTAATGAACTAATAAAATCGGGGGATGCAATTATGGCATTGAATGTCAAGGACATTCTAGGTAATAGGGTACAGGTAAAAGCGGATAGGGAAATACAAATTCCACAAAACATGAATAATATGGAAAACAAAATATTTAAAGCTCTCGAAACAGAACCGATGGAGATTGATGAAATTGCAGTTAAAATTGGTGAGAGTGTTGTTGAAATCGGGTCAACTCTATCAATAATGGGTATCAAAGGATTTGTTACCGAAAGTGGTGGAAAATATTATTTAAATAGGTAATCGTAATTTTGTGTAGCATCCTGGGTAGAGGACTTCACGGCCACCAAAGGATTTTTTAAAATGGGTAAAGCCAAGCCAGCTTTTATTTGGAACCCTTTCATCATATATGCCTTCAAAGTCAAAAATTTTACATCCCTGCTTTTTAGCCCATAGTATTCCAGAACAGAGGAGAGAGTATTGGGAGAGGGAAGTGCGACCTTCTTTGTTGGTAAATCCATACCAGTAATACCCGAAATCGTGTGAACTGCGCGTGAAAATCGCTCCCCCTATAATATTGCTAAATTTATTGTGCGACGCAAGGAAAATTGAGTTATTGTTCGGGAAGCTTTTTTTCAAGTTTATTAAACTTTGAAGGCTTGGTACAAAGCGATGAAAATTTACAGATTTTTTCCAAACATTATGAAATTTTTCTATTTCTTTTGGGGTAGAATACTCGGTAATTTTTGCTCGCTTCCCTATTTTTATGCATCTTCTTGTTTCTTTATTAAAAATAATAGGTTTAGTAAGGTCAAGATGCAGAGTTTTTGACGGCAAATACGGACTCTTTGACAATTTAAAACCATATGCTAACATTTTATTATGTACGTAAGAAAAGGAATTGACGACGGAGGCTAAATCGGGTTCAATAATTGTTTGAAAAACTTTATATTTTTTTTCGAGTTGTCTAGTTGTATAAATGTCTAGTTGTCTTGGCCTCTGAATTTTTAACACTGAGCCTAAAAATGGCAATTTTTTAATAAAATAGTTAGTGTTTTTGATTCTTTCAACTATCCAGCCCTGGGATTTCAAATATTTAGCATAATTTAATGATTGCCGAATGTCAGTCATTTTATAAGACGAAGTATAAACCATCTGATTTTCTCTGCAATCTTATATGAGTAATACAGGGGTTTATTGATAATTAAATCCCAACTTCCTATAAACTCAACAACTTTAGGATTATAGCCTTCCTTAAACTTTGTAAATCCTTTACCCTCTTCTCTCCCCCAAAGATCAAAAGTTGCTAGACCTAACTTTTTACCAAATTTAATTGCCTCCCACATCATTAAGTTATTGGCCATTACCCCCTTGTATTTATCAGTTGATGCTCCGTATGGATAATATAAAAATCCGTCGTGAGCAAAGAGTATCCAGGTAGAAATAATTTCGCCTTTGTATGTAGCTGTCAGCAAAGTGGCAATTGGCTGTTGACTATTAGCTATTAGCTTTTGATTCAAGTGTCTCCACATCAATCTGTGATACTTTTCTGTGTGTGCATAGAATCCCTGCCTCTTAGCTGTTTCAAAAGTTAATTCTAAATACTTTTCAAAGGCTTCATCTGAATTGTCTATTTTTACTTTAACCCCATGTTTCAGGGCCAATCTTATGTTATATCTTGTTTTACTTGAAAAAGATTTTAGGAGTCCTTCCTCAGATTTTGTAAGGTCAATCCAGAAAGTTGTTGGCGTAAATAAAGTTTTTCCCTTGACCAATCCTGATTTAATGTATGACTGAATTATTGACGCGCATGCGTGTATATCACTTTTTTGAGTGTTTGGCTCATATTTTATAAATATAGCATTTTTGTTTTGCCCTATTTTTCGAGCTATTGTAAGGTCTGACCTTGCAATATCATTTCCTTTTAAACAAGTACCGATTGTAAAATTAGTATAGGGTATTTTAGAGAAAATAATTAAGTTATTATCTATAAATTCAACTTCATTTCCCCACTCTTTTCTAAATTCAGCCCATTCTTTTGTTTGTAGTGGATGTGTCATGATTTATTTTAAGTATTTATCCAATATATTGTCAAAGTTTAAGTCGTCATCATTAATTTGCGTATCTTCAAATATTTTTTCAACGATTCCATTTAGTAAATTTTCAGGGATATCTGACAAAAATCTTGAGGGTGCATTACTTGACTTCTCTCCATAGAAGAGACGTTTACTTGCGTAACATAAAATCAATATTTCTTTGGCCCTTGTTATTCCTACGTACATAAGCCTTCTTTCTTCTTCCAGTTGCTCTTTTTCCCAGAGAGATCTTGAGTGAGGAAATATTCCTTCTTCCATTCCAACAATAAAAACAACTGAGAATTCCAGTCCCTTGGCTGCGTGAAGTGTCATGAGTGTAATTGTATTCTTTGTTTCGTGAATTGGCCCCGCCTCAACTAAAGAGACTTGTTCCAAAAATTCTATTAAATTTGGAAATTCTATTGCAACAGAATGAAGTTCTTTAATGTTTTCAAGCCGCTCTGCATCTTCTGGATCGCCCTCTTTAAATTTTGTTAAATACTCAGTTTTTGACAGAACTGCATCCATTATTTCTAGAGTTCTAAATTTTTCAATATCTATAATTAGTTCCTCAAATTTCTCATACCTTCTCTTGCCTAAGGCTAACACTCTTTTTTTGGAGACTGAATCTTTGCGATTAACTAAAAGCCTTAAGTATGAAAGTATGTCTTTTATTTCTTTTCTATCATAAAATCTAGTCCCTCCAATTAATGAATAAGGTATTCCTGCATGAAGCAGTGCCTCTTCGAGTACACGAGACTGGGCATTAGTTCTATATAGAATTGCAATATTATTAAAATTACCTAACGATTTGATTTTATTTACTACGAAATCAGCTTCATCAAACCCGTTTCTAGCTTGATAAATTGTTATCTTTTCTCCGCCATCTTTTTCTGTCCACAATTTTAAAATAGGGTGAGTCGTATTTTTAGAAATTACAGCATTAGCTGCTTCTAAAATATTTTGTGTACTTCTGTAATTTTGTTCCAGATTAATAACTTTTATTTTTGGGTAATCGGCAATTAGATAGTTTATATTTCTATAGTCTGCCCCTCTCCAGGAGTAAATTGACTGACTGGCATCTCCTACAGCTGTAATTACACCTCTATTTCCGTCTATTAGTCTTATTAATTTATACTGTATTTTATTTGTGTCCTGCCACTCATCAATAAATATTTGTTTAATTTTTTCTCTCCATTTTGAAACAACCTTTGGTATTTCAAAAAGTAAAACAGTTTTAATTAGAAGATCATCAAAGTCTAAAGCATTAATTTCTTTTAATTTTCTCTCGTACGCTTTATAAATTGTAGAAATAGTTTGATCTGTTGGCTCTAGCATTTGATTTTTGGGGTTTTATCGTATCTTTGATACCAATTTCCAAGATTATGTCTTTAATTAAATCTTTTTGATCATTTTCATCATAGATTAAAAAGTTTTTATCAATTCCTGTTTTTTGCCCATCTATTCTTAAAACTCTTACACAAAATCCATGGAAAGTTCCAGCAAAACCAATGTTACTATTGCCAATCCTTTGTTTCATCTCATTTGCAGCCTTGTTGGTAAAAGTGAGGACTAAACAGTTTTCTGCTTCTACAGAACCACTTTTAATAAAATGAGCTACTCTTTGAGTTAATACTTTTGTTTTTCCTGATCCTGCGCCTGCTAAAACCAAAAGTGGTCCATTTGTGTAGGTTACAGCTTCTTGCTGTTCCTTGTTAAGATCGTCCATATTATTTACAATAGTAGCATGCGAGTAATTAAAATTGTTTTGTTGTTTTTTGGCGGTTTAGTTGTTTTGTCTATTTTTCTAATCGCTATAACCTGTACGCTATTCCCTAAAATTGATACTGAGGTATCAATTTTGGTTCTCGGTAAAGGCGGTGAGGGTCATATTGCTCCAGATTTAACAGATACGATAATGCTAGTTAATTTAAATCCAAATGTTAGTAAAATTAGTATTCTTTCTTTACCTCGAGACATCTGGATTCCAGCTATTCGTGCTAAATTAAACACCGCCTATCATTACGGACGTTTTGATCTTGCCTCATCCAGTGTATCTAGTGTTACTGGTATAACACCCAATTATTATGTAGTTGTTGATTTTTCTTTGTTTAAAGATTTAGTTGATACTGTTGGAGGAATTAATGTTGATGTTGGCAATTCATTTACTGATGAAAAATATCCGATAGAGGGCAGGGAAAATGATTTGTGTGATGGAGATAAATTATACAAATGTAGATATGAAACCCTTCGTTTCGCTCAAGGTAAACAAAATATGGATGGAGAAACTGCCTTAAAGTTTGTAAGAAGCAGAAATGCTACTAACGATGAGGGGACAGATATAGCTAGAGAAGCAAGGCAACAAAAAGTGATTGAAGCTTTAAAAACAAAACTTCTGTCATCCGATGTTTTGTCAAATCCAAAAGTTCTAAAGAATCTATATGATATTACAATATCCCATTTAGAAACAAATATTGATGGTAAAACATTTATAAAAGTAGCAAGGCTTATTTTTAAAGCAAGAAATAACATTAGTTTTTTATCAATTCCTGATGAATTTATAAAGATCTCTCAAAACGATAAAAATCAAGATTTCCAATATGTTTTTTTGCCAGAAACCGGTACCTGGGAAAAATTTCAAGAGTGGTTTAAATCTAATATTTAACGATGACTGAAATTGTAGATCCAATACTACTTGTAATTGGATTTCTATTTACATTTTTGATACCAGGGTTATATATAGTTGAAACATTTTTTCCCCAAATACCCAAACGTTTTAAGTTGCCCCTTTATTTTATTTTAAGTGTAATGATCTCTGCATATTTGGTTTATTTTGTAAGTTTATTTATAGGGTTTTCTCGATACTCAATAATTGTCTTGTTTAGTTTTTTTATTCCCTGGATTTTCATTAACTTTACAAAAACTATTAAAGAGTTATTTAAAACTATTAAGATTCATAAATATGCTTTTATATTCTCAATTTTAGTATATTTAATTTATCTAGTTTCGCTTTATCCTGGAATTTTTACTTTACACAATGGTTTTATAGTAATGTCATCATCTAATTGGCAAGATACAGCAATGCATGCTGGAATAATCGAAACAATTAGTCAAGGAAATTTTCCACCCCAAGCTCCATATTTTTCAGGAGTTCCACTTAATTATTACTACTTCACCGATTTTCACTCTTCAATAATTGAAACATTGTATGGTCATTTTTTTCCCAGAGTAATTGTGTACGACAATCCTTTATTTGTCACCCTTTTTTTCCTATCTGTATATTTGCTGACATTTGAGATTACCAGGAGAAAAATCATAGCAATATTTTCAGCCCTCACATCAACGTTTTATGGAAGTTTTATGTATATAAATTTTATTAAAGATTTTATCAAATCAAATAATGCAAACATATTTACAAGAGCATCAGAATTACTAACCAACAATAGTTATGCCATAGAATTTGGAAAGTTTTTTCAAATTAGTCCAATGGCTGATTATTTTTTACAAAACAGACCAATGATGGTTGGATTACCGGCAGTAATAGTTGTCTTTGTACTAGTACGTTATGCTTTAGAAAAAAAAGATTATAAATTTATATTTCTTTCTGGCGTAATAACTGCAATGCTTGTAAAGTTTCAATTCTTTGCGTTTCTAATATCAATTTTTATATTTATTATTTTGTCGATTATGAAATTAAAAATTTATGGAATTAAAAAACTAGTAAAAACAAGTTTATTATTTTTAATTGCTCCGATTTGTTTTGTTTTATTATTTACTTCAACTTCAACAATAAACAATAGTTCGCTAATAAATGTAGTTTTAAATAATTTTAAACTTGTGCCATGGGAAGAGAATAAATCATTAATTTGGTATTTGTCTTTTTTGATATCTAACCTGGGATTGCCGATAGTTTTATTTGTTATATCAATCCCTATATTATTTATAAAAAAGAGAATATCAAAAAAAGAGTGGGCAAGAATAGCCCCCATGTATTTAATTGGATCAATACTTGCTGTAATACCATTAGTCTTTAGATTCACAATTATGAAATATGATATGTTGAAGTTTTATTATTTCGTTGAAATATTTGTAAGTATAATTAGTTTTTGGTTTATATATAAATTAATTAAAAATAAAATTGTTGCCGTTGTGGTATCAGTATTTTTATTACTTTTAACCGTTCCTACTTCATTAACAAATCTTGCAAATAGTTATTTAAATAAGACTATGGCCTACACACAAAGCGATTTAGATGTAGGATATTGGATAAGAGAAAATACTAAGCAAAAATCCGTGTTTATTGATCTTGCTAATTTACATTCTCCAATATCTGAAATCGGCGGGAGACTTAGGGTTTTGTCATATATAAATTGGCCCCACTCTCATGGTTATAATGTGGGAGTTGATAATGTTTTTACTCGATTAGACGATATAAGAAATGTTTATAAAAATGGAGATAATCATGACATGTACCAAGATGTTTTAAATAAATATAAAGTTGATTATATTTATTGTGGAAATGAAGAAAGACGAGAATTTTCCAATTCTTGTGAATTACTTAAAAAGTCTAAGACTTTAATAAAAGTATATGACAACAAAAATATCTTGCTTTTCAAAGTTATTTAAAAACTGACCCAGCCAAATTTATTTATCCATAAAACTCCCCAAAGATTAACTATAATAGAAAAAAAGAGCAACATCCAGTGATGCCATTTTGGCCCATTCATATTAACAATACCCTTAATTGTCAAAAGGAATAATAGCGGATAAAAATCTACAGCAAAACGATATCCAAATTGAGACCAACCTGTTCCACCATGAGAAGCAACTATTAGAAAAACTAACAATATAGATATCCAGATAAATCTATTAACTTTTTCCTTAAACTTAGCAAAAAATGCATAAATAAAAGCAGGTGTTGTAATCCATATAGCAAGTCCAGCCCATGATGGCTGAATATATGGAAAATGAGACAAAATTTTCGGAAAGGTCCAAAACATAGCCTTTAGGTTATTTGGTATGTAAACAATATTAGCAACACCATTTGCAAACCAAGGTTTTGTTTCTTCACTCAGTATCTTAGGTAATAAAAAGTAAGCCGTATCAAAGATTGTTCCAAATCTTAAGTAGTTATACATAAAATTAAACAAAATAAAAGGTAAAAGTCCAAACCCTAGTTTTATATAATTTTTGAACCAATTCTTGTTGTACAGAACATGCAAAAAAAACGGTAATGCCACAATTGTATTAATTCTTGATAAATACATTGCACCCAAAAAAACTCCGATATGCCAAGGTCTCTTTTTAGAGACAGATTCATAAATTGCCAAAGACATAAAAAAAGATGCTGTGATCTGACCTAAATACCAAACTGATCCGGTTGAAGCCATGTACCAAATAATATTTCCTAAACTTACAAACAGGAATATCCATATAATAAAACTTTTGTTGGAATTAAATTTTTTAGCGATTTTGGTAAAAATAATGGCTATTAATGCCCCAAGAATATGGGCCAAGTACTGCTGTGGAAAATTCTTCCATAACAATTGTATGGGTACTAATAAAATTGCAGGCATTGGTGGGTATACTACAAAGAAACTATTATTTTGAATAGGAATCAGCTCTGTAAGCCAGGAGGGGGGATTTGTGATATATAGTCCTCCGTGTATAAAAGCTTCTGCAAGTCTAGTAAAATAATCAAAGGGCGTTGTACCATTTGAGGATAGAAAGTATACTAGCGACACGAGTATGAATAGAATAAGAAGATTTTTATTTTTACCAAACATACCTGATATTATATATGTTTTGATTGTTGCCTTTTTGTTTAGATTATTTTTAGCCAACTTTGGAACATTACAGCTTGATCAAGGAACCTTTATTGCTTGGGGGAATTCATTGGCGGTGAGTGGTTTTAAGATATTCTATAACAACTGGTCAGATTATTTACCAGGATATTTATATGTATTATGGTTTTTGGGAAAAATAAATTTGCTGGTTCCGAACCTGCAAGTAATTTTATTTAAACTACCTGCAATTTTAGCCGATTTGGCAACTGGTTATCTTATATATAAAATAGTTGGTAAAAAAAAGGGTATATTTTTTTCATTAATATATTTATTTAATGCTGCAGTTTTTGCAAACTCTTCCCTTTGGGGTCAGGTAGACAGCTTGACCGCTTTGTTTTCCCTATTCTCTGTTTTTATTTTCCCTATAAGCTATCAGCTATCCGCTATCAGCTTAGCATTAGGTACTCTTATTAAACCTCAAGCAGCCTTTATTTTACCTGCGATATTATATTTATTCATAAAAAATAAAAAGAAATTTTTTGAATTACTGATTTACAGTATTAGTGGGTTACTTGTTTTTATTGTTGGTTTTATTCCTTTCAATAATTCAAATAACTTATGGCAATTTATCTTGAATAGGCTTTCTGTTTCTGCCAACCAATATCCGTATGGTTCTGTTAATGCCTTTTCCTTTTGGGGTCTTTTTGGTTTTTGGAAACCAGATGATGTTACGATTTGGATTGGTCTTGGTATATCAATTATTCTAATTACACTAATTACTTTAATTATTTACAAAAAGAAAATTATAAATGGAGAATATCTAATTTCTGCTTTCTCGTTGTTTATTACTTTTCTTTTCTTAACTAGAATGCATGAAAGACATCTGTTGCCAGTATTAGCGCCTCTTCTTATTGCAACAGCAACGAACCCAGTTTTGATAATTACTTACGTAGGATTATCTTTAACTTATACTGCTAACTTGTCGTATGCATATTATTGGATAACAGATAACTTTAAAGAAATATTTAATCCAATTTTAATTAAAATTTTGATTATTGCCAACCTTTCATTTTTAGGTCTATCTATTTTTTCGATTTTTAAGAAAATTAAGCTTAACTTAAGAATTAAATTAAATTATTTATCACAAAAAAATTATTTTGCTAGCAAAGATATATCTAATAAATTAAATAAAATTTTTCTTGCAACGGTTTTACTTTTTAGTTTAGTAACTAGGATATATCAGCTTAATTTACCAAAAGAAAAATATTTTGACGAGGTATATCATGCCTTTACTGCAGGACTAGTTTTACATAATGATCCTAAAGCTTGGGAATGGTGGAATCCACATCCTGAAGGTTTTGCCTATGAGTGGACACATCCTCCTGTTGCTAAACTTGGAATGGTAATTGGAATGCTTGCTTTTGGTGAAAATGCTTTTGGATGGAGAATCGTTCAAGCAATTCTAGGTACAGCTTCAGTATTTTTAGTTTATTTGTTAGCTAGAACCATATTCAACGATAAATTAATAGGTCTTCTTTCTGCAATTGTATTTTCTCTAGACGGTTTAGCGCTGGTTATGAGTAGAATTGGAATGAATGATTCATATTTATTATTCTTCTCTTTATTATCTATTTATCTTTTTGTTAGAGACAAAAACTTACTTTCAAGTATAGCGTTTGGACTTGCCATTTCTTCTAAGTGGTCAGCAATTTATAGTTTGCCAATTCTGTTTGTATCTCACTTTGTTTTTAGAAAGAAAATAAAGTTAAGTTATCTTTCATTTTTAATTTTTCCAGTTATTATTTACATAGCAAGTTACGGAGTTATGTTTGCCACAGGTCACACCTGGGATCAATTTGTAGAGGTTCAAAAACAAATGTGGTGGTATCATACTAATCTAGTAGCGGAACACCCATACACATCACAGGCTTGGAGTTGGCCATTACTTTTAAGACCAATTTATTTGTATGATGGGGGAGATGTTAATGGACAAGTAGCCCGAATTTATGCTTTTGGTAATCCAATTATTTTTTGGTTTGGACTTTACTCAATTATATTATCAGTTTTAATTTCTGCAAAAGAGAAGGTTAAAAAACTTGGGTTTGTTATTTTTTCATATCTTATTTTCTTTTTACCCTGGATTGCAAGCCCCCGTATTATGTTTTTGTATCATTACCTCCCCTCAATTCCATTTTTGGCAATTGCAGCAGGGTATATACTTCGTCGCTTTCCAAAAGCTAGATTCTATATTCTAGTTTCTAGTTTCTTATTGTTTATTTACTTTTACCCTCACTGGATAGGATTAAGAATACCATTAAAATTAGATGAAAGTTATTATTGGTTTTCAAGCTGGAGATAACTTCAGATAATCGGTGTACTCAGTGAACTCAGTGGGTCAGTTTATCAGTGATTCAACCTGTCAATTATTATATTTCCAGTTTTTGTAAAGAGAGTTTAATCTTTTTGACAACACAATATAACTTTCGGACAAATCTTTAAATTTTGGTTTTAAATAAGGAACAGTAATCGACAAAGTTTGTAGGTGAGCAACCACCTCATCGCTTGAGCCAATACAAATTTTCAAGTGATTTTTAAAAGTAGGTCCAGATGATCTCTTTGCAAATCCTTCTGTTAAATTTGAAGGAATAGATTTTGCAGCACGTTTACAGTTGTGCGACACGTCATATTCAGATTTAGGAATTTTTTGAAAAACAGAGTAAAGTAGTTCAAGTAAGTTAAGTGATTCTTTATAAACTTCCAAATCATTAATACTTTTGATCATTATTTATATTATCAGTTTTGTTTTACCGATTCACTGAAGTTGCTGATTTGCTGAGTGTACTGAGTCCACTGACAATCTTGTTTAAAAGGCGAGTAGTAATGAGCCCAATATTACAAGTATTCCAAAACCTGTTCCAACTATAGTTGGCCATGTTGTACCAACTGAAGGTAGTTCTGGTTGTGAAGTTGCAGTTGACGTTGGGACTGGGCAAAGACAATCTGTTTCAGTTAAACAACTTGTGTTTCTACAAGATCCAGTAGTTGCCCCACTTGTTTTGTAACACATTAAACCATTTGGACAATCTGTATTTTCAGAACAGTTGTTGTTACATTGCGGATTTGATGTAGCTGTCGCTGTAGCTGTTGCAGTAGATGTTGATGTAGCAGTTGCTGTTCCTGTCGCTGTAGCTGTTGCAGTACTTGTTGCTGTTGGTGTAGAACTTCCTTCGCTTAGTGTAAAGGACATTGAGCAAGCTGGGTTTGCAGCCCGAGGTTGACTGGATGGAACATTTGGGGCAACTGCAGTTTGTCTTGTTTGATAAAGTCTAATTGCAGTATAAATTGCAACCCCCGCTAATACTATTGTTGTTGCTATTATTCCAATAATTGTATATTTATTTTTCATAATTTATTAATTAATCTGCCCAGTTATTTAATACCCCTACTTCAGCCTTAACTGTAAATATTGTTAAACCAAGATCGGTGGTCGTAACCGTATATTCATCATAAAATTTGTTATCACTAGGATCTTTAGTAGTAACCTCTGGTCTTAATACTCCGTTGATCGTAAATCGTGCCTTTTTTGCTTTTCCTGTCAAAGTACTACCTGTTGCACCCATTCTGTCAGATATGGTAAATCTGATTTTATCTCCAACTTTAATTTGAGAAAGCTGGGTATTACTTAATTTGTTCCAGCTTGTATCATATGCCTCAGCTGGCCCTACACATTGAGGATTAACATTTCCTCCACCTCCACCTTGACCACCACACGGTTCGGTGACTGAGTTACATTCCCACCCCTCAGCTTCCCAGTCTGCTTGCACCTTGGTGCATTCTATAGGATGACCAGGATCTGTTCCACAAATGGTATCAGAGGATTCCCAGCACCATCTTGGATCATATCCCTGTTTAGTACATTTTTGTTCGAGTCGATACCCAATCTCATCTGCTTTCTCGTTTACATTTTGATCTTGTCCTGTTAAATATACCCCTGCGCCAACACCTCCAATTAAGAAAAACAAACCCAAAATTGTTGCAATCACTTTTCCACCCGCAAATTTCTTTTTTGGTGGGGTAGTACCAACAATTTCTGGCATAACAATATCGTTACTTGGAGCTGCTGAACCATTTACTGCCACAGTTGCAGGAGTTGTGTCTAACTGTTCACTGATCACTGTTGACTGATCACCAGCTTGAGGCATGGGTGGAAGTATTCCCTCATCTACAATTATTGGATTGCTGGTTTTTTGTGTTTGATTGTTATCGTCGTTATTGGGCATATTGTCTACTTCATTTCATTATGAAGATTCTATTAGAGTGTGTCAAGTATGCGTATTTTACCTCTAATTGATCCTTTTTACTATATTTTTTATTTAGTTCTAATCGAATTTTTCTAATTTTGATTAAAGTTTTTGCAATTTTATTGTCTGATTTAATTTGTTTATCGACCTTTTCATGCAGTTTAATTATTTCATCACTAAAATAAGGCTTTATATTTCAAGTAAACTTACAACTACTGCCACCACAACAAGAAAATATTGTTATAATATTGACACGATCGTCTCAAAATGAGACGATGTTGATGTATGAATGAGACGATCTTATCAAATAGACAAAAATTAGTTTTAAATATAATCAGTCAATCCGACGGGATTTCCCGCGAAGATATCAGAAATCTCCTTGAAGAAATCGAGTCTGTTTCAAGACCAACACTAATTCGAGATCTGAATATTTTGTTAAATAGCAAATTGATAAAAATTGAAGGGAAAGCTTCAAGTACAAAATATTATACAATAGAAAAAAATCCACTCTTAAGGTATTTTGATTTAGAATCATATTTTAAATTAGATCCTGACCAAAGAGTTGGCACTAAAAAATCATTTGATTTTGGTGTTTTGAAACACTTGAAAAATCTTTTTTCTGATTTAGAGTTAAAAGAAGTTCAAAATGTAAGTCAAAGTTTTTCAAGCAGGATTTCAAATTTGAGTTTTGACATATATAAAAAAGAATTAGAGAGATTTGTAATCGAGCTTTCATGGAAATCATCTAAGATTGAAGGTAACACATATTCTTTGTTGGAGACGGAAGAACTAATTAAAAAAGGTATTTTTGCAGAAGGACATTCAAAAAACGAGGTAACAATGATTTTAAATCATAAAAGTGCATTTGAAGAAATTTTAAAAGATAGAGAAAATTTCAAAGATTTATCAATTTCAAAGATAAATCAACTGCATAATATTATTGTCAAGGATTTAAACATAAATACAGGAATAAGAAGTGAAGCGGTAGGTATTACAGGAACAGTTTATATTCCTATTGATAATAAATTTCAAATTGAGGATGCAATGAATGAAACCTTAGAATTGGTAAATAATGATAAAAGTAATTTGGAAAAAGCTTTTATTGCTACTGTAATGATTCCGTATATTCAGCCATATTCAGATGGCAACAAAAGAACAAGTAGAATGCTTGTAAATGCAATTTTACTTGCCTATGATAATTACCCGCTTTCATACAGAAGTATTGATATAGATGAATATAAAAAGGCGTTAATTTTATTTTACGAACAAGGAAGTTTATTTCATGTTAAAAGACTTTTTTTAGAACAGGTAAATTTTGCTTACAGAAATTATTTCAAATAACTTTACTTCTTAACTTCATACTGAATATACATCGGGGCGGTCTTTCCCTTAAGTTTTAAATCTATAGAACAAGTGTTATTCTCTGTTTTAATTATTTCGTTTGTACTCCTGTTGTTTACAGTTATGCTTTCACAACTATATCCTGCTGGGGGTACTAAAGTAATTTTATAATCACCAGACTTAACCCTTTTTTGATAAAAAGTAAAATCTGGTCCGATACAATCCCAGACGGCTGTTAAAGTTTTATTTTTAAGTTTGGCTATTGCGTCCAAGTTAACATCTGTTACAAAATCAGTGTTTGGACAGACTTCCTTAGTAAATTTTTTATCTCCCGCTATCACTCCACCTTTAATATCAATTGAAGCAAAGAAAAATTGTAAAATATATTGAACAATTGCTCCTCCATTTCCGCCACCTGCACCATTACTTCCACCAGTATTTCCTCCAGAACCACTGTCGTTTCCGTCTCCACCACCACTACTATCTGTTGTGATACATTTTCCATCCTTACAATTCATTCCTGATATAACACATAATGAATATTCTGCTGTTGAACAACCCGAATTAACAGGATCGTTATCTCCACCTCCACTACTAACACATTTTCCATCTTTACAACCTTTACCTTCGTTATTACAAAGTATTGCTTCGGCTACACTACAATTACATTTTCCATCTTTACAACCTTTACCTTCGTTATTACAAAGTATTGCTTCGGCTACACTACAATTGATATTAGTATTCCCGCCACTTCCTCCTCCACCGCCACTGGTTTCTACACATTTTCCATCTTTACAACCTTTACCTTCGTTATTACAAAGTATTGCTTCGGCTACACTACAACTTTCGCCTGCCCTCTCTTTGATATTTTGGTTTTGTTGAACTAACAGAATTCCTGCAAGGACGGCGAAGATTAGGATAATTAAAGTAAATATAGAAAAAAATTTATTTTTTGTTAAAGTTTTTTTGAAGTTTAACTTTTTAAGTTTCGGCATATTCTTTATTCCAAACATAAATACTTGATAAAAGTATTCCTAATCCCATTATGAAGAGTCCTAAAGTTGCTGTCAAGTTTCCAGTTTCAGGAACAGGTTGAGGAGAGCTTGATGACGTTGAAACTGAGACAGGAGAGCTTGTTGGTTTAGTTGTTGGTAAAATCGAGGCTGAAGGGGTAGACTCAAAGGCGGGACCTTCAGATGCTGATACCACAAAGTTTCTTTGAATTGTTCTTATTATCCCTGTTGCGTCGGTCCATTTAACTGTTACGGTGTGTTCCCCAGGTTCAAGATTTGATGGTGGACTCCAACTCCAACTTCCATTTGAAGATGTTGTTGTAGTTCCAGACTGTGGATCAGATTCCACTGATACCTCAAGAGTTACACCTGCAGGGCCTTTACCAAAGAACTCTGGATCTGTTGTTGTAATTATTTCTCCATTATCAATAGAGTCTAAACTTACATTTGCATCATTAGTTTCGCTTGGTTTTGTTACTTCAAATCTCGAAGATTTGTCAACCGACTCTGGAACCGAAACAGAACTTTCAGGTAAATTGTTATTATTATTTGCTTCCAAGGTTCTAAAGTCATATGTTTTACCAAGAACTATTGTGGGTACCGATTTAACAGCCTTAGGATAAATTACTGCTTGAGATGTTCCCAACGGGCCACCACTAACTGTTATTTCTATTACGCTTGATTCTGGTATACTGGCTATATAATTAGTGATTGGAATTATCCAACTTCCCTCATAAGAAGTAATATTTGATAAAATTATTCCGTTTATTGATAAATATACAAGAGCGTTTGCGGGTGTTTTTGCATCTGCTTGTAAAATTGTACCAGTAGCAATTAAGGAGTTACCTTGTGTGGTTGGTTGAGTATTCGTTTTAGCTTGCCATGCTAGGCTATTGTTGTCATAGGTTTCATTATTTGAACCAATTACAAAAAAAATATCTGAATCTGGTTTAATATCAATTAAATCCATTGAATGTATAAAATTCTTGTCCTCGGCTTCTTCTGAGGAAATTTGATTTAATTTAGATATATTTTCTCCCCATTTAACAAAACCGCTAGTTTCAATATTTGTTGTCCATGTAACTGTAACTGAAGTGTCTGTGATATTTGAAACCCGAACACTTTGGGGACTTGCTTCAGATTGGGCTCCCAGTTTGAAAATTTGACGCGAATTGATTAAAAAGACTCCAGCCACAAGACCAAGACTTAGAATAATTATTCCAAGGATTGTTGGTAGTTTTATATTTTTTTTCATTGTGGGTATGTTTTTGTTTCAATTTGATCTAAGGTTACATTATCCAATCTAGGATTCAAGTCTTGAAGTATTTCAGTTGGTACATTTGGTGTCGGTTTGGCTGTAAAAGCATAGTAAACAGTAGCAGAAATCCAAAAGAGAACAGTGATTAACGACAAAATCATAAGTATAATAATGTTTGGTAACTTATTTTTCTTCATATATAATAAATGGTACTCTACCCGATACTGTTAAGGTCAAAACTTTTCCTATTTCTGAAACATTTGCATTAAGTAAAAAAGAATCAATCTTTACAGGTCGTCTTAAGTTTTCAACGTTTTTTATTAGGTTTAATAGATTTTGATATGATCCGTGGCTTGAAAAAGTGAACTGAAGTTCATTACTGCCTTCAGCTAAACTGACAAGGTCACCCGACTTTTTCTTTACTTCTTTTTTACCTACCAAATTGACATCTGAGATGGAGAATGAAAGTATTGAAACCGAATTTTGAGCTGCTAGAATTTCAATCTGTTTAATTAATGTTTCAGCTGAGACAGTATTTGGTACTGCCTCGTCGATTATGTGAAGTCTTGAACTTTCTGTTTGTAACGTTGCGTTAGCTATCTGTAGATTATTGATTTTTTGTTTAAGTTTGGATATTGCCTCTTCTTTATTTGTAATATCTTTATTTAAGTCAACAATAGTTAAAATTGTTGGTTTAAGTGCGAAAACGCCAAAAATAGCAACTGTAGTAATTGAAAGAATGAGTTCTAAGTAAATTTTTAGACTAGGTTTGGTATTATACAAACGCCAAACATTTAAGAAAAATTCTTTATATCTTGAATAATTTCTTTTCCATCCAGTTTCCATATTATTTTTTCTTTGATTGGGGAATTACACCCGATCTACCTGTAATTGTAAACAAAGTTAAGTTACTGTTTTCAGTGGAGGTTGATACCTGTGAAAGATTGGTGTCTTTAAAAGTGTTATCTTTTTCAAGGTTAACCAAAAATTGGGCGATTGAATTTTCAGATAAAGCACTAGCCCTTAATTGTAGCTGACCCTCTGTAATTGATATTGAATTAAGTGAAATATCTCCAGGCATTAGTCTTGTAAAAGTGTTCATCATTTCTGATAATTTTGGTTCGGCATATAGAGATTTAACGATTCCTAATTTTTGCTGTTTTTCTCTAAAGGTAGTCTCAATGTCTATGTATGCACCAACTTGAGCCTTGTTAATCTCCAGTTCCTCATTTAAGTCTGAGTTTTTAGCATCAAGCCAAAATCTCGACAAAAAAGCAGACATGACGATAAGTTCTGTGGCAATAACCATGACACGAAACGAAGAAAGAGCCCATTTTAATATTCGTCCAGCCGTTGAGGATTCAAACTCATCTTGAGGAATTAGGTTAATGTTTTTTTGCTTTGCTGATTTGGGCATACAATAAGATCATAGCATATGAAAATGCAGTAGAGAAGATTATTTAATTTTTGATAACTGAGATTTAATCCTGGCGGATTTATTTTTGTGGATTGCCTTTATTTTAGCCGTTTTATCAGTAAGTGAAAAGGCTTTTTCAATATCCTTTTTGGATTTAGTAGTTTTTGCTTTCTTAATGGCAACTTCAAGCCTTGTTAGGGCAATTTTATTAACAGATTGCTTTTTCACTGACCCTCGAAGAGCTCTTTTGGCTGTTTTTGTTACTGGCATGCTGGTAGTATAATCAAAAAAAATGAAATTAACAATTGCAAAACTCAAATCACTTGTTTCTGGCCAACAACACTCTGTTCTTTCTGCTGCAAGTTTGATAATGATAATGATTGTTGCTTCAAGATTGTTGGGGTTAATTCGACAAAGGGTTTTGGCTCATTATTTTGTCTCAAGCGATTTAAGTCTTTTTTTTGCAGCCTTTAGACTTCCAGATACAGTTTTTGAAGTTTTGGTTTTTGGGACATTTGCTTCAGCTTTTATACCAATTTTCACAAAAACTTTGAAATCGTCCAAATTTAAAGCCTGGCAAACAGCAGGAATTATAGCTAACTGGGGAGGAATATTCTTTCTAATACTTGCAAGCCTTGTTGTTATTTTTGCACACCCTCTCTATAGAGTAATTACTCCAGGTTTTACCTTTTCAGATCAAACTAGAATTGCTGACTTGGCAAGAGTTTTATTTATTGCACAGGGTTTTTTTGTAATCTCTTATGTTTTAACTGCAGTTTTAGAATCTTCCAAGCGTTTTTTTGTGCCTGCTTTAGCTCCTCTTTTTTATAACTTAGGAATAATTATTACAACTATTATTTTTTCCAAACAATTGGGTTTATTTGCCCCAGTTATAGGAGTTTTAATAGGTTCAGCGTTACATTTTTTAATTCAATTGCCACTTGCCATTAAATTGGGGTTTAAGTTTTCCAAAAGCTTAAAAATTACACCAGAAGTTAGAAGAATTGCCAAACTTTCAATTCCTAGAATAATTGAAGTATCATTTTTGCAAGTTGCCAAATTTGTTGAATTAACTCTAGCTTCGTTAATTTCAGCTCCAGCTTATACATATTTTACCTTTGGTAATACAGTACAGCTTTTACCTGTTGGACTTTTTGGAACGTCAATTGCTAAGGCAGCCCTTCCGACACTGGCTCGTCAAGCAGACGACTTACCTGCGTTTAAAAAGACCTTATTTGAGACTTTAAATCAAATTGTATTTTTAATGACCCCAATTGTTGCCTTTTTAATGGTTGCCAGAATCCCCATTGTCCGTCTTATTTTTGGAACAGATATTTTTACATGGGATTCAACAGTTGAAACTTCGCTAGTAATTTCTGCTTTTGCAATTGGAATTTTTTCACAAGCGGCAAATTCAATTTTAGCTCGTGCCTTTTACGCAATGCATGACACTAAGACACCTGTCAAGATTTCAGTAGTTATTTTGATTTTTAACATCATCCTCGATTATCTTTTGGTAATTATTTATAAGTTTCCTGTATGGGGACTTGCTTTTGCATTCTCATTATCTGCCATAATCCAATCTGTAATTCTTTTTGTAGTTATTACCAAAAGAATTCACGATGGGGCAAAAACTTTACTTTATTTGCCAATATTAAAATCTCTTTTTTCAGGTTTTGTCTCGGGTGGAGTAATGTTTTTCATTTTAAAGTTTTTTGACAAATCAGTTTGGGTCAAAAAGCTTTCATTCATTGCAAATGTTGATCTACCATTTGAAAAATTTGTTCTAGATACTCGATATGCTGGTAACTTACTTGCACTGACGATTATAGTTGGTTTAATAGGCTGTTTAATCTATGTGTTTATATTAAAAATACTTAAATCAACTGAACTTGAAACTTTTGTAAATTTATTTAAACGAATGCTCCAAGGGCAAAAGTTTACAACAGAGGTAGAAAGGCTAGATTAATTAAATAGGACAAGTTGGCAATGGGATTGACAATTTGGACACAAATAGAATAACTATTTACAGTTGGAAATCAATGCAAAAGGCTTTTGACTTCAAAATCAATTAATGATTAAATGTAAGTATAATAAAATGTATGCAAAGAATACTCACAAAACCAATGTGTTTACGAGAGAGAGAGAGAGTAGTTTCCGCCACCGTTTTGTAAAAATTCTTTCCGTTTTTACATTTTTCCTAATTTCTTTTTTCCTAATTCCTAATTCCTCAGTTTATGCTTTTGTCGCGCCTGGTATGACGGCAGAGGGAACCCTTACAAACGGAACTTTTTTTGGGTTCTACCCGCAATATAGTGATATCAATGGGGATGGGTATGACGATATGCTTATTGGCAACTCTCAATATTCGTCTTCGAAGGGAAGAATTTATGTATATTTTGGAAATGGGACAGGTTTTAGTTCAAGTGCTGATATTACAATAACTGGTGAAACTAATTCTGATTCGTTCTCAGGTGGTGATTTGGGAAATTCTTTTGCGGTTGGTGATATAAATGGAGATGGATATAACGATATTTTGGCGGGAGCATACGGAAACGACGAAGCTGGTAGCCTGGCGGGTAAAATTTATGTTTTTTATGGAAGTGCAACCTTATCTGGTGACTTGGCCGCATCGGTTGCCGACCTTTCAGCTTTAGGGAACTTAACCAATAATAAAAATTTCGGGATTGGTGTAAAAATTTTAGATGTTAATAACGATAATAATAATGATGTCATCGTTGTTGCGGGCACAGCCACTTCATCTACTAGTTCTAAGATATATACCTTTTTAAACACAAATAACACCTTCGACTATAATAATCCAAGTTTTACTTTGAGTACAACAGGAACAAACACTTTTGGGTTGGATTTTTGGACAATAGGAACGGGTGATTCAAATGGAGATAATGTTGATGATTTATTATCAATAGATAATTCTCAAAATGGAAAGTTATTCTTGTTTAACGGGTCGAACTTGGGAGGTTTTTCGCAAACTAGCGTTTTTAATGCAGAAACAACCACAGACCTTCTCGGTAGAAATCGCTCAACTTCTACAGCCGATATCAATTCTGATGGTTTAGATGATTTTTGTGCTGGGGCATATAGTAATGACACTGTAGCCACAAATCAAGGACGTGTATATTGTTTTTTTGGTAGAAGCAGTTTTGACTCTTCATATTCAGTAACAGTAGCGGATATTATTTTAAATGGTCAGGCCTCGAACGATAATTTTGGAAGAACCACTTTTTTGTATGATGTTACCAATGACGGGAAGCCGGATTTGTTAGTAGGAGCTTACCAGAATAATGTAGCTTCAGGTTCCCGTCATGGTAAATTCTTCATTTACAAAAATACTGCTGGGACATTTGCGGATTCACCGTGGTTTAGTGAAGTAAAAACTTCAGGAAATACAGCATATGGTAACTCAGTATCTGCTTTTGACTGGGATTATGATGGTTGGCCAATATTAATGTGTTGCAAGGTGGAACCTCTTCAAGTGGAACTGGTGACCCAGTTGTCAACTACTACGAAATCTCACATGGAACACCAACTGTTAGTTTAAACTCAGTAGCCAGTTACTTTGGAGCGGGAAGTAGTACTACCCTCACAGGAACAGCAACAGATACCAACAGTGACTATTCAATTTCAGGAGTTGAGTGGAGTGGAAGCAACACAGTTCCCGGTAGCTGGACTGACTGTACCCCAACAGATGGTAGTTTTGATTCCACCTCTGAAGCTTTCAGTTGTGAATTTGGATCAATGGATGAAGGAAGCGGAAGGAAGGTATATGTCAGAACCCATGATCAGAATGATCTTTATATGCCCAGCACTTTGTATGGAGCAACCTCCACCTTTGAAATGAATACTAGGGAAGAAACAGGTTCTACTACCCCTGAAACCTACCAAGTAAAACAAGAAGTGTTAAATACAACAACCACAGAAACTGTTCTAACACCTACTAAAGATTCTAATCAAGGGGAACAAAAGGTGGTTGTAATCATTCCACCCCAAACTTTTAATTTTAATGCCTTTCTTTCTTCACAAGTAAGTAACATCATTTACAATGGAAACTATACTAAAATAGGTAGTATCCAAGAAATCTGGTACAAGGCATATGCTCCAGCAGGATACACACCAGTTAAAATTACTCAAGATTTACAGAAAAAACCATCAATTGTTAGTTTGTCGTATACTGGAACTTACAAAAATTTAAAAATTGCATATTCTTTAGACGGCAAGATTTGGAAGATACTTTCTAACTCTGTAATTGATACCAAAAACAAAACAGTAGCAGCCATTACCAAACTTGGTGGGTATTACACACTTGTTTCTGTTGATTCTACTACCCCAAAAGCCGTATTAGGAACAACTACTGACGAACCATCACCTGTTCCTGCCCAAACACCAAAAATAAGTACAGAAATAGTTAATCAAGAAACTACCCAAAAACAAACTATTATTAATACAATTATTGATTTTTTTAAAAACATAATTAAAAGCATTGGGAAATGAAAATTATAAAAATAGTTTTTTCTTTCCTGCCTATATTTCTTCTTTTTTTGTTGTTGTTTCCTTCTTCTGCACTAGCTACAGATTTTGGATATGGTTCCATGGGTGGATATTACACATTAAGTGAAGTGTATGACCAGCTGGATAATATGCATACTAAGTATCCTAACCTCATTACAGCTAAGGAACAGATAGGAACAACTGTAGAAGGAAGACCTATTTATATAGTTAAGATTTCAGATAACCCGGGAAGTGATGAAAGTGAGCCAGAGGTATTTTACAACGCTCTAACTCACGCAAGAGAACCAATGGGAATGGAGGTAACAATTTACTTCATGTATTACCTTCTTGAAAACTATAATACCGATTCAACTGCAAAATATTTGGTTGATAACAGAGAAATGTACTTTCTGCCTGTTGTTAATCCTGATGGCTACTACTACAACCAAACAACAAACCCCTCAGGGGGAGGGAATTGGAGAAAGAATAGAAAAAACAATGGTAATGGAACTTACGGAGTAGACCTCAACCGCAACTTTGGACCACAGGCCTACTGGAACTACAATAATAGCGGATCAAGCACAACCACCAGCGCGAGTGATTACCGTGGAACAGCCCCTTTTTCTGAACCAGAAACACAAGCAATACGTGATTTTCTCTCCTCCCACCAAATCAAAACAGCTTTTAACTACCATACTTACGGAGGTGACATGCCCTACCCTTATACAGCTTCGCAATCTCAAACCTCTGATGGGAACATTTTTGAAGAATGGGCTATCGATATGGTTTCTGGGAATAACTATGTAACAGGATTAACTATTCAAAACTTGACATACGCTATTCGGGGCGATGTTCTTGACTATATGTATGATGGCGATGTTATTGCCAACAACGGCAATATTTTTTCTTTTCTACCTGAAGTGGGGGCTGATTCCAGTTTTTGGCCAATACAGTCACGTATAGACGTTGTAGTTTCTGAAAATCTTTTCCCAAATAAATATATTGCTTTTGTAGCAGGGGGCTACACAGACATCTCTTCATATTCAACTAACCAAGAATACATGGATCCTGGAGAAACAGTATTAATGTCAATTGTTGCCAAAAACAAAGGAAGAGGAAATATGGATTCTGTGGTTGCAACATTAACTACCACAAGTTCATATGTAACCATTAATGATGGTAGTGAAACAATCAGTGCTCTTGATAGTCAAACCAGTCAAACAGTTAACGACTCTTTCTCATTTACTGTATCTGAAACGGCTCCACTTGGTACACAAATGGACTTTACTTTAACAATTAAATCAGGAGACTCAACACTCTCAACCAAAAGCATTACTTACTATGTGGCTACACCTGAAATAATATTTTCAGACTCCTGCGACAATTTGAGTAACTGGACAACTTCATCGGTTACCTCAATTGTTTGGCAGACAACAACTTCTGCCTACCATTCATCATCCAGTTCATGTACGGATAGTATTTTGGGCGACTATGACCATCCGCTTAACTCGTCTCTGACCACAACGAACAATATCAGTCTTTCTGGTTACACAAATCCAAAACTTTCTTTTTGGACAAAATATGACCTTTACAGTTATTTTGATATTGCTGAAATTCAAATCTCAATCGATAACGGTTCTAATTGGACTTCTCTTCCTGGCAATTATACAAATGGCGGTGAGGCTTATCTATATGGAACAAGTCCTGTTTATAGCGGAAAATTGGTAAATTGGACAAAAGAGGAAATCGATCTAAGTGTCTACGCAACCCAACATATAAAATTAAGGTTTTTACTAAGTTCTCTTTACCCATATGCAAATACTAATAATCGTAGGGATGGTTGGTACATAGACGATATTAAGATATTTGAGTATGATGCCACAAGGTCAGATATTATTAATCCTGCCAAGTCTAATAGTAGTGGGGGGGATAATATATTTACAACTGATAGTTTACCTGCTTTTACTTTTTCAAAGTCTTCTGATGCTACAGCTGGCATATCTTCATATGAGATATTTATTAAACCTGAGGGTAAAGATTATTATCCATACATAACAAGCATCGTAGAAGGTGTTAGTGGAACAACACTTGATCAAACAGAAAGGTTTGTAAGTTATTCAGGCAATGAAATATCAGTGTATGCCAAGAGGGAGATAGATAAACTTGCAGGTGGAGCATACAAATGGAAGGTTCGCGCTTTTGATCAAAATGGAAACAGTACTGATTCTGATCCTAAAATTTTAAGAATCAACACCCACACAGCCAACTTCTCAGGTGAGTGGTTTCCTTTGGTTCTTTTAACCAAGAAAGTAGTTAACCAAATACCAACATTTACAGGAATTTCAACAGTAGGTTCTAAAGTAACAGTACAACTTTCTCAAAACAACATAACCCTTGTTTCTAAGGAAGCTACAGTTGATTCTACATCAAGATTTAAAGTTAGTTTTACAGACAAGTTATCGGTGGGGACATACAATGTAAACATTTTTGCCACCAATAAAAACAATGACTATACAGAATTACCAGAGTTCAATTTAAAAATTACTAAGCCAATTATTTCCACACCTTCTCCTGTTCTTGGAGCATTAGTAACACCATTGCCTACATTTATTCCTTCCCCAACCCCACTTCGCCAAGGCTCCGCGGGGCGAGAACATTGTTTCCTTTGGTGGTGTTGGTAAAATCTCTCTCTTGACACCGACATGTACAGGCTGTACAATCTGTACAGTATGTTAAAAATGTTAAAAACAATGTCTGTATTTGAGGCTAGAAAGAACTTTAGTGAACTTATTAATTTAACTTATTACAATAATTATGAAATAGTTGTGGAAAAAATGGGTAAACCTATGATAAAAATGATCAAAATAACAAATCCAATAAAAAAAACACTATCTAGGTCTGAAATAATGGATAAATATGCGGGTGTTTGGAATGTTGATATCAGCAAAGAAATTGTAAAATCAACTAAATCTTTTAGAAAAAATTTTAAAATAATAAACTAAAATGGGATTACTTTTAGATAGTGATGTAATCATTAATCATTTAAATAATAAAGATGATTATCTTTCTACAATTATAAGTAAATCAAAAGAAGATTTATTTATAAGTATTATTAATTGGTCTGAAATAATTTATGGGATAAGAAAATTAAAAAATTCGATTAAGGCAACAAAACAATTTACTAATTTTATTATTGACTTAAATATAAAAATACTAGAGATTGATTTAAAAATCGCAGGCAAATTTATTGATTTAAAAATAGAATTAGAGAAAAAAGGATCAAGACTTGAAGATTTTGATCTAATTATTGGTGCAACCGCAATCGTAAACAATTTGGTATTAATGACAAAAAATATTAAACACTTTTCTAGGATTCCAGAAATTAAATTATATTCAAAATAGACCTTGACAACGCTTAGCACTCATATTATGATAGTGCCAGATGAACGCACTAACATCGAGACAGACACAAATTTTAAAGGCATTAATTGATGAGTATATTGAAACAGCAGAACCTGTAGGCTCCGATGCTTTAGAGAAAAAATATAATCTTGGTGTATCCCCCGCAACTATTAGAAATGAAATGGCTAATTTGACAAAGAGTGGATTTTTAAAACAACCTCATACTTCAGCAGGAAGAGTTCCAACCTCAGGAGCAATGAAATTTTATGTAGATCAACTTATGGAAGAAAAACAAATGAGTTTGGCTGATGAAGTTAAAGCCAAGGAAGAAGTCTGGGATGACAGGGGTAACTTTGATAAGTTTGTAAATGAGATGACCCATTCTTTAGCTGACCAAACTGGCGGAATGGCGATTACAATGACTAACGACGGGTCTGTTTGGCAGGCAGGACATGCTAATATATTTTCATATCCCGAATTCGGGGACATCAGGGCTTGCGCATTACTTTTTGATTTTATGGATGAGGATGAGCAATTAATTGACCTATTTTTCAATCGTTTCCCAATAGAAACTCCATTTGATGTATTATTTACAGAAGATATGGGTTTTAGAAATATGCCTGTAGGCATTGTTGCTGCACACTTTAAAGTAAAAGACAAAAACGGAGCACTGGGTGTAATTGGACCAGTTAGACAGTCTTATTCAAGCCTTGTCCCAACAATTAGGTATTATAGGAACATGTTAGAGGAAATAATGCTATGAAAAAGAAAGCTAATAGCCAACAGCCAATAGCTAACGGCCAAATTGTTCTGAAAGAACAATTAGCAAGAGCAATGGCTGATTATGCAAATTTACAAAAAAGAACTGATGAGGAAAGAGTTGAAATGTTTAAACTCGCAAGTGTTTCATTCATGTCAAAGATATTACCAATTATTGATAATTTAAAAAGTGCACAGAATCATATTAAAGATTCTGGGATAGCAATGATTATTGGGCAACTTGAAACATTGGCCCATGAGGAAGGATTTGAAGAAATAAAAATTAATGTAGGGGATAAATTTGATGAAGCAACAAGTGAAGTTATAGAGACCATTGAAACTTTAGAAGAAAAAGATAATAATAATGTTTCAGAAGTAGTTATGCCAGGATGGAAATATTCTGATGGAACAGTAGTAAGACATGCAAGAGTGAAAGTAGCGAAAACAAAATAATATGTCAAAAATAATCGGTATTGATTTAGGAACAACAAATAGCTGTGTAGCAGTAATGGAAGGCGGAAGCCCCAAGGTTATTAGTGCCTCTGATACTGGTAAAAATACAACCCCATCGGTTGTAGAACTTGCCAAAAACCTTGTTGGAGATGTGGCTAAAAGACAGATGATTTTAAATGCAGTAAATACAATATCTTCAGTTAAAAGGTTAATGGGTAGAAGGTTTGAAGATAAAGAAGTAACTAGAACTCAAAAAATGGTTTCCTACAAGATTGTTTCAGGAAAGTCGGGAATGGCTGATGTTGAAATTGATGGTAAAACTTATACCCCTCAAGAAATTAGCGCTCGCGTTTTAATGAAACTTAAAAAAGATGCGGAAAAGTATTTGGGAGAATCTGTAGATAGAGCAGTTATTACAGTCCCTGCCTATTTTGATGATTCTCAAAGACAGGCAACCAAGCAAGCAGGAGAAATTGCAGGGCTAAAGGTTGAAAGAATAATTAATGAACCAACCGCCGCAGCTTTGGCTTATGGATTAGACAAGAAAAAAGCTGAGAAAATTGCTGTTTATGACCTAGGTGGTGGAACATTTGATATTTCGATTTTGGAATTAGGAGACGGGGTATTTGAAGTCAAGGCAACAAACGGAGATACACACCTTGGAGGAGATGATTTTGACGAAAAGATAGTTGATTTTATAGCAGAAGAATTCAAAAAAGAAAATTCAATGGATTTAAGGCTTGATAAACAGGCATTACAGCGCGTTCGTGATGCTGCAGAAAAAGCAAAGATAGAATTATCAGCAGCAGATGAAGTTGAAATAAACCAACCTTATATAACTCAAAAAGACGGCCAACCGATTCACTTGACGATGAAGATAACAAGAGCAAAATTAGAGTCAATTGTAGATGAACTTATTCAAAAGACAATTAAACCGGTGGAAGCTTGTCTTAAAGATGCAGGATTAAAAGCTGGGGACATTAACGAGGTTATTATGGTTGGTGGCATGACCAGAATGCCAAAAGTTGTTGAAGAGGTTAAGAAATTTTTTGGCAAAGAACCAAATAAGTCTGTAAATCCTGACGAGGTTGTTGCAGTAGGTGCTGCTATTCAAGCAGGAGTTTTGGCGGGAGATGTTAAAGATATTTTACTTTTGGATGTAACACCTCTGACCTTGGCAATTGAAACAATGGGAGGGGTAGCTACACCAATGATTCCAAGAAATACAACAGTACCTACAAGTAAGACAGAAGTGTTTTCAACTGCTGCCGATAATCAGACACAAGTTGAAATTCATATTACTCAAGGCGAAAGGCCTTTAAGTAATGACAATAAAGCTCTTGGAAGATTTGTATTGGATGGCATTCCTCCTGCCCCAAGAGGTGTTCCCCAAATTGAAGTCATGTTTGATTTGGATGCCAATGGCATTTTAACCGTTACTGCAAAAGACAAAGCAACTGGAAAAACTCAAAACATTAAAATTACAGGTTCTGTTGGCTTAACAGATGAGGAAGTTAAAAAGGCGCAGGAAGATGCGGAGAAGAATAAAGCAGAAGACGAAAAGAAAGCAGAAATAATTAAATCTAAAAACAATGCTGATGCAATGATTGTAACCGCAGAGAAAGCTTTGAAAGACGCAGGCGATAAGGCTCCTGCAGATGTAAAAGCAAAAGTAGAAGAAAAAGTTAAAGCCTTAAAAGATATACTTGAAAGTGGTTCAAAAGAAGATTTAGAGGCAAAAACTAAAGAACTTTCAGAAACTTTGTCTGAAGTAGGACAGGCAATGTATGGAAACCAAAATCAAAATTCAAATGTCAAAAATGAAAATGAAGCAGAAGCTAAGCCTGAGGAAAAGACAAATGAAACAAAAGACAAAAAATCAGATGCAAAAGCTCGCCCTGAGCCAGCCGAAGGGGTCGAAGAAGGGGAGGTTGTTGAATGACAACAGAGCAGACACCCCAAAAACTTATAATTGTAAATGAAGATCCTTCACAAAAATTATGGCAAGAAAATATTAAAAATTGGGCAGTAGATAGATCGATTACCCATGAGAAGCTTATGGAAACTTATCCAAGATATACAATAGAGGATAAAACAAGATATATGTTACACAAGTTGCTTCCAAATTTATTTTAGCTAGAGTAAAATAACCCAATGTCTACTAAAAACGATTATTATGATTTGCTGGGGGTGACAAAAACCTCAAGTGGTCAAGAAATTAAAAATGCTTATCGCAAAAAAGCGCTTGAGTGGCATCCTGACAGACACCAAGGAACTGATAAAGAAGAGGCTGAAAGAAAATTTAAGGAGATAAATGAAGCTTATCAAGTTTTATCTGACTCTTCTAAAAAGAGCGCATATGATAATTATGGTCATGATGCATTTTCCCCTGGTGGAATGGGATCTCGAGGTGGAGGAAATCCGTTTGCTGGTGGAGGGCCCTTCGGCTCCGCTCAGGGTGCACCATTTACTTACACTTGGTCATCGGGTAGCAGTTCACCTTTTGGAAACGCAGATTTTGGAGATCCGTTTGATATTTTTGAAAGCTTTTTCGGAGGCGGGTCGCCATTTAGACAACAAAGGCAAATTCCCAGATATTCTGTACGCTTGGAATTTATGGAAGCTGTAAATGGGGTTGAAAAAGAATTTGATATAGAAGGTACGCGCAGAAAAATTAAAATCCCTCCAGGTGTTGATGAAGGAACAAAAATTAATTTTGGAGATTTTACCTTGTCAGTTAATGTCGCCCCACATGAATTTTTTGAAAGAGATGGAGATGATATTTATATAAATGTCACAATTCCTTATTCCATGGCAGTAATGGGTGGAACAATTAAAGTTCCAACAATTGATGATGAAATTAAAATTAAAATAAGAGAAGGGACGGGATCGGGAACAATGATTAGACTTAAAGGCAAAGGTGCTCCAAACCCACATCATAGACAAAAGGGAGATCAGTATGTGAAATTAAATATTTTAGTCCCAGAAAAAATGACAAGAACACAAAAAAGAATAATTGATGATTTGAAAGAAGAAGGATTATAATTTGACTTTTGTAATACATTTGTAATACAATATGACAAGAATTGAAATTAACAATTTAGTTTGGAATGATTGGAATGTTGAACATGTTAAAAAACATGGACTAACAAAAAGGATTATTGAGAATGCAATTTTAAATATAAAAGCATTTAGATATGGTTATAGAGCAAGAATTGTTTTGATTTGCGAGTTTAAAGGTAATTTTATTTCAATAGTTGTAGACAGAAAAACTGAAGGGAAATATTATATAGTTACTGCAAGGTCAGCAGATAGAAAAGAAAGAAAACTAACGATATGACAAAAATAAAAAAAATACCAAATTTTAAAAATTATGAAGAAGAGGTAAATTTTTGGGATAACCACAGTTTGGCTGATTATTGGGATCAGTTCAAAGATATAGATTTGGTTGTTAATTTAAATAAACCAAAAACTGAATCTTTAATCCTTCGTATCCAAAAAGATTTAAAAAGGAAATTAAATAAAATTGCAAAGCAAAAAGGTGTAACAGTCTCCACTCTCTCCCGTATTTGGCTTACGGAAAAACTTCAAACAGCTTAAATTTATTTTTGATAATTCCTCTTGACAGGCAGAGAGAGAGAGGATACTCTTGTATAATATGGTAAACATTGGTGGAGAGCCAGATTTAGTAGAATTTAGATACAAAGAAGAATCAAAAAGTGCTCTTAGTTTTGGGCATGAATTAGGTAACAAGCTAGAAAAAGCAGAATCAGTTAAAGATCTGTTAGGCTTATATTACGATGCAAATGTTTCGAGAATGAGATTGGATGTTAAAGCTGATTTTCAAGAGGCAGTAGCCTTAAAACTTTCAGAAAAAAATAACGGAGAACCAGTTTCAGCAATATTTTTTCAAATAGCCAATGATACAAGAAATACTAAACTGATTTTGGACTCAAGTAATAAATAAGGGTTGTCCTTGATTTTAACTTCAGATAAATGTAAACTTCATTACTAGTGGGATTTTAAGGCCCACTATTTTTTTAAAAATATGAGTAATAATCAACCAAGAACAGAATTTAGTCAAGCTTTAAAGGCTATAGTTCAAGAAAGAGGCCTTGATGCTAATACAATAATTGATGCCATTAAGCAGGCAATAATTGCAGCTTTCAGGCGTGATCAAAAAGAGGCTGGTATTGAATATGGTGAGGAAGTTATTCTTGATGCTGAGATTAATTCCCTTGATGGTGGAGCCAAAGTATCAATAGATGGCAAAGATGTAACACCCCCAGGTTTTGGAAGAATTGCAGCTCAAACTGCAAAACAAGTTATTCATCAAAAAATTAGGGAAGCTGAAAGGGGAGTTATTATGGATGAGTTTAGCGGAAAAGTTGGGTCACTAGTTTCAGGTATAGTTTTACGCTTTGATGGTTCTAATGTTAGAGTGGACATGGGTAGAACAGAAGGATTCATGCCCGCGGAGGAAAGAATTCCAACCGAAAGATTATCTCAAGGACAAAGATTAACATTCCTCTTAAAAGACATTAGAGAAACAATTAAAGGAAAAGAATTAATTCTTTCCAGAAGTGATCCTGATTTTGTAGTTAAACTTTTTGCTCGTGAAGTTCCCGAAATTGGAGCTAAATCAGTTCAAATTAAGTTAATCTCTCGTGAAGCTGGAGTCAGGACCAAGATTGCAGTTTATTCTGAAAGTCGTGGAGTTGATCCTGTAGGAAGTTGTGTGGGCCAAAAAGGAGTTCGAGTTCAGGCAGTTACAAACGAACTTGGTGGAGAAAGAGTAGATGTTATTCCATTTGGTGAAGATTATGCAGAGTTGATTAAGTTGGCTCTTGCTCCTGCAGAAAACTTGGAAGTTAAATTAAATAAAAAAGAATTAACCGCTGAAGTTAAAGCTCCTGAAGACCAATTATCATTAGCAATTGGTAAGGATGGTCAAAACGTAAGGCTTGCTAGCAAATTAACTGGGTATAAAATAGAAATTATTGGGAATAGTGAACAAATAATTGAAGATTCACAAGCATGAGAAATTATGAAAATAAAAAGACAACCAATAGTAACAGTTCTTGGGCATGTAGATCATGGTAAGACTTCACTTCTTGATGCTTTAAGAAACTCCAATGTAACTTCAGGAGAGGCGGGAGGTATTACCCAATCAATAGGAGCCTCTATTGTAAACACAAAAGATGGTCACAGGATCACCTTCATAGACACTCCCGGCCATGCCCTTTTTTCAGGCATGAGAGCTCGTGGGTCCAAACTTGCTGACATTGCCCTGTTGATTGTTGATGGTTCAGACGGAGTTAAGCCTCAATCAAAAGAGGCAATTGCCCACATTAATACTGCAGGCACCCCATTTATAGTGGTTATTACGAAAACTGATTTACCAGCAGCTTCAGTTGATGAGACGCTTTCTGGTCTTGAAAAAGAAGGAATTTATTTTGAAGGACGTGGTGGACAAACTCCATACATTGGAGTATCTGCTAAGAAAAAAGAAAAACTTACTGATTTATTAGATTTAATATCTCTACTTGCAGATGTGAACAATATTGAAGCAGATTCTGATGCAGATCTTGAAGCTTTTGTCATTGAGACAAATAAAGATAAAGGTGGAAATATGGTGTCTTTAGTCGTAAGAAACGGAAAATTAAAAATTGGTGATGAAATATTTAGTGAAAAGGCAAAAGGGAAAGTAAAAGGACTTTTTGATTATCAAAATAAGCCCGTTAAGGAGATTTTACCTGGAGAACCCGCTAAAGTTTTAGGGTTTGAAAGTTTACCTGAAGTTGGGGCTTTAGTTACAGGCCAAGTATCAAGTATCAAGTATCAAGTATCAAGTGAGACAATGGATTCTACACCAAAACGTCAGATTGACAAAACTAAGATTCCACTTTATTTAAAAGCCAATAGTGCAGGGTCATTAGAAGCATTAGTTGCTTCCATTCCTCAAGAATTTGCAGTTTTAGAAAGTAGTGTGGGAGATGTTACAGAATCAGATGTTTTAAACGCTAAAGCAAACAATGCTTTGATTTTTGTGTTTGAAAGTAAAATACCTGGAAGTGTCAAAAAATTAGCCGAGATGGATAAAGTAAAGGTTGAAAGATTTGATATCATCTATGAGTTATTACAAAGATTAGATGAAATAGTTAGAAGTGGTTTAAGGGAAACTTTAGGTAAGGCTGAAATTGTTACAAGTTTTCCTTTTAATGGAAAAAGAGTTGCAGGATCAAAGGTTTTAATGGGCAGGATTGAAAAGACATCAGATTTAAGACTAATGAGAGGGGATGTTGAATTGGGTAAAATTACAGCAACTTCAATTAAAAAACAAAAACAAGAAGTATCAGGAGTTTCTCAAGGAGAAGAATTTGGAATATTTTTTCATCCTCAACTTGATTTTCAAATAGGAGATGTTATTATTGCCGTAGGCAAAAATGGATAACTCATTTAAAGCATTAATTGATTCTTCTTTGGAAGTTTTAATTCTTCTCACACAAAAGCCAAATTTGGATAAGGTTGCAGCCGGACTTTCACTTTATCTGTCTCTCTTGAGTTCAGGTAAAAATGTAACTATCTCTTGTTCTACTCCGATGACTACCGAGTTTTCAAGACTAATTGGGGTAGATAAAGTAACTTCTAATTTGGGAGATAAAAATTTGACAATTAAGTTTATTAATTATAATGCCGTTGATGTAGATAAAGTAAGTTATGATATTGAGAATGGACAGTTTAAGCTAACTGTTAGCCCGAAAGCAGGGTTTAAATCACCAAACCAGGATCAAATTGAAGTAAGTTATGCTGGAGGTGGCTCTGACTTTATAATTTTAATTGGTGGTACAGATGAATCTGATTTTCCAGTATTAAAATATCCAGATTTTGTAGGTTCTAAAATAATTCATTTAGGCACAAAACTGTTAGAAATTGAAAATAAAGATTTACAAGTACTTTCTTTTGCAAAAGCAGCTAGTTCGACTTCAGAAATTGTTGCTGGTTTAATTAAAGAAGGAGGTTTCATAATTGATCCTGATATTGCTACAAATTTATTAGCAGGGATTGAGAGTGAGAGTAAAAACTTTCAAAGTACTGACGTATCAGTTAATACATTTGAAACTTTTACAGAGTTATTAAAACTAGGCGGACTTAGAATGACTAAGGTGCAACCAAATTCTTTTCCACAAGGAGCTATACCAAATAAACCGTTTAACCAAGTACAAATATTAAGTACTTTAAAACCACAGTTAAAACAAAGTGAAAATGTTTCTTCAATGACACCTGAAGAGGCAGAAGAAGAGATACAACAAGATATACCGCCATCATGGAGTGAACCTAAAATCTATACAGGGACAAGCGTCAGTTAATCGTGTTCAAAATCAGTTATTGTGTAGGATCAGATACTTATTCGACATTGAATAATGTCAATTTCAACAGGAGTTAGTATGAAAAGTGAATTTGTGTGGGGTAAAATCAAACACCC
>LBOW01000010.1 GCA_000989765.1 Candidatus Woesebacteria bacterium GW2011_GWB1_33_22 | reverse complement strand
GGATCCTCTGCTCAGCTCCGCTTCGCGGAGCTTCGCAAACACAAACATGGTCGGACTTCTCGCTCACCCCACTTTCGTGGGGTTCGCTAACCCAATTGTGCCCTGATCTTGTTCTAGGTTCATATGAATAAATAACTTATACACTTTTATAATCGGATACATAAGTTATACAACTGTGGCTAACTGTTCTTCCAAATTCCTAGTTTTTGTTTCTTTGCTTGCTCTTGGGCTTCTAAAAGTTGAGCTTGATAAATAAAAGGCTTTCTTTTTTGGTAAATTACAAGTTCTGCGAGACCTTTTGAAACAAGTTCAACAGAAACATTAACTCCATTAACAATTGGATATGCAAGAATTCTTCCAAATTTGTCAGAAGTATAGTTATCATATTCCAATTTAATTTCTTTGCCTTCAACTAATTCTTGGTTTAACTTGGTAGCCTCTTCTGCAAATGATTCTCCTTCTTCTGGTGCTGTTATTCCCGTGTAACGAAGGACAGTACCGTTAAATAACTCTACAGTGTCTCCATCTATCACTCTTTTGACAACGGCAGTTTTGGGGAGTTTTGCAATCTCATTGTTTTCTATAGCTTCACGAGAGTCTAATACTTTTTGAAGTTCATCCTCATATTCTGTACCTTTGGCTAATTCTTTTAAGTTCTTTAGAAGTTCAACTGAAACTAAAACAAATTTATTGTTCATTTGGAAAATATTAAAATATAAATTAGGCTTAGAATTGACCCAAAGATTAAGGCCATTATTAATCCTGGAACTAGTTTTATCTCAAAAACAATTTTCTGTTTCTTCTTTATTACTTCTCTTGGATATGCCCCATTTGCAGGTCCTACAACCCCTCTAGCTTCAAGTTCATTTAATAATTTTACGGCCTCAACGTATGGAAGTGACATTGTCCTTTGAAAATAACTGGCAGAAATCCTGTCGTAATCGGCAGCCATCTTTGAAGCTTTGTTGATAATCTT
The DNA here is from genome assembly GCA_000989765.1 of Candidatus Woesebacteria bacterium GW2011_GWB1_33_22. Lineage (GTDB taxonomy): Bacteria > Patescibacteriota > Microgenomatia > UBA8517 > UBA8517 > UBA12026. The sequence continues at coordinate 24,997 of LBOW01000010.1, read as the reverse complement.
TTCAGTTATCATAAATTAATAATACTCCTTTTCTGTAAAAAGTGATTTAAAGGTTAAAAATGTTGTTTTTGTTAGTCTTAAAACAAGCTCTAGAAACATTACTAAAAATATAAATAATATTTTTAAAAACGCAGGTGTAAAAAGAATTACACCAATTAAACTGCAGGCAATAATTATGGAATTTTGATCAAACTCAAATACAAATAATCCTATTCCAAACAAACCTTCAACAACTACTGCCATTATTGCCTTTTTGTATAAATATTCTGCTAGTGGATAACTAACTAAATTATAAAATATTGAAGTTTTCTTAATTTCAAATTTTTTAAAATATTTTTTAAACAAAAAAATAGGTATACTGAAAAAATTAATTATTCCTAAAATAATTTCACTAAATATATTCCTAGTTACATCAAGTTCAAATTCAACTTTTTTCATTGATTTAGATTATAATACTATTATGCTTACAAAATCAGATTTTCTTTTATACCTTAGAGCTCCACTTCATCTTTGGGCAGAAAAGCATAACAAATTAAATAAACTTGTTCCTTCTGTGTATGAGCAACATTTGATGAAACAGGGTTATGGAGTTGAAAAGTTAGCTCATGAACTATTACCTCATGCAACATGGCAAGAAGCCTATGTTTCAGACGAGTTTGAAATCAGAAGAGACGCTTTAATTAAAAACACAGATGATACATATGATTTGTATGAAGTTAAAAGTAGTACAACTATCAAAAAGGAACATTTATATGATGTTACTTTCCAATCGATAGTAATGAAAGATAGAACCAAATTAAATAAAATTTTCATAGTTACACTAAACAAGGAATATATTTTTAAAAATAAATTAGATATTAAAGAGTTATTTTTAATAACTGATGTTACTGAGGAAGTAAAAGAATTAACTAACGAAGTTGATGGAAAAATGAGAGAGGCAGTTAGTATCATTAAAAAAGAAACTCCAGACTATATAGAAAATTGTCTTGATCCAAAAACTTGTCCATGTATCGATCTTTGCTATCCCAATCTGCCTAAAAAATCTATTTTTAATATTCCAATGCTAAGTCCAAAGAAGAAGCGAGAATTAGTTGATTCAAAAATAATTGACATTAGTGATTTATCAGACCAATTTGAACTATCAGCTAAGCAAAGACGAATTACTGATGTTATTAAACTTGGAAAACCGTATTTAAACAATACTGGTCTAAAAACTTTTTTGGATTCTTTTGTTTATCCAATTTACTTTTTAGATTATGAAACCTACCCTCTTGCAGTTCCAATTTATAATAACTATAAAACTTATCAACATATGGTTTTCCAGTATTCATTGCATGTAGTAAATGAAGATCAAACTACAATCCACAAAGAATACTTAGAAACAGAACTTGGTGATCCATCAAGAAATTTAATTAAAAAACTAAACGAAGATATTGGAGATACTGGCTCGGTAGTTGTATGGAACAAGACCTTTGAATTTGAAAGAAACAAAGATATGGCAAATTTATATCCAGAATACAAGGAATTTTTAGAAAACGTAAATTTTCGCATGATTGATCTTGCAGATTTTATAAATAAAGAGCTATACATTCATCCTGATTTTCTTGGTAGCTGGTCAATTAAGAATGTTTTACCTGTCATGGTTCCTGATCTAAGTTATAAAAAGTTAAATGTAAATAAAGGAGATCAAGCAATGTTAGCGTGGTGGGAGTTAATTCATTCCTCAGACAAAACAAAGTCTGTAGAGCTACTTGAATATTGTGGTCTGGACACCCTTGCCATGGTCAAAATTTGGGAAAAACTAACAATATTTACTTAACATCCGATACCATTTCTGAACGAGATGATTTAAAAACTGCTGTTACTTTTGTAAATATTTTTCTAGGATGGACATTGTTTTGATCAAACGACAACCTTTCATTTTTTGGATCTAAGAATAATTGTACTTTATCACTTTCTTTCTTACTTCCAGCTAGAACCATTAATTGTAATTCACCCTTCTTATTTTTAGATATTTTTGCGTCAATCCAATAATCACCGTCTTTTTCTTCTTCTCTTTGAATTCTTATTAAATCTCCATCTATATTAACTATTTCTGCATCCTTATATTTTAGAGAGTCCAAAACAGACAAAAAGTCGTCAGCTTTGTCTTCTATTGGCTTACTTAATGTAATTTTAAAATCGCATCTAATACATTTATATTTATACTCACCGACAGAATAATTTTCTTTAGACTTAATTAGTCTACAATTACACTTTTGCTTTGGACACACAGAAAAGGGAGTTGGGTTCCCATTTATATCATAATCAACATCCCAATTAAGACCTTCCCAAAAATATAATTTTACTTTTTCAATCTCCATTTTTAATTATCAATTTCTCCATTCATACTTTTGTACAATACTGAATCAAAAAGTTCTTTTAATAAATCTTTTTGCATAATTAACATTTTCTTTGATTCTAAAATCGCATCAAGTTTTTCAACAATCCTCTGTTGCACTACATCGGGAGGCGTGGCTATTTTTAAAGACACAATTTGATCCAAGTTTATATTCGGAAATGTCGATCCACTTCCTATACTAAAAAGGTAATCTCTTTTAGAAGCAAAATAATAATTTAAAAGACTTTGTATAAATCTACCCTTGACTCTGATAGAAGCCACTCCACGACCTATACATGCTTCGCAAACGGCTATATTTGTTCTTCCTGTCGTTGAACCTCTTACACAAAGTATTAAATCACCCTTTTGACAAACTTTTGTAGGTCTATTTGTATATTTTGTTATGTGTGTTTCAGACAATTGATCAATGCCAAATTCTACTGGACCATTAATTAGCGGTAAGCCATCTCCTGTAGTATTGTATGTTTCCCCTTTGGGGCTTTGTCCCATTACGACTGTTGCAATTTCATTTATTTTTTTAAATTCCCATTTTGGGCATGAACTGTAAATAGTTTCTCTAGTAGACTCAAAAAGTTCTTCGGTTTTTTGTATTTGAGTGTCACAAAGTTCTTGAGATTTTCTAATCGCATCCAATCTCTCAACAATCATTTCTTGAGCACTTTTAGCAAATTTTGGTACTGCTATATTTAAGTAATCTTTAAGTTGCAAATTTCTTATTCCAGTAGTTTGTGATTGATATTTATTAATATCTCCTGATTTATAAAAATGATGTAAATAATAGAAAAGATACTTTGGTACTATTTCGCTATCTTTTACTTGAAATTTACTAATAAAATTCCCATATATAATATTATCTTTTTGTTTTTTTTCAAAAAAAACAACTCTACCAACAGGTTGTGCAGGACTTCCACCCGATTTTTCAATTAGAATGTCATTTGGTTTAAGCCCAAGACTCACTACCTTGTTTTGAGGAATTGATCTATAAGCTACTTGATCCCAAGAAATTGTACCGTTGCTATTAAAATTGGTCGACCTCAAAACAGCAGTTCCTGAATTATCTTCGACCCCCCACGCCCCGTTATGAGTGGTAACTACATCTCCCAATTTCTTACTTGTCCAGTTAGGCATCATAATCACCTTTCTGAAAAAAGATATCCTCTTGCTCCTTTAATTTATTTTCTATAGTATCGAGAAGAGTAACAAATTCTTGTGAGTCTAAGAAATAATTAGGATACAACTTTCGGAGGTTATTTATATCATCAACAGATACTAATACCGTTTCAATTGATTTATCATCTAAAAATTGTTTTTCCTTTTTTGAATATTCAGCGTTTGCTTCATCAAGTTTCGACTCCGTAAACGGAACAATACTTAATTTTTTAGTTCTAAAATCAAGAGTTATTAAAAAATATTTTCCGGTTTTCTTGTTTATGTCTTTCTCTGAAATCTGCGTGGCCGTGGAAAACCCCAGTAGCAAATCTCTCAGTTTGATTTTGCCAATTTTGTTAAGTGTATCTTTGAATAATTGGGTATCGTTTTCATTATTTTCCAATTTTATAAATACCTTACTAATATCTTTAAATAAATCTAGATAGTTTTGATCACCAAAACTTTGTTTTAATGGCTGACGAAGATAAGTACCTATTACTTCAACGGCGGTAGCCCAAGCATGTTGAATTCTTGTCCTTAGTTGAATTTCAATTCTACAGATATTTTCTGGAGAAACATTCTTTTCATATTTGTATATTAAATGTATGCTACGATAACCACTTTCTTTTGGTGAAATTATATAATCCGTTTCTTTTACAAGATTAGATTTAAAAGCAGGTTGTTTTTCACTCAACCTAACCATATCCTTTAATTTATATACTTCATCTAAACTATTCATGACGACTCTCAGACCACCAATATCTTGCATTTGAGATAATGACATATTCTTTTGAATTTTGAGTTTACTAATTATTGATGGAGCACGTTTTAACCTTTGAGAGATTAGTGCATCGTTCGAAATTGATTTAGATTTCTTATCCAACGACATGCGAAAAACGTTTAGAGGGTGAATATGAATAGATCTGAAGTTTTCAAGCACTTCGATGGCCTTGTCCTTTGAGATTACATTGTCCAAAACACCGGAAAGTACGTCTCCCGCATTATCAACCTCTCCCTTAGTGTACTTTAAATAACGTTTCATACTAATTCGTCTAGATTCTTAATTGAATTTATATACTCTGAATTAATATTTTTAATCTCCACTAAAATTTCTCTTGGGTCTCTGTGTAATACTGCGTTATCAACTGACTTTTTATAAGTAGAGGCGCTTAGGATATAATCATTTTTGATTATTTTATCTACATCCACTGTCCATGACTTTTCAGACGCTTTTCTTTCAGGCCAATTTGATAGAAGATCTGGTAAATCATTTTTTGTTGGATTCGGTTTTCTATTTGTTCCTTTTGTGTATCCATCATTTTCGACATCATAAAACCAAACTTTTGCAGTTGGATTACCTGTATTTTTAAAAATTACAAAGCTTGTTTTTACGCCTGCATATGGATTAAATACTCCTTGAGGCAAAGAAACAACAGCTTGAAGCTCCATTTTCTCAAGTAATAATTTACGAAGAGCAATTGCTGATTTGTTCCTACCAAAAAGTAGTCCCTCGTTTACAATAACTCCACAAATTCCATCATTCTTTAAAGACTCAATCATTAAACTAACAAATAAAATTGATGAATCTTTTGCTTTGATTGGAAGTGTTGTTCTCAGTCTTTCAAGTGAAACGTCACCTGCAAATGGTGGATTTGCAAGAATTACATCCCAATTCATTAAATCATAATCGTCTGATGTCCCTGCTAGTGAATCCCTTCTGAACACATTATTTGCAGATAATCCATGTAAAAGCAAATTCATAATAGCAATTTTTATACTGTCTGGCGAAACATCAAAACCGTAAAAAGTAGAACCTTGTAGTGTTTCCCAGTCTTTCTCACCAAGTAAATCACCTTTGCCTCTTCGATATTTATCTCCGTTCTCGGCTGTTAAATCTTCAAGTGTAGTTTTTGAATTTTGAGATTTTATATATTCATATGCTGTTAATAAAAATCCAGCGGTACCACAAGCAGGATCACAAATTGTTTGACCGATTTTTGGATCAATCATTTTTACAATTGTTCTAATAATATGCCTTGGAGTCCTAAATGCTCCTATCCTGCCCGCAACAGCAAGCCTTGAAGTTAGATGCTCATACATATCACCTTTAACATCTGTGTCGATTTTGTTAAATTCAATTTTACTTATAATATCTACAACTTCTGAAAGCAAAACTGCATCTGGTATTAAAAACCTAACTTCTGCGAAGAATTTTTTAACATCATCTCTGTTTTCAATCTCTTCACTTAAAAATTTTAAAAGATCATCTCTTGCAAATTTAAACATTGATTGAGAATCAAGAACTGAAAACATTGACCACCTAAACTTCTCATTTTCTCCGTCAAAAACTGATTTATATTCTTTACCCATTAATTTATTTGCTTGAATCTTGTCATTTTCTTGTTCCTCAAGCATTTTTGCAAAAAATAAGAAACTAATTTGTTCTATATATGCGGTAGGGGTAACTATTCCATTTGCAAAGAATTTATCTGCTAATCTATCAACTGTTTTTAATAATTCGTCTTTTGACATTTTTATAATAATACTGTTTCATTCATCTCATTAATTACATCTTTTAATTTATCTTCTCCAAAAAGAGCAACAGCATAACTTATTCCTCCCTGATCTGAAAAAGGTGGCTTGATAAAATCTTCTGCTGTTATTTCGCTATCTCCTGCAACAAATCTATCTCTTAATTGAACTAATAATTTTGTCTGATCTGCTGAAAAATTCTTTTGCCTTAACCATGATGAATACGCATTTTCAACTCTTTCTTGTTTGGTTGGGAATTTATACTTTCCTAAGGCAGATTTGATAAAATCTAGGATAGATCCTGTAGGTTGTTTATATACTTCTTGTAAATTCTCCTCGTTGAAATAATAATCAGGAGAGTTTAATTTTTCTGCAAGAGCTTGAACTTCGTTATCCTCAAGAACTTTGTCATCAATTATTTTTTGAAAAATTGGTTGGTTTTCCATTGTTTTTATAGTTTCAACAAATTTATCTGCATAAACCTTTTTATCAATTGCCATACCCTCTGGACCAATTTTTATTGTTTCTCTAGATGTTATTTCATCAGAAAGCTTATCCTCTGGAACAATAATAAAATCAAATGGTTTCCTTTTTCTTTCTTCATCAACTTGTTTGGTAAAATCTGCAGGTAGCATTTTTTCACCCGGAATTGCGTTTGCGAGCATTGGATCATTAAACCTTGATGCATTATCTACAAAGTCGTATATTAGAAAACTTGTTTTATCTATTTGCGGTGCAAGCCTTGAACCTCTACCTCTAATTTGTTGATATAGAATTGCAGAAGCAGTTGGCCTCATCATAACTATATTTTCAACAGTTGGAGCATCTACTCCAGTATCAAGCATCCCCACAGAAATTAAACAGATTGGAAACTCTTGTTTCTTGAAGTCAGCTAAAATTTGGTCGGAGTCAGGTGTATCTGATGTGATTATTCTTGCGTAATCACCTTTAAACTCAGCAAAAACTACGTCAAAATGTTCTTTAAGTTGGGCTGCGTGATTTTTTGTAACAGCAAAAACTAATGTTTTTCTGAAATGATTTCCACCTCTTTGATTTTCATGAAGCCTAAATTCTTCTACCATTAACTTATTTCTTGATCTGATTGTTATTTTCCTTTCAAGATCTGTTGGTTTATAGTCAACCCCTTCGTAACTAACACCTTGTACTGTGATCCTCGTTTTTGCAAGATAAATATCATATTTTGCAAGAAATCCATCCTTAATCCCATTGACCATGTCATATGCAAAAGTTGACTCACCCACTTGAGAGGCGTGATTCCAACAATCATAAAATTCGTATGTATTTCTAACCAACTTCTTTTCCTTATCGTTTATGTATTCATAATGCCCTAAATTTGGAGTAGCAGTTAATCCTACGTGCAGTGCATCAAAATGATTTAATAGATCTCGATATAAATTATAAATTGACCTGTGACATTCATCAGTTATAACGATATCAAAATGACCTGGAGAAAAACGCTCAAGCTGTGAGGATATGGTGGGTAGCGTACCTATAACAATTCTTCCTAATTCTTTAGGCTTTCCACCATACCACACTTTTGGTTCGTACCCTTTGAGATATTCTGCAAGTGATTCCTTTGCTTGCTCTGCTAAATTTTTACGATCAACCAGGAACAACACTTTTTGGATAATTCCCGCTTCAAATAGCCTCTTTAGCATTATTCCTATGGTTAGTGTTTTTCCTGTACCTGTTGCCATTTCAATCAGCATTCTTCTTTTTCCTTTAGATATGGACCTATCGACAGATTGAATTGCTTCTTTTTGATATGGTCGAACTTCTATACTCTTGTTAAAATAAAAAAACTTGTCCGGTATAGGAATTTCTTCAAGTGGTTTAATTTGCTTTGCTAGTATATTTCTTCTTTCCAAATCCTCTTTTGTAAAAAAAGAATCAACCTGTCTTGAAGCAGAATTTTTATAATCCCAGAAAAATATTGTTTGTCCATTTGAAAGAAATATAAAAGGAGCATCAATTGATTTTGCATAAGCCTTGGCTTGATCTTGTGCTAAATTTGGATTTATAGAAAACTTCTTAGCTTCAATAACTGCAAGTGGTCTACTCCTTGAATCTAATAAAATATAGTCAGCCCTACCATCTGAAGCAGGTTCTTCGGTTAAAATCTGAGTCATATCTTCGATATCCCAACCTGACTCACGTAATAACCTATCGATTTTAATTCTTGAATCAGTTTCTTTTAAAGACTTGGAAGACATGAATCTATTTTACCACTTTTGTGAAAAAAATAACCACGCTCTGTTTACACTTCTTTGATTTTAATTTGTGATGTAGAAATTATATTTTACTTCTTAAAATAACATGTTTAAACCATTTTTCTTGAAAATTTGTTAATTTTTCAATTTCTGCATCTGAAAAGTCCTTGCCATCTTGAGTTATTATTAATTTATCATCATCGTCATCTGTTCTTCTGATCACTGCAATACAAGTACCTCTAATGTTTGTAAGGGGTTTATCGACTCCTAAAACATAAGCATCAAGTTCTTCTCCATCTGCAGATTTTGTGTTTGGAACATAGCCATAATTAACTTCATATGTAAAATCATGTTTTGGGTGTTTTGATCCTAGAGGCCTATCTATTACTACATTTACTTTTTGACCTATGAAAGTTAGGGAGTTTGTCATAATTCGCTTTCAATTCTTTCCAACTGGTGTGGGAAATTTAAATAATTTTTAAATTCACTTCTTTTAATCCATTTAATTTTTTTAATTTCTTTTGGATCTGGTTTTATTTCATGATTTTTACCTATAAATTTAACTACAAAATATCTGACACTTTGCCCTCTCCAAATTCCCTTATTGTTAATACATCTTTTGATAATTACATTTAGAGGCCAGTTATAAGTTGAAAGATTTTTACTTTTTTTAATAATTAAAAATTTATTAGTTCCCAATTCTTCTTGAAGTTCTCTAAAAAGTGCCTGTTCTTCTGTTTCTCCTTTTTCAATTCCTCCTCCGGGAAAATTCCAATCATTTCTGCCATAATCAGTAAGTTGATCAATTAGAAACTCTCCTCTATTGTTAGTAATTATTCCAGTAACTTTTCTTCTGTAAAAATGTTTTGTAAACCAATTTGTTTTAATCATGCTTAATTATATCAATTATTGATATAATATTTATGTATGAATACTTTTTATTTAATCAGACATGGTCAAAAAAACAAAAACATCGGAAACCCAGGATTAACAGATCTGGGTAAAAAACAAGCCAAATTAACAGGCCAATACCTTAGTTCCTTTAAAATCGATAAAATTTTTAATAGTCCCTCAAAACGCACTTTAGAAACAGCTACAATAATAGCCAAAGAAATAGGTATAGATACGGAAGTTGATATGCTACTTAGAGAACGCGTCAATTGGGGCGACGATCCTAATCAATCTTTGGATGATTTTTTAAACATGTGGGTACAGTCTTCAAATAATCGATCTTGGCAGCCACCAGTTGGTGACTCATCTATTGATGCTGGAAACAGAATGCTGAGTTTTATTAAAAATATAATTAGCAACAAGATTGAAAATAAGAGTACTGTTATTATCTCCCATGGTGGGATAATTGTTGATTGTCTTCTTAATATATTTAGTAGTGATTATCTCAATGAGATAATACCAGATTTTGTAGCAAATAGGGATGCTATGCTTTCTGAATGTTCGATCACAAAACTAAATTATAATACTGAAAATAAAACTTTCATTCTCGAATTATTAGCTTACACTGATCATTTGAAGTAATTATTAAGAATCTTCAGAACCCTCTTATCAAAATCTTCTAAATCAGAAAAAACTTCTTTAGAGAGAAGCTTGATTACCCAATTTTGGGGCATAGGAGTTATTGTGAAAATAGGTATATTTGCTTGATAAGCATTCCACATCTCAATCGAGCTACCCATACTTGCAATCGGCAAGAAAGATATAAGCAAATCGACTTTACCTGCAACAGCACAATAGTCAAAAAACATCTTTTTTGATTGCTCAAAATTGTAATTTAGTCTATCTGGATCTGTTTTGTCTGGATCGACAACTTCTACATTTTTTAAATGTTTATTTAATATATTCGTTATTTCTGTCCGATAATCTTGAGAGTGAATACCTTCGGTCTTACTGCCTTGCATTACACCCGCAATAAACACTGTAAATTTTTTACTTTTCATGAATTAAAATATAGTCGCTAAAAAATCTTTATTTTTAATAATCCAGTTGTATAAGTCGCCAACTCCATCTTCTGGACTTATCTTAGGTTTCCAACCTAATCGTTTTAAAAGCTTAGTGTTATCTGAATAATATATTTTTTGATCACCTGGCCTCCATTCAGAATAACTTGCATCTGGAATGTATTTTGTAAATTTTCTAGCTAACTCTTTGAATTCTTGCCATATAGAATAGGTAAAATCCAAACCACCTCCTATGTTGTATACTTCATCTTTATTTGTGTATTTATCTATAGCCAGCATATAGGCACTAATTAAATCATTAACGTGTAAAATATCTCTGACCTGTTTTCCATCGCCATAGATATTAATAGATTTATGAAGTTCACAAGCGATTAAAAACCATGCAACCCAACCTTGATCCTCAACCCCAAACTGCTGAGGTCCATAAATGCATGATTGTCTAAAAACTATAGTAGGTATTCCGAAAATCCTATTGTAATCGATAAAATATTGATCAGCACTACCTTTTGAACATCCATAAGGTGTATAAAAATCCAATAAATTATTTTCTTTAACTCCCCTTTTGTTCTCTTGTTTTGCAAAGACATATCTTGTTTTAGTTTCTTTCATTTCAATACCAGTTAAATGCCCATACACTTTGTTTGTTGACGAGTAGATAAGAAGTGGTGGTTTCTTCATTTTCCTAGCCACTTCAAGAAGATTTAAACTTCCCAATGCATTGACTTCAAAATCCTCGACAGGATTCTTCACTGAGCCTGTGATAGAAACATGTCCAGCTAAATGAAAAACTATATCGTTTTTAACTACATTTTTTTCCAGCTCAGACTTGTTTCTTATATCCGCTTTCACAAAACTTATATTTTTTTTGTGATCTTTAAGTAAGTTCTTGATATTAAGTTCAGTTCCTTTTCTTGATAAATTATCAAAGATAGTAACTTTATTGTCATTTTTAAGCAATTGTCTAGCTAAGTTGCTTCCAATAAAACCTGCTCCACCTGTTATTAAATACTTCATATTATATTAGTGATTGTATTCCAAACTCTTCCAAAGATTGGCCTTTAGATATTACACCTAAAATTCCCATATGTTTTTGTATATACCCTGGATATCTCGGATCCTGTTTAACAAAATCTTCATTTTGATGTAAGAATACATTTTTTAGATAATTTAACGATCTATATGCATGATAGGTTTTTCTTTTTGCCTGATAAGTTTCTGAGGGTTTTCGTTTAGTCAAGTATCCCTTTAAGAAAGATTCTCTATTCTGATTAAACTCGTCGGCATAGCTACTGAATACCAACCAGTTTTCAATAAAAGCTACATCAATTTCAGGATCTCCTGACAACGCCCATTCTAAATCAATAAATGATTTAACTTCAACTAAGCCATTTTGGTTCGTGGCTATTAAATTAGCAAAACGTGTATCACCGTGAGCCAAATGATTTGTACTTATATGAATACTGCTTTCGTCTAAGTGTTTTACCAGACCACTTTCTGTGTGTAGTATGTCTTCAGTTGAAACACCAGCCATAACCCTATTGACTCCACTATCCCATAAATCATGATACTCAGAAGATATTTGTGAATTCATATAATCTAACCAGTTTGAGTGCGCTTCCTGCTCAGGCATGGAAATTACTCCTACTTGTCCAGTAACACTAGAATGAATGCTTGCCAACCTGAATCCTAAATTATGGCAAAACGATTTCCAATCAATGTTACCTACCATATTAATCTGCAAGGCAGAATCTAAGTCAATTCCATGGACAAACTCTCTCAAAATAAATGCAAATTTGTTGCCATTTTGAGTATCTGTTCCACAATCAACCAGTCTAGGAAATAGAACATCCTTGTCATTTTGGGTTAGATCTCTTAGAACTCTTTCTTTTTCGATCTTCCACCAATCACTTATCTCAGGATAGACAGTTAAAACATAACCAGCTTTTGTTTCTTGGTCGTGATGTTGAGTAGTTATATGATAATTGATATTACTTATCCCTCCACCAAGCCTTTCAACCTGAGTTACTCTTTCGTCCTTGTCAATATATCTCTGCGCAATTTCTGATGCTTTTATATCTGCTGACATTCTGCTAACCTTTCTAAGTCTAATGGTTTTATAATTCTAATTTTTTCTTCATTTGATAATTTAGCAAATTCATTAAATTGTTTTATTGAATCTTCTGCGCTCTTGTAGTAATTGAGTTTTGAAGATATATCATGCCATAAATGAGTTACTGGATATTTTCCTGATAACATTTTCCCTTTGTAATATATTCCATAATTATCAATCGAATAATTAGTATCGTAAGTTCTTAGTTTTTCCCAAAACCAAAGGTCTTCACAATTCCATCCTTTATTTTTTACAGTAGTACCTCCGACTTGAATAAAAGTTTCAGTCAGACACAAATATGACGGTTTTGCTCTGGGACCTGATCTAAAATTCCCTAATGCTTCATCTTCACCTGGTGATTTAAAAGATCCGTAAAAATTGAATTGGTTATCAATATCATTTCCCCACAATTCTTTATCTGTAAATTTGTTAATTAGATTTTTACTTTTATACTGGTTAGGTAATATGCTGTTTATCCACTTTATCTGTTGAGATGTTAGTTTTACGCGATTTGGATTTTTAGGATGATCTATTAAATTTTTCTTTTCTTTAAATTCAATTGATGATGTAGTTTTTGAAATCTTATTCATTAATTTTTTCCAATCAATACTTTCTTCCATAATGCCTTCAGTAATTGGTTTAGTTAAACTAACTGCACCATAGAAAGGAAAAACACAAGGAGCGCCCGTTTTCTCTTGAACATTGAATGTTTTTTCTATTGTATCAAGCGGTAATAAAAAATCAGGAAGATGTATGTAGAAAAAAGGATCTGGCTTTATTTTTGCAATAGCTATGTTTTGTAATTTCCCTACGCTGAAAGGTCCATAATTCTTTTTAATAAAAATGTAATTATCAAATGCAGATTTAGCATACTTTTTTAGATAAGGTGAATCACTCCTTTCGATTAACACTAGTTTTATATCTTTATAGGTTTGTTTATGCAAACATTTTTCAGTTACAAACTTTAAAACATCAGCTCTCTCTGGCTGTTTAGTATTATGGCCATAGGGGATTATTACTGTAACTTTAGATTTTGCCATATTTATTTTTTACTAATTAAATGGTCACCCAAAATGAGATTATCAACCTTCATGTTTAAAAATGATCTAATAGCGTTTTGTGGCGACTCGACTAGTGGCTCACCATTATCATTAAACGAAGTGTTTAATACTACAGGTATTCCAGTCTTTTGCCCCACCTCTATTATTAATTTATGATAACGTCTGTTTTGGTGTGCATTAACAGTTTGAACGCGTGCACTATTATCGACATGAGTAATTGCTCTTAGAGAGTCGCGATATTTTTTATTTACATCAACAACTGCCAACATGTATGGAAGAGGTCTATCTAGTCTAAATATATCACCTGATGCTTCCTCGATAGTGCTTGGAGCTAAAGGCCTAAACCACTCACGATGCTTGACGTTAAAATTGATATGGTCTCTCATTGCCTCAGATGATGGATTTGCCACTATACTCCTGTTACCTAAAGCCCTTGGACCAATTTCGGAACGTCCTTGCCACCAAGAGATAACTTTTCCATCAGCAACTAAACCAGCAGTTTGTTTGATCAAGTCTTCTTCTTCTAATTTTTGTGAAGTTATCACATGGCCATTATTTTTAATAGCTTCCTCAATTTCTTCTTCTATATATTGAGGTCCTAAATATGCATGGTCCATCACGAAAGGTGAAAATTGATTTTGAATTTGAAGCTGATGTTTTCTGTACAATAACCTACCTAATGCTTGTCCGTCATCGCCAGCTGGAGGAAGTATAAAAACATCCTTAAAAATATTAGATTCAATAATCTTACCGTTTGTGGAGCTGTTCAAAGCAACTCCACCCGCATAGCACACCCTTTCACATCCAGTAGCTATCTTTGCCCTGTTCATTGTGGCTAGCACAGACTCCTCTAACACACTTTGGACAGCCCAAGCCAAATCCATATCTCTTTGTGTAATCGGACCATCTGATTTTCTAGGTGAACCTATTTTTTGAAGTATTTCTGACATTAATTTTTCAGATCTGGTCGTTTGTTTTCGTTCCTCCCAATGGAAAAATTTCCTCCCATCATTTGAATAAAACAAAGCTTCTATAAAATTTGGATCTATTTCATAGGAATCTCCTTTTACCAGCACATATCTTTTAAGAAAATCATGCATTTCGGTTCGTTTGCCATACGGAGCCAAACCCATCGTTTTCCCTTCTTGCAGAAATCCAAAACCTAAGTGATATGTAACGGCGGAATACAAGAGACCTAGGGACTGACTTGAATATCCTTTCTCAGCGTTTATATCAACAAGTTCTAATTTATCTCCTTGCCCTTTCCATATTGAGGTTGAAGTATACTGTCCAGGTTCTGAATGTGGTCCTTGCCCATCTATCACTACAACTGCAGAGGATTCATAACCAGACGAGTAATAAGCTGCGGCTGCATGACCTTTATGGTGACTAAGTTCCTGATTTTTATTGTAATTAGGATCAAAATGATCTAGCTCGGTTCCAAATTGAGAAGATTCTGATTCATATCTCTCCCTTGCAAAGTCATAAGCAGTTTGAGAATTTCCGCTGTGTTTTTTTCTGTCAATTCTCTCTGTTGCTATGGCGACTATTCCTCCATCCGCAGGTAGTTGAAGCGCAACCCCTCCATCATGCCTTGTGGTGTTGTGTCCTTCAATCAATACTTCTTTTGTCATTTTCTTATTGTTGTCCTAGTGGTAGCAAATTTTTCAATTAGTTTTACTGTCTTATTTAATCCATTTTTACCTAGCGATTTCATAAACTCGTTTTGGGTTACTCGTTGTCTATTTTTATTTCGTTGTGATTGATTTAAGTAAGCAGTAATTCTGGTAGCAGTATCATTAATTGCATTTTGATCGTTTTCATACATTCTTAGTTCTTTTAAAAATATATCCATAATTATTCTTAGATTTTTTCCGTGTAAATTTTTATATTTGTAGTAATCGGCAAAATGTATTGAATTGGAATTACCTGCTAGTTTTCTCTCGCGAAATTCGTCTAGTTGTACATACTGACTACTATTGGAAGGTGGTAAAAACATAACCGGTTTTTGATATGCGAATGCTTCAAGTGGTGTTTCTAAGCCAGGGATGATCAATATATCTTCAGATTGTGCCATCTCTTTTACTACTTCATTGTGAGGCATCATCTTAAATATAAATTTCTCCGTACCTAATTCTATATTAAGTTTTCTAGTTATTTCTTCATTACCCACAAATAAAACTTTTTCATATTTAGAGGTGTCTACGAAACTAGTTATAAGTCGTGAAATTGTATAGGGATAATTACTATCTTTTCCAATCTTATACCAACCCTTTGCTTCCATTCCACCAAATGCAACTAGTAATTGTTTTTTAGTCTTTAGATTCTTATACCTCATGTCTATGATAGGGCCAACAATTTGCATATTCTTAACTTTTTTTCCGTACTTTTTAATATTTCTCTCGTTGTTTAATGAATATTGTTGAATATACATATCTACATTTAAAAGATAATCTGGAATTACATCCCACCACCAGAACAATATATCCAACCAAATTACAGGCTTTCCTATTTTTTGCGCTAACAATACGCTTGATCTGTCCCCGCTGGTTAATACAAAATCACATTTTTCGAATATCTTTTTAGCCTTTTTGGAGAAATATTTCGCATCCGTGTTCATCTCATATATTTCTTTACACTTCAATTTACTTCCAAGTTGATAGGCAGTACCATATCCGACAAATATCAATTCATGACCATTTTCAATTAGAGCTTCGGCCACTGTAACCAACTTACTTATAGGCCCAAACGCAAAGTTTTCAGCAGACATTAAAATTTTAGCCATTGTTCTCCTTTTTTATTTCGATAACAAAATATGATTCATATCCAACAGGTTTAGTAGCCACAACCTTATATTTGAACCCATTTTCAGCACAAAGATCATCAATCATTTTTAGACCACCTAACTTGGAATCCTTAGTTACATCCGAAAACAGAAGATAAATTCTGCCGTTATCTTTTAAGTATTTACTAACATTATTAAAAAATTTAACTGTTGTTTTAAGGCCCGGATCGAATACTGCTGTTTCCAATAAAGTTCTAGGTTTACCAGGCAATAATGGCGGATTTGCTATCACAACATCAAATCTCTCTACCTTAATAGCTTTGAATAAATCACTTTTTACAGAGCTAACTTTATTTGCTAAATTATTTGCTTTAATATTATTTTTTATACATTTAATGGCATTTAAGGAATGATCCACACAAACAACTCTGGAAGCTATCCTCGCAGCACAAATCCCAACAAAACCACTTCCGCTGAACATATCCAATACACTTTCTCCTTCATTTATAGTTAAATTGTCTGTTAAAAATCTGCTCGTATTTGTATAGGCCGGACAAAACACGTTTGGGACCATTCTAAGCTTTATGCCATCAATTTCTAATTCATATTCTTCTTTGTGAACCCTGTGTTTATCTAATAGTCTCTGTACAGGATGTAAATCTATTGGATTAGCCTTTGTCATATTAGTTAATTATCTTATTGTAGATAAATAGGTTGGTTCACCTTGCTTTTGTGTTACAAATTTAAATTTAGTATTTTGAAATGATGGTATATAATCTGAGCTTGAAGAAGCGGAAAAATTTTTGAGATTTATATTTTTCGATATGTTGTTCATTCCTAACAAAAGTTATACAATTGTATAACAGACATATTTAAATAGCAATTTATGAAAATATTTTTTATTTGTTCTTTGTCGGGTAAGAAAAAATACCTAAAAAATTATCAGGAAATAATTAATTATTTATCTAATGAAGGGCATGAGGTAATTGCAGACCATGTTTTTAAAAGAGATGTCAAGGATATAGTAAGGTTTGACATTAAAAAACATACGAGAGAATTTAAAAGATTAATTTCTGAAATGAGAAAATGTGATGCTGTAGTGGCGGAAATTAGTTTTTCCTCAACTACGGTTGGAAGTTTTGTTGCATTAGCATTACAAAACTTTACACCCACTTTGTTACTATATCAAAATAGCTATCATGGTTTAGTTGTAGGTGACCCAAATCGTTTGATAAAAATGAGTAGTTACAATTTAAATAATTTAGATACAATATTGAGAAAATTTCTTTTGTTTGTAAATGAAAGAAAGCTTTCAATTCGATTTAATTTGATGTTAGATAAGAATATTGACAAATTTCTTGCCCAAAAGGCTCTCGAAACAAATATAAGCAAGGCTGAGTATGTTCGAAGTTTGATTTTGTCAAAGATGAAACAATAATGTCAAAAACACCAAAAATTGAATATTATTTGAAAGACGGAAAGATTGAAACGTTTCCATCAAAGCGGAAAAAAATTATAATTGTATTGGAATATCTAATTACAAAATTTGAGATGAATAAAAAGTATGCAGAAAAAGAAATAAACGAAATATTAAATAACAATCATTTATTTGACAATCCTCTCTTGCTACGAAGAGAATTGATTGATAACAAATATTTATCTCGAACCTCGGATGGAAAAGCTTATTGGCGAATATAAATTTTAGTTAATTTCGAGAGATTCTGTTGATTGGGGCGTCGGAATAATTGTGGGTTCCAAAATCGGTGTTGAAGTTGGTGTAATTGTAGGATTAGCTGTCTCTGTTGGCTTTGGTGTTGGAGTTACAGTTGGTATTGGGACTGGTGTGGTTGATAAAACTTCAAGGTCTTGTATGTCTTCTACTTCTAATACTTTGTTTTTTGAGTCATATGATCCAACAGCAAGTATCCTTTTTCCAACAAGTGAAATTAAATTAAAACCAACTGGTATTTCTAAAGTAACTGCTTCTGTTGAGGTTGTAATGAGATAGAATTTGACTGGATTAGTATTTGTTTTTGTTAGTGTTCCTTTTAAGGCAGTATCTTTTAAAATTTGTGGTTGAGATGTTGGGGATGCAGTAGCTGTTGTTCCATCATTAAACTTCATCCATGGAAAGAAAGTAGGAAGTACAACTCCACCAAGACCAAAAGCAAGAGAGAAAAGAATTAAGGCAACTCCAAAGATAGTTAATGGTTTAACTTTAATCCTCATATCTAGTCCTTCATTTGCCATTATTCTTTTCCACCAGTATTTAATGTAAACAAGAGGATTAGTAATTTTAAGACTGACTAAATCTGGAGGATTTGTTGTTGATACTGATGTTGGGTTATTTGTTGTAACAGATATCGGAGGTAACTTTGTTGGATCAACTTTACTTACAAACTTACCACCACTACCTCTAACTTGTTTTTTAGCATTCTCACTTTTAATTTGACCTAAAATATCTTCTTCCATGAAAGTATATATAAATATTAGTACTAAGTTTTGTTTGCGTCCAGTGCCGAAGGCACTGGATTCCTCCTGCCCCCAACCCTTGGAAGTACCTGCCAAAAAGGAGTGAAAAAGCGAAGCAAGAAAAACTAACGCATTACCCCATACTTTTTCTAGCTTTTTCCGACCCACATAGCGACGGCTGAAGTTTCCTTTAATTATTAGGTTTTAGCCGTCGCGTCAATGATTTAAGACAAAAGACACTAGTACAAAAGAAGGGTATAAATTAAGGACGGGGGCAGGATATAAAGGAACACCCCATGGAGTGAGCCATAGTTTCTAAGTAAGTAGTGAGATAAGCCGAGCACTGGCTAAAAGCCTGCACTTTTCTTTCTTTTAAGTGCTTTTTAGTGCGAGGCGAGGAAGGGACTGTATCAAGCAACTAAACAAAACAAACCTAACGGCAAGGCGCCCCATAGGGTGCCCTGACGAACAAAATGGGGTCGCCTTCTCCTTGTGTTGGGTGGGCGGGAAAGTAGATAGAACATACTTTGTATCCGTTTTACCATCTGCGGTAACCGCATCCGCAACCGCAGTACCGTAACACCGCAATATACCCTAAAATTCGGCCAGTTTGCGGTTTTTGTAAAGCACATTACGGTGTACCGCAGATTGCCTTCTACAAATAATCCCCTTTACCTTAGACAATTGGGTTAGCGAACCCCACGAAAGTGGGGTGAGCGAGAAGTCCGACCATGTTTGTGTTTGCGAAGCTCCGCGAAGCGGAGCTGAGCACCCTTTTCTTGGAGAATGCTTTTAAAATCTGTTAAACTATGCATGGATTTTAGAAGTTGTTTCTGAAATAAGTTCGAGCCTTTTCATATAAAGGCACAAAAGTGATTTCTAACTTTCTGGAGCCACACCATAGATAACAATTTCAGTTCCAATGTCCATTAACTCATAAATTAATCCCGCTTCTTCTGTTTTCATATTAATACAACCATGACTCATTGGGTGGCCAAAATTATTGTGCCAGTATGTTCCATGAATACCAAAGCCTCTGTATGCTGGAACTTCTTCATTTTCAAAAAACATTACATATGGAACATTAGGAAGATAGTAATAAGTATGAAGTGCTTTACTTCCACCTGACATTTTGATATATCTAAACTTTCCCCAGATATGAAAAGTTCCTGTTGGTGTTTTTCCCCATTTACCTGATGAAATTAAAAAGTCATAAATTTTGGTCTCTCCTACAAATGCATATAGTTTTTGATTGGTTAAATCAATCTCAATTCTTTTTGGTCCTGCCAATTCCCCTAGCACCTTTGTATCTTTTCTATTATTAATACTCTTTACTTCCTGAGAATAAACAATTTGATTATTAAAGCTTCCTTTAGTTTCCGAAAAATTAAAGTCTCCAGTTAGAGATTTAGGATTAATGTTTGCTTGCGAATTCTTAATACTTTGTAGAAAAAGCAGTGTAAATAAACTTAGGATGACAATACCTATTACCTTAAATCTCATAATTAATAATAGTCATGTTAGAATAATCTTTCAATGGTTAAATTATTTTTAAATCTAATTATATTTATTTTATTCACCCCTTTTGCATCATCTGTAAATGCTTATGACCCTAGCATAGTAGCAAATAATATTTATGGAATGGGAATAATTAATCATTCGGATTTGGAGGATGTAAAAAATTTAGTAAATGTTAATGGTGGAGATTGGGGTTATGTGACAGTTGTAATCACAGAAAAAGATAGAGATATTAAGATTTGGCAGAAGTTTTTAGACGATTGCCGAAAATATCATCTAATTCCAATCGTTAGAGTTGCTACCACTTTTGAAAACGGAAGTTGGCAGATACCAGAAATTAACGAGATTGACTCATGGGTAAACTTTTTTAATTCATTAAACTGGGTTATTGAAAATAGATATATAGTAATTGCTAATGAACCAAACCACTCCAAAGAGTGGGGAGGAAAGATTGACCCTGAAGGCTATGCACTTTACTTAAAAACTTTTGCGGAAAGATTACATAATACAAACAAAGACTATTTTGTTTTAAATGCAGGATTTGATCAATCGGCTTCGAATTCAAGAATTACCATGGATCAGAAATTATTCATGCAGAGAATGGTTAAAGCAGTTCCAAATATATTTACTTTTATAGACGGTTGGTCTAGCCACTCCTATCCAAATCCTGCCTTTTCAGGAAGTGAAAAAGCAATTGGTAGAAAAACTATTCGTGGTTATGAATGGGAGCTTAGTCTGGTCAAAAAAAACTTACCTGTATTTATTACAGAAACAGGATGGATTAGAACAATTAAAAATGAAGAATTAATAGCTAAAAAATTAAGGCATGCTTACGAAGAAGTTTGGTCTAAGAATAAGCAAATCGTTGCTGTTACACCATTTATATTAAGTTACACACAGGATCCCTTTTACGAATTTTCATGGAAAAATAAAGATGGCTCATTTTTTCCAATTTATAATGAAATACAAGGAACCAACAAAACCACTGGCAGGCCAGTGCAAAAAATAACAGGGGAAATTGTTTTTAATTTTATAAATCCCTTGATTTTTAAGGGTAAAGATCAGAAAGGTTTTACAATTGTTAAAAATACAGGTCAAGCTGTCTGGAATCAATCAGAATCGCATGTTATTAATGAATTAAATAATGAAATTAGTGTATCCAATACTAAGTTTAATCAAATCGAACCTTTTAACAGCGGGTTGGTTGTCTATTCTTTGAATACTTCAGAAAAGAACAAAGTTGTTGATTTAAAACTTGGATTTTACGTTCGAGGTGAAAAGATTGGAGATGTCTTTTTACGAACAAATTCGAACTCAATTTCGCGACTCGAACTCGGACTTCCCGCTCACCGCTTCGCGGTTCGCTTAGCTCGCCCCCGCGGGGCTCGCTTAACACATTTCTCTCAGCGCGATTTTTTGTTGTTTGGCTTCGCCAAACTAGAAAAATAGAACACCAAACTGGGACAATTATAACACACCCTTACGGGTGTCTGACGGGTAACCGTCAGGTACTTTACCGAATCCGTAAACTGGTCGTAAATACGACCAGATAGCCGTCTTACGGCTAACGGCTTGCGGTTGCGGTACGATAACCCCCATTTCAGCCGCAATTTGCCTTTGCAAGGCAACTACCCAAGTGCTGAAAACAGGAAAGAGTGCTTCGCACAGCACTTGGTTAGAGGACAGAACAACAAAACTATTGCTTCTGAAATCATCCCTTTCGGGAACCCTCACTGCGGTGAGGAAAGTAAAATTAAGAATAGGTTATAAAATCTGTTTGGTGGGGAATGTCTTCATTACTTATTATTTCGATTGTTTTTTCTATTCCTAAAGCCAACATATCCATAAATGCAAAAAATGTTTCTTTATTCCACGATTCGTTCCAAAGTTCAAATCCTAATTCTGCATCAAAATCATTATCCTTATCGTTATTTGTGGTAAATATTTTTACCAGTTTTATATGATCATTTATTGCTAATAAATTCCTACTAAAATCTTTTGAAACATTTTTCATAAAACCGACAGTTGAAACCATTACAAATTCTCCTTCAATTTTAAAACTTACTAATACACCTTTCATTTCTTTTTCTAAAGTGTAAGGAGAGATAATAACTAATTTTCCGTCTGAAGTTGTCTCTCTAAACTTCCAACCATATTCTTCTAAATACTTTTTAATCTCTTCAATTGTTGGGATATTTGTTTTTGTTTCCATTGAAACAATTATAAACCATTTCAGTTCAAATATGATAGTATTGTTGTAAGATGACTGAAGAACCACTCGAAGTAAAAATACTTGGCTCAAGAAAGTTAAGTCCAGAAGAAGTAAATTCAATATTGGGTGATAAACCTATGGAACAAGGCGAGACGTTTGATATAGGCTGGATTGATTTCGTTGAAGAACAAGCACACTCCCAATCAAGGAAAAAGGATAAAGTTGCAATACCCGGAGCGACAGAAACTTTTGAAGCTGGTGTTTTGGAAAATCTTGAACAAGAAATTAAACAATTGGCTATAGAAGAGGCGGATTCAAAAAAGATTTATCATCATCTAAGTTTTCGTTATCACCCCAACTTCTATGGTCAAAAAGATCAAGAGACTCAGAATCTAGCTACAGAATATTCTCAAGCACTTCAAAAAATGCAAGAGGTAGGTTATTTGGAAAAATTAGTTTCAACTCAAAAATAAAATATGGCAGAAGACGTAGTTGAAGTTCAAACACAAATTATTCAAAAAGAAAAAGATGTTTTACCTAAAGTTTCCGAGGCAATAGGTGGCAAAGGTGAACAAAATATAGATTTAAGTTGGATTAAGGATAATATTTCGTCAATCCAACAGGCAACAGCTCAAGGAAATCACGACAAGGTATTTTACCCTGCGTGTGGAACAGATATTTTACGAACGATGGTAGCGTATGATGCTACAGAAATTTCGGCAGTTGATACAGATGAAACATTAGTGCCACGCATAGCTACCCAGTTTGAGGAAGCTGGTATTCCTCTTTCGATAAATGAAATTGATGAAATAACCCAAGAGTTGACTTGTACTTATGAAGAAAAACCAAGAACTATTAAATTTCAAAAGACTGACGCACGTTTAGTTATTTCAGAATTGGCTCCCGGGAGTGTTGATGTTTTACATATTTTTTTACCAACAGGTGCGGAATCTAAAATTTCAGAGGATGAAGGTTCAAGAGTGGCAAATAGCCTTACTTTAGAAAACTATCAACTTGTGAGCACTGGTGGTTTTATGGTTTTTGATGAAAGATCACTTACCCCACTTGGAGAAACACCGTCTGCCCTTTTGAAAATTGCTGGAATCGAAGAGCAAAAAATAACTAGACGTCAACCTAACACCGTCCTTACCAGTTTTTATCCAACACCTGATCAAATAAGCAGAATGGATAGGACTGGGTATATTTATCACAAAACAGAAAATGTAGGAAACGATTTAATGAACGATATGCTTCAAGGCCTCGACCATAGACTTACTAGTGATTACGTTTTTATGGAAGTAGCTAGAGGTGGCTACGATTATCTAAATGCAGAAGAAGGAAATACAGATATGGGAGTAGCGCTGACCAATTTTACAAAAGACGAAGATAAACAAGTAGATGTGGTTGCAGAATCGATGACATTACATGGTGTGATTTCAGAGAATGTCCAAGCCTACAAGTCAGAACAAAAAGCAATATCTCGTAGACAATTACAAAAAATTCAAGAGCAATATAAAGAATTTCTTGGAGCGTATCAGGAAGTAGTAATAAAATTGAAGGCTAAAACGATTGATAATACTCAAGCATTGGAAGAATTGGGAATTGTCCAAGGAGAATATGGCAAAGAAAGCAGAAAATGGCCAATTGCCCTAGCTTACGTGCAGGATACGGAAAAGAATGGTATAAAAACAAGAGAAGCGGTACAACAACTTGCTAATTTAGATTTAACAGGACTTTAGAAGTAATAGTTTGAAATAATAAGATACGGTTGAAAAAGTTTCTTCATAGAGTAAATTTAAATGGTATCCAACTTAATCGATTGCTTTTTTAGTGGCCACATTGGACAGCTTGAGCAATCGAGTTGGATACAACCAGTGTGGCCATTTAAGTTGTTAAAGATTAACAACGAAAACTATAAGACACACAGAACCTTAAAAATTTTTGCCTTTTGATTTGAGAACAATAGAACAAAAGACAAGTTCGGCAGGCACTTTGTTAAGCGAGCCCCGCGGGGGCGAGCTAAGCGAACCGCGAAGCGGTTGGATTTTTCTGACTGAGATGTGGCAGGGTGGGGACTGCCACATATAGAATGGAGCGTAGAATAGCCCAAATTGTATGAAAATTGCAGGTGTTGGTCGGAGAAAAGGAAAACAAATCAAAAGGCAAAAATTTTTCAGACCTGCGGGTCTGGGAGTGACAGAAAGGCAATAACAAAAATACATGATTAAATACATTGGATATTGTAGAAAATCAACAGATGAGAAAGACAAGCAAATTCTTTCAATAGATGCACAGATAGCAGAACTCAAAGAATTTGCTAAAAACCAAAACTTGGAAATTTTAGAATTTGTTTGTGAGAGTAGAACTGCCAAAACGACTGGTCGCCCACTTTTTAATAAAATGCTTGACCGAATAGAAAAAGGTGAAGCTGATGGCATATTAAGCTGGCACCCTTTTGTGTCAATAGTTAGTTGTTAATTTGTTGTCTTGTTCTTTTGTTCCACGACAAATAAGTTCTTAAAATATGTAAATTATTGGTCAAATTAATTTGCA
>LBOW01000009.1 GCA_000989765.1 Candidatus Woesebacteria bacterium GW2011_GWB1_33_22 | reverse complement strand
ACAATTGCCAAAGAGAGCATGAATCTTTAAACAACATGACACCTACCAACTATCTTATACAGGAAGGAGGAATGTCGAATATGTTGGGAACCTATACAATAATTTGACTTTTGGCCCTTCCACATGATAGAATAGCCACATCTCGCAAGATATTTGCGGGATTTTTTATTGCATGAAATATATAACTTTAAGTCTACCTAAATATCGTCTGTCTATAAATTTTAAATTTATAAAAAGGCGTAGATCTTCTTTGGATGAACCAATTATTCCTAGTGTTAAACTTTTAAACTTAAAGTATAGAGTTGGAGGCACAACCAGAAAGTTCTTTAGGCATCTTTTTGAACACAAAAAGGTTAGAGCCTTATTTGGAACAAACATGGCCTTGATGATTATGGCTAGCTCCTTCATGCCTAATACTGCAATTGGTAACATTCAAACTGAAACTCCGGTTTATGTAGTTAATGGAACAGAAACTCCAATAAACACAGAGATTGGTACACAATTTCCTACAGATCCAATAAGAATTACTCAAGGATACAACTTTTTCCATCCTGGACTGGATTTAGATGGTATAACGGGAGACACAATTAAACCTATTAAAAAAGGTAAAATTATTTCTATTGACCATTCGAAATTTGCGTATGGTAATTCAGTTATCGTTGACCATGGTAATGAATTAACTTCACTTTATGCCCATCTGTCAAAAATTAACGTTTCAAATGGACAAGAAGTAACTACAAACACAAGTTTAGGTGAAATGGGTGCAACAGGACGTGCCTTTGGAGATCATCTTCATCTTGAAGTTAGAGACCATGGAGTTACTTTAAACCCCTTATCAATCTTGCCTAGATAACTATCTGTTTTCAAGTGATCTCCACAAGTAGTACCCCTCTTGACAAATTTATTATGTGTATTGTATGATTATGTACAATGTTATGGATGGATTTGAATGGGACGACTGGAACAAAAATAAAAATTGGATCAAGCACAAAGCAACTTATAGAGAATGTGAAGAAGTCTTTTTTAATAGTCCAAGAATTACTTATAAAGACATCAAACATTCTTTGCTTGAAAAAAGACATGGAATATTAGGTAAAACTGATAATAAAAGACTATTACATATAACTTTTACCGTCAGAGGAAATTTAGTTCGAGTTATATCAGCTAGAGATATGAATAAAAAAGAAAAAATAAAATATGCAAAAAAACAAAAAGATAAATAAAATTTCTGCATCGGCAGTAAATAAAATACCGGTTTTTAAAAACGAGGACGAGGAAAGAGATTTTTGGGCAAATCACAGTATTCTTGATTTTCCTGATGATTTTAAAGAAGTAAATCTTGATTTTTCTAATCTTAAACCTTCTACTCGGCCAATAACTGTAAGGCTACCTATTTTTTTGGTAGAAGACTTAAAAATTTTAGCAAACAAAAAGGATGTTCCCTATCAATCTTTAATGAAAGTATTCTTAGCTGAAAAAGTGCGTCAAGAATTTAAGGCTTCTTATCAATAAGCTTTTGGCCTAACGGAGATTTTGTGGATGCAATTGTAAATCCTGGTATTATTATCGGATTATCAACTAACACTATGTCATTCCCTTCAAAATTTATAAATATACTTTCTCCTTTTTGTTCCACCTCGTTCTTAAAAGCCAGTACTGCATCATATCTTTCTTTGGCTAAATCAGCACTACCTTGTGAATGAAATCTATCCCCAGCTTGGGACATTGAATTTGCAGCAGTTTTTGCAATCTCCTGTGCAGATTCCCCTGCATGTTTGTATCCTTTTTCAGCCTTTTTAACCTCCGTTTCAACAGCCTTAGAAAATTTAGAAAAATAATCATTCATTGAGAAATAATATAACTAAACTTAAAATTTGTAAAACTTACCTAGGAAGATCAATTAATTTTGGGCGTTTCTTAGCCGCCGCAGCTTCAATTTCAGCGGGAGTAATTCCTGCAGATCTTGCGACATCCACCCATACCTGCTCCCAATTGTTTCGAGGCACATCTATTTCTGCTGCAATGTTAAGCAGAGTTTCTTGTAATAAATCCTTTTTAGGTTTGGGGGGTACAGATTCAATGGTCATAATAATTATATATACCTTTAATAAGATGTTGTCAAATTTATAAACTTAGTAATCCATTCCACCTTGAGGCATTGGAGGCATTGGAGGTTTAGGCTCAATTATGTCAGTTATTATACCTTCTGTGGTGAGCACGGTCTTGGCTACACTAGCTGCATTTTCCAAAGCAAATCTTGTGACCTTAACAGGGTCAATTATTCCCATTTTAATCATGGATCCAAATTCAGAAGTTAAAGCATTATAGCCAAAATCATTGTCTTTGCTGGCTAATACTTTCTTTAAAACTTCAGTCTCGCTATCTCCTGCGTTTTTAGCAAGCCATTTAATTGGTTCTTCTAAGCTTTCAAAAACCAAGGTAGCTCCTAATTTTTCATCCCCAGTTAATTTAAGGCTAGATATTACAAATCTTGCTCGAAGAAAGGCTGTTTCTCCACCTGGGACAATTCCCTCTTCGATAGCTGCTTTTGTAGCTCCAACCGCATCTTTTACTCTTTCTTTTTTCTCATTTAATTCAATTTCTGTCGCAGCCCCTACATTTATTTGTGCTACCCCTCCTGAAAGTTTTGCTAGTCTTTCTTGTAATTTTTCTTTATCAAAATCGGAATCATTTGTTTTAATTTGGTTTTTTAAGAGTTCTACTCTTTTAACAATCAATTTTTTATCTCCTTTACCACCTATTATTCTTGTATTATCTTTATCCGACCAAACCTTTTCAGCTTGACCCAAATCTCCAACCTCTATTGATTCAAAGGTTTTTCCAGTATCTTCAGAAATTACAGTTCCTCCTGTTAAAATAGCAATATCTTCTAATGTTTCTTTTCTTCTATCACCAAACCCAGGAGCTTTGATTGCCAGTACATTAAACCCACCTCTTAATTTATTTACAACTAAAGTGGCTAATGCTTCACCTTCAATTTCATCTGCAATAATAACTAAGTTTTTAGATACTTTGACAAATTTTTCTAAAAACGGAAGAAGGTCCGCAATTGCTGAAATCTTTTTATCAGTTAGTAAAATATAAGGATTTTCCATTTCAGATTCCATCTTGGCGGGGTCTGTGACAAAATAAGCTGAAGCATACCCCCTATCAAATTCCATTCCCTCTTTGTATTCAATGTCCATTGTAAAACCCTTACCTTCTTCAACTGTTACCACTCCATCATGACCCACTTTTTCTAAAGCTTCGGCAATTTTTTCTCCAATTTCACTGTCTCCTGCTGAAATTGTTGCAACCTGAGTTATTTCTTCACTGTTTTTAATTGGTTTACTTTGCTTTTTAAGTTCAGTTACAACGGCTTCCACTGCTTTTTCAATACCTTTTTTAAGTATCATAGGATTAGCTCCTTTATCAATTAGGCTCATTCCCTTTGAGGTCATAACTTGAGCCAAAAGTGTTGAAGTTGTAGTACCATCCCCTGCTACATCATTAGTTTTACTGGCAGCTTCTTTAACAAGTTGAGCCCCCATATTTTCAAATGGATCTGGAAGATCAATATCTTTAGCTACAGTTACTCCATCGTGAACAATATTTGGAGCTCCCCATTTTTTGTCCAAGGCAATATTTCTTCCTTTAGGGCCAAGTGTTGTTACAACTGCTTTAGCCAATAAATTAATACCCTTTAAAAGGGCTTTTCTTGCATCTTTACCAAATTTTAATTGTTTACTCATTTTTCAACAGCTAAGACATCGTCGAACTTCACAAACAAATATTCTTTGCCTTCAATTTTAACTTCATTTCCACCCCATTTTTTATAATAGACAATCACTTTTTCTTTACATGGCTTCTTAAAATCTTTTGTGTCATCACCTACTGCCAAAACTTTTCCTTTTTGAGGTTTTTCACTTGCGTTTTCTGGAAGATAAATTCCAGATGAAGTTTTAACCTCTTTTTCCAGAGGTTCAATTAAAACATATCCTGCTGTTGGCTTTAAATTTAGCATTTGATTAGTATGAGTGCTATTCTAAACAATATCACTAAGTATTGTCAAGACCTTCTTTCCCCAATCATTGGGATGAAAAATGGCACGAGTGGGAGTGACTACTTCACGAGTAATTTTAGGTTTCATATATAAATATTGCAACCTAAAAGCTAAATTTTCAATCACAGTTTGTAGAATGTAGAATGTAGAATGTAGAATGCTTCGTCGCATACTACTTACTACATACTGCTTACTACTAATTTTGGTTGAATTTGGCCAAAAATCTAAAATCCATTTGTTTTGACAAAGAAATCTTTCATAAGTTTTATTTCTATTAACAAGTGGCACAACTTGGGCAATTTCATGAGCTGTATAAATATTTCTATCTTTTTTAGGCCAGACTAGGTCCTGCTCGTCTAACCAAAGGTTTAAACATAAGGCATCTCGCTCGTTTTTAACTCGCGGTTTGCGTAGTATGTAGTATGTAGTATGTAGTAGGCAATACACACAAAAACGGGTAAGCCATAATCTGTTTTTAGAAGTTATAATCATCAAATCTATGTCACTATTTTTGCCAGCATTATTCATGGCAAGTGCTCCAGTTATACCTACAAATTTAACGCTCGGGATTTTTGATAAAAGCTTTGCTACTTTTTTAGCAACTACAAGCTTTGTTTTGGAATACGTTTCATTTTGAAGTCTACTTTTGTTTTTATGTCCACTTGTTATTTCTTTTAAATTTTTATACTGCCACTTAACGAGTTCTTCTTTCGTTAATTTGTAGTCAAAAATGTCATGATATTTAACTGAGGAAAAATTATTGGACTTTGATTCCATACTGAGATAATACCTGAATTACACCAGAAGCAACAGGTTCAAGTACTTTACTAGGTTCTTTGCCTGAATTTACTGCATTAACTGCATCTTCAAAATATTTATTAATCTGACTATTAATTCCAGTGGGTCCATCCCAAGTTCTACTCTGTAAAAACCAAGTCTGGGCTAATTTAGCTCCACTTACTGTCGAGCCAATTATTGGATGATCTGAAAGGAGAGTCTCCATGTCTACCCTTGGATATGGTTCTCCGAACATTCTTAACTTTGATGCTGTTTGATAAAAACTTTGTAAATTTTCTTTTTCTGACAGATGCTTTAAAAACTTCCAAGATTCTACTTTATTTTTACTTTTGAGAGAAACTCCTTCTACCCAATAGCTAGCATAATTTACATCTGGTTCATTTGCAGAAGTTTTAGGTAACTGTGGAACAGGTACGGTTTTAAACCTTAAATTTGGGTTTTGTAGACGAATTTCAAAGGCTCTCCAAGAAGGACCGAGATACATTGCTGTTTTTCCCCCAGCAAAAGCTACCGTTGAGGAAGGTAATGTTGCATCCCAAACACCGTCTACTGAGGAAAAAATTGTATAAAATTCCAGTGCATCTTCTGCAAGTTTCCCAATGGGGTGTGTTAAATCTACCCCATTTTGAAGCATCATTAATCCAAGTATCTCGGGCCAATGATCGACATTCTCAGTTCTACCTAATGCTATTCCAGATTGGGTGATACTTCCCCTCTCATCTTTAATCGTTAATTCTCTTGAGGTTTGCCTGACATCATTCCAAGTAGTAGGAATACTTTTGCCACTTTGTTCAAAAATGTCTTCATTTATAAAAAGTGTTAAACCGTCATATTCTAAAGGAATACCAACAAGAGAAGCTCCGTTTGTTAAATCAGCAACTGTTATAGGATAGAAAGTATTTGCAAAATCTCCTGCTGAATAAATACTTGCTGGTATTCTATCTAGTTCTGACTTAAACATTGGTACCCAAGTGTTGTGATATCTAAAAATATCAGGTCCTGTTCCTTTAGCAAGTGCATTTGTTAGTCTTTCTCTATAATCTTCTTTTGATTGTTTAACATATTTAATTTTTACATTAGGATTTTTAGCTTGATAGCCACTAATTATGGAAGAGGCGGTTGCTTCGTCCTCCCAAAGCCCCCACCAGACAATTTCTATTCCCAATCCTGTACCTGTGTTTTTAAAAAAATATGTCTTTGCCAAAAAGCCTAAAACAACAACCATTAAAAAAGCGCCTATTATTATAAGAAGTGTTTTAATTGGAAATTTCTTTTTTTCAGTTTCCACGTATAAATGGTATCATATCTCATGACCAAAATCTTTATATATTTTTTTGTTGCATTGCTATTTTTTGTCTCAATTATTACTATTCCTTTTATAAAAAAGATTTATCCAAATACTTATATAGCTGGAATCTACCTTGGCGATAAAACTAAAGAAACAGCTACTAATTTGCTCTTGGAAAATATTAAAATTCCAGAAAAAATTATTTTTAAAATAAACGGAATATCATATGAAATATTAACTTCTGAAATCGACCTTGAGTATGATTTTAATGCAACGATAGAAAGAGCTTATAATTTTCCGAATAAGTTGGGTCTTATTTTGAAACCGGTGAATTTAGGATTAAAATTAGATTTTGAAAAAAATAAATTAACCGAAACACTTTTGATTATTTCCTCAAAAACTGGAATTGAGCCCATTAAGCCGTCTGCCAAAATTGTCAATGGTGTTATTGTTATTAATCCAGGTAAAAATGGGGTCGAAATTGATATTAATGAAATTGAAAGTAAGATTCTTACTAATATTTCTCTACAAATTAATGAAGAATTAAGTTTCAACACTAAAGTAGTAGACGCTTCACTTAAACCTAGTGAATTAGAAGATTATAAAGTAAGGGCTACCAAACTCATTGGTAAAGAGATTATTTTTACTTTTGAAGAACATAACATTAAACTGTCTGACAATAATCTTTTAGAATTGCTTGACCCCAGGGGGGATTATAGTCAAGAATTAATTGAGGGTCAAATTAAAAAAGCTTCAAGAGCTGTAAATCGAAATCCTCAGGATTCTGTCTTTATTGTTGAAAATAATATTGTTCAAGAATTTACACCTTCCAAAGATGGCATAACTATTAACGAAGATAAACTTGTCGAAAATATTAAAGTTGCAATGGATGATTTATTAAACTCTGACAGCAAAGCTATAACTTTAGAGATTCCAGTTGTTATATATCCTGCAAAAATTAAAAACGAAGACGTAAATGATTTGGGGATTAACACTTTACTAGGTAGAGGTAATTCTAATTTTAAAGGTTCTATCCCAAACAGAATTTATAATGTTGATCTAGCCCAATCAAGATTTAAAGGTGTTTTGATTCCTCCAAATGAAGAGGTTTCTTTCAATAATATCTTGGGGGATGTTAGTAGTCTGACTGGATATAAGGCTGCATACGTAATTAAGGATGGAAAAACAGTTTTAGGCGATGGCGGTGGTGTTTGTCAGGTTTCAACAACTTTGTTTAGAGCTTTACTTAATGCGGGCTTACCTATTATTGAGAGAAGAGCCCATGCCTATAGAGTTGGTTATTATGAACAAGGTTTTCCTCCAGGTCTTGACGCAACTGTTTATTCCCCCACCACAGACTTGAAATTCAAAAATGATACGCCTGCTTATATTTTAATTCAACCAACTATCAATCTAGCCAATCTAACTTTAACTTTTGAAATATACGGAACAAGTGATGGAAGAGTTGCAACAACATCTAAACCAATTATTTCGTCCCAGACGGCCCCTCCTGCAGATTTGTACATTGACGATCCAACATTACCTGCTGGAACGGTTAAACAAATTGAACATAAAGCCTGGGGAGCAAAGGTTACATTCGACTATAACGTAGTTAAAAATGGTGAAACAATAATTTCTCAAAGATTTGTAAGTAACTACAGACCTTGGCAGGCTATATATCTTCGTGGAACAGCCCAGTAGCTAGCTACTAGTTACTAGATACTAGATTCTTTCCAAGATATAATAAGCTTCGTGGACATAAATCAGTTACTAAATATAATTAGCTTGCTTTTTGAACAGTTCGGCTACCCAATTATTTTTCTTGGGTCTCTAATTGAAATTACTCCGTTTGGTTGGGCTGTTCCTGGAGGAGTAATTCTTGTCATTGCGGGCTATTTAGCAAACGGTAGTTCAACTTTAAATTTAGTGCCAATTATTATTGCTGGAACTGTCGGTGCATGGTTAGCTTTTGTTTTAGCCTATATCCTGGGAAGCAAAACCGGCATGTGGCTAGTTAAAAAATTGCATCAAGAAAAAAATGCAGAATTTGCTAAAAGGATATTAAGAAATAATGGAACTGTAATTTTAACAACTTCTATGATGGCTAATTTGACCCGCTTCTGGATTAGTTATATCGCGGGTGTTGAGAAAATTAATTTCTTAAAATTTAATATTTATGCATCTGTTGCGTCAATTACTTGGGTCTCACTGATGACAATTTTGGGGTTTTTAGCAGGATATGAAAAAGAATACTTAAAAAGAATTGTTAGTGGTGTTGGAATCTTAGCCTGGATTTTTTTAGCGATAGCTATTTTCGTAATTATTAGAGCCATAAAACACGAATATCATCATTTCAAAAAAGACGAACCCCATGATGAAAAAAATTAGTAAGTTTGATAACAAAGAAATTATTAAAGTTTTAGAAGCCGGAGGATTAGTAGTATTCCCTTGCGAAACTGTTTACGGCGTAGCTGTAGACTCATCCAATTGTATGGTTGTTGAGAAATTAAATAAATATAAACAAAGGCCGTTAGGTAAACCATATGCAATTATGTGTTCAGGTCAAAAAATGGCTGAAGAGTATGTTTCACTAAATAAAACGGCTTTTAATTTATACAAACGATTTCTACCTGGACCTGTTACTGTCGTTTCAAAAGGAAAAGGCAAGGTTCCAAAAGGTATAGAATCTGAAACAGGAACTTTGGGTGTCAGGATTCCAGATTATCCCGATTTATTAAAATTAATCAAAGAATTTGGAAGACCAATTGTGGCAACCTCTGCAAATGCTAGTTATCAAAGAAGACCTTACAAGATATCTGACATTTTGGAAAACATTTCAGAAAAACAAAAGAAGTTAATTGACTTGATGATTGATGCAGGGGAACTTCCTCATAATGAACCATCAACTGTCATTGACACAACTCTTGATGATGAAACTGTAATTTTAAGGCAGGGCGAAATAAAATTAAAAGGTAAAAATGAAGTTTTGTCGCGCAGTGATGAAAACACACAAAACACTGCCAAAGAACTTTGGCAAAAATATCAGGATTTTGCAGGAAAAAGAGCAATTATTTTTTGTCTAGAGGGCGAAATGGGGGTTGGTAAAACTGTTTTTGTCAAAGGTCTTGCCCGTGCCATGGGAATAAGACAACAAATCACGTCTCCAACGTATGATTTGTTGAGCTGCTTTCAGTCGACTGTCGACGGCCAGCAGTTAGCACACATCGACACTTGGCGCATGATTGATCCAAACTCAGAACTGGATGATTTGAACATAAAAAAATTAATCACAGACAGATCAATAATCGCAATCGAATGGGCAGACAAAGCAATTGAAGAAATTAGGAAATACTTAAGTGATGCAATAATTATTTGGGTAAAAATAAGGTACGGTAAAAATTTATCCGATCGTCTAATCAGTTGGGGAAATTTATAAATTATGAAAATATTAGCCATAGATACATCTTGTGATGAGACGGCGGTTGCAATTACTCATAACACTAAGGTCGTTTCGAACAAGATTTGGAGCCAAGCCGTTCTCCATGCTAGCTTCGGCGGTGTCATGCCAAGCCTAGCACAAAGGCAACATCAGGAGCGGATCGACTACATAGTCAATCGCGCAATGCTAAATGCTAAATGTCAAATGCTAAATATAGACGCTATTGCTGTTACAATTGGTCCGGGTCTTGGAATTGCATTAGGAGTTGGCATAAATAAAGCGAAAGAACTAGCCATTAAATATAAATTGCCATTAATACCTGTTAATCATGTTGAGGGACACTTGCTCAGTTCCTTCGTAAACTCGAAATTTCCAATGTTGGGTTTAGTACTTTCTGGAGGAACAACAATGTTATGTTTAGTTAAAAATATTGGAGACTATGAAATCTTAGCTGAAACTTCAGATGATGCATTAGGTGAAGCATTAGACAAAGCTGCAAGACTTTTAGGCCTTGGTTACCCAGGTGGAGCAATTTTGGAAAAAATAGCCCGTTTGGGAGATCCTAACAAATATAAATTACCTCTACCTTTACGAAATGATAAAATTAAAAATAGATTTAGTTACTCAGGCTTAAAAACAGCTTTAGTTCGTTTATTTTCCACAATCAAGGATCCTTCAAAGCAGGATATCTATGATTTAGCAGCTAGTTTTCAGTCCACCGCTTTCGATCACATTATCCGTGTTTTAGAGTATCACTGTTCACAAAAAGTAACTTCGTTACTTTTTGGAGGTGGCGTAGCTAATAATATTTTATTAAAATCTAAACTTCGTAAATTATTAAAAAAATATAATATTAAACTTCATGTTCCCTATACTAAAAAACTTAATGGAGACAATGCAGGAATGATTGGAGTAACTGCATATTTAAAGATCAAAAATCAAAAATTAAAATTAGAAGATTTTTATAATTATGAATCTGTTGACCGAAACCCAAGACTGGAGTTAGGATATTAGTTCGTGTAATGCACGAATCCCTGTTAGTTCTTCAATTTGTTCTACAATTGATTGATCGATATTATGATCTTTGTCAAGATAGACAATTACAGATTCGTGTCTACCCATCTCATGAATCCGTGCAGTTTCTTCAGCGGCAACTTTAGATTTAAAATGGACAGCAGAATTTTGTCGACAATCTAACTGGGTACAAAAAACAGCTGCACTACGTGCTTCTGGGCTACCAAAACTTTTCATTGGCTGATATTACTCTCTCTCTCTGCAAAATGCAAATTCAAGTGCTACAATTGTAGGCATGAACTTAAAAAACTATCATCACAGCAAGGAGACAATTGAATCCTGCTTAGGTTTTGGTATTGCTACTATCGATGAAATCAAAGCTCTTTCAGCTGAACAATTACAAGTACGCTATAATGATTATTTTCAAAAAGTTAAGTCTTTAGGAAAAGAAAGTGAGGTTTCGGTCAGAGGCGCTTATAATAAAGGTGTTACTGATATTATTCACTAACATACTGACCGAAATCCAAGACTTAGACTTTAAGATTCAATATTTTTCCTTGTATTAAACGGACATTCAACTACACAATTACTACAATTTTCCTTTGAATATTGGTAACAGATTTTAATTTTTAAGCCATCGTTTGAAACTACTCGTCCAGCACTACCGTATTTAGACCCAGTGGGAAAATCTAATATTGATATATCCCCCGACATGTTTTTAAGAGAAGCTGAACTTTCCTCATGGAGTGGTGGTGTATAGTCTGTCATGACAATATTCTATATCGATAACTGCAAAAGTCAAATTGAGATGATACAATTGTAGGCATGGATTCAAAATACGATCACAAATTATATGAAGATGAGATATATAAGACATGGGAAGAATCTGGAGCTTTTAAGGCAAGAGAGAAAGGTGAACCTTATACAATATTAATGCCTCCCCCAAATGCAAATGCTTCACTTCATGCAGGTCATGCTATGTACACAGTAGACGATGTCATGATTAGGTTTAAAAGAATGCAGGGTTTTTCTGCTTTATGGATCCCAGGTATGGATCATGCAGGATTTGAAACACAGTATGTCTATGAAAAGAATCTAGCCAAGGAAGGTAAAAGTAGAATGGACTTTGACAGAGAAACACTTTACAAAAACATCTTTGAGTTTGTAAAAAACAATTCTGGACTAATTTTTCAACAATTTAAAAGGTTAGGTTTCTCAGCCGATTGGGATAGAAGTGTATTTTCACTTGATAAAAAGGTAACAGATCAGGTTTTTGAAACATTTAAGAAAATGGAGTCTGAGGGTTTGGTTTATAGAGATGGATATATTGTAAATTACTGCACCCACTGTGGAACCTCTCTAGCAGAACTAGAGGTCGTTCATGAAACAAAAATAGAACCGCTTTATTATATAAAATATGGACCTTTAACTTTAGCAACTGTTAGACCTGAAACGAAATTTGGAGATACAGCACTTGCTGTTAATCCAAAAGATAAAAGATATTCAAAGTGGGTTGGAAAAGAAATTGAAATTGAAGGACTGCTTGGAAAAACCAAAATTAAGGTTATATCTGACAGTTATGTTGATAAAGACTTTGGAACAGGAGTTGTAAAAATTACGCCAGCTCATGACCCTAATGATTTTGCAGTTTGGCAAAGACATAAAGATGAAATTGAAGGTCCAATCTCAGTAATTGACATGTTTGGCAGACTTACAGATATAACTGGAAAATATTCTGGGATGAAAGTAAATATGGCTAGAGAATTGGTTGTTAAAGATTTAGATGAAAAAGGACTAATAGAAAAGATCGATAAAAACTATGAACACAATGTTACTGTCTGTTATAAATGTAAGCACACACTTGAACCTCTAATTATTCCTAATTGGTTTATAAAAGTTAAGGATTTAAAAGCAAAAGTAAAAGAAGTTGTTGAAAACGACGAGGTTAAGTTTTTTCCAAAAAAATTCAAAAGGCACATGCTTTCTTGGCTTGATGTTATGCATGATTGGCCAATTAGTCGTCAGATTGTCTGGGGAATTAGAATCCCCGTTTGGTATGAAGTAGACGGTAATAAAGATTTATCTGTTACTTTTATTGATAAATCTGGAAACAAAAAATATGGCAGAATAACTGAATTTGATTTTGATGAAGTACTTAACGGCCTTCAGTCGGTTAACGCCCCTGCTAATTCAAAATATATAGTTAGTGAAACAAAACCTGATGGTAAGTATCTTCCGGAAACTGACACCTTTGACACATGGTTTTCTTCAAGCCAGTGGCCTATTGTAACTTTAAAGGATAATGAGTTTAAAACCCGTTTTCCAACAGACATGATAGGTACACTGTCCGAAATATTAAAATTTTGGATTTCAAGAATGATTTTGTTTTCAATTTATCTTAAAAATGAAATTCCTTTTAAAAATGTTTATTTGTGGAGTATGGTTGCAGACACTAAAGGTATCAAGATGAGTAAAAGTAAAAATAATGTAGTTAATCCAATAGAGATTGTTGATAAATATGGAGCAGATGCTTTAAGAATGTCGCTATTATATGGTACCCCGTCAGGAAGTAAAATAATTTTTGGTGAAGAAAAAGTAAAAGGGATGAGAAATTTCTCAAATAAAATCTGGAACTCCGCTAGATTTTTGAATCTACTTCAATCAGAACATTGGGGACCGAAAGCTGAAATTGCAAACGAGAATGTAGACTTTGAAAAAAGAATGAATGAAATTACGCTTGAAGTTACGAAGGCTCTTGAAAAATATCAATTAAACATAGCATCAGAAGTACTTTATGAAGAATTTTGGCATTGGTTTTGCGATATTTGTATTGAAAAAGCGAAACTTGGAATAATTCACAAATCTGTAATGATAAATGGATTGAAAACTTTTCTTAAACTACTTCATCCATTTATGCCTTTTATAACTGAGGCTTGTTGGCATGAATTAGGAAACGAGGATTTACTAATTACTAGTAAATGGCCTATGATGAGTAATGAGAAAAGAACTGAATGATCTTTTGTATATAACTTTTGCAATACTGATTATTCTTCTATCAATATCCAATCTTCAAAATTTAAAAAGGCGGGAAATCAAAGTTTTGGGAGCTGAAACAAACACTGTATTTTGGGAAGATTTTATGACTAAACATCCAACCTACATAGATGGCTGGATAGAACTAGGGAGAATGGACAAAGTAAGAGAAATTGATCCTAATTACTAGCTTCTGGTTTTGGTTGCTCTTCAGAAACAGGTTGTTCTCCTTCAGCAGGAACTACTCCTTCTACAGGAACCTCACCCTCTACTGGGGCTACTACCTCTACTACTTCTTCCTTAATTGGAGGTTCTACTTTAACAACAATTGATTCAGGATCAGTTTTAACAGTAACTTTCTTGTCAATCTTTAAGTCTTTAACATAAATAGCCTGATCAACTTCTGTAAGTATAGTAGCGTCAATCTCAATTTTTTCAGGTAGGTCAGTAGGTAGTGCCGAAACCTCAATTTCTGATAACTGTTGAACAACAGTACCAATATTCTGTTTTTCTGCTGGAGACTCTCCAAGAACCTCTATAGGAACTTTAGCAGTAATCTTTTCAGTTAAGTCAACCTGCCTAAAGTCAACATGAATATAATCTGAAGTTACTGGATCAATTTGTAAATTAGAGACCAAAACAGGCTTCCCCTGAAGATCGATTATTTGAGTTTCTCCTGCTTTTTCAAAAATTTCCCTGAACTCTTTAGCTTCAACCGTAATAGCTTCAGATTTAATCTTTTTACCAAAAATGTTTGCTGGTATTAAGCCTTCTTTTCTTAATCTCTTTACTTTTCTACCAAACAATTCCCTCTTTTTATATTTAATTGTTAATTTTGTCATTATTTAAAAATCTACTGCGGTCTAAAAAAGAATCTAGCCTTATAATCCTTGGCTAGATTTGTATTATAGACTGAAAGGGTCTTCCCAGTCAAGCTTAAATCAGAGGAGTTTATTTTTACACTGAAAGCGTCATTATCAGTCCCAGATTGTTTTCTAACTAAAAGCTTATATTCACCACCTTGGTTTAAGACTGATGTGTTGATACTCCAGGCAACCTGAACCCTTACGGAAGATGCGGGCATTAATTCAAAATAAAATCCTAATTCACTTCTACCATCTATATCTATAAGGTCATACTCCATATCTTGATAAGTACCATTAGTTTTGTATAGTCTAACGCCTGACACTTTTGCTTCTTTTGGTAATACTACCCTGGCATAGTTTTTATAAATTCCAGACGGACCAATTGACGGTCCAGCATTATTATCGTATGTCACCAAAAGCTCATGGCTTACTGAATTTTTATTAACATTTAAGATTAATTCTTGCATCCTTTTTACAAAAAAGTTTGATTTATTGACACCCAAATTAGCATCAACCAATTGATACTGATCGTGGATACAACGTAGTCCACAATTAATATTCATTTTTAGATCACCAGAATAACCCACTTCAGAGACAGATTCCTGTGCATTTAAATCATGAAGATAGACTTGTATATGCCTTCCTTCTAAATTTCTATACAACTCTTTAAAAAGTAGTGGGTATTTATCCCCCTTTAAGCTTTTTAATTCATCTATTAAATTCCGGCTTAAAGATGTTAAAAAACTTTGTTTTTTAATTGAACCAGGAAAAAAGTTGTCTTCAACTTCACTTTGGGTTATTTGATAAAGATTCTCTGAAGTTATTGTTTTACCAAAATCACTTAAATTTATAGGGCCAGTAATATCAAGCAAACTTTTGACAAAATGAAGATCCACTGATATTACTCCATCAACTCGCTGATCAATTTCTTTATCTAAAAACCATTCAATTTTTTGGGCAGAGGTTATAAAATCAGGATCCCAATTTGCATCTCTTAAGTACCACCCGCCTTCGTTTAAATACTTTCTAATTGGCTCTGGTGGATCAACATGTCCTTTTAATTGACCATCAGCAGAGTAGACATCGTTAACTACAATTTCAGTCATTTTACCTTTATCAAATGTAATTAAAGCAAATGATCCAATAAACCCTCCAGTAGGTCTTAACTCCATATTGTTCTGAAAAAGCACTAAGTATTTTTTGGGTGCATTTACACCTAATATTTCCGAGAGTCGTGAGGTAAACTTCTTTAAATTATAAATTCGTTGTTTGATATCAATTATACTTATCTTGTGCAAATCAAGGTTGAAACGCAGTTCTTTTCCCAAAATTCCTTGCATTTCATCAATATCACTTTGAATAAAACTAATATCTGTATAGATTCTATCTAGATTAGCAGAAATATCATTAGCATAACTTTCAAAAGGATAGATTTTATCTCCCAATACATTTGTTAATAAATTTTTACCTGAATTTATTAACAGAGTAAATTGTTTGGCAACTGAAGTAGATTTATAGATTAGATTTCCCACATCAGAATAAAATGAGATTCCAAAATTCATATTTGTAGATAATCCTGACACAGTCCTGGAAAAATTAATTAAATAAACTCCAAGATTTTGATTTTTAGTAATAATCTTTCCAGACATATAAAGGCTACCCAAAGAGGTCAGCATTAAAATTAAGGGAGTTATTAGAATTATCAGAGCAATTATAAGAAAAAATGAGGCACTACGAAAGGCTTTATGTAGTTTATTTTTCTTTCTAGTTTTCGATTTTGTATCAGATAGTGGATTTAAAATATCATCTTCGGGTTTAATTATTTGTTGTAATGTAAAGGCCTTTTTAGTTTTTTCGACTGCAGAATTAATTGAAAAAAAAATTTCCTTTTTAATATCTGGCAAGATTTCTTGAAACTCGTCTGATTCCAGTTTAGAAATTATGTTTTCATCGCTAACACTTAAATAGTTTTTAATAAAAACCTTTGGACTCTTGTTAAAACCAATCGGAAGTATTTTCTTGCCAGATATACCAAATGAGAAGGTCTCCTTAACAATCTCTTCTACCAATTTATTAACAGATATTAAATTGAGTTTTTTATAAAAATCTTTGACTTTAACCCTTTCGCTTAATATTGACTGCATTATTAGATCGTGTGAAATATAATCTTTTTCATATTTCACAGATTCCCCCAATACTTCAGGTGAAAGAATTACACCTAAGTTTTGATTAGACTTAATTAAATTATTTAAGAATAAATTAAAGTCTATAAATTTTTCCTTTTTTACTCTATAGGGCGCAATGACTACGGTCTTGCAACTTACTTGCGAAACTATATCAAGTATTTCTTTTGTCGTGTAATTTTGATCTAAAAGATTAATAACCAGGTAACTAAACTTTGATAAATCAACTTTTGAG
Source organism: Candidatus Woesebacteria bacterium GW2011_GWB1_33_22 (assembly GCA_000989765.1). Taxonomy (GTDB): domain Bacteria; phylum Patescibacteriota; class Microgenomatia; order UBA8517; family UBA8517; genus UBA12026. The sequence continues at coordinate 17,932 of LBOW01000009.1, read as the reverse complement.
AAATCAAAAAAAAATTTAACATCAACATATTTATCGTTAAATTTTTCTTTAACCTTATTGTTTAAAAAAACTTGGCTTGAATATAAACCTAGGATCGAATCGTATCCAAACGCATTCACGTCGTGCATATCTATATATTATGTTGATTTCCTCAAATTAGCAATTTGCTTTTACGATAATAATTTCTATTTTCCCGTTGAACCTTTAGAAGTTTTCCCGTTGATCTAATTCTTTGTTAACCAGTGAGTCGGCTAGATGGTTTTTGTCTCTATAGTTCCAAACAAAATTAATTTTTAATTTATGGTTAGAAATTAGCAATTCAATTTTGTCATAAATACTTTTTAAATTTTTATTTTTAATCTTATATTTTTTATTAAGTTGTCTTTCAACAAGTTGAGAATCTAAATTAATGATTAAGTACCGATGATTAAAGATTAAATTTTTAGAAAGCCAGGAAACTGCTAATAAAACGGCTGTGTATTCGGCGACGTTGTTGGTTTCGTTTCCTAAAAATTTGCTTTCTTTATGTATGATCGTATTTTTATCAATTGCGACAAATGCCGATGCTGCTGGACCTGGATTTCCACGTGAGCCACCATCACAATAAATTACTAAATTTTCTTTTTCCATTTAAAATTAAGGGCTAAAGCGTATGTAAAGAGTAACATATTCTGTTGTAAGGTCAACCAATAATGATCCATCTGGCCTGTGGCCAGAATAGCGATTAAGGGATAGCTTATAGGTGATAGGGAAAACAAAACCAAAAGACTGAAAACAATAAAACCAATAACTCCAGTTTCGGAGAAAACCAACAAAAAGATATTATGAACAGGTTGTAATTCCCAAGCATTTAAAAAAGAATTAGTTACTTTTGGAAGGTTTGGAATAAAGTTATTTAATCCAACTCCAAACAAAAAATTATCTTTAATCATTTTCCATGAAGCAGAAATTAGCTCAAGACGATGCGAAAATGTACGACTTGAAAAATCAAATGCTAAAAAACTAAATGCCAAATTAGAACGAAAATTTAAAATAACCAACAAAACAATTGCAATGTATACATTCAGTGAATTAGTTAAAATCAGATTTATAAAAACTAATATAGCCAAAGTTAAAAAATACTTAAGCTTAAACTTATTTTTAAACTGGATTAAAAATATTCCAAAAACAAGTAAAAATCCAGCAAAAGAATTCGGGTGAGAAAAAGTTGAATAAGGAAATGGTGAGACGTTTGGATCATTAAATCTTAATGTCCTTTCACCAAGCCAGTAGAAAATTCCCCCCACAGAACCTTTATTTAAATATTGCGAAATGCCAAGTAAACAAACTATAAACATGGAATATGAAAGGGGTTTTAAAATATTCTTGAAAAAATCTATTTTTTTATTCTTAATAAGTACGGTTGCTAGAAGAATCGTTTCAGTAACTTTCAGCCATTTATAAATAGCCGGTATGTAGTATGTAGTATGTAGTATGTTGGCAACTACAAACCCTATATACAATATACTAAATACTAAATTCTTTTTTGTAAATTTAATTTTTCTAAATCCTAATAATATTATTAACAAAGCAATTAAATCTGTTAAATAAAGAGTTGGAATTAAATAATCAATTCTAAAGCCATAGACCATAGTTTGTAGACTGTTGACGTGCAAGCCTAATTGGGTCGGTAAAAGAAATGATAAAAGTGAAATTAAATATAACACTATTTGGATTTTATCACTAAAAATCTTTCGAGATTTTCTCCTTGAGATTCAGTAACAACATCATCTCTTTTACTTAAATACATATGAATTATTCTTCGCTGTCCTGCTGTTAAGTTATATATAGGTTGTGGTTCTTTAGTTTCAATTGCTCGATCTGCAGATTGGTCAGCTAATGCAAATAATTTCTGTTCCTGTTTTTGTCTATAATCTCCTATGTTTACAATAATCCTAATCCATTCACCTGTTACTCCTTTAACCATAATGCCAAGTACTGTTTGAATGGCATTTATATTTTCTCCCCTAAATCCTATTAGTAAACCTGTTTCTTCTGTTGTTTCAAGATTAACTTCATAATTTCCCTCTTCGCTTTCTTCCACTTTAACTTGTACATCAACTCCAGCTAAAGAAAAAAGGTCCTTGGCTAATTTCTCTATCGTCTCAACGATGTTTAATGTCTTTGTCATACTACTCTCGATTGTACCAAACCTAAACGTTTTGCAAAAGGGGTAAGACCGCCCCAACCTGAAGATTTAAATTGCTGATACATCTGAAAAACAGAAAACAACAACCAGTATAGCGCAAGTCCGGATGGAAATTTAATACCAAAAAGAATTGTCATCGCAGGAAATGTATAAATCATCGAAGATTGCATAGCGACAGCCATATCATCAGCTCCACCTTTGGTATCTTTAACAATCTTTTCTTCTTTTTTAATTAACGGCTGAGTCATCTTAGCTGAAAAGAATTGTAATAACCCTGCAAGAATCAAAATTGGTCCAGGAATTGGAAAAGGTACACCAGAAACGTTAAAAACATCAGGAAATCTAACGTCCATATATAAAAACCTAGTATTAAGTGTTGAAGTTTCGGTAAATTTTAATGGTGCATAAAGCATTGAATTTAATTTACTAATCGTATCTCCATTTTGTGAAAGAACTTGAGTAAAAACATTAAAAAGAGCAATTAAAATAACTATTTGCAAAATATAAGGTAAACAGCCTGCTGATGGATTAATCCCTCTTTGTTTGTAAAGTTCAGTTTGAGCAGTCATTAGACCTTTTTTATCTTCTTTATATTTTAATTTTAACTTGGTTATTAGAGGTTCTACCTCTTTGATTTTTTTCATTGAAGCCATATATGGAGCTGTTAGGGGATTTAAAACAAATCTTAAGAATAAACTAAACCCAATTATAGCAAGCCCCATATTATGAAACAGTAAGTTATAAAATAAAATTAGACCATTAGTAAGGGGTTGAATTAATATAACTTGAAATATATTCATAGGTTGTTGCATTGTAACACTCTTTTTATTCCCATTAAACCCCCACGTAATAATCCATGTTTTTCAACCATTATAACCATATATTCAGAACAAGTAGGTTTAAACCTACATCCTCCACCTGGAAATAGAAATTTTAAAGCGGGGGAAAGACTATTTTTGTAAATTTTTAATAATAATTTCATAAATTTCGTTTTCAATTTGTTCTTTGTTTAATTTTAAAATTGCGGGTTTAATTAAAAATACAACATCCAATCCATTTTTAATCATATTGATATTTATTCTTATATAATCTGAAATTGTCCTTTTTATTTTATTTCGGACCACTGCTTTTTTGGAAATTCTAGTTGAAATTATAAAACCAAAACGCGAGTTATCTTTGTCTTTTCTGTCATATATTTCAACACCAAACGATCTTGACTGAATTAAACGCCCATCAATTTCACAACGGGCAAAATTCATCCTTTTCTTTAATCTATATTTAGAAGCAAGCATTTAAGCATTAACTAGTCTCTTTCGACCTTTTAAAATTCTTCGTTTTAAAACTTTCCTGCCATCTTTAGAAGAATTTCTCTTCATAAACCCAAATTTTTTAATTCTTTTTAGTTTGTGTGGTTGATATGTTCTTTTTGTTGCCATGAAGGAAGTATAACATATTTTAAGGTCGGACCTTATTACAGATTTTCTTTAAAGGTCCGACCTTACTAGAAACTAACTTTTTGGCTATTGCATATTGTGGATAACTTTGTAAACATTGGCAATACTGACTGCTCCAGATTTTTATATCAAATTCTATGGAAAGTAAAGATTACGACAAACTTTGGAAAGATACTTTGGAAATATTAAAAATTTCTGTGTCTGAAGCAACTTTTAATACATATCTTTCTCATACTCATTTAGTTGGTCTTAAGGAAATTGGAGATAGAGAAATTGTCGAAATTGGTTGTGAGTCTATATTTATTAAACAACAAGTAGAACAAAGATATTATGGGCTAATTCAAGATACTTTAAGTAAACAATTAGAAAAATCAACTGATATAACATTCATTGTCAAATCAGAGATGAGAAAACCTAAAACTGAGACAATTTCACCTCTTTTTGATCAGCCTAAAATAAACCAGGAGGAGATAAATGAAGCTTTAAAAAAAGCAAACCTAAGATTTCTTTTTACCTTTGAAAAATTTGCAGTCTCAGGATCTAATCAAATGGCACATGCTGCAGCTCAAGCAGTAGCTGATAATCCGGGGATTTCTTATAATCCATTATTTATATATGGTGGAGTTGGTGTTGGTAAAACCCACCTCATGCACGCTGTTGGACATTCTATGATACTTAAAAACATTAATTCTAAGATTTTAGCCTGTACAGCTGAAGATTTTACCAACGATATTGTTGATGGAATCAGAAACAAAACAACATCAGAAGTTAGAAAGAAATATAGGAAACTGGATGCTTTATTTGTTGATGATATACAATTTATTGCAGGTAAAGACACTGCTCAAGAAGAATTTTTCCATACATTTAATGCAGTAACTTCAGCGGGGGGACAAGTAATTTTAACTGCAGATAAACCACCTATGGAAATATTTAAACTGGAGGACAGACTTAAAACTAGATTTCAAGCAGGTTTAATAGTAGATGTTGCTCCGCCAGACTTTGAATTAAGGTCTGCTATCGTTCAAATTAAAGCGGAAGAAAGAGGAATTGTTTTAGGAAACGATCAGGTTGCCTTGATTGCTGGAAACATTACTTCAGCTCGTGAGATACAAGGATTCTTAGTTAGACTATTTACTGAAGTAAATTTTAAACATGTAGAACTAACAACAGACCTTATTCAATCTTTCTTGGGTAAACCTGATGAGACATCAAACATCAAAATTAAAGTTAGCCCAGATGAAGTAATAACATCAGTTGCTAAATACTATTCACTTGGAAAAAAACAGCTTCTTGGAGATTCAAGACAAAGACCAATAGTAAGACCAAGGCAAATTCTAATGTATATCTTGAAGACTCAAATTGGTTTACCACATCAAGAAGTGGGTAGGTTGATTGGGGGTAGAGACCACACTACAGTAATGCACGCTGTGGAAAAGGTAACTCATTTACTCTCAACTGATGTGGATACTCAAGAGGATATGAAGGGGATAAGAAAAACATTTACAGGATAACTTTCTTGTTTAATCCACTTATCCACAAAAATCAATTACTTTTCCACATATTTATCCACAGGCTTATCACCCGTACTAACTCCAAATTCTTAATTCATAATTCTTAATTATTAACTTATCAACATTACCTACTACTAGTACTACTAATTAAAATATGATATTACATAGATATGAAATTAACGCTTTTACAAGAAAATCTAAAAAAATACGTTAATCTTGTTAGTCATTTTATTTCTAATAAAACTCAGCTTCCAATTCTTTCAAATATATTAATTCAAACAGATAAATCAAAACTAACCTTATCAGCAACGAACTTAGAAAATTCAATAACTACTACAATTGCAGCTAAAATAGAAAAAGAGGGAGAAATTACTGTAAATGGTAAAGTTTTTAACGAAATTATTACGAATCTTTCTTCTGGTCCAATTGACCTTGGAGTTTTAAAAGAACAAATAATATTAACTTCTTTTAATTTTAAATCAAAGATTTTAGGGTCTAATACCTCTGATTTTCCAAAATTACCTAAAAATTTAGGTAAAAAACCAATTGTTTTTGAGAAAGACGAATTTATTAAAAGTTTATCTAAAGTTCTTTTTTCAGTGTCTCTTGATGAATCAAGGCCTATTTTAACTGGAGTTTTATTTGTTCTAGAGTCAGGCAACCTTTCTTTGGTTGCAACTGATGGTTTTAGATTGTCGGAAATAAAATTAAAAAACAAAATCACATCAGATGATTTTAGTCTAATTATTCCTAAGTCGATCTTAAATGAAATAGTTAGAATTGAAGAAGATGGAAATATTGAAATGTCATACGATAAAGACAATAACCAAGTACTTTTTAAAATTGAAGATATTTTACTTTCATCAAGAGTAATTGAAGGCTCTTTTCCTGATTATAAGAAAATAATCCCCAAAACTTCTGAGAATGTTATAAATATTGATAAATTCGAATTGGAAAAGGCAATTAAACTTTCATCTGTTTTTGCTAGAGATGCAGGAAATATAATTAAATTAAAAATCAAAGATCAAAATTTAAAAGTAACTGCAGAAAGCGCAAACGCTGGGAGCCAGGAAACAGAAATAGAGATTAGAACAGATTCAGATACTGAGCTTGCCGAAGTAGAAATAATGTTTAATTTTAAATTTATTGAAGAAGTATTAAAAGTCATAGAGAATGATGAAGTTCAAATAAAAATAACAGGTCAAAATACTTCTGCAATTTTCCTTGATTCTAAATTCCCCAATTTCCTTCATCTTATCATGCCAATCAAGTCACAGAATTAGTTTTTTGTAGTATAATAAAATTATGGATTTAACTGATCGTGAGAAATCAAAACTATTGGAATTAGGTGTGGATGCCTTAATTCTTTTTGGTTCTCAAGCACAAAAAAAAGCAAATATAAATAGCGATTATGATTTTTACGTAATTGGAATAAAAAGCACAAATACTTACAATTATTTATATGAAATTTTTATTGATATCGTTTTTGATTCTGATGCGACAATGGAACTTAAAAATCATTTAATTACATATGGAAATGTTATTTATCAAAAAAATGAGAAAATATTTCCTAATTTTAAAGAACAAGTTATGGCTAATTATCAAGATTTTGCACACTACAGACAAACGTTTCAACAAGCTACACTTGATAGAATAAACTAAAATGACAAATTTAAAACTGGAAAAAGACATAATTTTAAAAAGAATTGAAGGCATTGAAGGTGAAATAAAAGAACTTCAATTGCTTAAAAATAAGCCATTTGATGAATTTAAAAGTGGTGATTCATGGAAACTGGCCCAATTTCATCTTCATAGGGCTTTGGAGGGAGTATTTAATATTGGAAACCATATTTTATCAAGAATTCCTGGAGCAACAGCTACACAGTATAAGGAAATTGCTGTCAAACTTACTGAAAATAAAATAATTCCTAATGAGTTTACAGAAAAATTAGTTGAAATGGCAAAATACAGAAATAGAATAGTTCATTTCTATGCACAAATTACCCCAGAAGAATTGTATAAATTAATAAATGATGATTTGGGTGATTTTGATGGTTTCCTATCTGCAATAAAGAAAGTCTTACTAAATCCTGCTGACTTTTCTCTTGAAGTTGATTAATACAGTGGAATTACTTTTGAAGGTTCTTTTCCATATCCTTGACCATAGTTTTCTATAAACATATCAATGTTTTCTACTGGTGGAAAATACCAAATTTCCAAAATTGTGCCATCGGAATGGCCTAGGTAAGCAATTCCGTTAGCAGGATATACGAATAGATCAAAAGAAGCGTTTGGAGCTTGACTGTATAACACATTTGGAGCTACCCCATAAACATTTTGTATATCAGATGTTTTTTGTTCACCTGAAATTATTTCTTGTTTAATAAAAGTTGCTATACCATTCTCGATTTTTATCACGTGAGTTCTATATTTGTTTGTGGTTCTATATTCATTGATTGTTATTCCATTTTCATTTTTTGTCTCTACAGGATAGCCTAATAATTCATTTATCCTCTCTAAACTTGTTTGGTTTGGAACAATTGAATTAAAATCTGCAATTTGACTTGAAGTAAAAGGTGTTGGTGTTGGGTTTGTTATGACAGGTTTAGTTTTTGTTTTAAAAACAATAAAAACAATAGAAACTAAAGATATAATTCCTAAAATTATAAATTTCCTTTTTTTAAAATTTTCTATAATATTTTTCATAATTTAATTATATATCAAGGATTATTCATGTAATCATTTGCAAAGTTGTAATTGTTTGGATATTGGCTTCTAAAATTCATTGAACAAGTTGAAAAAGAAGCGGTACCTCCATTTGCATATAATGCGTTGGCTTCAGCAGAACCTTCTTCTAAACTACCATTTGTTCCTGAATATGAACAAAGCGGTAATTCATCGTCGGCTCCAAAATTTTCGTACCTATTAATCATATCTCCATCGAATTTTTGAACATGGTGACTTAATTCGTGTGTAAGCAAAAATAAAGCATCTGAATCATTACTTAAACCACATTGATTAAATAAAATGTCGCATTCTTGACTATGTGAATGAAATCCATATATAGCACCATTACATAAACCTCCTGTACCAACAGGTGAAGGATCACTTGTCGTATAACATAAATTAATTTCGGCTCTTTCAGAACATGCTTTCTCTACAAAGTCTGGAAATTCTGAAGTCAATTTTTGAGTTGCTCCTTCAAGTGTAGATTTGTAGTTAGATGGCCATGATTCACTATTGTCAGATAAAACAAAACAACCATGTGGACAGTCACCAATACAAACAGATTCAGATCCTGTCGTTGTTATACCTTTTTTCTCTCCTGCATCTGCTTTAATTGTAATTGAATCAAAAATCAAAGAATCAAGATATTTTGAGTCATATTCAACATCAAAAGTAAATGAATAAGGTGAGGCGGGTGAAACTGTTAAATCGTTTGGTAAGTCAGGAATATCTTCTAAACCATTAGGACAAGGCGTAACTGTAGAAACATCTTTTTTACTGACAGTACATTTTTTGTCAGTGATACTAAGATTGGTTAATGGATCTTTAAGTGCAGTGATAGTTACTGTATATGTAACTTTTGTAACTCCAGAGAAATTTCCTATCGTGTCAGGTGAAGCTATTTTTGTAACCAAAATATAAGGGTTATCTATATTTATACCGAGGGATTTAAGATCTGGTGGAACTAAATAGGCTCCTGTGTTTATAACCAACATTATAAAAGCAACAAGAGGTGGGAGAACTAAAAGTGTAACAATTATTGGAGTACTAATTGAAATTACAAAAGCAGAACCAATTGCTCCAAAAAATCCCCATATTCCTGCACCAATTGCAGCAAGTCTAATTTGCCTAGTTAGACCGTACATTGCTGCAGCTAAACCAATCCCGAGCCATGGATTAATTGCTACGGCTCCAAGCCCCAATATCCAGCCGTTTTTTCTTAACCATTCTTTAACTTTTGTCCAATCAATTTTTTTAGCTATTTCTCCGACTAATATTCCAGCAAGTGTACTCAAACCAAAAGTTGCCCAACCAAGACCTATGCCAAGAAATTTTGCGATTCCCGAAATTAAACCAGCCAAACCTGTTTTAGCAGCCACTTGTCCAGTTACTTGAGAAGTAACTTGAGCTCCTGCTTCAGATACAAAAAAAGTTGTTGTTGTTCCTCCATACATTGAGGCTCCTGCAATAGTTCCTGCTTCATAACTCATTACTCCTCCAATTGTGGCTTCACCGACAGTTACAACACCTGCTGATGCAACATTTGCAGCGTATATACCTAAACCCACTCCTGACAGCTGACTAAAAGTACTTAAGTATGCGCCAGATTCAGGAGAGATTTGTAAAGCAAGTTGTCCTAATTTGGTTGTTGCCCCCCACTCGATCGGTGACCCTATTCCAAATGTTGTAAATAACATGCTTCTTGCCTCAGGTGAAGCTAATAATCTTGCAGCGGTTGATTGAGGTTGTAATAACGCAATTCTTTTACTTATAATTTCCCCTGTTTTATCGAGGGCGATTTTTTGAATTTGATCTTTGGACAAATCTTTAATCATTGTTAAACCCTGGCTTTGATTGTCTAAAATATCTTTGTTGCCTTGATTTAGTTGATAGGTGCTAAAAGTTTGAGTATATCCAGGTTGTGGATTTTCGGAAACATATACATTTTCCGGCGTCGTCCCTAATATTTTATCTGCCAAATCAGGGAATGCCGCCCTTATTGTTGCTTCATATATATCTTTTTTAAGTATTTCTGTAGTAGCGACATTGTTTGCACTTTCAGAAACAACTGTCCCAAATTTTTGTGGGTCATTTGCAACATGAGCAAGTACTGCCGTTTGGTGTGTGGGTGGTACGTAGTTTGGTGAATCCATTAAGACAACATTTTCAACAAACTCTGTAGCAGCGCCTTTTGTTACAACTTCAACTTGTTGATCTGATAGACCTTTACTTATTAAATCAGAACCGACCCTATTTTTAATTTCTGTTTGTATTACTTCTACTTCATGTGTCAGTTCTTCTTTTGTTTGACCTTTTAAAAATTCTTTATAATTGTTAAATTTTTTTTCTTGATCTTCATTTAGTTTTACTTTTTCTGCTTCAACCTTTGCATAATATTTTTTATCTTTATCTAATTTAATTTCTTCAAGTTTTTGTCTTGCTCTATCAACTTCTTGTTTTGCATTTGTCCAAGCTTCCTTTTCAGAAGTTTGTCGTTTTTCCAACTCTTCAAAGGTAGCCTCATTGGTTTTTTCTGAGATAACTGTTTGGTCTTGGGCTACGTATTCCGGAGCTTCTGTAAAATTTTCATACCAATTTTCAACTACAATACCAAAATATTTATCAGGTATATCTTCAGGTATTCCTAGATCAATAAGTTTTAATTTTATTTTTTTAAACTTCTCAGTACCGATGTCGGTTGAATTTAATTCATCGCCCAAAAATCTCAAACTTGCTCTTGTTTGATCTTCTGGTATTGGTAATTCGAGTAACTGGGCTAATATTTTATTTGCCATTATGCCTCCTTATTCCATGCCTTTAAATTTGGCATGGTCCCTTGTGGTGAGTCTTGCGGCTTAGTATTTATAAGTTTATGTTCTTCCTCACTGGCAACAACTCTAATTGGTGCATGATGTGGTCCTGCAAAGAAAATCCCCTCCCCCACATTTGCAGCTAAAAGCAATTGTTTTTCACCTTGAGACAAATAGAAAAGATCTCCAATCTTATCTATTGCTGCTGGAGACTGTTTCAATAGAAGTCTAAGGGCTGAGTTTGTGACTATTGCCTTTCCTATATCTTGACTTAGGAAGTCCTCAACATCCTGAGTGATTGTTGTTAATCCAAGATAATATTTTCTGGCTCTTTTAACAACACTCCACAAAAATTGTGCGGTGTCTGGATATCTCATCATGTGCCAAGCCTCATCAACAATTAATATTCTTCTTTTTATATCCTTTTTAACTCTGGTCCAGATGTAGTCAAGAATCATAAACATAGCAATTGGGCGAAGTGCATCTTGTAAATCTTTAACCGAAAAAACTGTAAAGGGATTATTAAGATTTATATTTGTTTGTTTATCAAAAATTCCTTGGAAAGATCCCCTTACAAATTTTTCAAGGCGAGCTGCTAAATCAAGTGCATCAGGAACCTCCATGCCAATTAATGTTTTGTAAAGATCTTCAATTAAAGGTGGTTCCTTGGTTTGTGTTTCTGGATCATTAGTTATTCCTTTAGCTTTATAGGTTAAAATTAAAGCACGATCAAGCATTGCTTCCTGAGTTGGAGATATTTGGCCCATGATGACTTTCATTAAAGAATGAAGCGATAATATTTTTAGTCCCAACTGGTTCTCCCCTTCCTCTCTAATTTGGGCTAAGTCAAATGGGTTAATTTTGGCAGGAGAGTTAAATGAAAAGGCAATATATTCCCCACCAACAGCTTCACAAAGTGCTTTATATTCTGCCTCTGGGTCAAGAATAATTGCTTCAGTACCAATCATCAAAGATCTTAGGGCTTCTAGTTTTACGAAATAGGATTTTCCGGATCCCGATGTGGCAAAAACAGTCATGTTTCCATTCTCTAAAGAGAACCTGTCAAAAATAATAAATGATTCATTCTGAGAGTTAATTCCATACAAGACTCCCCTGTCTGAACTAAGTTCTGCTGAAGTAAATGGAAAAGTTGTAGCCACCGAGGTGGTATCCATATTTCTAGTTATTGCTAACCTATCTTGTCCATATGGGGCTGATGCAAGAAAACCTTCTCTTTGATCAAGCGATGCGTGCTTAGCAACAATCAAAAGTGAACCTAGAAGTGATTCTATTTGACGGCTAATATTATTTAACTCATCAACTGAATTGGCTGGAATTGTTATATAGAAAGAAAATTCATAATAGCGTTCTATCCCTTTAACAAGTTGTTCTTGTAAGGCCCTTGCGTCTTCAAGTTTTGCAGTTGTTGAAGGATCAACTATTCTTCCCCTTTCAATATCAGTTGAAATTTCAGCCTCCATTTCTGCGATTTTACGGCGCAAATCGTCAAGTACAGATTTCCCCTGGACGGGGTAAACATAAAAAGAAATATCCAGTGAACTATTAAAATTGACAACTGGTTCAAGCCATCCAGGAGCAACGAATCTTGGATAACCAGCAACAAACAAGGTTCTATAGTAGACATTATTGACTTTAACAAAATCAAAATCTACTTCTACGTCATTTGGGGCAATAACATCATGTAACTGCATTTCCCCGCTTTCAACCATTGCAACAGGATTTAAAATTACAGGTTTCACTGTTTCTGTGTTTTGTGCTTCTGGTGTTATTTTTGCTGTGTTGTTATTCATATATCTCGTTTAACTGCTGGTGGTTCTGGATTATTAATTCCATAATACAAATCGATAAGCTCATTTGTATTTAATTGCTTCAACCTTAGTCCAAGTCTCCCTGCCTGTCTAATTAAATGATCTCTTTTTGGAAAAAGTGTAATTTTAGCCTTTTTCATCACATAATCTTTTGGAAAAGGAAGAGGTCCTTTTTTAAGAATTGATTGTGCAGATTTAGTTACACCTAATTCAAGTGAGCTAAAAGGTATGACTATAAAAAACCGTTTTCCAAGAACTGTTTTTTTCTTGATAGATTCTGTTATAAAGCGTCTGTAGTCCTCTGTAATCGCTTTTAACTTGGGGTTTACTATCTTCGCTGACTCTCTATCAAAAAAGTTGATATAACCTGAGATATCTTTTCTCTGAGTTCGAACAACTATTTGCATTGAAAAAGACAATGAATTAATTAAAGCAGCAAAAGCAGCAACAACCGCCTGCTGTTCCTTTTCAGATAAAAGTCCAAAGTTTAAAGAAGAAGATTCTAAAACAATTGAGGCTCCTCCATCTTTAAATAAAACAATATCATCTTTAATGTCAGCAATTGGTAAATGATCTTGAGTCGTAGACCGCAAAGGCATATCAGGAGTACCAAAGTAAGGAATCTTTGATACCAAATTTTTAACCTTTGATTTCCAATTTTCAAGTGGTTTTTGTGGACTTGATAATTGTTCCCTGTTACTTTCTTGTAACTTGTTACCTGCCTGCGCAGGCAGGCTTGTAACTTGTAAATTGTTTGTTGTGTTTGTGTTATCCATGTTTTCTAGATTCTAGTTTCTAGCTACTAGCAGCTAGATTCGCGTTCCTCGTATCGCTATCGCCGGTATTATTTCTCCCTTTGTTTCAAAACTAATTGGCTCAAAAGTAAAACCATCTTTTTCTGTTGATATCTCATATTTCCCATTTGCAAGGGGGGTCACAATTATAAAATGCCCAGCTTTGTTACTTTTTAAAGCCCTAACAGGTCTTCCATTTGCATCTTTGATTTCCAAAATTGCCCCCTCAATTATTTTTCTGTCCATATCCATAACTTGGCCAACAATGGTATTTATAACTGTCGGTGGTGCTGGTGGGGCTGCATCAATTGAAAATTCTGCAGGGTTAGTAGTAATTTCTTTTTCCTCCACCTTAGTAATTAAAATATTGTTAACAGGCAATCCTGTTTGTTTATTTGATCCTGTTTCTTCTACAACCAGTCTGGGTGCGGAATGTGTAATTAATGTTGGTATTTGTTGTTGTATTGTAGACTGTTGGTTGTTTGTTGCCGGCGTTTGAGTTTGTACTACTGTAGACTGTTGACTGTTAGCTATAGGCATTTGAAATATTGATGTTAGTCTTGTTAAGAAGCTTTTTTCTGCCTCCTCTAGTTTTTTAGTATTTGGTTCACTAGTTTGACCTATTGGAACTACTCCAACAGCGGGTGCAACTGCAGTTTCCGTAAAAAAGATTACAGGCTTTTCTGTTTTTTTCCAGGAGTATAAAGTGGGGGAATAAATACTTCTAAAAAAAGCAATGATCCATTTTTCAAGAGGCCTTTCTTGAAAAGGTAAAAAAGCCATAGCAGCACCAAGCCCAGCTGAAATTAAAATTAATGGCCATTTGATTAATCCATGAAGGGGGAGTGAGTAAAAAATTAAAGAAATAACAACACCTCCCGCAACTTGAAAAAATTGTTTTAAAGTCATGTCTCCCACCAATTTGAATTGGTAAGAGCTTATTTGTTGTGGTATCGGATGCTGTTCCATATGGCAGATTATTTAATTACTATCCTATTTAAGATTACTATGTGAAGCTTTATGTGCAACAAGTATGTCTTTTCACAAGATTTTGTTTGGCATAAATATGTACTAATAATAGAATCGATGAGAAGTAGAATTTGTCCTTCTTCAATTTCAGATCTCTTTATTAACCTTTCTGCAGGTTGGCTTGGAGCAATAATAATTATTTCTCCGTTTTTGAATAAAGATAATAAATTATCAACTTCCTTGTTGATTGCTGACACTGTTTTTGCTATTATGTCTTTGGTTATAGCGATAAATTTACGAAACATATGAAAAATAAATTTGACCTGACTGAAATAAATATAAAGGCTATATATATCTACGGATTTTTACTAATAGTGTTTTCAGTAGTTTACTTCTTGGTCCTTAAGTAATTTTTAACTCTTAACCCTTAACTCTTAATTCGCATGCAATTTGCAACAATTTTAGTTGAAGAAAAGTCTTTGTACTTTTTAATTACTTTTAATTTCGCCCCAGTTAATTTCTAATACCTAACTTTTAATTTCTACTTTCTCTTCATTTTTCCATCTCCAAAATGTGTTATACTTAACTTATGAAAATTAATTTACTTAAATATAATGTTTTTATAAAAAAAGAGGGGAAGTTCTATGTTGCCCAAGTTCCAACGCTTGGAATTTCTGATTTTGGAAAAACAATCGAAGAAACTCAAAAAAATGTTAAACAAGCCATTGAGTGCCATATTGAAGGTTTATTGAAGACAAAAACAGAAATTCCGGAACCAGACACACAAGACTATTTTATCAGCCAAACAGAAGTAAACATACCTCAAGGGGTACAATTTGCCTTTTAATAAATGCCTAAATTAACTCAACTAAAACCTCGAGAAATTGAAAAGATACTTAGTAATAATGGGTTTGTAGTAAATGTTAGTAAAAGTAGTCATAAACAGTATTTTAATCCCAAAACAAAAGCTCACACTACAGTTTCGTTTCACTCAAAAGCAATACCAGTTGGAACATTAAGAAGTATTATCAGACAATCTCAATTAAATTCAGATCTCTTTAGAAGATAAACACCTTTTGATG
Source organism: Candidatus Woesebacteria bacterium GW2011_GWB1_33_22 (assembly GCA_000989765.1). GTDB lineage: Bacteria > Patescibacteriota > Microgenomatia > UBA8517 > UBA8517 > UBA12026. The sequence continues at coordinate 2,568 of LBOW01000009.1, read as the reverse complement.
GTGCAACTCCTCGAATTTCCAAAAAGTAAGTTTTTTTAACATTCCTTTCTACATTCTACCTACTACTTACTACTTGTTTCTGTTTTCTTCCTCCAGGTTTGGAATAATTTACTTTCTGATTTGTTTGTAAATTTATCAGCAGGATGGTTTGGAGTTGCTGTTATAATTCCACCAACAATTACTAAGAAAAAAGTATCCAATACGCTCTTGTTTACAAACATTATTTTGGCTATACTAAGTTTAATCTTAGCAATTGATATAAGGAATAATTTATGAAAAATAAAATTGATTTAGCCGATTTAAATATAAGAGCAGCAATTGCATTTAGTTTGTCATTAATAGCTTTCGCTACGGTTTACTTTTTAGTGCTTAAGTAATTTTTATCCCTTTTTAACTCTTAACTTTTAATTCTTAATTTGCATGCAATTTGCAACAATTTGAGTATATATAGAGAATATATGGATGCAGAAAATAACTTTTTCCAACAAATCAACACTTGAGGTTTTATCAGGAGTTTGGATTAATTTAACCTCAGTTTATTTTGGAGCATTACTTATATCTCCTGGAATCTTCGGAAGTACAAACTCATTTGAAACACTAAAGCTCTTGTTATCAAACTTACCATCTGCTATATTAAGTTTTGTAATAGCAATTATTTTAACGGAAAAGGCTAAAAATATATGAATCTGCAAAATTTTTTTACAAGCACGTCGATAGCATATAGTTTACTTGCAATTGTAAGTATTCTTTTAGCTTGGTTTGTATTAAATACTTCAAACACACCAAGAGTTTCAAAAAAGTAGTTTTGTAATTTGAGTTGAAGAAAGGTTTTTGTACTTTTTAATTACTTTTAATTTTGCCCCGACCAAGCTTTATCTTGCCATTTTATGGTATAATCTTTTTATGAGGAAAAATCTAAAAATAATGGAATACAATGCAGTTTTTACATCAGAAGATGGTGGTGGATTTTCGGTTTCTGTACCTGAACTTTCAGGTTGTTTTTCTCAAGGTGATACCTTTGAAGAAGCACAAAAGAATATTAAAGAGGCAATTGAGCTTTACCTAGAGCCAGAATTTAATAAAGCTCCAGTTTATTCAGTGGATCCAAGAAATCAATTTATGGCACCCATTAAAGTTACCTTTGCAATTTAAATGCCCAAATTGCCACAAATTTCAGGTTGGAAAATAGTTAAATTACTTCAGAAAGAGGGTTGGATTTTAGTCAGTCAAAAAGGAAGTCATGTTAAACTCTCGAAGGATTTAGGTTTGGGAAAAACTTTAGTAATAGTTCCACAACACAAAGTATTAAAGAAAGGAACTTTATCAAATATCTTGAAAACATCAAATTTAAAAATATAAAAGATTCTCCCAAAGTTTCAAAAAAGTAGTTTTGTAATTTTAGTTGAAGAAAAGTCTTTGTACTTTTTAATTACTTTTAATTTAGCCCCAACCAATTTTGCCTGATTAAGTTTGTGTTTTTGCTAAGTTTGTGTTTTTGCAAAATATCTCCTTCAGTAATTGCAACTACATTAGGTTTAATCTTTTTTATTAATTTTAAATAAGTTTCATGAGTAGGATTTTTAGGCACAACAATTACTTTGTCTACATATTTAATAGCTTTTAAAACTGTTATTCTTTCTTTTAAACTAAAAATAGGTTTGCCTTTACCCTTTAATTTTTTAATATTTTCATCAGACTCTAAAAGAACAATCAAATAATCCCCAAAACTTTTTGCTTTCTTCAAAAACTTAATATGTCCAACATGTAAAATATCAAAACAACCTCCAACAAGAACTTTTTTGAGTTTCATTTAAGATATTATATCTGTTTTAATTTTTAATAACCCAATCCTCTAATAAATTTGCTATAATTTTTAGGTATGGTCAAACCTACTAAATATGTTAAAGCCTACAAAAAATGGCATAAACTAAAATCTCAAATTGAAAACGAAAGTAAAGAAAAATTTTTCCATGATCGGGAAGTTTGGTGGTGTTCAATTGGTGTAAACATCGGTTTTGAAGAGGATGGTAAAAATACAAGATTTGAAAGACCAGTTTTAGTTTTTAGAAAATTTAACAAAGGTATGTTTTGGGGAATACCTTTAACCTCAAAAACTAAAAAGGGAAGATTTTATTTTTCTTTCAAATTTAAAAATAGAAACTCAACTGTAATATTGTCTCAACTTCGAGTTTTAAGTTCAAAGAGGTTAATCAGAAGAATGGGAAAAATTGGACTTAAATCTTTTAGGAATATTGAAAAACATATAATTGGCCTAATAAATGAAACGGACCTCTTGCGAGGTCCTCAGGTGCCTTTAAAAGGCAATTTGTAATTGTCATTATATGTAATTTGGCCAAAAAGTCAATCCCCAAACGAATTCTTAACTTTTAATTTTTAACTCGCATGCAATTTGCAACAATTTGAGTATATAATAGAGAATATATGGATGCAGAAAATAACTTTTTCCAGCAAATCAACACTTGAGGTTTTATCAGGAGTTTGGATTAATTTAACCTCAGTTTATTTTGGAGCATTACTTATATCTCCTGGAATCTTCGGAAGTACAAA
>LBOW01000008.1 GCA_000989765.1 Candidatus Woesebacteria bacterium GW2011_GWB1_33_22 | reverse complement strand
GCTAGAGGCATCAATTTCAGTTTCAAGAAGTATGTTTACTGATCCATTTTCAACATCAGTAACATCAATTTGTCCCGCTCCAGTACCCCAATCAAGATCAACATCTCCAATTCCATCTGCCGAGAAAGTATATTCTCCATTTCCTGTTCCATCTGTTGTAAAAGTTATTCCATCTGTTGTTGCATCTCCAATTACAAAGGCAATGTTACCTGTATTTATATTTCCGCCACCAACTGTTATATCACCAACCATGTTTACATCTCCATCATTTTCAATTGTAAATTTGGTTGTAGCTGAAGAAGTTGCAGTAAATAAATCTCCTGCCTTTTGTTGATTAACAATTAAAGCAGCCTGGCCAACATTGGCGGTATTATCTACCATCCAGTTTCCTGCTGATAAAGTGTTGGCAGTTGTTGTGGGAGCAGATGAAAGGACAACAGTTGCTGTTCCTACTGAATTTAGGATATTTCCACCAGATAATTTTAAATTACCTGAAAGGGAAGTGGTTGCAGCAGTTATGGCAACTGTTCCATCTGTTTGATTATCTATTGTTTCTGCATTTTCTAAAATAATTTCTGCAGTGCCAATATCAGCAGCGTCAAAATTAATACCATACGTAAAATCTGTTCCAGCAGCTCCAGCATCAAACCTAATTGCAGAAGTAACTGGATCATTAGTATCATTATTAGTTAAAGTTAGTAGGGAATCTGCTGCTTGATCAACATCGGCCCCATTACTAGTTTGAGAAAGAGCTAAAAGAGTCTGGTCTACTTCTCCTCCAGCTACAGTATCCTCACCTTGTGTTGTTAATGAAAAGTTAGTTTCTGTAGAGTCGGCCCCAGGATCCCAATTAAATGTTGTGTTGTATGTAGCCATGGTCAGAGTTAGATCAGTGGTTGGAGCTGTTATAGATGACCATGTACCCCCGCCACAACTTTGCCAAGCCCAAGTTGCTCCAGTAGCCTCATAAGTGAGACAGTATTCATCGGTCTGATCTGTTGACATGATTTCATTTGGACTTATAGAATCATTAGGTAAAACCACCTCTCCATTACCTGTTCCATCTGTAGTCAAAGTTAATGTGTCAGTTGTTGCATCGCCAATCACTAAAGCAATATTTCCAGTGTTTAAGTTTCCTCCCGAAAGAAGCAAGTCTCCAGCTGTAGTAATGTCTCCAGCATTATTTACTGAGAATTTGGAAGTGGGGGAAACACCACTTTGAAAATCTATAAAATTATAGCCAGTTGCGGCTGAAGCAACGGTACCACCATATAAAGCACCTGATGTAATGTTTGCATTTACGGCATTTACAAAGCCATTTACTGAACCTCCAGCCGCCAGACCTTCAAAAGTTAAATTTAAGGTTCCTGTACCGTCTGGATTAACGGTAATGACACCGTTTGATGCATTTGGAGTGGTTATGGTTAGTGCAACTCCTTCGACAGAAAAAGTTCCTGAAGTAGATTGTAATTTTGGCGAAGCTGCTGCAATTACAACTTCACCGCTTGAGTTAAGGTAAGGAATTGTTGATGTTCCTGTTCCAGCAGGAAAACCTTGTAATGTTTCCGCATTTAAGGCGTAAGCTACTGTTGCAATTTGAATTCTTGGGGTTGCCTCTGCATCTGCTGCAATTGTTACACTGGCCCAGACCCCGGCGTTTTCAGAAAATACTGATGATGCAATTTCAGCTCCACAAGAAGAACCAAGAAGTGTAGAAAAAATTCCATCAGAATCGGGAGTTATTGAACATGTACCAGAATTCCAAAGTTCACTTCCTCCAGATGAAGCTGTATGAAGCTTAAAAACAACATCTGTAGCGATAGTAATTGGATTTCCAAGATTACTAGTTAGTCTTCCTTGGAAACTTAAATATCTATTAGGTCTTGTTAATGCAGTTGGGAAAGCTGAAAGATCGTCTGCTTGTCTAAATACCTGGTCATATAAGGCATAAGCAGAAAGGCTTGAGAATATAACTAGAATAGCAATATGAATATAATTTGCAATAGGGTACGAATGATATTTTTTGTACCAATTTGGTCTATTAAAGAATAGTTTGTATAATATCTCGTGTAATTTAGGTTTATTGGTGAAACGTTGTAATATATTTTCCTGCCAAGTTACTGTTATTTTTTTAATACCCAAAAAAGAACTATAACTACGAAGTGTTGAAAGTCTTCTTTTTAGGGTAGAAGTTGGTGTAATTAATCTAATTGTTTCAACATATTCATTAATTAAATTTTGGCTTACTTTCTTTCCGTTTGCCCAAGTTAAAAAATTGAGAAGATCAGATTTGTAGTATTTCAAGGATTTAGGAGAGACTCCGTGTAAACTTAAATACTTTAAAAAATCTTCTATCATTTTCCGCATTGTTTTTTGTTAGCTTCAGATTATATTGATTATACTTATCTATACTGATAATAATATACCGCAGGAACTTGTCAAGAGGCTAATTCAATTAATAATTAAGAGTTAAGAATTAAGAATTTCACACCGTAAATAATTTAATTACCGCACCTAATTTTATAGACATAAATATATCATATAGCATAATATATTATACATATAAATGTAATAATAATTATTATAGGTTTATATTTTATGAGCCTACATATAAAATTTGTTAAACTTGCGGAAAACTGCGGAGATATTTATTAGTGTTTGTTTATTTTTATTTAGCTATCGTTTAATATACCATTTTTTTTGTAATTATTTAGAACTGGGATTTATATAAAATTAGCAGTTAGGCAATATAAGTGATAGACAGTAATTAGACTTGTTTTGGGCCTTATTATTGGAGTATATTATATTAATGAGAGCTATCTTTGTAATTTTAATATTAATACTAATTTTAATTATATCTCTAATCTTTATTAGAAACAAGACTTCTGTAGTTCCAAACGCTAAAGGACCTAATTTAGCTAGTGTATCTGTTTCTAATTCTTATATTTTTGCATCTCCCGTAAGAGCAACAGCTGGGGGTGATTTAATTCGAATTACTATTTTTATCTTAGATGAAAGAGGCTTAGGCATAGAAGGTAAAAAAATTATATTGAAAGGTGATACAAATTTAAACATAACAGAGATTCAACCATTAACTGACGGAGTGGGCAAGGCCATTTTTGATCTTAGATCCAATATTATGGGAGCTTATTCTCTGGAAGCAGAAGTTGATGGTCTGGTATTGCCTCAGAAGGTAAAAATTATATTTGATTGAAATAAATGTCTATTATATCGACATCTGCCGTTAAAGTTTATCTAACTATTGGAAAGCCATCATTAATTCTCTATGGATATGGTCCAAGTGAATCTGAAATTTACCTTTCGGGTGTTGGTATATCTGAAAGAACAACAGCCAATAAAGACGGCTATTTTGAATTCGATGAGGTTTACTCTTATTCATTTTTCTATCCCGAACTTTGTTTGCAAGCAAAAGACAGTTTTAATAGATTGTCTCAACCCGTGTGTATACCTGCCCTGCCAAACAGTAGTTTGGTTCCGGCAAAGGTTGGGCCAGTTTTAATTTCTCCTACAATTTCCTTAAGTGAAAATTATTTGTTGACAGGTGATACTGGTTTTGTATCGGGCATTACCATACCTAATTCTCCAGTTGATGTTTTTATGGCAGGTAACATCTATTACCTGCCAAAATATCAAATCAAATCAAATAATGAGGGATTATTTGAGTTTTCTCTACCAACAGCCGACACATCAGTCTATAGAATTTTTGCTACTTCCAAAGCGGGGGAGAATCCTACAGCCAAAAGCACAACCTTAACTTTTTCTGTTATTTCACCTGCTAAATCTTCATTTTTTGACTTAAAAGAATTTCTTTTAAGGCATAAATTAAGCTCTTTGATTATATTAGAGCTTGTCATTATCATGATCCTGGGGATACTGGTCTTAAAAGAGCCTACAAGAGTAAAATCTAAATTATTTAGGTAGCTTGTCTTTGAATTTATTTTTTAAAGACTCAAGTTCTGTAATTTCCTCTTCTAATTTTTCTTCTAATTTGACTTGTTTTACTTTAAACCTTTTAATTATTAAGACAGTTGAGAGTATGGCTATAATTATACCTAGGATTATAACCAAGATCAGGGTTACAGGAACTACCCAAATAAATTTAGACATTGTTATAGTTTTTCCTTGGTCGCCATAACTAGCGGTAAAATTAAGAAGATATCTACCAAACATCCATGTCTTACCAATCTTGGTATCATAGTTTCTTCTTGCATCTGGGAAAATGTTTTTACTATCAATTGTTTTCTTTTCTACCTCTTGCCCAAACCAGTTTGTAAGTGTTAATTGTCCAACTGGAGTGATGTGATATCCGCCTTTATTTAATATTTCAAAATAAACAGGGATTGGTCCAAATTCCAAAAAGCTAGGGGTTTTAAATATATCTACAAAAGCTGATTCATAAACAGGACCATTAATTCTAATACTTACAAGACCAACAATTCTAGATGAAATTGCAGATGCTCCCTCATCATTTGTTTGTGTATCAGGAATTTGTCCTGTCTGTTCAAACATGATTGCAACGTATCTTCCGCCCGGTTGCGTATTTGTTGGAATATTAACTTTGAAATTAACTTTTAATACATCACCTGCAGCAATTGAAGCCTTTTCATAAGGTAATTTTACCCATGGGTTAACTTGGTTTTCTAAAAGAACAGGTGCTCCTGAATCTTCTGTAACAATAAAATCTACAGCCTTAATATTGCCCGCAACTGCTGTTACTGATTCATTGAAGAATTTAATTTGTAGGTCTGCAGTCTTACCTGGATCTATAGCAACAGTTTGTCTTGCTGGCGCAACAACAAGCGGAATGCGCGCTTGCGCGCTTACCGCCTGAATTAAGAATGAAGAATTAAGAATTAAGAATGAAATTACAAGAACTAAAAATACTGGAAAAAAGGTTATTTTGTTTTGTTTAGCTGTTTTCATTTTAATTATTAATTCTTAACTATTAATTTTTGATTTACCTTCTTTCAGAAGGTAGGTACTGCAGTATACTTTATTTTATTATAGTAATATCCAGCTGGTTGTGTACCTGTGATATCAATTCTATAACATACGTAAGCAGCTGATCCTGAAACTGGGCCTGCATTACTCATTAATTCAGCTCCAGCATCCGACCTTACTTCTACGGCTTCTTGATCTGCAAATTGCTTAGCGTAAAATGTACCACTATCGTCGAATTCAAAATAAGCATCTGTTCCTGATGTATCTTCAAGTGAATAACCAAGTCCAGGATAGCTTGATGGATCTGCACCCCAATCTCTTGCGGTTACATGTGTGCAAGGAGTAGCTCCACAGGCAGTATCTTGAATACAGTCAACCGATTCTCCAGCTGCTGCCCCAGTACAAGCAACTCCGTCTTTACCCATTTGGTCATTTTCTTCAGCATAAACTTTATATCCTCCAGTTGCGTTTGTCGAAACAGTTAATTGATGGTTTGTGTTGTGTGTTGCTGCCGAATAGGTTGGCGAAAGGCTTCCCCAAGGAACTGACATGGCTGTTGTATCTGGGGAACTAGCCGTTCTTGTCACTCCACAATATGAACCAGAATCAGTAGTTATACCTGCAACAGTAAAAGAAAGTGTTTCATCAACAGTGGCAGAGATTAATACACCTTCAACAGGTGCAACCGTGACATCGGACTGGTCAAGTACGTTAGTGCCACCATCTCTTGTTTTAATATTTATTTGATATGCATCTGCTTGACCTTGAGTATGAGAAGTAATTGGTGCCGGATTAATAATACCTGGCGCACTATCAATCGTCACTGTTATGGCCTTATTGGGGGCGCAAGTTGCTCCGGCTCTAGTGAATGATATTGTATGATCTGTTGCTGTACCGTTTCCAGCCGTTACTGTTGCTGACCCCCATCCAGCTGAGGTACAACCTGTTATATCTGACACTGTGACGTCACCTGTGGCAATAGTTGATAAATCAAAACCATTATCCGCAGTAGTTGCAGCTGTATCTGGAATTCCGTCATTTGCATTTCCGGCACCACTTACAACTGCAGGAATTGTAATTAAAAGAGTTCCGCCGATTGGAACCTCAGTTGCTGTGGTAAAAGAAATTGTTAAGCTTCCTGATTGTGTAGCAACAACATAATCAGTTGCAAGAAGCGTTGCACCAAGTGCAGCTGTTGTGTTAAATGTATCAGTATCTACAATGTTGGCTACTGTATAGGTTGTGCTTCCTGTACAGCCATCTTCTGTTGCATTTGAAATACAAATAACATCCTTAGGAAATAAATGATCCGTGTCATTATCAGCATTAGCTGAGGTATCGATATTAACAACTGAGGTGCCAGTTGTACCTGAAGCAACACCTGCTTTATATGAAAATCTGGCATTTGATAAGGTTGCTGAGGCTGAAGTAAAATTGGCTGAATAAAGTTTTTTGCTAGGATAAACAAAATAAAAACCTAAAGCTATAATAGCTATAACTAACGGTATAATTAACGCTTTACTTTTCGCCATACTAATAATAATACTACAATTAGACTTAAATATGTCAAGGGTAAGGAATAGGTTATAGTTTCAAGCGTATAAACTTTTGCTTCCTCATCGATAGTAAATTCTAATTTTGATACTATTTTACCAATACTAAACTTCTTTTTAAGCTTGCAGTTAATTAGTGTTTCATTGTCGATACAATTTATGTTTCGTGAATAACCTGAAAGGATATTTTGAGGAGCTAAAGTTAAAACTTCATCTTTGGTAGTAATTTTGCCACTTGGCTTCCAGAACGAATTGCCATTATTAGCCAATTTAAGTGCATAGCGTATAGGGTATAGAGAATCAATGATTTTTGGCGCTGAAAATTCTATAATTTCTGCTGATTTTTTTGGGCTACCATCTTTGGAAATTGTAAGTAATATATTTGCTCCAATTCTTGAGGTGTAAGTTGCTGAATTTTGTCCTAACAGATCAACAGGCTCATTAGTCTCAAAAACTAAAGTTAATAAATGATCAATTTCTTCTGTGTCAGATGGGGGAGAAAACAAAACTTCAAAATCAAATTTTTCTTGACCCTTTAAATTAAATGGAGATTGATTATAAATAACCCAATCCGCGACTTGATTTTCAGTTAGATTAACATTGCCAGTTTCATCGGAGGGTTCAAAATAAACTAGGCTTGGAGTTATGATACTATCACCTCCTAAATTTGTTATAGTAAATATCTGTTTGACTTGTTTATTGGGTTGAATCATGAGTTCAAAAAGAGGAGGGCTAATGGAAAGATTTATTGCTTGCGCATAAATCTTTCTAGGTAATAGGATACAGGTAATAGTGAATAGGAAAAACAAAACACTAACCAAAATTAGTTTTAATCTATCACCTGTAACCTGTAACCTATAACCTATCATCTTAATAACTTGGAATTGCAGTAAATGTTAGTACATTTCTATATACTCCTGCTGGTTGAACACTACTTACATTTATTTTATAGCTAATAGTTGCTGTTCTACTTGTACCGACATTGCCAGAGGTCATTATCGTTTTTTCTGTCTCTGCAGAACTTCGATCTGCAAACTGTCTAAAGTAAGTAGCATCTGTAAAATCGGCGGGGATATCATCTCCACTCATATTAAATCCAAAGCCATACTTTGATGCTGATGACCACACAGTAGCAGATGTCTCAGAACAGGTTGTGTCACATAACGTATCAATTATAGTATCCCCACCGTCTGAGGTATTTAAAGGAAAGTTTTCAGAAACTTTAACCGAATAGCCTCCTGCGCCACCGGCGGATACTGTCAATGTGGAAGTATCAGTGGATGGGGAATTAGGAGTTAGAGTTCCAAAATTAATTTGTAAATCATCAATTGAGAAGGAAAACGGGATAATAGAATGAATATATTGAAATCCTGCTTTTGCAATATATCCTGCTGAGGTAAATTTTCCTGCAACTCCCTGGCCGACGGTAGAATCAAGCTTGTAATTAGAAGATGAGGGAATCCCAGCGCCAGAATTTAAATTGGGAAATTGTATCCTGTAATTACTAGATTCTATTCGTTCTTGGGCATAACAAACAGGAACTAAATATAAAAAACTAAAAACAATAAATAGCCATTTCATTTTTGCAGTGATTCAATTTCATTTTCTAGTACTTTTTCTTCTGTTTTTAATGTTTTTATAACTTCTTCTGCCTTAAGCTTCTTAATTTCTGTTTTTCTCAAACGATATATGAGATAACTCATCATCCCAAGGGATGTAAAAAAATAAATTATTATTAAAAAAGATAATTTAAAAACTTCAACCCAAGCTATAACTAAAATAGAAGTAACTAAAATTGTTGCTATATCAATATATTTTCGAACCTTTAAATAGGTTTCTTTTTTTCTAAATAGAAAATGTGAAGAAGTATATAGAATAATAATTAGAGCTAAGATGTAAAGCATATGTTTTCAGTTTAGTTAAAAAGAGGTAGAATATCAATATTATGCAATATGATCACAAGAAGATTGAAAAGAAGTGGCAAGCAAAATGGAAAGAAGATGAAATTTACAAAACTAGCGCCTCAAACGGTAAAAAAAGATATGTTTTAGACATGTTTCCTTACCCATCTGGAGCCTCAATGCATGTTGGACATTTAGAAGGCTATGTTGGAACTGACATTATAAGTAGGTATTTAAGAATGAAGGGTTTTGATATTTTGCATCCAATGGGTTGGGATGCTTTTGGGCTTCCTGCAGAAAACTTTGCAATTAAAACTGGTGTTCACCCTGATAAGGAAACTCATAAAAATATAAAAGTTTTTAAAAAACAATTAATTGCTTCAGGTTTGTCGTACGATTGGGATAAAGAAATTGATACAAGTAGTCCTAAGTTTTATAAATGGACACAGTGGTTGTTTATAAAGTTTTTTGAGAAAGGCTTGGCTTATAAAAAGAAATCTCCTGTAAATTGGTGCCCTAAAGATGAAACAGTCCTAGCCAATGAGCAAGTGGAAGATGGAAAGTGTGAAAGGTGTGATACACCTGTTATTAAAAAAGACCTTGATCAGTGGTTTTTTAAAATTACAGATTATGCTGATAGATTAATATCTGGTTTGGATGGTATTGATTGGTTAGAAGAAGTTAAAATTCAACAAAAGAATTGGATAGGGAGAAAAAAAGTTAAGAAAGAAATTACTTATCATATTCATGATTGGTTGATTTCAAGACAAAGATACTGGGGTTGTCCAATCCCCATGGTTTTCTGTGAACATTGTGCAAAATTGCAAGGTCAGACCTTGCAATCTGGGTGGTTTCCTGTTCCTGAAAGTGAGTTACCTGTACTTTTGCCAACTGATGTTGATTTTTTACCTCATGGTGAATCGCCGATCGCACGATCTACTAGTTTTCAGAAAGATGTAGTTTGTCCTAGTTGTGGAAAGCCAGCTAGACGAGAAGTTGACACAATGGATACTTATGTTGACTCATCATGGTACTTTCTAAGGTTTTGTGATCCAAAGAATAGTAAAGAATTTGCAAGTAAAGATAAAATTATTCCTGTTGATGATTATGTGGGTGGTGGACATGTTGTCCAACATTTATTATTTGCCAGATTTTTTTGGAAAGTATTATATGATACAGGCTATATTAATAAAAAATGGGGAGATGAACCGTTTTTGAAGCTCCGTGCTCCTGGTTGGATCTTAGGACCAGACTCTAGAAAGATGAGTAAAAGGTGGGGAAATGTGGTTACACCTGATGATATTATTCCAAAGTTTGGGGCTGATACTTTGAGAGTCTATGAGATGTTTATGGGGCCATTTGATATTATGAAGCCGTGGAGCCTTACAGGAGTTGAAGGAGCTCATAGATTTTTAGGTAGAGTATGGAGGTTATTCCACCAATCACCAATCACCAATCACCAATCACCAAACAACGAAGTTGTTTCCAAAATGCATCAAACAATTAAAAAAGTAGGGGAAGATATTGAAAATTACAAGTTTAATACTGCTATTTCAAGTTTAATGGAATTTGTAAATATGCTTATAGACTATAGCTTACAGTCTACTGCAGAAAAAGCTGTCGACCGTAGACTATTAACAGTTCTATGCCAACTTCTTGCCCCCTTTGCACCCTATATGACCGAGGAAATTTGGCATGAGGTACTAGGTCAAAAGAATTCAATCCACATCTCACCATGGCCTATTTATGATGAAAAGTACTTAAAATCTGACGAAGTGATAGTTGTGGTTCAAGTTAATGGAAAGTTGCGCTCACAGCTTGTGGTCGATAGTCTACAGTCTTCAGATAAAACAAAAATATTAAAACTTGCAAAAGAAGACATAAAAGCGTCAAAATGGTTAAAGAGTGGAAAAATTAAAAAAGAAATTTTTATTCCTAATAAACTCGTCAACTTTGTTATATAGCCTTTTAGGACTTATTTTAGTAGGTTTTGGGGTACTTTCTTTTAAAACTAACATCTTTTCAACTGGTGACAAAGTTGAAGTTTTAGAAACGACTAAGTCAGGTCCTGAGAGTTCTCAGGACTTAATAGTAGAAATTTCTGGAAGTGTTGAAAAACCCGCTGTTTATAAATTACCAACTAACTCAAGAGTTGATGATCTTTTAATAGTTTCTGGAGGACTTTCTATAAATGCTGATAGGGACTGGGTTAATAAAAATGTCAATAGAGCTGCAAAACTTTCTGACGGGCAAAAGATTTACATCTATTCGCAATCGGAGGTCCAAAGTGCTAAAAATAGTGGGGGTATCAAACCAGATCAGGAGGTTTTAAACGTTACAGGTTCGGAACCCGTAATTTTAGTCAATATTAATACTGCAAGTCAAAAAGAACTGGAAAGTTTGGTTGGAATTGGCCCTGTTTACGCCCAAAAGATCATTGAACAAAGACCTTACTCAAATGTTGAAGAGTTGGTGTCAAAAGGAGCAATTAGTCAAAAAACTTTGGAAAAAATAAAAAATGAAATTTCTGTCTATTAGTATATTTATTCTAATTTCACTTATTTTTGTAAGATATTTTTCGACCCGTCCGGTTTACGAAAATGGTGATAATATAAGGATTACTTCAAGAGTTTATTCAGAACCAATAATTTACGACAGGCAACAATATTTAAAACTTCAAGGACTTAAAATGTATCTACCAAAATACCCCGAGGTGATATATGGGGATAGGGTACAGGTGACAGGTAAAGTTGAAAACGGAAAACTGGTAAACCCAAAGCTTGAAAAACTTGAAACAGAAGATAAAAATATCTTGTTTAATCTTAGACTTAAATTAATTTCTTTTTACAAAGCCAGCTTGCCTGAACCATATTCTAGTCTTGTGGCAGGAATTACAATTGGTTCAAAAAATATGCCAGAAAATTTTTGGGAGAGGTTAAAAAAAACAGGAACTGCTCATGTAGTCGTTGCTTCAGGCACAAATGTAACAATGACTGCAAGTTTTTTAATTGCTGTCTTAACCTACTTTTTTAAAAGAAGACTGGCAATTTGGATTACACTCGTTGGAATTTTGGGCTATGTAGTAATTTCAGGCTTTGACGCACCAATTATAAGAGCGGGGATAATGGGAAGTATATTATTATTAGGCCAAGAAAAGGGAAGATTGGTTAATTCATGGCGACTGTTAATTTATTCAGCCGGAATAATGCTTTTAATTAAGCCTATTTGGATAACAGATCTGGGCTTTATTTTGTCGTTTGTAGCTACAATGTCATTAATGTTGTTTCAAAAAAGAATTGATAGCAAACTTAAATTTGTACCAAACATATTAAGAGAAGGATTATCAACTTCACTTGCAGCTCAAATAGGGGTCGCGCCAATCATTTACGCTACCTTTGGACAGTTTAATATATTGTCGCCTATTATTAATGCTTTAATTTTGTGGACCGTTCCCTATATCATGATCTTTGGGGCAATCGGTGGAATTGTAGGATTAGTTGTACCACTAGTTGGTAGATTGATACTATTTATATTATTTCCATTATTATTATGGTTTACAAAAGTTTTAGAAATATTTTCGTTTTAATAACAATTGCTGTTTGGATAGCAGTTTTTACAATTGATGATAATTTGCATATCATTGCTTGTGATGTGGGCCAAGGGGATGCAATTTTAATACAAAAATCAAATACTCAAGTTTTAATTGACGGTGGACCAAACCAAAAAGTCCTAGATTGTCTTGGAAAGTATATGCCGTTTTGGGATAGACAAATAGAACTTGTTATTTTAACCCATCCACAGGAAGACCATTATGGGGGATTAATTAATGTCTTTAAAAATTACAAAGTGGATAAATTTGGGGAGTATAATCGTGATTCTAGCAATGTGTCCTACCAAGTGCTAAGAAACATACCAACCAATCGTATTAAATTGACAAAAGGGGTAAAAGTTAGAGTGGGAATGATATATTTAGATATGTTGTGGCCTTCGGCCCAAATTCAAAATATAAACACAAACGACAACGGTATAGTAACGCTTCTTAAATATGGCCAATTTAAGGCGTTGTTTACTGCAGACGTGGAGAATGCAGTAAGTGACGAACTTTCAGTTTACAGCGAAATACAAAACATCAACTATCTCAAAGTGAATCATCATGGTTCTAAAAACGGTTTGAGTCAAAAACTACTTGACGCAATTGATCCTGATGTAGCAGTAATTAGTGTTGGTGCAAAAAATAGCTACGGCCACCCTCATCAAGAAATACTTCAAATGTTAAAAAACAAAAATATCAAAATTTTAAGAACTGATGAAATGGGGGATATTGATTATGAAGTGAAAAATTAATCCTGTCGAACAACTTTCAAAAAATCTTCTATTTTATCGCCATCTACAGAATGTATACGTTGACCTGCTTGTACTCTAAGCAGTTTGCCATCAAGCTCTTCTACACGAACCTGTATTTTTCCATGAACTGTTTCCCCAGTCTCAACATTTATAAAATATTCATTGCTGAATACATTAAAAAAATTTGACTGTCCTATTCTATCTGGCATAGTGAGAGCATTCTATCATTTTTCTTTCAAAAAAGCTAAAATGTATGAAATGACTAAAGATAATATTCAAAAAATTTTGGAAAAAGTGACTGGAATAAAAAATCCTGAAGTGGATTTTGCTTCAGATTCTAAGTTTGGTGACTATAGCAGTAATATTTGTTTAAGAAACAAAGATTTAGATCCTCAAAAAATTGCGAATGAAATAAATGGTAAAGATTTACAGTTTTCTGCCAAAGTTGTTGGAAAATTTATCAACTTTTGGTTGAAAAAAAATATATTAGTTGATAATTTGATACAGATTGAAGAGAAAAAAGGAGATTATGGGAAAAGTGAAATTTTAACGGGTCAAAAATATTTAATTGAACACACTAGTCCTAATCCAAACAAGGCTTTGCATCTTGGCCACTTGAGAAACAATGTTACGGGAATGGCTATTGCTAATATGTGGGAATTTTTAGGATGTAATGTTACCCGTGACTGTATTGATAACAATAGAGGTATAGCAATTGCTAAATTGATGTGGGGATACTTGAAGTATGCAAATAAAGATGGAAAACAAGATTTAGATATTAATTATTGGTTTAACCACCAAAATGAATGGCAAACTTCTGAAGAATTGGGAGTTAGACCAGATAAATTCGTCGATGATTTGTATGTAAAGGGATCAGAAGATTTTAAAAATTCAGAAATCGAGGCAAAAGTCAGACAATTGGTCGTCGATTGGGAGGCTGAAGATAAGGCTGTTTGGGCTTTGTGGGAAAAAGTTCTAGAATATTCCTATGAAGGCCAAAACTTAACACTTAAAAGGCTTGGTAATAAATGGGATAAAGTTTGGCATGAACATGAACATTATAAAAAAGGAAAAGAATTTGTTCAGAAAGGTTTGAAGAAAGGGATTTTTAAAGTTGGTGAAAAGGGGGCGATAGTTACTGATCTTTCTAAATATAATCTGCCAGATACGGTTGTAATTAAATCTGACGGGACAGCACTTTACATAACTCAAGATTTATCACTAACAGAGTTGAAGAAAAAAACTTTTAATCCTGACAAAATTTTCTGGGTTATTGGTCCTGAACAATCACTTGCTTTGAAGCAAATGTTTGCTGTTTGTGAACAGCTTGGAATCATCAAATACGAAGATTGTATACATCTTGCCTATGGTTATATGAGTCTTAAGGGTAAAGTGAAAATGAGTTCGCGAGAGGGAACAGTTATTTATATTGACGATCTACTTGATGAAGCAAAAAGAAAAGTAAATAACATTTTACAAAGTTCTGATTTTAATGACCAAGAGAAAGAAATTATCTCCGAAAAAGTTGGTATCGGAGCTGTAAAATATAGTATTTTAAAGGTAAGTAGACTTCAGGATGTTTCCTTTGACTTAAAAGAATCAATTTCTTTGGAAGGGAATAGTGGGCCTTATATACAATACACAGTTGCAAGATGCAACTCAGTAGTTTCTAAAGGTCGGACTCTGAAACCTGAATATAAGGTTCGGAACCCGAAAGACTTACGGGTTCCGAACCTGGAAGAACTGCAAGAAGAAGAACTTGCAATCTTGCGTAAATTATCCCAATTTACTGAGATAATCTCGATTGCCGCCAAAAGTTACTCACCTAACATTTTATGTGAATATTTATATAGTTTAGCCTCAAAATATAATACTTTTTACAATAAGCACAAAATTATTAAAAGTGAGAACGAAACATTCCGAATACTTTTGACAAAGGGAACAGGACAAGTTCTTAAAAATGGCTTAAATTTGTTAGGTATTAGTGTTCCTGAGAAGATGTAAGCTGTTCTTCTAGTTTTCTTTCAATGTAGCCCAATTCAAGTTCGTTTAACATTTCATCAAGCTCTTTATCTTCAAGTTTTACACCCTGTTTTTCAGCAATTAATTTTAAAAGATTTAAAATTTTAGTAATTTCGCGTTCAGAGTATTTATTGATCTGCATATCAAGTTCTTCTCTAATCGTCGCGATATGAGTTTGCCTTTGTTGACTAACAAGCATCACAATTGTTAAAAATATAGCTTCGAGCGAAACTATCATAGTTAACATTGGAAATGGAAATTTATCAAATTTATTAAATATTATCCAACTTACAAAAAACAAAAGGTTCAAAATTAAAAAAGAAATACTACCAAAGAAAGAGGTTAGCCTATCTGCAATTTTAATTATAAAAGGCCTTTTTTTTAATTCCTTGGCTTCAAAACTTTGGACTATTCTACTCATATCAATAATGTTAGAATACTTTTATGCAATACGCAAAGACTGTATTAGATAATGGATTAAAAGTTTTAACAATCCCCATGCCTTCTGTCCCTTCTGCTACTGTTACAGTCTGGGTCAAGACAGGATCAAGGAATGAGGAAAAGAAAAACAGTGGTATAAGCCATTTTTTAGAGCATATGGGCTTTAAAGGAAGTAAAAAAAGACCAACGGCCAAAGAAATCTCAGAAGTTATAGATGCTATTGGTGGAGAGTTTAACGCAGGAACAGGCAAAGAGTATACAAATTACTATGTAAAATGCCGTAAAGATGATATAGAAACAGCATTTGATATATTGTCTGATATGATTATTAACCCAATTTTAGATAAAAGTGAAATTGAAAGAGAAAAGGGAACAATCATTGAAGAAATTAGAATGTATGAAGATACACCAATGATGAAAATAGGAGATACTTTTGAAGAATTAATTTATGCTGGAAGCACACTTGGTTGGGATATCTCGGGAACAGAAGCTAGCGTGCAGGGAATAGGTTATAGGGATTTTATAGATTACAGAAAGAAGTTTTATACAGCTGAAAATATGATGCTGACAGTGGCAGGAGGGGTAAGTCAAAATATTGTAGAAAAACTAGCTAAAAAATATTTTGACAATTTTCAATTACCAATTTCCAATTTACAATCAATTTTCAATAAATCAATTTCCAAACAAACCAAACCCCAGATAAAACTTCACAACAAGAAAAAAGAACAGGCGCACGTGATATTGGGCTTTTTGGCTGATGGGAAAAATTACAAAGGTAAATATGCTCAAAGCATTTTAGCTGCAATTTTAGGTGGGGGAATGTCATCGCGCATGTTTATAGAAGTCAGGGAAAGAAGGGGTTTAGCTTATGCAATCCGTACTTCAATGGATAGGTATTCTGATATTGGTTACATAGGTACTTATGCAGGGCTTGACGTTAAAAAGGCAGAGGAAGCTGTGGCTGTAATGCTGGAACAACATTACAAAATTCGAAATTCTAGATTCCAGATTCTAGATTCTGAGCTTAAGAAAGCTAAGGAGTTTTTAAAAGGTCATCTGGCTCTAGCCTTGGAAGATACTTCAGATGTTAATAGTTTCTTTGGAGATCAAGAATTATTTGGCGAGAAAGTTTTGACACCTGAGGAAGTCTTCAAAAAGATTGATAAGGTAACTATGGATGAAGTCAACTTCGAAGCCAAGAGATTATTTGTTCCCGCAAGATTAAATTTAGCCATAATTGGCCCGTATAAATCGGACAAAGATTTTCAAAAACTCCTCTAAAAAGTACGCTAAAGTTAAACTTGACTTATATATTAGCATGGATATATAATAACCATGTATGGAAAAAGTCATATTAAAAAGAGATATTATCGATGAAATCCAAACTTATTTAGGCACAAATAACATAATTGTTTTGCACGGAGCAAGGCAGGTAGGTAAAACACATATTTTATATTACCTTCAAAATTATCTTCAAGGCCTTCAAAAGCAAACACATTACATGGATTTAGAAGATTCTAGAGATTTAGAAAATGTAGACCAAGGGATAGATTATTTTCTTTCGTATATTAAAGGTGCAGGAATAAAAGAAGGTGCGACTATTTTTATTGATGAAATTCAGTATTTAAATAATCCATCATCGTTTTTGAAATTAATGATAGATCATCATTCAGAATATCAATTGGTTGTTTCAGGATCATCAAGTTTTGATATTAAATCAAAATTTTCTGACTCTCTCGTGGGTAGAACCGTGGAATTTGAAATTTATCCATTAAATTTCTCAGAGTTTTTAAGATTTAAAAATATAAAGACTAACTTAATCAGTCAACTTTATGATTTATATAACGAATATATAGCTTTCGGGGGATATCCCAAAGTTGTAATTGAAGATGATATTTTACGAAAAGAGAAGTATTTACAGCAAGTTATAGATACATATATAAAAAAAGATATATTTGATCTTGCAAACATTAAAGAAACAAAAAAATTTAATGATTTGTTAAAGGTTTTGTCTTCGCAATCTGGACAATTATTAAAAATCTCAGAACTGTCTGATATTACAGGTTTGGCAATGCAAACGATAAATTCTTATCTAGAAATCTTAGAAGAAACATATATAATCAAGTTGATTTCTCCATTTTCAACTAGTCCAAAAGTAGAAGTAGGTAAAACACCAAAGATATTTTTTTATGATACAGGAATTTTGCAAATGATATGGATTAAAAAACTTCAAAAAGAAAAGATAGGTAATGTACTCGAAACCAGCGTTTTTTCAGAATTAGTTAAAAAATATGGTAGAGGAAATATAAATTACTGGAGAAATAAAAACATGAATGAAATTGATTTTATTGTTGAAATTGATAATGAAATATTACCGATTGAGGTAAAAAATAATTTTGCACAGTTTAAAAAATCAAAAATAAATTCATTTTTGGAAAAATATAAAATTGATAAATTTAATGTAGTGGGGCTTGATGGAGAAAAGAACCAAGATTATTTTAAATACCCCTGGGAAATTTAATAGTATTTTTATACATTTTAGTTTGTTAAAATAATTAAGTATGGAGAAAACGGTAGTACTAGTTAAACCAGATGGGCTTCAAAGGGGTTTAGTTGGTGAGATAATTCATAGATTTGAAAGAAAAGGACTAAAACTTGTGGGTATTAAGATGGTTCGCTTTACTGATACCATTATTGATAATTGGTATGCACACCATAAAGATAAAGCTTTTTTTCAGACGTTGAAGGATTTTATGGAGTGGACTCCTGTTGTTGCTATGGTTTGGCAAGGACTTGATGCTATCGCAGCTGTCAGAAAGATCGTAGGAATCACAAAAGCTAGAGAAGCAGAAGCAGGATCAATTAGGGGAGATTTTGGTATGAGTGGGTCAAATAATATAATTCATGCTTCAGATTCACCTGAATCAGCAGAAAAAGAGTTGGGACTTATTTTTAATGCAGATGAAATTTTTGACTATGATTCTGCAACTGACCTTCTAATTTACTCCAAGGAAGAAGTGGGGAAGTAAATTTTTTAATAGTGATTTTTTCTGTATTCTAAGTGTTGCAGGGTTTCACCCTGCAAGTGTTAAGTTAAGAATCTTTAGTCGGGGAGGGCAGAATTGGACTGCCTGTCTCTCGGTCCCGAACCGAGCGTGTTACCGATACACTACACCCCGTTTTGTGTCCCCGTTCAGAATCGAACTGAAATCTAGGGTTTAGGAAACCCTTGTTCTATCCGTTGAACTACGAGGACTTGTCATTATTTTACCATTTGGAGCTACTTTATGCTTAATGAATACAAATTTGGAATTTGTGAATCTGAGCCTAGGTTTGTTAAAATTAAAAGTTTACTTGCATTAACAAATGGATAGGCATGGGGGGCAATGTAATTGCCTGAAAATACAGTTTGTCTATTTGTTCCATCATAATCCATAATTACAATTTTCCCCGTTTCAGCAGAAATTAAATGTCTTGATGTTGGCAACCAATATAGATTATTGTTTTCATCTCCAACCTCAAAATTTTTATCTTCTTTGATATCGTAAATATATGTTTTACCTATTTTGATATCTCTTTCTTGTTGTTGTGTTGAAGATCCTGGAAGTGTTGGAATTAGATTTTCTTTTATTTTTGCTTCACTACTAGCTTGATACATAACCATGGTAGCATCAGGAGAGAAAGAGAATTTTGAAACTTTTCTTTTAAAGATATCATTTAATTCAAGTGGTAAGTATTTTAATTCTGCTGTATCCTTTTGGGTTTTCTCTTTGTTCCATGTTTTTAATGTTTCATCCACTTTGGAACCAATATTTACTCTCTGGTTTTGTGCAGTAAATTCATTTGAATTTAATAAATAGGTACCATTATCAGTTGTTAAAAGTATTTCTCTACTGTTTGGTGAAAAAGCGTATTTTGAGCTTGTTGATAGTGCATCTGTAATTTTTTTAGGTTCGTTTGGAAATCCAATTGGAAGTGATGAAACAGACATAACCCAAAGCCCTTGGTTATTGATGTATGCAATTTTACTAAAATCGGAAGATACAATGGGATTTGTTGCTCCATCAAAGGTAATTGGGGACAAAGAAGCGGCTGTTTTAAAAAGCTGTGCTGATATTTGAGTAACTTCTTCCTTTTTGATATTTAATCGTTTTTTCCAAGAAATATGTCCATCCTTTTTGACCTCAATGTCATATGAACTGGGTGACAATTTTAAATTTTGGTTAGTTGCTCCTCTTAAATCTCCATTAACATATATAGAAGCACCGTCAGGATCTGATTTTACAACCAGAATTCCATTGGCTAGAAACTTAAATTTATCTATATCAAATTGATATCCTCTAGCAACTAGAGATACAATATAACCAATTATTCCAACAACAACTAAGGTTGTAAAAAGAATTATTACCCTAGATTGAACTAGGCCATTTTTTGCCATACTTAAGATATTATACAATATTGTATAATGCAAGCTAATGCAGAACTTTTTTAATATGAAGAATTTTGTTGTCAAACAAAAAATAGCAATAGATTTAGGTACTGCCAATACTTTAGTTTGGGTCTTGGGCCAGGGAATCGTTGCTAATGAACCTACAGTTGTGGCTACATCTGTCGATGATAACAAGGTTGTAGCTGTGGGAGAGGAAGCTAAAAAAATGCTTGGTAGAACTCCTGAGAGCTTAATTGCTGTTAGGCCAATGAGAGATGGAGTAATTGCAGATTATCAAGTAACTGAGGCAATGTTACGCTATTTTATTGGTAAGGTCACAGGTAAATTTAGACTTTTAAGACCTGATGTTATGGTTTGTGTGCCTGCGGGATGTACTCAAGTTGAGCGTCGAGCTGCACTTGATGCTACCCTTTCAGCTGGAGCTGCTCATGCCTATTTGATAGACGAACCACTGGCGGCTGCAATTGGTGCAGGTGTGCCTGTATCAGCACCCTCAGGGCATATGATTATAGATAGTGGTGGTGGTTCAACCGAAGCTGCTGTTATTTCATTGGGAGGTGTGGTTGTTCATAAATCTGTAAGAGTAGCAGGAACTAAACTTGACGAAGCTATTATTGCCTATATGAAGAAGAAACATAATTTAATAATTGGAGATACAACAGCTGAGGATATTAAAATTAAAATTGGTTCTGCGATTAAACTTCCCAAAGAGGAAAAACTAGAAATCTCTGGTCGTGATCTTGTTTTTGGTCTTCCAAGAACAGTTACAGTAACTTCAACTCAAGTTACTGAAGCCATCAGACCAATACTTTTACAAATGATCGGGGCTGTTAAAGCTGTACTTGAAGATACGCCCCCTGAACTTGCAGCTGACATTATTGACAAGGGAATTATCATGAGTGGTGGTACATCGAGCTTACGGAATTTAGACAGATTTTTGACAGAAGAAACTGGAGTTCCAGCTCATGTAGCAGACGAACCACTTCTTTGCGTTGTGCGGGGAACTGGACTAGTTTTGGAAAATATAGAACTATGGAAAAGGTCAGTAACAACCAAAGGCTAAGGACTTATAGTTAATTATACCTGAAAATAAAATAATGTTAGTAGTTTGTGGATAATATTAATAAATTGTATTCGTAAATCGAGTCAAAAAGTTATACAATAATGTAATTTCTCACATAAACTAGTATATAGTATATAGTATATAGTATATAGAACAAAACAATATAAAAAATCAAGACAAAAATAAAGCGTTGCGGAGAAAAAAGTGAAAAAATTAATAAAAAATAGACAAATTTTGCTAAAATAAACCTAGTTTTTATTAAAAAATTGACAAAAATTATATGAAAACTGGTCCAAAACACGGCAATATCTTGGGAATTCGCTTGGATAGCACTCGAAAAGAGAAACTGCTAAGTGAGATTCGTTCGAAGCTAGAATCAAAAGAAAAGTTCTATATTGTTACACCTAATCCTGAAATAGTTTTGGTAGCAACCAATGACTGGTTACTTAGAAAAACTATCTTAAGGTCTAGTTTTTCAGTCCCAGATGGTATTGGACTTAAGTTTGCTTATAAATTTTTGCATAACGAAGATGTTGAAGTAATTAAAGGCAGGGAATTATTTTTAGATATTTTAAAAATAGCAAATGAAATGAATTTAAGAGTTTATTTTATGGGTGGAGAGAATAATGAGGCCGAATTGGCCATGAACAAGTTGAAAAATATCTATCCAAAAATTGCTTTTAAGACTTATCACAAATTTCCAAAATATACGCTAATGGGTCAGCCTGCTTCAGAAAACGACAAAAATTTACATAGAAAAATTATAGGTAATATTAAACTTTTTGAGCCTGACTTAATTTTTGTTGGCTTGGGTTGCCCAAAACAGGAAAAATGGATTTATAGAAATATATACAGAATGAAATTCCAGTCTTCTGCAATGGTTGTTGGTGGAACATTTAAGTTTATTGCAGGCCTTTCAAAACTACCCCCTAAATGGCTTGCCAGTCTTGGGTTGGAGTGGCTTTGGAGGGTAATACATGAGCCTAAGAGAATAATTAGAATTTGGAATGCTGTTTTAGTATTTTCAGTTAGAATTGTAATTGCTAAACTTTTTGAACATAGATTCAAAAGCTAGTTTGGCTCGATAAATTTTACCTTCTACCGCACGGGGAGAGATTTTTAAGACGACCGATATTTCTTTATATGACAAATCACGGTAATATTTAAACCAAAGAAGTTTCCTTTTTTGTGGAGGAAGTAGATTTAAAACTTCATTAACTTTATCTCTTAATTCGTTTAATACAAATTGTTCCTCTGGCGAGATTACGGGTTCGGAACCCGTAATAGCTTCAATTTGGGACCATTTTTTAAGAGTTGGATATATTAAGTGTGATCTACTATTAATTTGATCTTTATAATAATCAGCTATTTTATTTAAAGCAATACGGCATAGCCAGGTAAAAAAAGAGGATTTATGCTTAAACGTTTTATACCCTTTCCAGGCAGCTGAAAATGTTTCAGTTACTATTATATCAGCTACCTCAGGGTCAGACCCTAACTTTTTAAATACAAAACGGGTTAGGGGAGAAATTGATTGTTTGTAAAGTTTAATAAATGACATTTATTAAGTATAGCAAAAGCTGGAAGTAAGAAAAATCCTTACTTCCAGTTTACAAATCGTGGGATTTTGGTATAGTCAAAGACTAACTAGATATGGGACCAGAAACAATTACGAAAGAAGATGTCGAAGAATTTGCTAAGGATTTAGCTTCGCCAGAACCAGGAAGAGTGCCAAAAAAACCTGAACCATCTGTAGAAAAAAAACCAACTGAAAAAACAACCGTAGATTTAAATACTTTAAAGGTTACACCCTTTACGTCCTTGTGTCTGATTCTAAATCAAGCTCCTCAGTTTTGTATTTAAAATTTTCAACAAAATCTTTGTATGATCCTACCTTGTTTTGTTTTATAAAACTGCTTTCATTAAAATAATCTAAAACCTCCTGGTTTTTGATCCATGGAATATTAAATTGATTCAGATAATGAGCATATGATGAATAATAATCAACTAAATTCTTTGTTATTTTAAGCGGATTTTTATGTATATATCTTGTAATGTCCAATAAATAGTCTTTGTTTATAACATTTGTAGCTTTATAAGTGCTTTGAAACAAAGGACCGTTTCTTTTGTATTTTTTATTAAAATACATTGAATATCTTGTAAATAGGGATTGTGTAAACATCTTTACTGAATTTTTATCAGCTTGTTTAATAAGTAGGTGTATATGGTTTGGCATTAAACAAAAGGCCAATAAACTAATTTCTTCAGAATAATTTTTAATTTGTTTTGGTATACCTTTAAAGGTTACACCCTTAAAGGTAACATCTTTTTTGAGAGTTAGTAAGTCTGGTGGAGGAGAAAGATATTCTTTGAGATAATTTAAAAATACTTTATGGTCTTGATCATCCTCAAATATTGTCATTTTGTTAACTCCACGGTTATATATATGGTAAATAGAATTTGGAATATAAAATTTAACAACATTCTTTGCAGGCATACCTTTAAAGGTTACACCTTACAAGTACAATGTCAATATTTTCTTTCCAAAATGAAATCAATTAATTCTTTTAGTTTTGTTCTGGCTGGTTCACAAGATAAAAATTTTAAATTTTTGTCAAAAATTTCTCTGGCTTTACCTTTTTCTTTTTGAGCTAGTTTTTTGGCATATTCGACACCTTTAGTATTTGCAAGTGTTGTTTTACCTTCTTTTTTATCCTGATCAACATCTAAAATGTCATCAACTAATTGAAAACACCTTCCTAGGTGTAATCCAAAATCTGTAATTTTATCAAGTTGTTTTTGGGATGCATTTGCAATTATTGCACCAAGCCTCATTGGTCCTGCTATAGAATAATAGGCGCTTTTGCTATCTGCGACAAAAAAATATTGACTATCTGTTAAATTTTCTCTTTTGTTGGTCCAAATTTGTTCAACGCTTTGACCCAAAGCTGTTCTCATTAACATTTCATAAAACTCATTGCTGATTTTTTTAGAATTTATGTCATTAATAATTTTCCACATTATCATCTGTAGCGCATCTCCTGCGTTTATTGCCAGTTCCTGTCCATATAGTTTGTGTAGTGTAGGTTTCCCTCTTCTTTTTTCTGATTTATCTTCAATATCATCGTGAATTAATATCCATTCCTCGGAAATCTGCATTGCGCCCGCCACTTTTATTAAATTTTTGTTTTTTATTCCAATCGCTTTTGCTACCAGCAATACAAGTGTTGGTCGGAGGTATTTTCCCATGCGTTCAGGGTACTCTCTATTTATTTTCCAATATAAATCTATTTCCTTTTTATATTTTGTTGAAAGTGCAAACTGCTTTGGATATGTTGGATCTTTTAAGTATTTTTTAATTTCTGGCCAGACAAGTTTTTTTGTTTCCTCAAGTGTTTGTTGTATCATGAATCTGTATTATAACACCTAATTATGTAATGCTTGACTTTATGATAAGCTGGGGTTAATATATAACTATGCTTATAAAAAGGTCGGTATATCCAAAACTTTTAGCTCATCTTGAGAATGATGAAATAACACTTCTTGTCGGTCCTCGTCAAGCTGGTAAAACAACTTTAATGCTAGCTTTAATTGACGAATTAAGAGAAAAAAAACTTAAATATATTTATTTAAATTTAGATATTGAAAAGGATAGATATTTTTTTGCTTCACAAGACAGGCTTGTTGAAAAAATAAAAATAGAGATTGGAAATAGTAAGGGATATGTTTTTATTGACGAAATTCAACGTAAGGAAAATGCTGGCCTTTTTTTAAAAGGTATTAGTGACATGAAACTTCCTTATAAATTTGTTGTTACAGGTTCGGGGTCAGTCGAATTAAAAGAAAAGATCTATGAATCACTTGCCGGAAGAAAAAGAATTTTTGAAATATATCCGTTGACCTTTTATGAGTTTGTGGATTATAAAACAAATTACTTATATTCCGATAAGCTTGAAGTTTTTTTAAGTGGTGACCCAAACATGCGCAAAAAGTTTTTAGAAGAATATCTAATGTTTGGTGGATATCCAAAGGTTGTCTTAAGTGAGACTGTGGATGATAAAAAACATTCTCTTGAAGATATCTACAGAAGTTTCGTCGAAAAAGATATTCAGATTTTATTAAAGTTACAAAAAAGTGAGAGTTTAACCGATTTACTTAGAGTAATCGGTTCTCAAAATGGAAGGCTAATCAATTATACTGAAATTTCGAATACATTGAATTTGTCCTTGCCTACAGTTAAAAACTATCTTTGGTATTTGGAGAAAACATATATTTTGGAAAAATCAATTCCCTTTTTTAAAAATGTTAGAAAAGAAATTACAAAATCACCAGTCTATTATTTTGTAGATTTAGGGCTTAGAAATTTTTTACTTAATATTAATGATTTTAATTCAATTTTTGATAAAGGATTTTTATTCCAGAATTTTGTTTTCAATGAACTTAGGAAAGCAATAAATGGAAAAACAGTCTTAAGAAGATTTTGGAGGACTAAAGAGGGTGCAGAAGTTGATATAGTTTTGGACACCTATCCTAATCCAATCCCAATTGAAGTTAAATATTCAGAATCAAAAATTAAAAGTACGAGGTCGTTAAAAAGCTTTGTTAATAAATTTAATGCAAAAAAATCATATATTATTACAACTGATCTAAAAAATCTTAATTTAGTGATATAATAATGACTCATGTCTAATCTAATTTCACTCCCCAAAGGTACTGTAATTCCAAACCATATAGCCATGATTCTTGATGGCAATAGGCGCTGGGCGCGTGCCCGCGGATTAAAGCCTTGGGAAGGCCATTATAATGGCTACTTGGCAGTTGAAAAATTAGCTAAAGCAGTCAGAGAATTAGGGATTCATACATTTACAGTTTGGGCATGGTCAACAGAAAACTGGGATAGACCTCAAAGAGAAATAGATGCAATTATGGATCTATTTAGACGTGCATTAAAAGAAAAGGAGAAAGAATTTCATCAAGAAAAAGTTGCCCTTGTTCACTTGGGTAGGAAAGATAGATTACCCAAAGATATTCAAGAAATGCTTATAAAATTAGAAAAAGACACTGCCAAGTATTCTAAAAATCATATTTATAACTTAGCAGTTGATTATGGTGGAAGAAGTGAAATTGTAAGAGCTGTTCAAAAAGCAATTGAATCTGGTATTAAGCCTTCAGAATTGGATGAGAAAAGTTTTGAGAAATTTTTAGATACTTATAACCAGCCATATCCAAACCCAGACCTTTTTATTAGAACTTCCGGAGAACAAAGAACTTCAGGTTTAATGCCTTGGCAAATGGTTTATGCAGAATATCTCTTTTCCGATGTTCACCTTCCAGATTTTAGTCCAGAGAAGTTAAAAGCGTCAATTCTAGATTTTTCAAGACGCAGAAGGAGGTTTGGAGGTAATGATGCTATGGAACATTTTACTTTTGATCCACATTTAGTTGCTAACTTAGAACTTAAGTGGTGGAGATTAGGGAAAATACCACAAGGTGTCACGCTTCTTGATTATTCCATGAAGCATGTAAAAGAACAGTTTGGGCTTTCTAAAAAACTGGCAAGACAGGCTGCAAAGTATATGCTTCAAGCAGGGTTTGAATTTGATAAAAATAAACTGGATAAAGCCAAGAGTTCTCTAAAGAAGTTTTATAAATTAATAAAATTTGAGCTAAAGCTTGCTTTTGAACCTGAAATTGTTGCAACTTTAGAAGTTGAAATGAGAAAACATAATGGGGAAAATGAGGAACTTGAGAGAGAACACTTAGCAGAGGTTTATAGAATAAGTCTTTTTCAAGCTGCCAAAGTAGCCCATCTTCGGGTTTTAGCAAATGTAGCTAAAAATAGGGGAGATTGGAAATCGGCTGAAAATTATTTAGAAAAATACTATTCAGCCCTTAAGGAACGAGTAGCTTAATCTGAAACTGGAGCTTCGGTCGGAACAGGTTCTTGATCTTTTGGCTCACCAAGATTAATTGGAGCAAAACCAATTATTTTATTAGTTGATGGTCTATAAAGAATAGCAGTTTTGGATTCTGCATAAATTATAACCTTGTCTCCATTTTCAGACTTTAAAAAGAAGGCTTGATCTTTTAATTTTTCTTTGTCTAAAACTGTGGCAATTGTTGGCTCACCTGAAGGAAGTTCCATTAACTTGCCGACCTTTTCAACTATTTTTTGAGTTTCTATCTTGGCTGCCTCTTCAGGATTTTCTAAAATCTTTTTAGTTTCCTGATATTTATTAAAGAAGTAATATCCACCACCAGCCACTCCTGCAAAAATTAAAACAACTAAAGCAATTGATATTATTTTAAATTTAGACATATTAACAATATGTAATTGTAATTTATATAGTTTAGTCTTTGCAAGAGGGAAAATTACCAGACTGCTTGCCATAATACTCCTGATTCAGTTGTTGGGGAATTTGATGTGTGAATTATAAATCCATCTTTTGAAAGATTTTCTACCCAAGCCTTGGTACTAAACTCAGGAGTGACGTTAATAGATTTTGGACTCTCTTCCCAATTCATAGTTACATTAACTTCTGCAGTTTCTGCAGGTATAGTTGTTTTCCCTCTAATTAAATCATTACCATATATAAGTCCTTCTTTGGTAAACTTTATGTTTCCACCAACAAAGTCAATGCCAGCAAGAGCTAATTGCTGAATGTTAATTGTTAATGGGGAGTTAATATCATTTACAAGTAAACTTCCTGTTATAATTGCATCACCAAGTGTAGTGTCTCCAGTTACAGTCAAACCATCAAAAACAACATCACTTAGTTTTTTGTATAGTCCATGTATTGCACCATCACTCATTCTTGACTCCACGTATGGAATTAGGTAGTCACTAACTTCTAGATTCTGAATTCTAGCTTCTTCTTCTGGTATTTGAAAACCACCAGTTCTGGCTATGTAACTCCAAGACGCACCTTCTCTAAAGTAAAGTCTGTGGTTAGTTGTATCAATACCCATTAAACCACCAGCTACTCCACCCCCAAAATCAGAGTCTGAAATAGTTCCCGCTTTTGAATAAGTTGCTATACCATTTAGTGTTCCATTAACTAACCCCTGGACATTAAGACCGGTGACTCCGGTTGCGCTGTTCAAGACATACATATTCTGGGTAGTTCCTGTTCCTACTTGTAAATGCATTTCATCCACATACACTGTTTTTCCAGCCTTAACTCTAACTCCATAGTCTTTGGCCGAAGCCACACCGGTAAAGCTCCCGGTTAACTTGTACCAGCCAGTACCCCCCATGGGAGTAAAAGCAGTAGTGAGTTCGGCCGTGTCGTAATACAAATTAAGATCGGCTGTTGTCACGGCAGCCCCAGTGGTATATGCATATGCAATCAAGTTGTATGTTGAGGTGTCACCAACATTTACAGATTGTAAATAATTAGCATCAGTGCCTGTTGTTACCAACTGAACACTGGCTGTACTGTTGTTATACTTAGTGGTAGTGTTTCTGGTAGCTGTCAACTCCTCAAACGGTGCCCCCGTATACTCCGCCCCCGTCCCTCTGGCCCACAAAGTAAAGTTATCAAAAGAGTTACCTGAATAGGTAGAGAATAACCCGTGAATGGTTGCGGTATTGGCAGTCATGGTGAGTTCTGCTCCAACCAAAGCATTGTTGTAGTAGACTCGTAGTTTAGTTCCTTCTCTAATTGCTCTAAGAGTTGCTCCTGCAGAGTAGGTAACTGTAGTACTTTGTTTGTTGGTGTAGACTCCTGCTACTGCTTCATCAACTTTTACACTTGTGCCGTCATGGTACACAATGATGAAGTTAGCAGGGCTTGAAGTGCTATCCAAATTCAAGACCAATCCCGCCTGTGTTCCTGCGGTTAAAGTTACACCAGCATCCGCAATCACATCACTATCACTAGTTGAGACAGTAGAGAAAAGGGAGGAGAGGGTTAATGCTTTAACTGAATAATCATCTATTACAGCAGTTGTGGTTCCGATGGCTCTGGCCCGTATATTGTCAGTTGTTGTTCGTGATGTAACAGTTTTAGTGCCAGTGGTTGTGTGAACTGGGGCGGCAAGATTTGCGTCACCAAAAACCAAACTTCCAGATAAAGATGTTATATTTAACGTTGCTTGATACCAGTTCCCGACGGTAAGCACTGCTCCTTGAGAGATGTTGGAATTCCCTGTTGTACTTGCATTAGCAGTTCCCCCGCTAATTGTCCATCCATCTCCTTTTGTCCATGTAGTATCTGTATCAAAACCTCCATTCGTTACCAACTCACTCCCCGAACTTGGTGTAATTACATTTTTGTTGGTAGATATTGCTCCTCCTGTCCAAGCCAAACTAGGTGTGGTCTGGCTGTCTGGCCCTGTTGTTTCACTGTTTCCAATCGCCCCATCACCACGGGTAAAAGTATCATACGCCAAAGGTGTCGGCAACCAGGTGGAGGTAGGGATACGGATGTTGTCAGCGGTAGCAACTGATGTTGTATTGTTTGTTCCTACAGCAGGGTATAAATTACCACTTCCTGTACTGTTAATGTACAGTAAAGTCCAGTCAGTGAATGTTCCACCTTTAATATAATAATATGCGCCTGTAGTTCGCATCACAGTGGTAAGTTGATAAGATGTTCCTGCCACGTATACACCCGTAGCAATAGCCGTCCCGTTTGCTTGAATATTCAGTGTTCCACCAGAAAGGAAAAATCCATCAGACAGTCTTCCTGATGTAGTATTATTCCATCCCAATTGTCCTTGACCTGAACTAACATTTAATGCGCCAGTTACTATTTTTCCTGCCCCTCTAGTAACAACAGAATATAATAATCCAGGGTTTCCATCTGTTACCCCTCCCGTTGCAAAACTTAACTGTCCTCCAGTAATACTTAACTTGCTATTTGTATCTGTTACAGTTCTTGTTCCCCCAGTAGGTTCTGCTTGAGTTCCATTGACTGCTCCTGCTGAGCGGTCGGTGGTGAATTGGTCATTTAAGGTATATGAGGGGACTTCAGACCAGGAGGTTAAGTCAGAGTCAAAAGTAGAATTTAATAGTTTGTTGGTGGGGTCGGTCGAGGTCTGGTCAAAAATGGTGGAGTTGGTGGCGTAGGAAAGGCCGAGGACTTTGGTTCCTGCGTTAGTTAGTCTAAAGGCATCTGTGCCACTGGTACCTGCTAGATCAAGTAGGGCAGTTGGAGCTGTTGTGTTAATTCCAATGTAACCTAATGAAGTATCTACTACTAAGTCATTGGTATTGACTACCATATCCCCGGTTGTTGCTAGAGAGATATTTAAGTTTTGTCCAGAGGTAGGGGAGAGAGTTAGAGAACCTCCTGTTCCTACTCCCTGCATGGTTAAGCCTCCGGTTGTTCCTACTGTGTTACTCCAGTAATTACTGGAGTCATATCCCAGACGGAGTTGTTCTGTTGTTGCAATAATGTGTAGTTTTGCAGATGGAGCTATTGTTCCTATTCCAGTTCTTCCTGTTGTACTATCAACTGCTAATTGGTTAGTGTTAATTGCTAATTGCCCTCCTGCGGAAGTAACTATATTAAGGTTATTTCCAGCCGAGGGAGTTATGGTTAAAGCACCACTGGAAGTTAAAGAATTCCCTGACAAATTTAAAGCTCCGGCCATATCATTGACAGTCCCATTAATATCTAAGTTCCCTGCAGAAGTTAAAGCTCCTGTTGGAGAAATACTCCCTAGGACTGTCCCTGTTGAGTCCTGCCACTCCTGTAAATTAGCTGTTTGACCTGAGAAACCCTTGACAATTAAAGCTTGTAAAGAGGCAAGACCAGAATTGAGGGTGGTGGTACTTTCTACACTTAACCCTCCCAGGCCTGTGGTTGAGTTTCCAATAGCCAGAGTATTTCCTGAACCAGAGGAAGCAAACAGAGACAAATTATCAACATACACAGTTCTGCCTGCCTTAACCTTGACTCCATAGTTACGGGAAGAGGTGACTCCGGTAAAACTAGCAGATAGTTTATACCACCCATTACCTACAGAAGTGTAAGTAGTGGTTAGATTAACATCTCCATTTTCCAAAGACAGGTCAGAAGATGTAACAGCACTTCCATTGGTATATACAAAAGCAGATAGGGTGTAGTTACTGGTATCTGGCAAAGTGTAGGCCTGGGTATAGCCATTATCAGAAGTTCCTGCTACTAACTTTAAGGAGGAAGAACCAGTGTAGTAAACAGAAGTATCACGAGTAGCTGTTAAGTCAGTATCTGGCAGATTAACATACTCATTGCCTGTTCCTCTGGCCCACAAAGTAAAGTTATCAAAAGTGTTACCTGAATAGGTAGAGAATAACCCATGTTTGGTGTTAGAGATTATCCCTGCATCGGAAACCGTCTGTTCACTCCCAACCAAAGCATTGTTGTAGTAAACTCTGACTTTCAAAGAACCAGATGAGGTGTAGGTAATGACTCGTAGAGTTGCCCCTGCAGAGTAGGTAGCGGCTGCACTAATTAAGTTGGTGTAAGTCCCTGCCACATTCTTGTCCAGTTTGACATTGGTTCCATCATGGTAGGCAATCAGGAAGTTGGCTGGTGTTGAAGTTGAATCAAGGTTAGTCACCAATCCTGCCTGTGTCCCAGCGGTTAAAGTGACATTGGCATCTGCAATCACATCCGCATCAGAAGTTGAGACAGAGGAGAAGAGGGAGGAAAGGGTGAGGGGTTTGACTGATAAATCATCTATCCAAAAAATTTCTCCCGTCCCCATGCCATTGAGAACCATATAGGCACTACTAGATTGTCTCGCTCTAAATGTTGTTACATATGGCGTAAAGGTTGTTGCGGTTTCGTTACGACCATATTGTAAAGAAATTCCGTCATTTACACCAATCCTAACAGATGTTCCCGCATTGACTTTGGTATTGAGATTTAGAGTGTACCATAAGCCTGTTGTCATATCGGCTGACAAGTCACTACTATTTTTCAAGTATTCTAATGCCCCTGCCTGATTATCAACATAAGTTATTTTTAGAGAATTTGCATCATTTTCTATGGTATTTGTTCCGTAAGCCGTCCACGCATATGTTCCTGATGTAAATGCTGCCGCATCAGCATCCCACAGCTCACTCCCCAAACTTGGTGTAATCACATTTTTATTAGAAGATATTGCTCCACCTGTCCAAGCAAGGGAGGGAGTAGTCTGGGAGTCTGGACCTGTTGTCTCACTACTGCCAATCGCTCCGTCTCCTCTCGTGAATGTGTCATATGATAATGGTGTTGGCAACCATAAAGAGGTAGGGATACGGATGTTGTCAGCAGTAAAGACGGAGGTGGTATTTTCTGTTATTATCCTGGGGTATTTATTCCCTGTGATTGTTGAATCAATATGCATCAATGTCCAATTGGTGAATGCTCCTCCCTTAATGTACCAATAGTATCCAGTTGTTCGCATAATTATTGCCATATAGTAATCAGTGCCAGTGGAAAAACTTCCCAAAGTTACAGTATTTTGATTAACACGGGCATAAAGGCTATCTGTAAATGTAAAGCTATCTTCAATGTAACTACTCGCGTCTGTACCCCAACCAAATGCTGCTTGCACGGTGGATATGTTTATTTTTCCAACCAATATTTTTCCTGCCCCTCTTGTAATTATTGGGTATGACAATCCTGGGTTTCCCGCCGCACTCCCTCCCGTTGCAAATGATAATTGAGAACTGGAAATTGATAATTTGGAATTGGTATCCACCACTGTCCTTGTTCCACCAGTTGGTTCTGCAGAAGTGCCATTGACTGCTCCTGCTGATCTATCTGTAGTAAACTGGTCATTTAAGGTATATTGGTTCCAACCTCCTGTTGTAATGTCTGTTTCAAAAGTTCCATTGGTTAGTTTGTTGGTTGTTGCTAGGCCTGGGATGTCCATATTAATTCCAGAACTTGTCCACTTCATGGCCATCTTGGTTACATCAGTTGTATCTGTTAATTTTAACCCTTCTACACCTACGGCAACAGATGAGGCTAGGTCACCGAGGACTGTTAGTGTTTGTGTTGGTGTTGCTGTCCCAATACCTACATTCCCTCCAGTAGCAATTATGGAAATGTCTCCTGTTGAAGATATGGAGTTAATGGCCAGAGTATTGCCAGTGAAAGCAGTCAGTCCAGCGCTCCCAATAGTTCCTGTGGTGACAATTGCATCTGCCCCTGTATCAATGGCTCCA
>LBOW01000007.1 GCA_000989765.1 Candidatus Woesebacteria bacterium GW2011_GWB1_33_22 | reverse complement strand
GGTTGTGACATCAGTCGCAGCGCCGAGTAGCTATATTCCTAAGGGATAACCGCTGAAAGCATCTAAGCGGGAAGCCCACCTAAAGATTAGAACTCGTTTTCCTTAATCGGAATGAAGACCCCTAGAAGAATACTAGGTATAGTCGGGAGTAAGTGGAAGTCCTGTAAAGGATTAAGCTTAACTTTACGAATTGGTCGAAGGAAGACCTTGCAACATTACATATAAAGTGTGTTGTAATATTAACGAAAACAAAATATCCTTCAGTTGTCAGAGTACTTAAGTCTTGGTGATTTGAGCGTGGTGGAACTACCTAATTCCATTCCGAACTTAGAAGTAAAACGCCACAGCGGAGACGATAGTTGCCGGGCAACTGGCCGCGAAAATATCTCATCGCCAAGACTTAGGGACTCTGTTTTTTGTGCCCAAAAGTGTGTCTTGACATACTACAGTATGTATTGTAGTATGTAGATACTATGAATACACAAATGGTTACGGTCACAGATATCCAAAGAAATTTTAAGCATATTTTAGATAATCTTGTGCCTAAAAACCCCACAGTTGTACTTCGAGATAGCGTTGCTGAAGCGGTCATTATTTCTTTCTCAGAATATAAAAGACTGGCTAATTTGGAAAAAGAATTATTAAAAAATGAGATGTTTGCCATGATGGATGAAATGCACGATAAGAATAAGCATTTTACCGATGAAGAGATAGATAGGGATATAGAGTATGCCAAAAAACACGCTCCAAGGAGTAATTGATACCAATGTTTTAATTCGTGCCAATATAACAGAAAATGGCAGTGACTATTCAATTTATAAGGCATTTTTACAAGGAAAGTTTGAGTTACTATACAGTGACAAAACATTACAAGAATTAAATGATGTTTTAAATTATCCCCGCATTTTTAATAAATATCACTTTAGTAAAGAAAAAATTAAAGAATTTTTAGCCTCAATTATTAGCTTTGGTAAATTTGTATATGCTCCTAAAAAAATTAAAATATGTAGAGATTCAGACGATGACGAATTGGTATCAATTGCTTTAGCGATATATACAAGAAAGCCAATTTACATAGTTTCGGGAGATGAGGATTTACATGCGTTAAAAGACAAAGTTAAGGGTATAAAAATAGTTACAGCAAATGAATTTCTTCACTTGTTAAATTAAATATAATAAGTTATAATTCAATTCTAAATAAGAAAGGTGGAAATGAATTTTGGCTACAAAGACAAGTAAAAAAAGCATAACAGGTATTACTATGGCTGACCTTCTTGCCAAAAGTAAATCCTCAATTCGTAATTTAGCCTTGGGCCAAAAAGTTAAAGGAACTGTTATTCAGAAATTATCCAAATCTTTAATTTTAGATATTGCAGGAAAAGCTGAAGGTGTTGTCACTGAAAAAGCTTTTGCCGAAGCTCGTGAATATATTTCAAAACTTAAAGTAGGAGATGAAGTAATCGCAACAGTTTTAGTACCTGAAATGAGAGATGGTTCAACTCTTTTGTCGCTTAGGGATAGCGTTTCAGTCGCAGTTTGGCAACACATTGAAGAAAACTACAAAAATAAAACAGAGGTTGCAGTTTTTGCCAAAGCAGTAGCAGGATCTGGGATTACAGTTGATGTTAATGGTGTATCAGGATTTATTCCCACATCACAACTTTCCAAAGAATTTAGTAAAAACCCCGCAAGTTTGGTTGGGAAATATTTTAAGGCCAAAGTTATTGAAGTTG
Source organism: Candidatus Woesebacteria bacterium GW2011_GWB1_33_22 (assembly GCA_000989765.1). Taxonomy (GTDB): domain Bacteria; phylum Patescibacteriota; class Microgenomatia; order UBA8517; family UBA8517; genus UBA12026. The sequence goes on along the minus strand of LBOW01000007.1, from coordinate 37,470 downwards.
ATAGACAAAAAAATAAACTTGTTCTCTCAGAGAGAGAAGTAACTGACGCAAAGGATATTGCCCTTGCTAAAAAAGCCTTGGAGTCAGTCAAAGATGGAGATCTTTTTGACGGTATTGTGACGACAGTAGCCAATTTTGGAATTTTTGTAAAAATAACGGTTGATAATTCTCCAATTGAGGGTTTGGTCCATATCTCAGAACTTTCTTGGGGTAAAGTATCACACCCATCTGAAATGTTTAAGGTTGGTGATAAGGTAAAAACGGCTGTTATTGGTAGGAAAGATAGTAAAGATGTAAGTGGTAAGTTGGCATTGTCTATTAAACAGGCAAAGCGTGATCCATGGATTGATGTTTCTCAAAAACACAAAGAAGAAGATAGAATCAAAGGAAAAGTAAGTAAGGTTACTGATTTTGGTACTTTTGTTGAACTGGAACCTGGTATTGAAGGTTTAGTACATATTACAAAGATTGCTCCTGGAACCAAGTTTTCGATAGGTGATGAAGTTAATTGTTATATTGAAGAAATTGATCCAAAAGGAAGAAAGATTTCATTAGGACTTGTTCTAACCTCAGTCCCAGTGGGGTACAAGTAAACTTCGGCTACGCCGTAAGTAATGATATAATCCAGTTTAATGGCTAATTCAACAATCTTTGTTTGTCAACAGTGTGGAAATGAATTCTCTAAATGGCAGGGTAAATGTTCTTTTTGTGGTGAGTGGAATAGCTTGGTAGAGACAGCAAAATTCACGAATGCTAAAAAAGGAAATGCTAAAAAGATAAATTCAGGACGAAAACTAGAAATACAAAAACTTACTGATATCAAGGCTGACCAAATGCAAAGAATTACAACAGGTATATCAGAACTTGATAGGGCATTAGGGGGTGGAATGGTAACAGGACAAGTAATTTTAATTGCAGGCGAACCCGGTATTGGAAAATCGACTTTGTTACTGCAAGTAGCTAATAGTCTACAGTCGACGGTTTATGTATCAGGAGAAGAATCAGCAAGTCAGACAGCTATACGGGCTAAAAGATTGGGAATAAACAATAAAAGTATTCAGTTTTTGGAATCAACTGATGTTGATGAAATTATAGGAACGCTTATGGCTGACGGACTACAGACTACAGACAAACCCAATGCTGTAGACCATAGACTGTCAGCAGTCATAGTTGATTCTATTCAGACCATGTCTACTCCTGACTTGACAGGTCTTGCGGGATCCGTGGGGCAGGTTAGAGAATGTGCCTTTAGACTTCTAAAATTTGCTAAAGCCAATAATGTTCCTCTTATTTTAGTTGGCCATGTTACAAAAGAAGGAACTGTAGCCGGTCCTGCAGTTTTAGCTCATATTGTGGATACTGTTTTGTGGTTTGAGGGTGACAAACAGTCTAACCTAAGGTTACTTCGAAGTGTTAAAAATAGATTCGGAGCAACTGACGAGGTGGGTATATTTTCAATGGAGGATAAAGGCCTTGTTTCACTAGATAACCCCGAAAAACTATTTCTAGAGCAAGACAAAACAAACGTTGCTGGATCTGTTGTCTCAATCCTAATGGAAGGGACAAGATCGATTTTAATTGAAATACAGTCTCTTGTTGTACCCACAAAGATGCCCTTTCCACGAAGAGTTGCACAAGGAATTGACTCAAGACGTTTAGAGATGCTTTTAGCTGTTCTTTTTAGACGCGCGGGTGTCCCATTATATGATATGGATGTTTTTGTTAATGTTGCAGGTGGAATAAAGGCTAATGATCCGTCGGTTGACTTGGCAATTTGTCTTTCTATCGCATCAGCATTTTTTGACAAACCACTCCCTAAAAAGTTTTTATGTTTTGGTGAAGTAGGACTTTCTGGAGAAATAAGAAAAGTACAGTTTCAAGAAAAAAGAGCAAAAGACGCCAAAAGATTAGGATTTGGCGATATTGCAACCTCTAGCGAGTTTAAATATCTTCCACAAGTTATCCACAATTATTTATCTAAGAAATAAATCCCACAAAATTGGGATAATAATACGCGTATTAACTATGGGGAACAGTCAGTTTAACTATGGGATTTGACAGGAATAATTCAAGGTAATATACTCGAAAATAGATTTGACAAGAAGCAAAAAGAGCATTGCTACCGCTGGGTTTTTCACTCCCGATTAGATCGGGAATATAACTCACCACGAGTAGAAATGCTCTTTAAGAACTAAATTTGTCTTATGGACAGGAAAACCTTAATCACTTGTTAAGACAAATCGTAATTAGACTAGGTCTTAATAAATATCTTGTCAAGGGCCTTTTAGTGAGTTAAGTAGTTTTTAGGGAAGGGTGGTGGGTTGGGCAGGCTTACTACCCTTTCCTAAAGATTATTTAAATGAAAAAGGATAATAAAGGATTACTTCAAGTAGGATTAGTTATAACAATAGCTTCAGTTTTTGTTGCAGGTTTACTTTTTACAAAGCTTAATCAAAGAATTAAAACTAATGATAGTCAGGCAAATACGGCAAATGAGCCGTGTAGTGAAGCAGGGTTTACAACAACTAAAGCTTTAGGGTGCAGTGAACCTAGGCGAGAATGTAAACAAAAAGGAGAAAGATGCGAATGGGTTGGTCGTGGTAAAACTCAAGGAACAATCATTGGTGGGGGCTCTATAACATGTGATGGCCAATGTGTACGTAAAGAGGATCCTAAAAATACTCCAAGATCTACTCCAACTACAACAGCAACATCTACTTCAACATCAACTAGTACACCAACAGTGACTGCTACACCAACAACAACACCAACCATAACACCTACTACAACACCAACATATACACCAGGTGAACCAAATTATTGCGGTGGAACATGTGGAAGTAATTATAATTGTCAAGGGGGCTACTTCTGTTTTAACGGTTTTTGTAGAAATCCAATATGTGCAGGGGACTCTGATTGCAATTGTGATGCAACACCTACAGCACCTGCAGTTTTGGGCACAAGTGTAACTAAAGTTCTACCAAAAACAGGGGGAGGGCTTCCATTTTTAGCTTTCTCAGGTTTTCTTGGAGGATTTGGCTTCTGGCTACTCAAGAAAATTAGATGATTGTTGTATATGATTCTCAAAACTTTACTCGAAGACGAAAATTATTAGAAATAATTGCCTCCAGTTTTATTACTTTCTCAATAGTTTCTTTAACTTTTTATTTTTTCCCCATCTTAAAAGAAGAAATCAAGTTTTGGAATGTAAAAAAAGAAAACACCAGACTTGGGTTTGGAGACTTAATAGTTAAAATGGATGCCTATGATGCTTGGAGTAATAATTTAGATCCTTATTTTTCAATTCATATTCCAAAAATTGATGCCAAGGCAAATATTGTTCCCAATATTGATCCAGGAAACCCAGATGAATATTTATTGGCTTTGAAAAAGGGGGTGGCACATGCCAGAGGTGCAAGTTTTCCAGGTCAGGAAAGTAATGTCTATCTTTTTTCCCACTCAACTAATTCACCTTTAAATTTTTCAGAATATAACGCAGTTTTCTATCTTTTAAGAAAACTTGAAAAGAAAGACAAGATTTATGTTTACTTCCTTAACAAAAAGTACGTCTATGAAGTTACTGATATTGTTATTGCAGATGCAAACGATACATCTTGGTTAAATGAAAAAGGTCAAGGGGAAAGACTAATCCTTCAAACTTGTGACCCGCCTGGAACGTCACTAAAAAGATTAATTGTTATAGCTAACCCTGTTAACTAGATCCCTCCTTGACAGTTACTATTAATGGAGTAAAATTAGATTTAGTTAAGTAAAGAGATTAGCTTCTTTTAGTTTAATTTAGATTCATGCAAAAAGACGAGCCAGTTACTACATTTGAACGACAGATCCCTGATGCAAATCTCCCAACAGAATTTGTTATGGGTGTTTTAGATATTGCCCATGAGGGATCAGGTCTTTTGCGTCCAAAAAACTTTGCTCCAAGTCAAAATGACATTTATATTTCAAGTTCACAGATAAGAAGGTTTAATTTAAGAGTTGGGGACTTAGTTGGAGGGCAGGCAAGAAGGCCAAAAGAAAATGAAAGATATTGGGGACTTTTGAAAGTTGAAAAGGTAAATAGCGAGGATGTGGAGAAATTTTTGGCTACACAAAGAGTAAATTTTGACGATTTAATGGTCATTTACCCTGATGAGCAACTTAAATTATCTACAGCTGAGGATATTTTGACAACCAGAATGGTTGATCTTTTAGCTCCAGTTGGTTTTGGACAAAGGGCCTTGGTAGTTTCGCCCCCTAAAGCTGGTAAAACATGGCTTGTTAAGGATATTATTGCCGGAATTGCAGAAAATTACCCTGAAACGCAAACTGCTGACAGTCGACAGTCGACAGTAGACTGTAGACAGGTGCATATAATGGCAGTATTAATTGGAGAAAGACCTGAAGAAGTAACGGATATATTAAGAAATTTGGAAAAAGTTACCGAAGGTAAAGGAGAGATTGCAGCTTCTAATTTTGATGAGGCTCCAAGTGATCAAACAAGAGTGGGGGAATTAGCTTTGGAACGGGCTAAAAGATTAGTTGAGAATGGCCGTGATGTTGTAATAATGCTTGATTCAATAACGAGAATGGCAAGAGCATATAATTTAGCACTTCCTACCAGCGGTCGCACATTAACTGGAGGTTTTGACCCAGTTGCCTTATATCCAGCCAAGAAATTTTTTGGAGCAGCTAGAAACATCGAAAAAGGTGGAAGTTTAACAATTATTGGAACTTGTTTAGTTGAAACTGGAAGTAGAATGGATGATTTGGTCTATGAAGAATTTAAAGGAACTGGAAACATGGAACTTCATTTGACCCGTAAACTTGCAGAGAAAAGAATATTTCCTGCAATTGATGTTTCAAAATCTGGAACAAGACAAGATGAACTTTTATTTGGTCGCGAAAAATTAACCAAGGTAAATACATTAAGACGCATGATAGACATGATTAATGAAGATGAAAGAACAGAAGCTCTACTTGGTAAACTAATTAAGACCAAAGACAACGACAAATTCTTAGACTCCCTCAAAACGGTTTAGTTTGTTACTTAGACGGTTTAAATTGATGATATAATAGTTCTTCGATGGAAGAACTAATTGTCCTAACAGAAGACTTGAAAGTTTTTATTACTGAGCTTGGATATTATTTAAAAAAGAAGTTTCATCTTTCTTTTTCAATAGTTTCGGAAAATAAAAATGCCTTTGTTTCATCTTTGTATAAACAAAGGGGCAGACTTTCCCGAAAGTTAGTTCATACAGGTATGGCGGGCTTAGTTGGGATTGGTATGATGATTGCTCCAGTTATTGCTCAAGAATTTCCAGGAAGAAGCGTTAATCCTTGGGAAGTTGAAGGAAGTCCACAAGTATTATCTGCAACCACAGAGTCAGATGGTATTGAAACTTTGGTTTCTGAAAAAGTAAGAGATGGAATCAAAGAGTATAAAGTTGAGGAAGGGGATACTGTTGCCTCTATTTCTAAAAAATTTGGAGTGGATGAAGACACGATTCGTTGGCAAAACAATTTAAGTGCTGACAAAATAAAAATTGATCAGATTTTACAAATCTTACCTGTTACAGGAATAGCCCATAAAGTTATAAAGGGTGATACTGTTTATTCTATTTCGAAGCGTTATGATACAGAGGCACAGGGTATAGTTGACTTTCCATTTAACACCTTTAGTAATGATGAAACTTTTGAGCTTGCCATAGGCCAAGTAGTTATTGTTCCAGAAGGTGTTAAACCTGCTGAAGCTGTTACCTCTCCTAGGATTAGACAACTTACGCCTGACGCTGGTTCTGTTGTTGCATCTGGAAATTTTGTTTGGCCAACAAATGGGTCAATTTCTCAAAATTTTGCATGGTATCATCCAGGTTTAGATATTGCCAACCGTGGAGTACCTAATGTTTTAGCGGCCGATTCTGGGACTGTGACTTACGCGGGGTGTTTGAATTGGGGATATGGATGCCATGTTAGGATTGATCATGGTAATGGATACGCTACTCTTTATGCCCATTTGCAACAAATCTATGTAACAGTAGGTCAAAGAGTAGGAAGAGGTAACTCTTTGGGTAAAATGGGTTCAACGGGAAGGTCTACTGGACCGCATCTTCATTTTGAGATTGCCAAAAATGGTGTAAAACTATCACCATTGACAGTCTTAAAGTAATTGTCGTATTATATTATTTATGGAACCTGCCGTATCTGTATTCAAAAAATATTTGGGATTAATTATACTTGGAGTGTTTTTTCTTGTTTTATATCAAATTATTTCTTCACCCATGGTGACAACAGTTACAGGAGTAGGTAGTGTCTCATCCCCAGCAAAGACTGCAACAATTACCTTTTCATTATCTTCCTCAAAAGATAATCCTAGGGAAGCGTCAAATGAAGTAATTAGTAATGTTACAAAAGTTAAAGAAACATTAAAAACTTCAGGTATTCCAGAAAGTGATATCTATGAGTCCCAGGTAACTATTTATCCAGCTTCAGCAATTAAAGAAGGTGCTTCAGGGTTTCAAGCAACTTCATCAATGGGAATTAAGACTACACAACTTAACAATTTAAATGGAATTATTACAACTCTATATGGTTTAGGTGCGGTTGTTGTTACACAACCTGTATTAGAAGTGGGGGATAAAGAGGCGTTAGAGAAAGAAGCATATGCCTTGGCCCTTAAAGATGCTAAGAAAAAAGCTAATACAATAGCTTTGAAAAACTTAAAGTTTTTAAAGAAAATTGTTTTAATTCAAGAGACAACCTCACCAACAACATCAACTGTAACTAGCAAACTTGATACTGTTAGTCAATTAGAAAAGAACTTACCAGCTGATACTGGAGTTATTAAAGTCTCCAAAGTTTTAACAGTTGGCTACAAGATGTGGTGATTAGTCTAATATTAGTCAACTTATTAGTCTACTTTTCGTCAAATTTTTCTATAAAGTTTTCTTTTGTGAGAATTTCTGTTTTGTGGTCTAGGGGAAAAATTTCATTTATTTTTCCTTTATTTTTTTTAATTTCAACACAAATGTAATTTTTTTTATAATCTTCAATTACTAAATCGATTTCTTTACCGCCGTATTCACGGTAAAAATAATAATTTAATAAAAGATTGTTTATTTTTTTCTGTTTTTCAAATTCAATTATGGCTAAATTTTCCCAAACACCTCCAGCATCAGGCCTTAATTCTAATTCCCTAAAGTCTTTTACTAATGCATTTCTTATACCTAGATCATAAAAATACAATTTTCTATTTTCCGATACAGACTTTCTAATATTTGTTTTAAAAGAGGGAAGGGGAATTAAAATATAATTTTTAATAAATATTTCGATATAATTACTAACAGTAGATACATTTGCGTTTAAAGAGTTTGAAATTTCTCTTAAGGAAACCTCACTTCCCAGTTGAAGTGCAATTTTTGAGAGTATTCGTTTTGCCAGATCTGCATCTTTTAAATCATAAATATTTACAACATCTTTTATAACATAAGTATCAACTATCATTTCTAATTTTTCGATTTTTTCACTTTCTGATAACTTTCCAAGTAATATTTCAGGATAGGATCCAAATATCTGTAGTTTTTCTTGAATATTATCTAACAAATTATTGTCATTGAAACTTAAAATTTCACTAATTGAAATTGGAAGACAATAAATTTCTTTAAATCTATCTGTTAAGGTGTCAAAATCTTTTCCTGCCTTTTGTCTTAGTTCGCTTGATCCTGTTGCAATTATTCTTTTTTTATAGACATCAACTAGTATTTTTAATGCCCTAGAACTTTCAGGGGAATTTTGAACTTCATCGATTAGAATAAACTTATTTTCTTTGGCTATTTTTTCCAGGTGGAACTCATCGGGAAAGAACCTTTTTGATTGGTTTATTAGATCAAAATTGTATATTTTTGTATTATATTTTTTGGCTAATAATTCTAGTATTGTGGTTTTCCCCGACCTTCTTGGCCCCCAGATAAAAAGAATTTTCCCGCCCTTTTCTCTCAAGAATTTATCGATATTAACTTCTATTTTTCTCTTGTAAATCATGTTATTACTATACATTTTACCACTAAAATGTATGGTGTCAATATACAAATTAGTATCAATCTGTATACCACTAGCCTCAAACTACTGCCCAAGCCATGAGTGAAATTCTGTGTTGTTTATGTTAAATTTTATTTTACAATTTCCCAGTTAACTATGATGCTGTCTAAATCTAACCCAATTTCTATTAACGTTCTATCAATTTCTGGTTGAAATCTAAGTTTCAGATTTTCAACTGTTTCCGTTTTATCGTAAAAAATAACCACAATTTGCTGTTTAATACTGCTATATAAAATGATATATTCACCGTTTTTTATGGGCAATTTTGATATAAATGGGTTTTTGATTATTTCATCTTGAATAAATTTTCCATATTCATATTCAAGAGCAATCTCTTCTTTTGATCGATCCGTCTTCGGCTGGCTCTGTATCATTAGAAATAGAAACAATGTTACTACTGCAACAACAATAGATATTATTATAATTTTTTTATTGATTTTGAGCATAAGTTTCTATATCACCAAACCCTCTAATATAGTATGGGGTTCCGTCTGCGTTGTACATAACAAGTCTCCCTTGGTTGTCTAATTCATATGTACCCGTATCTGTGGTAATAATCTCAGATACTATACCTACATGGGCTACAGAATAGGAACCGTCTAAATGGGGTTTTGATACAAAGGCCACCATTCCTGACTCAACATTTCCAGATACTGGATCGTAATTTGCATTTTCTGACAGAACAACTGAGTCATTGGCAATAAAGTCATCATACATATTTAATGCCCCCGCAATTTCATAGGAAAAAGAATAACCTGCTGCAATTGCTGAATCCCATACAAGATCAGTGCACCAATAATGTTCTGTTGGGCTATCGCTTATACCACCGAATATCGGAATTATTCCATCAGTGGTTGCTAATATAATTCCATGAAAGAATTGTCCTACACAGGCATTAAAGTAACCCCAGTCACCTTGGACACAGTTTGACATTATTCCCATGGCAAAGTCAGATATGGTTTTTGGTTGATTAGGATTATTTTGTGCAGTTTGCGTTTGAGCAATTTGAGTTTGGACAATCTGTGTTTCAATTGCTGGGGGATTAATAATTGATTGTGGAACTGGGATGTCTTTTTGTATAAAAAATGGAGATAAAATAATTCCTAAAACTATTGCCACTGCAAATATAATCAAAAGTATTCCTGGTGCTGCTCCAATTAAAAATAATTGAGTTGGTGTCATACCCGTCCATCCATCTGGAATATATTTTTGAATGGCTTTACTAATATTTGCCAAAGTATCAGAATTTATTGTTGTACCTGCAATTTTGAATAAAGTTAAGTCTACTTTAGCCCCAACTGGAGCTTGTGGTGGGAATAATGCATCAAGAAGATCGTTTGCCCATATACTTAAACTCAAAGAATTTGAAATTGGTATTACATCACCAAAGACCACCCAGTTATAAAATACCATTGCTTCGTCCACGGCACCTTGCAATTCGTTTTTTTGCTGCTCCGTTAAAGTGCTATTTGTTGTTAATTCATGAATCGCGGTACGTGCCTGATAGACATATCCCCAGTCTTCTTGTTCAACCGCAAATAAGGCCCCTTGTAGTTGGATGATGCCAACTTTATTACCGCCTGTTGTAAGTTGACTGGTTATAGAATCTGCTACGCGGTTCAAACCTATGTGTACGACTTCATGTATAAGAGTTGGTTTGAAGATTGTCCAATCGGCGAGAGTGTTCGGATCTATTACAATTTCATTACTTGAAAGTGTTTGGGCAGTAATTCCTGATGGTAAAAATCCACGTGTTGCATTGTAGAGACTTACGCCATTTTGGGATAATATTATTTTTGCTTCATTTAAAGAATTTACTAACAAAATTTTGTCTGCCAGTGAACTTCTGGCGTAATCCAGATTGGTAACGGCCTCATTAAAACTTGGAAATCGTGAATCCGGAGTAATTCCTTTCATAATTTTTAATACTTGGCGTCCCAGATCTGTTGAAGGAATTGTAGATGCCGACTTTGCTCGAGACATGGAATGAGATGAAAACGCTTGCATAATATTTGTATAATCCTTTTTTATATTGGCCTGTGCCTGAGACAGTATCTGCTTTGTCATATTTTGGGTTCTTAACCAAGGTAACCGGCCTCGCTGGTCAACAATATATTTAGTTACAAAATTACTGTTTTTAATCCCATTCCAAATGTCAGTTGGTGTGGCAGTGATTGAAATTCTTAATAAATCGCGGACTAAATAAACAAGATTTGTGATTTGATATTCTGCACTATAAATCATTAGTTCAAAAGCTGTCCGCACACCCAAATTTGCACCAGCTACGGCAGGGGAGGATGTGGTTAAACTAAGTTGGGGTAGGGTAGTTTGCTGGACAGCTTTACTGATTGAAGTTGTAAAATTACCCCATTTCACTGCATCTGCAAATCTTTGGAATACATTAACCGGCCGTGGGATTAAGTTGTAACCTATAACTTCATTATCAACAAGAAGCGCGCCATGTGCAAAGGGAAAATCAGGATTACCTTTAGTGCCTCCTATACCAAGAATTACTTCAGATTTAACTCCCAAATCTGTTAGGAGTGCCTTCTGTAGCATTGGGGTTTCTAGACAATCAATTTTAGAATTACACAATACCTTTGCACTTAATGAATCCTGGTCAATAAATATGATTGCGATTTCGTCGAGATCAACCTCTAATGATTCCTTACCTTCTGCTAAAATTATATTAACCGCTTCCAATGGGGTATAGCCCTCATTAGTCATAAGATTCTCAACTTTGCTAAGCAAAATTTCATAACTATCCAATATCTCACCTGTGGTTGGGTCAGTTACCAAAGAGGTAAGATCTGTACGTCTAAATACGTATCTTGCAACCTTGAATTCATCAGAAAATGGTTCCGTTAAGCTCTTTGCTAATATATTTTGAGTATTGTTAAGTTTTATCTGGCTTTTAACCCCATTCCAAATTTCAAAAGGAGTGGGGAGGTGGGTAATAGAATTCCAAAATACTTGGGAAGTGTTAACCGTTAAAATAGGAACATTTTGAGAATTTAAATTGAAGTTCAATGTTGTATTTCCAACAACTATATTTTCTCCAGGAATTAGATCAATTACCCTAAAACCATTTGGATTTGTTGGATCGGCAATTTGCAATCTTGTAATTGGAATCGGATCAGATGAAACTTGAATCACAACTCCGTTTTGACCTTCAGGAAAATCGGGAATTATAAAATTTGCATTTGGCCCACCCACAGAATATAAAGACCATCCGTTATCTGTAATCGGCGATTTTGAAAGAGAAATTGTGTGAGGTAAACCAATTAAATCAGTAATGCTATTTTGTACTTGAGTAAAATCAATCACCAACGGACTTAAGGGAAATGAGGGCGTTGAAATTAGTTGACTCTCTAAACTTGGTGAATTTGTAATAATTCCATTTGTAATATCTGGCCCCATCATTAATGCTGTTCCTGATATCACCGCAGCTAAATTTGGATTTGGAATTTCAACAAGGGGTGCTAATGCTGATGAAATTGGATCATCAAGACTTTGTACTGCTTGGACAATTGCACTATCTGGAATTATTTCATTTAGTGGAACATATTCATATGGTTGATATGATCTGGTAATTGGATTCCAAAAACTAAAAGAAGTAGTACCATCTTGCTCAATTGTAATTAGCTGTGGTCCATAATATGTTTCACCACTAGCAACAGTTCCAACATTCGAAACAGGTTTACCACCAGACATATAACCAAGTCCGAATTCTAGACTAGGACCCTGAAAAAGTATTTTTCCAGTATTATAAATTGTTCTTAATCCTTGGTTAAATGATTGGGTAAATCCGTACGGATCGGCATTGTAACCAACAAAAGCCATTATGGAAGCATTTTGACATATAAATCCAGGTCCAATAGCACAGTCAATCGCCCCATATGTAAGATAACCCGCTGTGGCTGCTTGAACAAGTTGTAAACCAGTGGCTATAACTGGATTTGAAAGAATCACCAATGCTTGTGTTTCAAGAGCTGGAAGGGCAAAAGGTAGCAATTCGCCACCAAGAACCAAAGCTCCAACAACAGCACCTGACCCCATTCCATACACTTGAGCTGATATCCAATTCTGAAAACCCTGTGGATTATTTGGATCTAGTGCACTTGCGGGCGGTGGAATAAGGACAGCATTCCCACCACCTAAACCATAAGTACCCAATCCTGTAATTTCTAAATTTGGATTGCCATATATAAGTTCATTCCAATAAGATTCCCAAAGTGATGGTGGAGGATCAGGTATTGTCGCAGAAAATTCTGGGCCTAGGACATTTGAAATTGGATTTTCAAAGGATCCAAGTGGGGCAAGGTTTGGTTTGTAGGAAATTGTTAATGGCGCGTTTGGATTTTGAGCATTATATTCTTCAATATTTTGATCAAACTGGATTACAGCTTGAGAATCTAGATAATCAAAACTAAATTGTTTGAGGTCTGTGCATGCCTGCACAGGTCCACCATTTTCCTGAAAACAAAGTTGTTTCACAGCCTCTGCCTCTTCTGGGGTGTAGACATAAGTACCATTTGACTCGGCAAATTTTTGTAGTGCTTTATTAGCATTTGCAGTGTTTACGTATTGTTCTAATACAACTTCTTGTTGTTTCATTTTTGAAATAATATCTGGGTCGTTATACATAGTAATTAATGTATTTGTGCTTAAGGTTTGAATTGATTGCTGTCCGCAATCAGGGTTTTGTGTTGCGCTTGTTGCCTGACAATAAGATGTCACCAACGCTATTTCAGCACTTGTTGCCTGACCTGTGGCCACATTATAAAAAGTTGTTGGATCAACTCTTGGTGTACAGTTGCCGTTGTTATAAATCCATCCTGACGCCTCACAATCTTTTTGTTCAGCTCTTTCTTCCTCCGCTGTTAATGGTTTTGCTGTGCAACCTCCTGTTGCGGGATCATATATTCCGTTAGCTTCCGTACAGGCTGTATTTTCTGCATCAACTCTAGCTTTACTTTTTTTGTTCCTTGTTGAATTAACAAACAATCAGACCCTCTACAAGGAGTCCCATCTTCAGTTTGCCATTCTTCCCCACCTTCATAGGCAGCTTTTCTTTCCGCTTGACGAACTCTTGAGTCAGCACACTCTTGGGCACTTTCACAAGCCTTTGATTTTAAAAGATATTTTTTTAGAGGATTGTCTGTTGCCCAAACAGCAATGGTAAGGGTTATGATCAAAAACAACACACCCACTAACCCAAATAAATTTAGATTTCTTTTAGGCATTAATACCATTATAATAAGGGATTGGGCTGTTAGTATAGAGGTAATACACCGCATTCGCATTGCGAAGACGGGAGTTCGATTCTCCCACAGTCCACCTCACTTTGTGTAAAAGACTGATCTGCCTTTGCCGTGGGGGAGTAAAATTCCTAGGTTTGCCATTTTTGACAAATCACGTGAGGCTGTAATTTGGGAAACCCCAAACATCTTTTGCACATCTTTGTTGGTTATTTTTAAGTTTGGATTTTCCAATCTTTCTAATATTTTATTTTGTCTATCTGTAAGTTTCCAGCCAAACTGCCTTACGGGTTCGGAACCTGTAATTTCAAGATTTTTTAAAACTTTTTCCATTCCCAATTTGACGCCTTCTGTAAAATATTCAAGCCAATATGTCGCATTTTTGTACCTCTCAATAGAGGTTGTAGCTTCTTTTAATGAAATCAAATCTTCTCTGTAATAATCCTCTAAAACTAAAAGTCCTCTTAGGTCATAGCCAAATTTTCCTAATATTAGATGAGAAAGAAGTCTTGCGACTCTGCCGGTACCGTTTTCAAATGGTGAAAGCTTTATTATCTCAATTTGTAATAATCCTGCCTGAATAACAGGATGGATCTTGCCCGATTCAATAAATTCTAAAATCTTTTTTACTCCGGCCTCTTTTGATCTATAGTAGGAAATAGTTGAACCAAAAATACTTTTACAGGATAAATTGTAAATTTCTAAAACATCAATTAACCAATTATTTCGAATATATTGCAAGGTGTTCATATAAGCTATAACTTCCTTTTGTGGGTCAGATAATTTTTTAGGTAGGGGATTAACTAAAAGTTTAGCTATTTGATTTTTAGTTAAGGGGTTATCAGCTAAAGTTAAACCCCAATATGTTTTATTAATATTACTTTCCCAACGGAGCCTAAATTCATTTTTTGGTAGAATTGGCGTGGTTAAAACTTTAGTACGCAAAGCTTCAATTTCCTTAAGATTTTTTTCTAAACCTTCAGATAAATGGTAGGACAGATTAACCATACAAGTAATCGTATCAATTGCTTATCGTTCTGTCAAGAACAAAACCTTTCGCAATATCAAGGCTAATGTTGATATTTATGATAAGATAATGATTAGATAACTCCGAACACAATTTGCCTCTTGACAAGATATTTCTTTAAGGACCATACTATTATCTAATGGAAAGTGAGGTGAGTTTTTATTAAATGTTAAAAAATATAGGAGCAACTGAAATTATAGTAATTGCTGTTTTACTTTTGGTCTTTTTCGGAGGCAAAAAACTTCCAGAGCTTGCAAAAGGAATTGGCGATTCTATAAAAGAGTTTAAAAATGCGGTAAAAGGAAAGTAATATGAGTTCTGCCCAAAATAAATTATATAAACCACACGTAATACGTGCAAAGATAGCTACTCTCGTAATGGGGGTAGCTTTCTTGTTATTATCAGTAAATACAGTTCTAGCTGCAGATACTACAATAGGTGAATATTTGTATAACGATGATTATACAATCGATACCGGTGCAAGCTGTACACTTAATGTTAAAAATTCAGATGGAACTGCTTTAATCACAGACCAGGTAATATCTTCAACAGCCGATGGATGGTACGGATATACATTTTCAAGCCCAACAACAACTGGTTATTATAGAAGTGAAATGTGTTGCGATACAAATGGAGATCATTTGTGTATAGATAAAAGCTTCGAAATTAATGAGGCTGTAGACAGTAGTCCGTCGACTAACGACATCTCTTCCGCTGTCTGGGGATATTCTGGTAGGACATTAACTGGTTTTAACAATATTGTGGCTGATGTTTGGTCATATGCCACAAGAAAATTAACTAGTGGAGAAAATATCGTTACAACAGTAACCTCAACCAATATCGAGAATATCAAAACAACTTCAAATGAAACAAGATTGATATTAGAACAACTTGTAAATAAACCAATTATAGAAAATAGCCTTGAAGAGGTCCAAGACATTGATTTAAGTGAAAAAATACAAACAAGTAAAACAGTTGCTAACGAGTTATATATCAACTTATTGTTTTTGGACACAACTATTGATAAGACAAATAAAGATTGGGTTAAACTTACAGATCGAGAAATTTTAGATAACCTAAGTGAGGCCAAAGATATTATTGGTGATGAAAGTGATTCAACTTCATCGAATTCATTCTTTGGCAAAATAAATTTTTTACGAGACACTTGGGGTTTAAAAGAAGGAGATGAACTTCATGAAGAAATTAAGGCAATTAATAATTCTTTAGGGTTTGTACAATCTGGAATTGCAAGTTATGGCAAATCTAATGCGCTTTTAAAAGAACTTCGTGGATCATCAGTTTATTTAACCACATCCGAAAAAATATTATCCTTGATTAATAAGAAAATATCAGAAAATGAGGCAAATTCATTGTTAATTGAAAACAATTTAATTGCAAGCAATAATATATTAAATTCATGGAATTCTAATTCTTATTTAGATGTTAAAAATAAAGTAGATGATTTAATACTTGATGTTTTAGCAATCAATAAAGTACCTAAGGGAAAATTAGTAATTGAGTCCAGTTTTAATAACATTTCACTTGATAAAAAACTTAAAAATAAAGTACTTGGACTTCGAGCGCTTCTATTTGCTAATAAAAAACTAATGATTAATGGCTCCAAAACGGTCCTGATTGCTAATTGGTTAGAAGAGGGGAGTTTGGTAATTAAAACTTTAATTACAAATCCTTCAATTTTAATTTCGCAAGAAGTTCCCCTGAAGTATTACCTGCCCAAAGAAGTTAAGAAAGAACATATAATTGAAACTGATGCGGGCGCAGAGGTAAAGTATGACACTGAAAGAGATCAACTCTATGTTGAAGGTAATTTTACATTAAAACCGGGAGAAACAAGAACAGTTAAAGTTAGAGTTGAGGATGTTTGGCAGATTAGCGAAACTGAGATAGACAATCTTTTAAAACAAACTGATGATTTAGTTAAACCTTTAGAAAAAACTGCTTATTTTGCTCAAGGAATTACCCTTAAAAGCAATATCGGAGTTAGTCTAAATAAAGCTAAAGATTTGTTAAAAGATGGTGTTACACCTGAAGCTAAAATTAAAGCCTACAGGGAGGCTGAATTAGAAATAAACTCAGTTAAAGAGCAGGTTGAAAAATTAAAAGAACTAGTATCCCTTGCGTCATCATCCGGATCAATATTAGGTTTTGTGGGTGGTAGTCAGGCAATTGCTGTTTGGGGTATAGTCATCACAATTGCAACAGGGTTTGTCTTTATGACTGTTTATATGAGAAAACTCTTGGGTAAGGAGACAGCCAAAGAAGTAGTATTACATAGCAAGAAAAAACACCTATATGACAAACTGGCTGTCTTTTTAGTGGTTTCTACAATCTCAGGTTTATTGTCATCAATTGGTGTTAAGAAATTGGTTTTACCGGTTTACGCAAGTCAAAATAAAGAGGTCCTTGGAACCGCTACAATCGATTATAAAGCTATCAAAATTGTAAAGTTAGTAAGTTTATCTGGTGTAGTCAAAACATACCAAAACGTGGTAGATGAGACAGTTTTGGAAATTATTGATTCTGGTAAATCTGCTATTGAAATAGAAAGAGCAGGAGACAGAGTAAAGGTAGTTTATGATCAAAAGGAAGCCTATGTTGACCTTCAAAATGTACTTAGCGAGTGATAGAAATTACGGGTTCGGAACCCGTTATGAACCAGTTATGAATCAGATCGGGTTAAATCTAGGTTTTCGTCCCTGTATTTAAATTCCTCAACAAAATATTTATAGGTTTTTATGTTGTTATACTGCATGAAGGTGCTTTCTTTGAAATATTCAAGGACAATATCTTTGTTGACCCAACTTAAGTTAATATTTCCCATGTAATGAGCATAACTGGAATAAGTGTCAGTCAGATTTTTAATAAACTTTAATGGGTTTTTATGTATATATCTTGAAATATCAAGTAAATAATCTTTATTCATTACATTTACTGCCTTGTATTTACCTTGAAATAGGGGACCTTCCCTTTTATATTTTTTGTTAAAGTACATACTATATCTTGTAAAAAGCGATTTAGTAAATTTTTTGATTGAATTTTTATCTTTCTGTTTAATTAAAAGATGTACATGATTTGGCATCAAACAAAATGCCAGAAGCTCAATTTCAGTGTAAAAACTTTTCAGGTTCCGAACCTGGAATCGTGAACCGTCTTCAACGGGTGAAAGACATTCTTTTAAATAATTTAAGAAAACCTTATAATCTTGTTCATCTTTAAAAATTAAATCTTTGTTAACTCCACGGTTATAAATATGATAAATTGAATTTGGAATATAGAATTTAATAGCATTTTTGGCAGGCATATAAAGATATTACATTACGGGTTCGGAACCCGCAAGACCGATTTGGTTGAAAAGATAATGGATTAGGATTGCCAAGATTAGGCCAAGCCACCAAATGCCCTTTTTGTTAAAGTACTGCATTACCAAAATAGTTGATATATGCATTGGAGTTACTGAAAGTAGGCGTAGAGGATAGAGAATAGGGTTTAGAGTATAGGTAGAATTCATTAAGTAAAACATCGCTTCGGAAACTGAGAACAATAGACCCAAGGCTATAGACATTTTAATGCTATTTGTAGATTTGGCTAAGAAGAATTTATATATTTCCTCAACAATATAAGGATAAGGAAGAGCTTTTTCGACCAACAAAATAAAAAAAGGTCCCACAAGGGAAAATAAATAATTCATGCGCTAAATTTTAATTTTCTGACTTAGAACTTACTGATTTTTTAAATTCCTTAATAGAATCCCCAATTCCTTTTCCAAGCTCTGGAAGTTTTTTGCCTCCAAAAAGAATTAAGAGTACTACTGCAATAATTATAATTTCAGTTGTGCCTATATTTTGCAACAATTTAAATCACTCCCTTTCTAAGTATTCTATTTAAGAATAATGTTATTTCAAATAAGAGTATAAGAGGCAAAGTCAAAAGAATCAAGGATAAAATATCAGTGGGTGGCATAAAGGCAGCAAAAGAAATAGCAATAATATATGCAATAGGCCTTTGTTTGACAAAAGTTTCAAGCGAAACAATTTTAAATCGCATAAGTAAACTCATTGCAATTGGATATTGAAAGGCGATTCCCATTAAAGATGATGTAATTAATATTTGACTTAATAATTTACTAATATCAAGCATGTTTCCGATATTTAGTTCAAGAGATTTAGAATAGAAAATAGATACAACATAACGCATCATTAAAAAACCAAATGCAAATCCGCCTATAAACAAAAATATTGAAAGAGGTAAAAAAGCAATTACAGATCTGTACTCTTTTACCTTTAATGCGGGCCTCAAAAATATCAGTAACTGATATATTAAGATAGGTATTGTTGCAATAGTAGCTATTAATAAAGAGGAGCTAACAGCAAGGTTTAAAAATTGAAAAGGTGATGTAAAGACTATATTCACTTCTCCTAAATCGATTAATTTAATTATAAAAACTATTATTTTTTCATAATAGAAAAAGCCAACGACTCCAAAAAGAAGAAAAATAGCAACAACAAAAAGAAGACGCTTTCTAACCTCTGAAAGAAGAGGAAAATAACGGTTAATATTTTCTTGAATACTAGATTTATTATTCACTGACTGATTTTTTGAACTCTTTGACTGCAAGTCCTATTGACTTTATAAATTCTGGTAATTTTTTGGATCCAAAAAAAACTACAACCAAAAGGGCTAATATTAAAATTTCAGGTGTTCCTAATTTTGACATTTAAAGATCAACACCTCCTTTCACTTTTATTTTTTCAACTTCTTTTTGTGCTCCACTAAATTCTTTCTTAATCTTTTTAAGCTCTCGTCCAGCTTCACCAGCACTTCTGGCCATTTCTGTCATTTTTTTACTACCAACAAAGATAATTAAAACTAAAACAATTAAAATTATTTCTGGTAGTCCAATATTCATACGCTAATAATAATCTAGCTACTTTAGAGAAGCAAGAGTAGCTTTTAGTTTTGTTGCTTTTAACACCTGTCCTGCTGTTCCAGGTACTGTATGACTTACAATTATTTCATCCCAAACAGCATCGGCAATATCTGATGCTGATGCGCCACCTGCAGGGGTTTCTATAAATGTAGCGGTTCCTAAGTCTCTAGTTGCTCCTAATGTGTTGCCTGAAAAAGTATGGTTAAGTCTAACGCCTGTTCTTATAACTCCTGCTCCAACATCAACTCCATAACCAGTATTGTTAAAAATTAAATTATTTTCAAAGATGTTGTCAGTAATACTTGTACCTCCCAAATCGACACCGTCCGCGTCATTGCCTGACAATATACATTGTTTAATCAGGGTTCTAGAAGTGCTGGCGCCTATCTTAATCCCTGTTAGAGTAGAATCTTCAATCGCTGAATTTTCGATCTGTGTTCTTGTAGAACCTGTAACCTGTAACCCATTACCTGTTACCTCTTTTACCCAGACATTTTTAATTAGGGCGTTATCACCAGTAATTTCTATTCCATTATCAGTTCCACCAGCTGCAGTTCCTATATAAAATCCTTCAAATTCCACAGAGTCACCAGTAATATTGACAGTGGGGGAACCTGGTGAGCTTGGAATTATCTGGAACTGATAACCAGCACCTCTTATTTTAAGAGATGCCTTAGTAACATTTATATTTTCTGTAGTAGTTGCAACACCACCGACGGCTGTTGCTAGCGCAAATATAATATCACCTGCACCCGCTGTTGCCAAGGTTTGGGCTTTATTAAATGTTGCAACCGCATTTGATGGGGTTAAACCGTCATTTGAGTCGTTTCCACTAGTTGGGTTCCAATACCAAATTGCGCCAACTGATCTATTCCTGCCCCGCATACTTTCCAACATATAAAGCATACCGTAATTAGCATCAGCCTGGATAATAGTGGGGGAGGAAGACTGGGCAATGTTGACTTGAGTAAAAGCGGTAGCCTTTAATGGATTATTACCATATTGATTTATAGCAACTAAATTTCCCCCTGAAATTGTACATCCAATAGTATCTGGTCCACTTCTTGCTTCAAAGGCAATTCTCCAATCATTTATAAGCTCTAAAGTAACTCCGATGTAACTACCTGCTCCCAAAGCCTGTTTTCCGTATGCATTTGCGATATGACCATAATCTAAATTATTTAAATTTTCTTCATAGAGCCTGATTTGGTTTAGTAAATCCTGAATTGTAACTGATGTCTGAGGACCATCAACTTGGATTACTCTCTCATATTTAAAAAAAGTTAGTGTTGCCATTGTTAATTAAAAATTGATACATTTAAAAATTTTATTAATTTTTTTCCTACCATTCTATAATTATAATCCTGACCAATTTTTAGGACCAAATATTTTTTTGGAATAGCGTTTGTGGTATCAGTTTGTATAAAACTTTGGTTCACTTCATCAAATTTAAAATTTATGACTTGCAACCGTGTGTCTACTGGTAATTTTCGTAGATTAAATCCACTTAAGTTAATTATTTTTGAGTCATCATTTAAATAGTTTTGGAAATTTAAACTAATTAAACCTCTATCAAACAATGCAATAAATTGAGAAATATTTTCAGCTACTTTTATCGAAAACTCATTAGCTATTAGATCTTGATTATTAGCTGTTAAAAGATATTCTAGTAAATGACGATTAACTAAAACAACTTCCATTTTTTTGTTTAGACAAAAGAATATAAGAGTATCGCGATACTGAAATAGAGGAGTTAAGTGATACTGACTTATAACATTTTTTACAGTCGAAGACTGTTTGATAGTGGTCAAATCAAATATGTTTACATCATTTGGTAGGTAGGCGTTTATTTGTGGATTATAAATTCTAAATCCTAAGCTTTGTGCAATGTTATTGATTAAATTAATGGTCACATTGTCATCTTTTGAAATTGTTACAGTAACTTGCCCCGTCTTTTCTAGTTTCAAGTGGGCTACAGTTGGTGTTCCTAAATAATAAACAACTGCTTTTTCCTCAGTGTCTTTTTTAACTTCAATGTCTCCAACAAAAGTCAAAAAATAATCAATAATTTTTTGAAAGTTACCTTTGTAGTTTTTAGTCTTATGGATGTTTCTTAGATAGTAATGAATCATTTGACTAAAACTTGATCTATTTCTTTGATATCTTTCTTAAGTGCGTCAATCATTCCGTCAACTCTTTCCATTTCAGTCTTTTCTTTTACAATTGCCTCTTCAAAGACTAAAATGTTTTTCTTTATCTTTTCTTTATATTTAACAAGGTCGTTTACACCAAACTCTCTAACAATCTTAGTACTTTTTAATTCTTTTTTGGTCCCCTTGTTCATATCTCATGAAGTGAGCTTGTTCCAGAAGGATTTTTTCTTCAAATCTTCATCTGTGTCCAGCTGACTTTTACTTATAAATTTACCGTCTGAGCCTCTTGTAACCCTTTTTTGAGTTGGTGCAAATATTTCCTCCTCGGTTACTGGTTCACTGACGATAACCTCCTTAGTAGCTTCTTTTGATGTCCCATCTATTGCTCTTTTTAGTGCCTTTTCTGAACTTTCTCTAAAAACCACAACCCCTGAAGCATTTCTGGCAATATGTTGAATCTTGTCACCATTTAGCGAGAGTGATAATTCGTGTTTTTTATAATATGTTGACATAATTATTATCTAAACTTATACAAATATCGTATCGGTTGTTCGGACAACTGATACGTTTGTAGGATTGGCTCCAACTACTGAGCTATCCTGTTCAAATGGTAAAATATTACCTGCCTGTCTTGCACGAACTCTGATAAAAATATCACTATCAGTTGTTGAATGTGTAATTGTTACAGATTCTGAACCAGGTGTACCTGATGACCCTGTTGTTTCGTATGAATCAATAAATGGTACATACCATGTGTCTTGTGGTGAGGTTGTAGTTGCAACTGGTAAAGCATTAAATTTAATGTTATCAGCTGTAGTTTGTCCGGTAATAGCTGGGGATATTGTCACATTGTTAGCGTCAACTATCGCTGTAACATATGAAACTGCATTAGATTGGGTTACGTTTAATACTAAATCTCCAACAAAACTTGCAGTGCCAATTCCAGTTTCTGTTATGTTGGTTGTGGTAGTACCAGAATCTGCAGAGGCAACGTTTGTATAGGCTAGGTTAAATGTTCCGTTTGGAGTGTTAGTCCAAGACGAAAACCTTAACCGATATTCTTTAGTAGCAGAAGTGTCAACAAGTCTTATAACACCTCCCGCAGATTTTCCGGGTGAATCTGTCGTAATTGGTACACCTAAAACTACCGTTGTCGTAGCCTGAGACTGAACTGTTGCATTATACTCAGCCTTATTAATATCGGCTCCAGATCCTGTCAATCTAAAGACTGCAACTTTATCACCGGCTCTGGTATTACTTACTGTAATTGTTGCTTTAGTGGGTGCAAGACGTACTGTTCCATTATCATCAACCAATTGAAAGTTATTAGCATCAGCAGTTAAATAATCAGATAGTACAACTCCAGGTGCACAGAAGAACTTTCCTCCAGCAAAAGTTCCGAATGGTGCAGCTGCTATAGGTGTAACAGCCGAGGCTTCTGAGTTTGGAGTAAATGTTCCACTTGCTGTATCATCTGTTACAATATTTGTTGTATCAAATGTGCCTCTTGAATTGCGAAGTATCACGATTTTATCTGTGGTATTAACCTCAACTATTGTTCCTTTTGCCCCTGAAGTAGTTTGAGTACAAGTATTACCTTCAGAAAATGTTCCTGTAATGGAGCCTGAATATCTTAATCTGTAATCTGATCCGATATAAAATTGACCTTGTAAGTCATCTGTGTTTGTTGTTGCTGTCTCTCCTCTTCTTGTTATGTATTTTGAATGTTGGTAAACATTAGCCAAAGAATTTTGGTTACAATCAACTGTTATAGAGTAGTTTTCAGGAGTTCCATTTTCGTCAATATCATTAGTTCCACCATCTGCTAAACCCCCATGAACGATAACAGGTGCAGTGCCAAGAGCAGAAGGTCCTGCTGCTGCTGGTGTTCCTGCGGTTACAGTTGCTCCTGATGTTGCACCAGTTACAGATGTATCACCGTTTGAAAAATTTGTAATAGGATCGCCGATTAAATAATAAACAATTGTAGGGGTTGTACCTGGGGAGCCAGTAACAGACGTAATGACACCCTTTTTAAATGTTCCAGATTTAGAAATAACTTCTCCAACTACAAATGTTCCCGTACCGGAGGTGCCTGTAAACGTCCAGTAACCTGTTTGGTTATCCAAGTCATTACCTGTTTGAAGGGGAATAGGGTTACGACCTCCGTTAGTTAAGTCCACTGTGTAATAGGAATAAGTTTTACTATATTGTCTAGCAAAAACTCCAATATATCCTTCGTCTGTTTCAACTCCGAGTTCTTTAACATTAACTAGAATATCAATGTGTCCATCACCCCACCAATCAGTTGTATCTTTGTAGGCGGTTAGATTAGCACCATTCTGGCTTATGTACAAATGAGTGTTTGATTCAATGGTACCAAGAGTATAGATATTAGCCCAAAGAGATTCTCCTGCAGATGCCGTTGAAGTCCAAGTAGCTGTATGTGCATTACAGGTTAGAGTTCCTGCATCATCAAAATCGTTCGTTGCACTGTTATCATCCGGTCTAACCCAAAGAATAGACCCAGCACCGGTTCCTTTGACATCAAGTAGAGTTCCAGTATTACCAGCAATTGTAATATCTAATCCAATATCTCCTGAGACAATATCTGTGTTATTACAAACAATTTTTAAAATTCCAGTGTTTGTTCCAGTTACTCTATCCCAACTGGCAGTTTTTAAAGCACCACCAGATAAATATTCAACTGAAGTTCTGTCAATAAACCATGGGTCTTTATCTCCGGCATCAATAATACCAATCGTATACTCAGTAGGGGTCTGAGCAGACATTGGAACACCATCATCCATTTGTGTTAACTCATCAAATTGATTTTGTAGTGCGGAATATAAAGCATTAACTGTATCGGTTACAGTTGGAGTAACTACTGTATCTCTCCAAATTCGTTTTTGTCGATTTTCTGCGCCATAATATACGACCCAGCGTCCGCTTAGTATTGTATCTGCCATATTCTTAAATTATATAAGTAACTCTTAAACTTTAATCAGTTTGCGCTATCAATAATGTGCTTGTCAACTAATAATTACTGTATCAAATGAGTCGGAATTGATACATTTCGTCGCTAAAAGAACTAGTCAGAGATTGGGGATTAGTTAAGCAACAATTTTAGCAAAAAAATAGTGTCAATCTTAAGTTTTGCTTTTACCCAGTCTTTTTGGCTTTGGGTTAAAAGTTCTCCAAGACCTTTTAATATATTTTTGTCACTCATTCTCTCTAAACTTTTTATGTTTGCTTTGACTATTTCACTAAAAATTTTTCCTGATCTTGCTTCAACAAGTTTTTTATTAATTTCCCAATTTTGTTTCGAAAAAAACCAGACATCATAAATATCACGGCTAGTTTTTCCGATTCTTTCATACATTGCCATTAATTTATTGGCAAACATATCTTCCTTTGTCATTACTAAGACCGAAACCCCCAAGTGATTTTTAAGCTCATATTTAGACCCGTATGTTCTCCTGTTTATCTCAACTTTTACACTTTGCATGCTTTCCTCGTAAGAAATAATAAAGACTAAGTTAAATCTTTTTTTGCGAGCTTCTTTTATTGTTCCATAATGGCTTACAATTTCTTTTACCTTTTCGAAGGCAATGTCTTCTTTTGATTCATCTAAAAGATCAAAATCTAAATCAACCGAGAAACGGTTGAGGCCGTAAAAAATTAAGGCTGCAGTCCCACCCTTAAAACCTAAAATGGGGGAGATATCTATGTCTCCCGCAATATCTTTTAAGATTTGAAAAATTATATTTCTATGTTTGTCGATATTTAGCATATAATTCATTTATATTTTTGTTCATTCTTTTATTTTTGTAAATTGCTAAAATTTCATTGACTATATTCCAATTAATTGAATCTAAATTATCAAAATGGTAGTCGCCATCTATATAAAGAGTGTCTAATAGTGCTCGTTCTTTAGTTGCTATTGATATTTTATTTTTATTTTCAATTCCAATAGGGTTTACAAGAATTGAGTCCTTTATCTTTTTAAATTTATAAATTTGATTTCCAACAGTTATTTCCCTAGTTAAATATGAAGCTATAAATATTTGACTATAAAATTGAAAATTAATTCCATTTTGTGTAAGTACTGTTTCAAAACTTATGTATGCAGGTGTATAAATTTTTGAAGCTAGTTCAAATGTATTATAGTTTTCATCTTTTGCATAAATTCCTTTCCTAATTCTTACCAGTTGACCTTTTTTTATATAATAATTGACCTTGGAAATAATAGATTTTTTGTTAGTTTCCCTGAATATCAAAGCTACATCGTTAAATGTAAAAACTGTTTGTGAGCTTCTAAGTATGTTATTTAGTCCAGACATTTGATAAATTATAACCTTTGGTTTAAATTATGTCAAGGATTAAGGACGGAAGAAGAATTATCTGTCTGGTTAGTGGGTAGGTGTGTCGCATTTTTTCTTTGTGGAATGAGGAAGTCTGCAATACTTGCAAATATGTAAAAGGCTATAGGAATGATAAGTAGCGCGCCTCCGTATGAAATTGCTAGGGTCCACAGAGTTGGAGTAACTTTAGCTCCTGTAGCTAAAATCTGAAATGCATAAATTTCAGCTACAAATCCTAAAAAAAGCGAAATTATCATCTTTTTAAAAAACTGCCTTTCCATTATAGATAACACTAAAGTAGTAGAAAGCGTTATGGCAACTGATCTAATTATCACAGCAACAAAAGTCATTGGATACAATTTAAAATAAGTTTGATTTAAAAAATCCATGGGGTTTATTAAGCCTAAATTAATACTTCCAGCAAAATAATCTAAAACATAAGCCAAAAGAAACAAACAGACGGTTATAACAAGGGTTACTTCCTTTTTCATTAATGAGATGATAATTTAAAAATATACTATAATCAAGTATATGTAAACCATTTACTATTTATTTCCTAATAACTTTGTACTAGGAAATTGGAAGCTAACAAGTTTGGAGGCTTCACTTTACTCTGGCTTTTGGTTGACGTTTATAGTCTGGATATTTTGGGATTATTTGCCAATATTCTTCAAAGATTGATTAGAAAAGTAATTACAAAAACTGTTTAGAAAATTGACAGGATTCAATAATTAGTATATTATTGTCCTAATTATGGAATCGTTAACTTTAAGTACAATAATCAAAAGATTAGCATCAAAGAATTTGCCTTTGTTTTGCCTGAATGAGCTTGGAGGAGTTTTGGGTTCTAATAATCGTCAATCATTATATAAAAGAATTCAGAGACTTAGTAAAAGTGGTATTTTGCAAAATTTAATGAAAGGCAAATATCTTTTTACCTTAAAAGATACAAATGATTTTACAATATCAAACTTTTTGTGCTATCCATCATATGTTTCGTTGCAATCTGCTTTATCATTTCATAATATTATAACTGCATTTTCATACCAAATAACAGGAATTACTATAAAAAAATCAAAACATTTATTAATAAATGAAAAAGATTATAGTTATTCCAAAATTGACACTAAACTATTTTGGGGATTTGAAAAAAAAGAAGACTTTTTGATTGCTACGCCCGAAAAAGCATTGTTAGACTATGTTTACTTCGCTTCGAAGGGATTAGTAAATCTTGATTGGGACGAAATCGATATGACGAATCTCGATAAAAAATTACTTTTAAAGTGGGCGAGAATGTATAATAAAACAGTATTTCAAGAGATTAAAAAACACATATGATTACTAAAGATCAAATTAAATATTTATCAAAAAGTTTTAAAATTGACGAATATAGTATTTTTAGAGAATACTTACAACTTACATTTTTAAGTTATTTGTATCAGGAGAGAACAGCAAACAAGTTATTTTTTAAGGGGGGAACTGCATTAAGGTTAATTTTTGGCTCTCCTAGGTTTTCTGAAGACTTGGATTTTTCTACAAGTTGTTCTAATTCCGAAATTATTAATTTACTTAAAAGTATTGAGAATAAAATAAGTAAAGAACTGCCTAATTTAATAATTAAACCTTTCTATAAAGGTACAGAAGGAATACGTTTTAGAATAATTTTTAGTCAAAAAGAGTTTAGATACCCATTTAGTATTAGGCTTGATTTTCACCAACAAAAAAAAGTACTAGGTACAAAAGTTTCAACACTAAACACACAATTTCCAATTATGATTTTCCCTCAAATTTATCATTTGTCAGGAGAATCAATTTTATTGGAAAAATTTGATGCATTAAAAAATAGGAATAAAGGTAGAGATATTTTTGATATATGGTTTTTACTCTCAAAGAGCATAAAGATAATTGATATCAAAAAAAGTGATATCGAAAATTTAGAAAAATTCCCCCAAAAATCTCTTGAAAAAGATCTTGGTCAATTCTTGCCCCGTAGTCAAAAACAGATAATAGCTGTTTTAAAAACAGAAATTAGTAAACTGTTAAAAACAGTTTAGGCATTAGTGTCTATTGATAATGTAATTGTGGTTGAATAACCTGAACCGCTTTGAATCGTTCCTGTTGATGAAACTGGAATATATTTGGTTCCGGTTGAAGCCTTTCTGACTCTTAGATATATGTTTGCAGGGGTTGTTCCATTGTATGTGGTTGTTGCATAACCGTTTCCTTCAACATCATAGCCTGTGTCTTTGTTCATTATTTCTAAATCATCACTTGTTCTAAATATTGCAACTTGAACGTCATTTAGAGGTGAATTTGACGTATCCACAACATATACGGATATATTAACTGAAGCCGAGATTGATGTTGAACAGCCTATTGCGTTTCTTATAGTTGGTGTGGAACCACCGCCTGATAGATTTAGAATAATTGCACCGTCTGTATAACAATCAAAAATTAAATCGTATGCCTGATTAGTCCATGTACTACCAGTTACAGCATAGGTTGCCGCATTTCCTGTGGCAAAAGAAGGGGTTGTGTTTTCATAGCCCACATCAATAGTGTTGCCCGCACTTGAAGTTGTGGCACTGACATCTATAACTACAAAATAATTTGTGGTTGATGTTAATGTGATACTGTTTGTTAGCTTAAATATGAAGCTATTCATAGCATAACTTCCAGTAAGATTAGCTACATTAAAGTTTTCGGAAGTAGCTAAAGCAGTTCCTGTTGGTGTGTATGATCCAGAAGATCCTGTTACCGCATATATTTTAGCTGTTGCATTACCTGTTGGGGAGCCTGTTTTTTTGAGATAAAATCTAGCTACTGAAAGAATTTTTGTAGCACCTGCAGCAAAAGATTCGCCCGTAGCCGATGTCCCTCCAGCATCTGATCTTAATGAAAGAGTACTGTCTTGATTGGAACTTGGATGTGTTTGACCTGTATTGTATGGAGTGCAGTTGTTATAAACCGCTTCGTCTCCTGTTGATCCGTCTGTTGATGCATAACCTGTAAAAATATTACCTGACCAAGTAAATGTACCTTGTGTATTAAATTCAACTCCGTGTTTTGTACCGCTTGAGATAAAATTACAATTTGACAAATTTGCAGGGTTGTTTGATAAAAGTGCTTTGGCAGTATCATTTGTAGAATCAAATGTACAATTTGTAAAAGGAGCACCACCTTGAGTTACTAATTCACAGCGTCTAAAAATAGTTCCTATTGAAACGGCATTACTTTGAAACGTAAATGTACCCATGTCAATAAAAGTACAAGTATCTAAATTTACATCTGCATTATCTGTCATTACAAAAAGTCCTTTTGCAGTTGTTCCTAAAGACGAAATCTGAATACCTGTCCAGTTAATAATACTTGATGCGTTTCTAATTTCTATTTTATTAAAATCCGACTGTACCTTTTTAGTATTAGCAATCAGAATGTTTTTGTTAGAATCGGTAAATTCAGTTAAAGCACCATAACCTAAAATCATCAAACCTTGCCACAAATAAGCACCGTCAATTACTTGGAATAATCCCCATCTATTATTTATACTGTCATTTTCTGTAGCAAATCCTGAGAAAGTAGCATATCCATCTCCAGATGAACCCCCAGCTATTCTCATTTCTCCTCTGCCATATCTCATGACATCTATACCCAAAGGATTTCCCTTACCAATACCAGTTGAGGTGTTTGCATATACTCCAAAAATTAGATATGGAGATGAACCCTTACCCGAACCAACCCTATCATCATAACCAATATTTAATATATCCACTGGAACACATCTCCAACCTCCGTAAGTATAAGTATCAGAACCAAAAATATCCCATTTATCATAATTACTAACCGATTGACCCACCATTGCTTGCATACCACCTGAAGTTTCTCCCAATAAAGCATTTGGGCAACCAAAATAATACCAAGCCCAAAAACAATGACCACTTGTGGTTATAGCCTGACTCGTCGTAACATAAATACCACCAGCTGTAATGTTAAAAGGTTTTGAAACACAGGCTGTTTTTTGAATAAAATAATCAGTTTCTGTAGCATCAGCCCCAGTTCCTATATTCGTAAATACGAGAGGAGTTGAGTTACTTTCACATTCACTAATTGTTTGTGATGATAGGTCTGTTGTGTAACTTGGTACTGCCATTTATAAAATATTACCACATTTAGCAGTTTAAGATCTCCATGCTTGACAAAATTCTTGCAAGTTCATATAATTAACGAAGTTGTTAATAAAATGAATTTCCAACAAGTGAGACAGGCATTAAAAGAGCATAATCTTGAAGTATTTACAAATCAAGATTTTGTAAATATTTTTAATATTTCAAATGAAGTTTCTGCTGTCAAATTATCAAGATATAAAAAATTAGGCTACTTAATAAGCCCAAAAAAAGGAGTTTATTATTTAAAAGGGGAGATACACGATAAAAATAAAATTGCAAATAAGGCTTATTTTCCGTCATATATATCGCTAGAGAGTGCACTTTCATTTTATAATATTATTCCAGAAACTGTATATTCAATAACTTCAATAACCACAAAAGCAACTAGAGAATTTACAGATGAGCAAACAATTTATAAGTATTATAAAATCAAAAAACAGGCATACACCGGCTATTTAATCATGGATGATACTTTAATAGCCGAGCCTGAAAAAGCAGTTTGCGATTATTTATATTTTGTTTCGTTAGGAAAGCGTGTTTTAAATGAAAGAATGAGTTTGACTAAATTAAATAAGGATAAGATTAAGTACTATTCCAAGTTTTTTGATGACACCAGATTAAATAATTTAATTAATAAAATTTTTTAAATAAAATGTTAACTAAGGAAAGACTTTTAATTGTTCAAAACAAGTATCAGACGTTTAAAGAGAACGTTTATCGTGAATACGCACAGCACTTGTTTTTATCATCGTTATATCAAGTCAAAAATTCTAATAAGATTTTGTTTAAGGGCGGTACTGCATACAGAATCGCGTATAAAAGTCCTAGATTTTCAGAAGATTTAGATTTTTCAGCCTGTCAGATTGGTAAAAAAGAGATAGAAGAAATAATACTTTCCGCATTAGAAAATTTATCAAATAATGGAATGGAATGTGATATTGAAGAATCAAAAGAAACAACTGGAGGGTACTTAGCTAAATTATATCTTAAAATATATGGAAAAAATATATTGATCAGCATACAAATTTCGTTAAGAAAGAAAATAGGAAATGATTATGACATTGTTGATATTTTAAGCGAGTATATTCCCACATATCAGGCATATTTATTGCCCAAAAGAGAAATGATAGGGGAAAAAATTCAGGCGGCTCTCACGAGAAGTAAACCGAGAGATTTTTATGATATTTATTTTCTTCTAAGAAACGGGGAATTAACTGTCTCAGAAAGAGATAAATTAAAAAAAATAAGTGCAATTTTAGAGAAAAAGAAAATTAAATTCGGGGATGAACTTTCAATATTTCTTCCTAAAAGCATGAAACCAATAATTTCAGATTTTCCAAAACCGTTACTTACAGAATTAGAAAAGTTTTTCTAAAATACCTCATTAAAGTAATTGTAAGTTAAATTGGTTCTATTTGGCCAGCCTGTGGTTGCATTTGTGAAGTCAGATGATCCCTTTATATATCTATATGCACCAGTTGAGAGTTCTTTTTGAATATACCAAGCACCATCTTTATTTATGTAACCATAATATGTATCAACTCCAGAATCGTCAATCTCTGTAATATTATAGCCATCAGTTGGGTGTTTTTCCGAGGGATCAATTTGTACACCACTACTATTTTTAACTGCAACTGTTCCTGGTCCTGGCATACTGCCAAAGAATGACGCTTCCGCCTTTCTTGTAAAAGTTGCCAAAAGAAAAAGTGAACCTCCTGCAGCACCTATTAATTTTAAAAATTTTCTTCTCTCAGGATCATAATCAGGATTTTTTATTGACTTTATTTTGTCAGGAATAATATCTAAAATTGGATCAAAATTAACAATTACCTTGCTTTTTCTAGGCAATATTAAAATCAAAAAATAAAAAGCTAAGGGAGAAAAAAGAATTGCAGTAATAAGTTCTGGAGTATTCTTAGCTCCCAATATCCCAGAAATAGTCAAAAAAGAGGTAATTACAAAGGCATAAAGAGTGATAATTTTTCGAATAATCATATAAATTTAGAAACTGAGATTAAAGATAATATAATTATTGATCCTAAAAAATAAAATAATGTTTTTTTATGCTTTGTTAAATTAAATTCATCACTATTTGTAATTAATGTTGTGACTAAAAATACAGCAACTGGCAAAAAAACAATTGAATTTATGGAAATAAATATTGCAAGGAAGCTTAACAATATCAAAAAAAATTTATTCATTGTTGTTTAAAGTTTTAATTAAGGTTGATAATTCTTCAAAACTTCCAGTTGTTCCTAATATTTCTCTTAGGGCTCTAATTTCCGCCTTAATTAAAGTTAGGTCTGACTTTAAATCTCCGGAATTTGTTGCAATCTCATTTTTTGAGATACTTGTTGGCAAGGGAGTGGGTGATGAGTTAACAATTAATTTAACAGGAGTGGGTTTGCTGATAGCAAAAACAGACAAACCCAAATTAATCAGGCACAAGAAAAATATAACAATTAAGACCCTCCCATATTTCTCCATATTTGTGTTACTCTTAAATATAGCACTATTTAAATGACTAAGTATACAAAAAATCCATTCATAATAAGCATTTTATTTTTTTTATTTTCCATTATTTTCCTATTTATATTTTTTAACAAAAATTCAAGAGATTTATTAGTTGAACAAATTCAACATAGACAACAATTATCAGTTAGGGCCGGTGCGAATTCGATTAGCACACTACTGGATACAATAGGAAAATCCTCAGTGATCTTGGCTGATAAGCCAGACCAAAAAACTTTAGATGTTTTTACTAAAATGTGGTCAGATACTGGAATTTCTGGGTTGGTTGTTACAGATAAAAATGGAATTGCAATTAAAAATTCAAATCCACAGGGCATACACGATATTGGATCAGATCTTTCGAATAGGGATTATTTTAATTGGGCATTAAACGCTAAGGATGGAACATATAAAGTATTTGCACCTATTGTTTCAAAACTTGGACCAACTAAAGGTAAATATATAATTACTGTCTCAAGCCCTGTTTTTACAAACGATCAGTTTAATGGAGTATTAACTATTGCCATACCATTTTCTGAGCTTATTCAAAAGTATATTCAAAATATAAAAGTTTTGGATTCTTCAAGAGTATATTTATTTACCAGTAAAGGAGAGATTATCTATTCAGATTTACCAGAATTAACAGGTAAAAACATTCAAAACATGTTTACTACTGACTTTTTGGGTAAAGATAAAGTCATTGAAATTCTTTTAAATGAGTTACAAAAACCAGATGAGAGTAAATTTAAACTAGCAATGCTCAACCCTGAAAATAATAATCTTGAACCATATCTTATTTCATCAGCTCCAATAAACATTCATGACCAATTATGGAAGCTTATGGTAGTGACGTCAGAGAAAAATCTGCTTGCCTTTACATACAAAACATTTAATAAACTGATATTGGGAGTTTTTGTAATCGCAGTTTTGTTTATTATTTCAACTTTAAGGATTTCAAGAAATAGTGGTTATCATGAAGCAGTAAAGGATGAGCATAAAATACACAAAATTACTTCGTAAGATTATCTTGGAGTTTTAGTATCTTAAAATATCTAACCATGTTTGCAAATATGGTTATTAACCAAAAAACAAGTGGAACCGCAACAATTACCTGCATAATTTTAAGTGATGATGGAAGATAGGGATTTATTATTTCTGGAAAGACCGACGGGGCACCTATAAACAACACTAAGGCTAATATAGAAACAGAAGTTGACTCGCTTATTGAATGAGTCATTTCTTTTCTCGTTTGGTCAATCTCAAAAAATACTATACTTCTGTCTTTTGTTGCTACTATTTTTTCAATTCGTTTTGCCATTGACTGAATATTACACCTTAGATTGTTAACTTGTCAATTAGTTGTTTTCAAGTTCTTTAGCTTTTTCTAAGTTGTAGTGTGCTATAGCTAAATCAGGTTTAGCTAAAACCGCAAGTTCAAAAGACTTAATCGCTTTGTCTAGCTTTTTTTGGCCTAAGTAAACTTTACCCAATTTAATTCTTAAGTTGGGGTTAATTGGATCGAGTGAAATTGCCTGAGTATAAGTTTGTATCGCAAATTCATCGGCTCCTTTTGTTAGGAGTATAAAACTATTATAAATATCCCCCAAGCTTTCCCAGTGATTTGAATTTTTAGGATTTAAAGTAATTGTTGCTTTACCTTCAGTAATGGTCTGTTGGACAAGATTAATAATTGCTTGTTTGTCATTATCAGTTAAGTCTTGTTTTGAGATCAATGACTTAACAAGTGCCATATTTATTTCTCTAGCCATTTGATGATATCTGTCAATTTTAGAGTTAATTGATATTGCTTTATTAATGTTTTTAAAAAGAGTCTGATTATCATTTTTTGCAATTGATTTAATCCCTTTTGTAAATAAATATTCTGGATAAAAGCAAATATATGAATAGTAAAATGAGCTTGCTATCAAGCCTAAAAATGGAATTGTGACCAAGAATAATGCAGTTTTAGATGTCAATTTGTCAGAATGTTTGTTATCGTGGTTATACAAAGAAAGGATTACAAAAATAATTGGCATTAAGCTTGGAAAAATAGGCAATACTAAAATTGAAAAGGCTATTATGACAAGACTAATATAATTAGGATTGTCAAATCTGGGTTTTATTAAACTTAAAACGAAAAGTAATACAAAAATAACAGTTCCAATAAGTCCCACTTCAGTTAAGATAGTAAGAATTGTGTTACTTGATACTAAATATTTAGCCTCCCAATCTTTACTCAAGTTACTGGCAAGAGGTCGGTTTAGGTTATAGCCTTGTAAGAAATTTGAAGGACCAACTCCAAAAAAAGGTCTTACTTTGATTGTATCTACCGCAACTACCCAACCAACTTTAAATGAAGGAAGTTTAATTGAAGTTTTACTTGCAGGAAGTAATAGATAAACATTTGTAAAACCAGCCACAAAGACAACAAAGCCAACAATTCCAAAAAAGACTTTAGTAAGTATTTTTTGATAATTAAAGACTTTAAAAAAAATGACTGGCAAAACTGAAAATAAGAAAATACAATTATTTATTGGATTTTCAAAAACTAGAAAATTTACTTTAGTTAAACCAGTGAAAGCTAAAATCTGAGATACTCCGCTAAAAAAAGCACTTAAGATAAGTGAAAACTCTGCCAATCTTTTGTCACTTTCTTTTAATTGATTGGTAATAAAATATAAAATACTACCAAAAACAACAAACGATGATGTTCCAGGAGCAAACAGTGCGTCAAATTTGTTTGGCGTTACAAATATCCCGGTCAAAAGATAAATAAGAGACAAAAGAATAACAAGAATATCTATTTTTGAAGAATTAAATTCAAGACCGTCACTAAAAAATGTCTTAACTATTTTAATTAGAGCTAGAATTAAAACAACCACCACTAATAGCAACAACTTTGATGTTGAATAGGGATTAACAAATAGTGGAAGAAAAAAAATAGGGTATAGAAATATAAGACCTAAGTGCAAATATTTGTCAATAAAACTTAAAATTTTTAGCATACTTATTGTATTTCTATTATCCACCAGTTAAATTCTACGTCAAGTTCTAGAGGTTCATTAAAACCAACCGTAAAAAAATCGTCTCCCTTACTTTTTACAAAAAGCACTTTATTTTGAGTACTTGATAGTGGTGTAATATATACTAATGTATTGTTTGATATCTTACTGTTGTTAATTGTAATACTCTCGGTGTTTGCAGGTAAAATTGCTTTTCCAGCTGTTGAGTTTGTATTTATTACCGTGTTATCTATTATTCCAGACTCTGTTGCAATAGGATCACTACTGGCAACTATTATATTTTTAATAGTTAAATCTCCAGCGATTTCAACGTTACCTTCAAAGAAAGCATTACCATTGGTGTCAATTTTAATTTTACCTGCCATGATTTCTAATGAATTAAGAGCCAAAGGTTGAAGACTAAGAGGGGAGTCGAGTGAATTTATATTTTTAGTTGTAAAGTTATCAGATACAAAAAGTGATGTGGTTGCTAACTGGTTTGTTACAAACAAATCTTTAAATTGTCCAGAATCACTTGCACTGAGCGAAGCCGAAGTGGTGGCTGTATTAACTTCCCATGATTTGCTTTCTGTAAGTAAATTCTGACTAGTTTCAACCTCTTTCAGCAATTCTTCAATATCAGAAAGTCGTTTAGACTCTATTTTGTCTGCATAAAGTGTTCCTGAAATTGTAGCATCACCACCAGCATTTACGCTGAAAACTTCTTTATCATCAACTCCCTTTACAACAAATTTATTAGCTTCTTGGCTGTTATCTGGTTGTAAATCAATAATTAAATCACTATTTGTAATAGGGGAGATAATATTTGTTTTGACAATTTTCGACTCAATCAAACCTGCAATCTTACTAAGTATATTGTTTTTTAAATCTTTAATCGAATTAAAAGTAAGCTCTGGTTCATACCAACTGAGATTAACAAAAACTTCAATTTGATCAGAACCCCCAGCTTGCCAATTTTCCATAGCTTTTCCAACAGAATATCCTGCTTGGGTTGCCTTTTTAGCCATTCCAGGTTTATCTGATGAGGTTATAAAATCTCCTGCTGAAATTGGAGGAGAATCTGGATCAATTTTAACTGGTATTCTTCCTGCCAAAGCTACTCTAATTGAATTGTCTGTTTGTTCGCCCATGGTGGTGTGTGGTTTGGTGGAAACAACACCAATTAGATTATTATCATATGCATTTTCTGAAAGTTTGACCTTAATTGCTTCACTGGCAATACTAACCAACTCTCCTGCCTGGGGAGGAAACCATTCAGCCAAGTCTGATCCAGTACCGCTTTCGGCGGCTGCCGCTATGTGCCAGACACTATCAGTGCGGGAGATAATATATGTTAAATGGCGGCTATCGGCAGTGGGAGTGGTGGCAGTTGCGACCGAGCTAATTGAAGCGCCGTTGATCTGAATATTAACTGTTTCCGTTCGCGCATTGCCTGTTATCCCTTTTTCTACATAAGAATAAATAAAAGCAAAAGTACCGTCGGTGTCCGGCAAGCCTGTTATATTCCAAGTGGTGGTAGTGGAAGTATTGGTAGTGCCTGTATTTTTTTGTAAATCATACATTAAAGCTTTGGTGGAAATAGTTCTGGTTTCGTCGACGGCTCCACTTGTGTCAACTACCGCGTTTCCTCCCCAATTACCAACGACATCCAAAGTCCTGCCAGGAGTTGCTGTTCCAATTCCAACATTACCATTGTCTCCTTCGACAACTAATTTGTTGGTGTCCACTGTAAAATCATCACCTGCGGCCGTAGCAAGGCTAATATTAAGTACACCACCTGTATCAACAGTTATTGCCCTCGAGGCATAAAGAGTAGTTCCACCCAAATCTAAAGAAGTTCCTGTAGCTACGCCTATTTCTGGAGTAACAAGAGTAGGAGTGTTGGCAAAAACTAAGGCTCCTGTTCCTGTTTCATCATCCATT
>LBOW01000006.1 GCA_000989765.1 Candidatus Woesebacteria bacterium GW2011_GWB1_33_22 | reverse complement strand
TTCGTAACCAGCCATCACCTATTAACAAACCCAAAACCTGACCCAGTTCTTTGGTCCACTTATTTGGAAAATTGTTGATAGTTTCAAAAGATAACTTATCAGATTCATTAAAACTACCCTTGGCACTTTGTATAAGAATCTCATCATTTATTTTTAACGATTGGATTTCCTTCCATCCGCTGACAGTCATTACCCTATGGTCTAGGGTTGCAGTTATTTCATAACCTGATTTGGTAACTAATTTCATTACTTTTTTGGGACCCAAATCATATAACTTAACAGCTTCACTAATCGAAACTCCACCTTTAGTTATATTTTCAACTCTATTATCAAAAAATAATCCCTTATTACCATTCTCTACAATATCTTTTATTCTAAGTAATCCTATTTTTGTCGACACCAAAGTATCCCCAGTAACACATGGATTTGTGGCTTCAATATTACCAAGTGTGGGCACTGGATTAGCTGTACTTTCATTTATTTTGTCTATAAAAACAAGTCCAGGGTCTCCTGTCCTCCAGGCCCCGTCTGCAATTTCGTCAAACACTTTTCGAGCTGAAAGACTACCAACAATTTCTTTAGTTTTTGGACTTATTAAGTCGTAATTCCCATCACTATAATATGCTTTCATAAAAGTGTCTGTTATAGCAACAGAGATATTGAAGTTTGTGATACCTCCCTCTTCCTTACAATGAATAAACTCCAAAATATCAGGATGATCTACCCTTAAGATCCCCATATTAGCTCCCCTTC
Organism: Candidatus Woesebacteria bacterium GW2011_GWB1_33_22; assembly: GCA_000989765.1. Lineage (GTDB taxonomy): Bacteria > Patescibacteriota > Microgenomatia > UBA8517 > UBA8517 > UBA12026. The sequence goes on along the minus strand of LBOW01000006.1, from coordinate 49,941 downwards.
TTTTACCTCCTTGTTTAACCTCATTTGTAGCTGCATCAAAAATTCTCATAAATGAAACTGGACCAGATGCCGTTCCTGAAGAGGTCTTAACTATTGATCCACTTTCTCGAAGGCGACTAAATGCAAACCCTGTTCCTCCACCTGTTTTATGGATTATTGCCTGATATTTTAAGGCATCAAAGATTCCTTCCATAGAATCCTCAACAGGAAGAACAAAACAAGCAGAATATTGCAAACCATTATCAGTTCCAGCGTTCATTAAAGTTGGAGAATTGGGCAAGAATTTCCTGCTTACCATTAATTCATAAAAATCACGAGCCATTTTCAATACTTCCTTTTTTGTGGCTCCCCATCTTGCCTCAGAAGAGGCAACTTCAAAAGCAACTCTCCAAACCATATCCTCAGTGGTTTCAATTGGTTTTAAATCCTTATCTTTAACTAAATATCTTTCTTCTAAAACCTTTAATGCCTGTTCTGTCCAATTACCTAATGGCAGATCACTAGGCCTTTTAGGCATAACACCAATTTTTTTAGTTATTTCTTTTTTTATTTTTTCGTAAGACGGGGCTTTAAAGTTTTTCATCCGTAAAAACATAATCTAATACTGACAAGGGATAAGCAACTATTAGTTTGTAGAACCAAATATATCAGCTTATGCGTAAGTTAAGCGTGAAAAAACAAAACATAAAATTGCTCGCGGAAATTGATCGGAAATTAAAAATATATCTTGTACAAGAAATTACTTCGTTTCAAAAGGATTACTTGGTGGAACCAAGCCAACTGAGAGCATTTTGTCCTTCACTTTTTCGTATGCTAATTTCGAATAGTCCTTCACCTTGATAACCTGCGGTCTTAAATCTTCTGGAGTAAGTGGAAGTATTTCCTCTTCTATAACCTCTCTATGCTTAAGCGACGCTACGGCTAATTTACTATAAAAATCTTTATCATCATTCATGATACTAGCTGATTTTTCCAAGTACTTTCCAGATTTGGTAAGCACAGATAACCCCAAATCAGGTTTATTCTTTTTAAAAAGTTCTAAAGAAGCATTTAACCTTTTATCAGCAAAGAGGAGATTTAATTCCGCCTTTTTGACAGGTTTAAAAGTGCCAACTAACCAAATTTTATCTCTTAATACCTTTATATACCACAAAGGATTATCAGGTAGAATTTTACCTTGATAAGCCAACACATAATCAATTGTAACGCTCTCTACTTTGTTTGTTTTTTCTGATAAAACCATCGGAGAATATGCATAGTTAGGAGTAACACTTCTTAACAATGAAGCCAAAAGTATGATAAAAGCTATCAAAATTGTAGCACTAATTCCTGCAATCCTACTTTTCATTTTTAAGGGTAATTGTAATTGTATATCTTTTAGTCAACCCCTGCAAACAAACAGTAAGGAGAAAGATATTATTAGTCGTTAATTTTAGCAAATGCAAGGACTCTTTTTTCAAATACTACATTACCAATTGTTGCAGACATCTTACTAAACTTCCTCTTTTCATACGCCTCCCTGTCTAATTCCTTCATTTCTCCCGCTATTGATCTTGTAACCGCTTTTAAAACCCTCTTATCTACTCCATCTTTATGTAATGATTCTAGCGCAATGTCTGTGTACCACAATTCTGCTTCCCAACCTAAAGCCTGATCACGTAATCGGTGATCGCGTGAATTTTTAGAAGCTTGTAATCTGGCTTCACAAACTTCTTTTCTTTTAAGTGCTAATTCCTCAAAATAATTTGCATTCAGTTTATGATCACCCTCACCCATCTTTTCAAGGAGGCCACGATACTCCCCATTTATCTGACCCGCCACCTTAACTAATGGTTCTTTGTGGTATTCCAGATATTGCTCACCCAAAATGTGCTTCTCGAAAAAACTAGGTGCTGGATCTCCTAAAGATATTGGTTCTGTCATATATACACCCGTAACTCTAATCTCTCTCTCTACCTGTCAAGAGGAAAATGATACGTGAAGAATTATTTATTAGCCTCAAGGAACATTTTTGGGGTGAGGATTTTTTTGGGTTTTACAAATTTTATGACCTTTTCTTGCAAAAAGTCTTTCTTGTCTAAAGTTATTAAATACTTGCAATTTGAATTCAAGAACTCGGCCAAAATTACACTATCTTTTTCTACAATATACTTTTTCGCTTTTTTAATTAAATTGTCGTTTAGATAATTGTCTAGAATATTTAATTTTGAAGTTAACATAAAAAACCTATCTAGATGATAACTTTCTAATTTTTGTCTTACATTTTTCTCTACTTCGTGCAAAACAACCTTTGAGACATTAAGTTTTATATTTTTTAATGTAAATAATTTAGAAGATCCTCCAATAACTGAATATGTAGCTGAAAATAAAACACTTGAGTCTAAAAACAGACTTATGGTTGATCTTCCTTTTGCCATTCTTCAATTTCTTGAGTTGTAAATTCTCTTGTATATTTTTCTAATTTTGGATCAATATATGTCTTTTGATAAACCAATTTAACAAAATCTTCCATTTTTTTAAGATAATTAAAATCAACTAAGGCCACAGATGGCTCCCCACCTTTTGTAAGAACAAAATAATTATTAGCTATAGCCATGTCCGCCAAATCTCCCAATCGGCTTCTTGCTTTGGTTATTGGAATAATGTTTAGGGAATTCATACTTTATATATATCAAATGTACCATAAATTGTCAAGTACTAAGTACATTGCTATGTACACTATCTAAATAATATAATTGGCCATTGCCAGAGAACATGAAGAAGAATTGGAGATAATATATTTTTTGTTCTGGCATAGACAAAAGCACTACCCATACCAAAAAGAGTGGTTAAGAATAGATAAATTAAAGCTGCAGGAAGATCAAGCTTCCAGACAAAGAAAGTTATCGGAACGTGAATTAAGGCCCAAAAAAGACTTGTTACAAGATTTGCATAAAGTTCCTTCCCTAAAAATTTCCAGATTCTGGTAAATACATACCCCCTAAATGCAAGTTCCTCTGAAATTGCGGTTGCAAAAGAAAGGCCTAGTGAAGTTAAAAGTGGAAGAGTTCCAATATTTGCTCTCAAATCAAACTTGCCGTCATACTTAACAAAGTTAATAACTAAAGCTTCAATAACAAAAAATGCGCCCAAACCTAAAGAATAATAAACCGCAGGAAATAAATTTTTAAATGTTATGCCTAGAGAGGCAATCCCTTCTCTTTCTTTTCTTAAAAGGTAAAAAACAGGCAATAACCATACAAGTGGTTTAATAATTAACTCTTCAATTGTTTCAGGTAATTGAAACAAAAATCTATAAAAACCCCAAACAATTAAAAGGTAAACCGCAAATCCCACCGCATATTTAAATGATTTCATTTATTTACTAATATTACACCCTACAAAAGCTAAATCCATAGCATTAATTATTAAATTAATTTTTTCTTCTGCCTCTTTAAAACCAACAGCTTTCTTTTCCTCAGGAAACCAATGAAAGATAAGATTGCGACCAGAAGTCCAAGCTTCCCAAAGTTTGTCAGCAAGTTCCCGGCCGTTGCAATATTTAACTAATTTATCATAAACACTTTCCCTGTTTCTTAAATCTTTTTCCAAAAAAGGATTTAGAGCTTTACCAATTCTAAATCTTTTACCTCTATAATCCTCTTCTGTAATGAAACCCAAGTCAAAAAACATCTTCTTCAAAAAACCTTCATAGGCTTTAGCTATTGGAAAAACAATAAAAGAATAATCATGAAATACTTGTCTGCCAGCAGGTAGGTCCCCGCCCCAACTTTTAACAGTGTTGGCCAAAAATTCAGAAGCTACCATTAATTCTTGTAAATCCTCTTCGATATAATTCCACCAAACTTTGTTTTCCAACTTTAAATCCATTAGAATTAAGTATGAGGTCTCTTCTCCAAAAAATCAAAGGTTATCTTTCTATCGAAAGAAATAGAAAAAGGGTTATTTTTTTTACTATTCTTATTTCTTTTTCTCTTTGGCTTTTTTGGGGTATTCCCCTGCCCACCAAATTATCATCAGCAGACATTCCTGTTTCAACAAAACTTTTTGATAGAAATGGAAAATTAATTTATGAAATTTACGCCGGCACTAGAAGAAGTCCTGTCGAATTAAATTCATTGCCTGATTATATCAAGAATTCTACGATCGCAATTGAAGATAAAGATTTTTACAAACATTACGGTTTTTCATTTACAGGCATAGCCCGTGCAGCCTGGAAAATTGTAACCAGAGGTAAAATTGAAGGTGGATCTACTCTCACCCAACAACTTGTCAAAAATTCGCTACTTACTCCAGAAAGAACAGTCAGAAGAAAAGCAAGAGAATTTTTTTTAACCATATTGGTTGAGGGTATATATTCCAAAGACAAAATATTGGAAATGTATTTAAATCAAATTCCATATGGTTCAACTGCTTATGGAATCGAATCAGCAAGTGAGCTTTATTTTGGCAAAGCAGCTAAAGATTTGAGCCTAGCCGAAGCAACCTTAATAGCTGGCCTTCCACAGAGTCCAACAAGATATTCACCTTTTGGAGCGCACCCAGAACTAGCGAAAGTTAGACAAAAAGAAGTCTTAAACCAAATGGTTAAAAATGGCTACCTAAAAAAAGAGGATGCAGATAAGGTCTTTGGAGAAGAGTTAAAATATGCAAAAGTTAAAGCTCCCAGCGCCCCCCATTTTGCGCTCTGGGTTAAAGATCAACTAGTCGAAAGGTATGGAGAGAAAAGAGTGGAACAGGGGGGTTTAAGAGTTACAACAACACTTGACCTCGAATTACAAAACTTTACGGAAGTTATAGTAGCATCAGAGGTTGGTAAATTAAAAAAACAAAAAGTGGGAAACGGTGCAGCACTTGTCACACACCCGTCAACCGGTGAAATATTGACCATGGTTGGAAGTAAGGACTATTTTTCTGAAGACGAAGATGGAAAAGTCAATGTAGTTTTAGCCGAAAGACAACCTGGATCATCAATTAAACCAATTAATTATGCATATGGCTTAACTAACAAAAAAATTACAGCAGCAACAACGTTTGCCGATGTACCCACATGTTTTTCTGTTGCAGGACAGTCTTTATATTGCCCTAAAAATTACGACGGCACATATCACGGACTGGTCCAAGCCCGTTTTGCATTGGGTAACTCGTACAATATCCCAGCCGTTAAAATACTTGCTGTTAATGGTGTTAAGGAATTTGTAGACTTTGCTAGAAATATGGGGTTAACCACATTTACTGATCCTGATAGATATGGCCTTTCATTAACACTTGGTGGAGGTGAAGTTAAACCGTATGATATGGCTATTGCCTTTGGTGTATTTGCAAATGACGGAGTTAAACAACCTTTAATTGCTATTACTAAAATCGAAGATTGGAAAGGTAAAATATTGGAAGAGGTCAATATTAAAGATGCAAAATTAACAGGTGAAAAGGTATTGGATGTTGGAACAGCATTTTTAATTTCTCATATTTTGCATGATAATAACGCCAGACAGGAGGCATTTGGAACAACAAGCTTTTTAAATGTTAAAGGGCACCCCGAAGTATCTGTAAAAACAGGAACCACAAACGACAGAAGAGATAACTGGACAGTTGGATTTACAAAGCAAATTACAGCTGTAGTTTGGGTTGGTAATAACGACAACACTCCTATGGGCGGGGCCGTCTCTGGAGTTTCTGGAGCTTCCCCTATTTGGAACAAAATAATAAAATTTGCTTTGGATAAATCAGAAAAGGGTGAATACGATTCTGACGATGATGGGCACTCTTGGCCATTACAACCTGAGGATGTAGTTGGGGCAACAATTTGTGCAGATACAGGTGGAGCCATACCATCAGGAGATCCAAATAATCCAGGTTGCCCAGGACGATTTGAATATTTCCTTGAAGGGACTGTTCCTGCTACATCAAATATAATTTCTCAAGATTTGACTATTTTTAACGATACAAGTCAAATTGCACTAAAAGATTATTTACCTGAACAGGTTCATGTTGAAAATAAACCAACATACACTGACCCAACAGGTGGACTTTACTGTTTAAGTTGTCCCATTTCTTCTCAAAGTGCAGTTATTAAATATCCACTTTCTAATAGGGTCGGACCTTAAAAGAAAAATCTGTAAAAAGGTCCGACCCTTACAGACTCCTAAAAAACGCCCATAGTCTTGACATTCACACACACTGGCTATAATACTGGCCATGGAGACTTTTACGAATGCCTTATGTAGAGCTTGCAAATTATGCGTGCCTGAAACTAAGGCTTTATGATAATTTCATAATGGCTGGAATGCAAAGTGAAGCTAGAAAAAGGATTTCAAATAAAACTTCTTGCTTTGTATCAAAAACAGGTTAAGGCTTCATATGTTGCGAACTTGATGTTACAATTGCCCCGTGGCTTTTAGAAAAAAGAAAACCATTACTGCCCTATCATTACTTACGGCAGTACTAACCTCCGTCGGTCGTCCTTTTTATTTTATTCTTTCCCATATCTTGATAATAGTAGTTTTCATCCTATATATTCTTGGTCACTTTTTCACCTCGCTTAAAATCCCAAAAATCAAAATTTGTATTCCCATTAAAAAGCGCTATTTGTTGTTTTTTGTCTTTGTTTGCATTCTACTTTCTACATTCTACTTACTACTAATCAAGGATCTTCCCTCCCCCAAAGAATTAATTACAAGAGAGCAAGAAGTATCAACTAAAATTTATGACAGAAATGGGATACTTCTTTATACAATTTATAAAGATAAAAATAGAACTCCTGTAAAACTATCTCAAATCCCAAACCATGTAAGACTAGCGACACTCGCAGCTGAAGATGCTGAATTTTATGATCATATTGGCTTTTCAATTCGAGGAATGTTGAGAGCGGTAAGAACAAACATGGCGGAAGGAAAACTTCAAGGCGGATCAACAATTACACAACAATTAGTTAAAAACGCTCTACTCTCCTCTGAAAAAACATATATAAGAAAAATCCGCGAGCTTATTCTTTCTATTGGTGTAGAAATGAATTTTTCAAAAGACGAAATTTTAGAAATGTACTTAAACGAAGTTTCTTACGGCGGTACCACCTACGGCATTGAGGAAGCCTCTAAACATTATTTTGATAAATCTGCAAAAGACCTGACGTTATCTGAAGCGGCTCTTCTGGCAGGTCTACCTCAAAGTCCTACAAGATATTCCCCATTTGGCAATAATCCCGACCTAACATTTTCAAGACAAAGAGAAATATTACATCTAATGAAGATTAATAGATATATAACTCTGGAAGAAGAAGAAGGCGCAAAATTAGAAAGAATTACCTTTGCTTCTGACAGGCAACAGATATTAGCCCCACATTTTGTAATGTATATCAAAGAAAAACTAATAGAAGAATATGGTGAAGAAGTTGTTCAAAAGGGAGGTTTAACGGTCAAAACCACACTTGACCTAAATATTCAGACTTTGGCTGAAAAAGTTGTTGAGGAAGAATTATTGAAACTTAAAAACTTAAACGTGGGTAATGCTGCGGTTGTCATTTTAAATCCCAAGAATGAAGAGGTTTTGGCTATGGTAGGATCAAAAAATTATTTTGATACCGCAAGTGGTGGAAACGTAAATGTAACAACCAGACTTAGACAACCAGGATCATCTATCAAAGTAATTAATTACGCAGTTGCCCTTTCAAATGGTCTAACATTGGCTTCAACAATTGACGATTCTCCAGTCACCTTCAATGTTCCAGGTCAACAGCCTTATTCACCTAAAAATTATGATGGTGAATTCAAAGGCAAAATTACAGTAAGACAAGCATTAGCCCAGTCAAGAAATATTCCTGCAGTCAAAATATTAGCTTCTCTGGGGGTTAAAAAAATGATTGAAATGGGGCAAAAAATGGGTATAACAACCTGGAATGAACCCTCTCGATTTGGATTGTCACTAACATTAGGTGGTGGAGAGGTCAAACTTTTGGAACTTGCCGAAGTTTATTCTGTAATTGCCAATTACGGAGTTAGGAACGATATAAAATCTATAACTGAAATTAAAAATTACAAAAACAAAATATTATATACCCAAGGTAGATTTGAAGAAGAAAAATTAGATTTAGATCCTAGAATAGCATTCTTATTAATTGATGTTTTAAAAGATAATATTGCAAGAGCTCCAGCCTTTGGAAGCAATTCGATGCTTTTTATACCAGATCATCCTGAAGTAGCAGTTAAAACTGGAACAAGTAATGACCTTAAAGACAATTTAACAATTGGCTTTAATAAAAATTATGTCGTAGCTGTTTGGGTTGGTAACAATGATGGATCTCCGATGAGTAGAATTGCTTCAGGTATAACAGGAGCAGCACCTATCTGGAACAAAATAATGAGAGGTTTACTTATAAATCAACCTGTTGAGGAATGGATACCCCCTAAAGGTTTGGTTTATAAAGAGTGTTACAGTCGAAAAGAATGGTTTTTGGAGGAAAAACAATTAAACTGTCCCAAAATCCTTGAACCCAGCGCTCAAATCTCTGTAGAATAGATAGCTTGGCAAAAGAAATAAAGGTGCTAAAAATGAAACTATTATTGAGCCTGCATAGGGAATAAGAGCAACCACAAAACCTATTAAAAATCCAAATAGACCAAAAACCATATTTCTTCCTAACACTGCCCAGAACTTGCCTTTAGCTAAAGCCTTACTTTGTTTCAATGCCTCACCAACTCCTAATCCCTTATCTAAAACAAAAAAAGCTGAGAATGAGTACCAAATACCAAAAATAATGGCAGGTACTATAAGTAGTAAAGCTCCAAAACCAACAATTAAACCGATAACAAGAGAGATTACAAAAAACTTCCACATGTTCTTGTAACCTAGTTTAAAGACATCCTTCTCTAGAACTCCCATATTTATAACTGAGAGATATGTTGTTACCTGTGAATAAAAATAAAAAACAAAGGAAAACAATGCAATTGAGAAATATAGAATGGTTAATGGGACATTGTTGAAGTTAAATCTTACAGGATCTGGACTTAATACAAATTGCGAAATATAGGTGTGAGAATATGAAATTACAGTTGAAACAATTGTCAAAACAACCATAATTTTGGCAAAGAAAAGAAAATTTTCTTTTTTGAAATAAATTTGCCAAGATGCTTTGATGTATTCTACAGGTCCTTTCATATTAATCCTTTACATGATTATCATACAATATTTTTGTTAAATTTGGAAACAGTTCGTCAGCTTCTCTTTCAATTGCCCCATCTGTCATAATAACTAACACAAACGGTTTTGAAGATAAAACAATCCCTGCATCATTTACAGTGCCCGACTCTCTACCGTATTTATGTGTAAGGGGAACATCTTCTGGAATTCCCAATCGCAACCAACTCTCAAATGCAGTATTTGTCATATATTCCATTAGTTGATCTGATTTTTCTTTATCAAGTATCTCGTTTTTGTAAAGTTTTACAAAAAACATTCCAACCTCCTCTGGAGTGGTTGTATTTTCGGAAAGTGAAGTATTAATCATCCCTAATTCAGAAATTGTTTTATTAACCCTTTCTTTTCCTAAAACAGAAACCATTTCATTAAAAGCGCTATTATCAGACCTTTTTCCCATAGCTTCAATTAAACTTTTGTCTTGACCTTCTTTCATTGCTAAATACATGATAGGTAATTTAATTAATGATGCTGCCTGCATAATTTCTTGGTAATTTAGTCCGTAATAGTAATCGCCGTTTAAATCATAAATATAAAAGGCATAAATTCCTGAGTAATTATTTACAGCTTCTTTAAATAGTTTTTTGGTATTTTCTATTTTTTCTTGTGATACTTTGCTACCTCTATTCCCCACCACAATCACTTGATCTTGGAATAGATTATTAAGTGATAATTTTGGAATTGATAATCTAGGTAAATTGGGAAGTTTAAAATTACGAGCAGAAAGTGACAAAAAACCAGATGTTAAAACCGTAGCCAAAAGGGTAATTAAAATAACAAATCTTTCTTTTATTCCCCAAGGTTTTACTGGTTCTGTCCTCTTTCGTCTATTTTCAGGCCTTAGATCACGAATTTTTCTAGGTTCTTCATTAATCTCATCTTCAAAACTTTCGTTTTCTTTTTTGCTAAAAAGTCCCATATTACTTTCTACGATTACTCCAAACTTCTTTATTTACAATATTAACTGGCTCCTTTGAAGCAAAAACATCAAGGATACCAGATACTGCAAGTTTGGTCATGGCTTCTCTAGCCTCATGTGTTGCTGAAGCAATATGTGGTGTGGTTATAACATTTGGCATACCAATAAGTTCTGGGTCAATATTTGGTTCATTATCAAAAACATCAAGAGCTGCACCTTGCAAATGCCCAGATCTTAGGGCATCAACTAAATCATGTTCGTCAACTATTGGACCTCTGGCAGTATTAATTAGAAAACTTCCCTTTTTCATTTTGGTAAAGGAAACTTTATTAAACATATGTCTCGTCTCATCATTTAAGGGAACATGGATTGTAACCACGTTGGAAGTTGCAAGCAAAGTATCAAGATCAACACTTTTTTCATCCTTCGTCCGTTTGCTATATATAACATTCATCTTATATCCCTCTGCCCTACGGGCAACCATTTGCCCAATCCCCCCAAACCCCACTATCCCTAATGTTTTCCCAATTAAAGAAGTGCCTAAAAAGATATCAGGTTCCCAACCTTTATACCCCCCCCTTCTCGTTGCTTCGTCTGCTTCAACGATTCTTCGAGTTAAACCAGCAATCAAGGCCCAGGTATGTTCTGCAACAGCTTCATCAACTTCTTCACAGGGAGTGTTCGTTACTATAATTCCACGGTCATTTGCATCCTTAATATTAATATTGTCAAAACCAACAGCATAATTACTAATTACCTTAAGTTGCGGGCCAATTGCATCCATTACCTCCCCATCAATTTTGTCTGTTAAAAGGGAAAGTACCGCATCTATTCCTTTTGCTTTTTCAATTAATTCTTCTGGGGTTAAGGGCCTATCAAACTCAGAAATGGAAACTTCATTGTTGCTTTTTAGAAGTTCTATATTTCCTGGAATTTTTCTTGTAACAAAAATCTTCATATATACAATTTAACACAAAGAACAGCTCTTGCAAGGTCAGACCTTTAAAGTAAAATCAGTAAAAAGGTCTGACCTTAATATGTGTTATCATTAGATTATGGAACAAGAAAAACAGTCAACAGTGATCAGTGAACAGAGTACTGTTCCTACCGCACCGTCCACGGTTCACCGTTCACAATCCACTTTTCTAGTAACTCTTCTATCTATTTTATTACTTCTTTCCTGCATCATTGCTGGATTCTTTGCATACCAAACGCAGAAGTTAGTTAAAGAGTTGACAACATACAACGTACAGGTAGAACCAACTCCAGAAGCAATTACAACTCCTGACCCGACTGCAGACTGGAAAATATATATAAATGAAAAATATGGATTTTCTTTCAAATATCCTACTGAATTTAAATATCTGGATGACAACTCAGCCTTTGAACAAAATGGTTACACGGGGGTGTTATCACTTCAAAACTTTCCAATTACTAAAACTCCTAACTATGGTGACGAGGCAACTTTCCAGATGCTAATCTATGTCAAAAAAAATGATGGGGAAACCGCAAAAACAGTGGGAGTTTATATAAAAAAGGATTATATTTTTCTAATAGAAAACAGTCTTAATAAAACTGGAGATAACAACGTCTTTGATCAAATTCTTTCAACTTTTAAGTTTACGGGTTCGGAACCCGTAAGTTGTACAAAGGAGGTTAAACTTTGTCCTGATGGTTCAACAGTCAGCAGAACTGGACCAAATTGTGAGTTTGCCCCCTGCCCAACCCCAAAACCATAGTTAAACTTTTTTGGAATGGTTTTTGAGCCAATTAGATATCTTTTTAAGTTCAGGGTGGCTATTATCTATCCAAATCATGAAGTGAACTGCTTCTTTAGTTTCTGATTTCAAGTGATAACCATTTACCCACAAAAATCTTTTTGTTGCGAGCCAAGCTGTTCTTTTGTTGCCATCTGAGAAAGCATGATTTAAACAAATTGATTGAATTAAAGCTCCAGCTTTTAGAAATATTGTTTGATACAAATCTTGACCTTCAAATGTTGCGTATGGTCTTTCAACTGCGGAATGAAGCAATGAAAAATCACGAATTGATGCCTTTGTTCCCGCTCTTTTTATAATGGCTTCATGAATTGCATAAACTTCTAAAATGTCTAATTTATGCAAGTTCATCTAAAATCTCCTTATCCTCGTCTAGTGTGGATTTAAGCCAGCTTTTGAATTCAGTTGAAATTTTAGACTTTGATTTATTGACCTTTTTAACTTTTTTGATAATTAAATCGTCGCCATATCCAGCTGGTATAACTTGAACCATCAAGCCTTGATTATAGCCATATTCATCAGCTAGATCTCTGGGTATAGAAACAACATCACTATTTCCTGCTTTAAATATTGTTTGTATTTGCATGTTATTACAATGTTAGTACACATCATGGCAATTGTCAAATGGTTGTATCTATGAAATACTTAATACATGGATCAAAATTTACCTGAATCAACAACCACCAATCTCCAGTCACAATCCACAAAAAGCAACAGCCTTTTAATTGCACTTTTGTCTATTTTATTGCTACTTTCCTGCATTATTGCTGGTTTTTTTGTCTACCAAACACAGAATTTAGTAAAGGAAATAACAAAATTAAGAAACTCAGCATCTACAAATTCTCCGACACCTTGGATTCAGCCTGAATCTACGTTGGTTGATTTTAAATACCCTTTATCGGACTCAGACGGATATATGCCTGTTATGTACACTATGAGAATCCCCCAAAACTACAATTTATACGGACCCATGACTTGTTCAAATGTTAGAGTCAAATGGATGAACTTGGTTTTTGGTAGACAATTTAAAAATGGATCTACTGCTGAAATTGATATTTATTTTACTGAATTTAGAAACAACATAAAACAAACGTTGGAAAATTTTATATCAGAATTTTCAGATCCTTGTCCTCCAGAAATTAAGAAGTTTACCTATAGCAACACAGATAAAATCATCATTAATGATATAAATGCATATAAAATAATCCTTAATGAATATACATATAACTTTTTGAAATCTCCCAAAACAAATCAGATTTATGTAATGAAATACAAGAACGATGTTGATAAAACGACGGAACTATTTGATCAAATTCTTTCAACTTTTAAGTTTACGGGTTCGGAACCCGTAAGTTGTACAAAGGAGGCTAAACTTTGTCCTGATGGAACAAGTGTAGGAAGAACTGGGCCTAATTGTGAATTTGCCCCATGTCCTAACTAGTTTCTAGATTCTAGATTCTAGTTACTAGTCTTACATTTCTTCTACTTTAACTCCTGAAGATTTTGCTCTTTCAACCCAAGTATCTATATCCATTTCTCTTAGAAGTCCCTTTTGTGCTCCCACATAACCAATAACTGAAGCTGAATTTACAGTTCCCCAAATTAAAGCTTCTTCTACTGTTTTACCTTTAATTATTGCCCCCAAAAACCCCGATCCAAAGGCGTCTCCGGCTCCTGTTCTTTCGTAGGCATCAACTGGTAAAACACTGGAATAAAAACATTTAACCCCGTCAAATACATATGCACCATTTCCCCCGTCTGTAACAACTGACATTTTTGGTCCCAAATTTGATAGGGCAACAAGCAATTCTTTGGTAACTTCATCTTTTGCTTCAACCCCCGTCAGTTTTTCTGCTTCCTGTTTATTAACAAATATTATTTTTGTTAATTTAAAAATACTACTTAAAGATTCTAGTCCTGCACGAAGTTGCCAACTACCTGGGTTAAAGGCCAAGCTAACTTCAGGATTTTTAACTAGCCACTCTGTAATATGATTATAAAAAGGCCTAAAGGACTCACCCATTGAAGTTAGATAGACCCAAGGCACTTTAGGTAATTGTACAGGAAATTCATATGAACGAGGTGCGTGGTAAGTAAAAATAGTTCTTTCTCCTGTATATGTTATGGCTACATTAAAGTTCGAAGGTGTTGATGGTTGTTGAACTACATAGGTTAAATCTATATTCTCTTTTTTTAACTTTTCAATTATTTGTAACCCAGTAGAATCATCTCCAAGAGTCAGAACTGTCCCAGTATTAATTCCCAATCTTTTAGTTCCAACTGCATTGTTGGCAGCATTACCCCCAACAGAAAACTCTAAATCTTTAACTGGTATTTTGTCGGCATATGAAAAGGCAATTAAACACTCTTTTGTATTGATGTCGCATAACGATTCAGATTCGGAAGGGTTGATAAAAACATCTAAATTAGCGTCTCCTACTGAAAGTAAATCAAAAGAGCTCATAGCTACAGTTCCCCCATTCTAGCCTTTGATACCATTTGCAATCTCTTCCCAAAAATGTCCTGCGCATCGGCCGTATTCTCTTCCTTACCTATCCAGGTAGCTAATGCATCATTTTGTAAAGCTCGAGAATACGAAAATGAGATATCCCAAGGACCAAAACTTTTGTTTAAGTTTAATTTAACAATTTCATTTAAATTGTTTATGGCTTGATCTGGGGTTTGCCCACCAGACAGAAACACAATGCCAGGCAAATTGCTTGGAATTGAATTCTTGAGTGTACGAAGAGTTGTATTCGATACCTCTAAAGGCATCACAGTAACGCCACTGTCTTTACCAGGAAGAACCATACTTGTCTTAAGTAGAAGATTAGATAAATCAACGCCTTCTCGGTTCAAAAGCTCAAACAACTTTTTTAATGTCTTAGTTGTTATATTTTCACACCTTGTTGTTGTATGATTACCGTCCAATAAAATTTCAGGTTCGACAATTGGTGTCATTTCTTTTTCTTGTACCAACTTTGCATATTTCGCCATTCTACTTAGATTCTCTTCCAAAAAAGCATCACTCGGATAAAGGTCCGAAATTTTGATAACTGCCCTCCATTTAGTAAACCTTGCTCCTAGATTTTTGTATTCATCAAGTCTTTCTGATAATCCATCAAGGCCTTTGGTTACTTGTTCTTCAAAATCATTAAAACTCTCAAGACCTTCATCAACTTTAATACCTGCAATAATTCCTTTTTGATTAAGAAGTGGAATAAAATTTAAACTATCTTTATATAAAATTATTCCATTTATGTATTTTTCTATATCTGGTGTTGTGAAAAGCATCTTTCTATATGCTTGTTTTATCTCTTCTGTAGACTGTAGACCATAAGCCATAAGCCTTTTCTCAATTGTTTTTGTTGATTCATCAGCCGCCAAAATTCCTTTATATGGAGCTAAAAGTTGTTGAACGGTAGGGTTTATCATTACTTGAAGAAAACCCAATACAAAAGAAGTAATGATATGACAGATAATCCAAAGGCTATACCTACATTCGCATTAACATCCAAAATATCAAGTTTTTTTAATTTTTTTGCCATTTTAAGATATTCTAACAAGCTTTACTTATAATGATCTAAATTTATAAGCCCCCAATATACAAAATATAGCAAAGACTATGTCCATCGTCAATACGACGAGTTTTTGTCTTTTATTTTTACTTGAAAAATTTGGGACAATGAGCACAGCTCCCAACCAACCAGCAGCTAAGTTAATTAACAAATCCGAAGCAATCAAAAACCAAATATTATTGGTCATAAAAAAATTATATACCAAAAAATTTGACTATTGAGTAGTAGTAGTAGTAGTAGAATTCAGGCATGGCAGATAAATTGTCTGAAGTACGAATTGTAGACGCATCTGAAAAAGCTGTGGGTTTAGCTAATAATGATCAATTTTCAGATAAACTTAATTTGGCAGGTGGTGGTGTGATGAGACTAACCATGGCTGGCTTAAGCGGTCATGCTTTTGAAAACGCTTTATCTATTCTTCAAGCTGATCGACACACTTCAATCGATGATGTTTTAGAAATAATTAAAAAGAAGAAATAACTTTTATTTATCAAAACGTTTCAGAAACTCAGTAAGATAATTCTTGCGTTTAAAAGTACATTGTTAGGAATCGTTGAGTGTTAATTCCTAAGGTCTGTCAATATGTTAGGAGTATTTAACTATTTTTTCTGGCAATGACTTTTTTGCAAGCTTTAATAATATCTTCTTTGGTCAGACCATATTCAGCAAACAATTCTTTAGGAGTTCCTGACTGTCCAAACCTATCTTGTACTCCTAATATTTCCATGGGAACTGGGAAATTTTTGGATAATACAGATGAAACCATAGACCCCAATCCTCCAATTACTTGATGTTCTTCAATTGAAACGACTGCCCCTGTTAATTTTGCATTTCTTATTATTAATTCTTCGTCTAGAGGTTTAATTGTGTGCATATTAATAACAATTGTTTCTATACCATTCTTATAAAGTTCTTTGTAAGCCATAAGTGCTTCGTAAACCATTAACCCCGTTGCTATAATTGTTACCTCTGGATTTTTACTTTCAGTTAAAATATTGGCCTTGCCAAACTTAAAAGGAGTTTCACTGCTCGTATAAACAGGACTTTCAATTCTAGGAAGTCGCATATAATAGGGCTTATTATCTACAGCCATTAGCAAGGTAGCCTTCCTTGCTTCATCAAAGTCTGAGGGAACTACAACATTCATATTTGGTATAACTGAAGCAAGAGCAATATCTTCTAATCCTTGATGTGTAACTCCATAATGACCGATGTTTAGTCCTGACTGAGCTCCAATTATTTTTACAGGATAACTATCAATAGCAATGGTTGTTCTTATCTGTTCCCAATTTCTTCCAGGGGAAAAAATTGCATAGGATGTACAAAATGGAATTTTCCCATAATTGGCCATTCCTGAGGCAATTGTTACCATTGCCTGTTCTGCAACGCCAACTTCAATAAATCTTTCAGGAAATTTTTCAGCAAAATAGTTTGCCTTTGTAGATTCTTTCAAGTCTGCAGATAAAACAACTATTCGTGGATCCTTCTCCCCCGCCTCAAGAAGCCCCAAACCAAATCCATCTCTCATTAGTTTCATCTCAATATCTTTTTTAAATATTTTGTCAGATAAATATAATTTTTGATTAATCATTTGACTAAATTCATAATTGCTATATACTCTATACTGCAAAGACGGTTGGTGTAAGTCCAAGTGTGATCGATCCTTCGGAATGAAGGATCATCTGGATTCCGATTTTTTCGGAGCGTCAGATCCCTTGGGAACCACCGTTTTTTGCTTTAATAAATTCCACGATAATCTTTCCTCGCTTACCATACCTAGTATCAATTTAGGTAAAGGTTTGTTTGAATTATAAAATTGACCATAAAAGCCAGCAACAAAATCAGCAAGTTTAATACCATCATTAATCTTGCTATCAACAAATGATATTTTATTGATATCTAAACCCAAAGTAACGATTTCTTCTGCTAATTTTTCTTGATCTATTTTTTTATCAAATTTTCTATCAACTATTACTTTGCCCCAACCATGAATAGCTATACCTATTTTGATCACCCAATTTAAAATTTTAGCATAATTTTCAGGATTATCTTTAATCTGTTTTTTTTCTTTATCAAAAACAAAAACTAGACTATATAATTTTTCGTTACTTAATCTTTTGATAAAATAATTTTTTATTCTGTCTGAACTATTACTGAATTTTATCTCTTTTCCAATTTTGCCTTTCTTTCTTCCTAATACGCGTCTTAATCTCTTGATTATTCGAGAAGGTATATTATCATTTTCTAAACATACAATAGCTGTAATTAAAAAAGGGCGATTATCTGCTAAATTACCTGATTCGTCAATATATGCAGTTATCATATTAATAATCTTCTATTGCCCCTTTCATGTTTCTAATATTTTTAATTGCTTCTCTTACCTCATCACTATTTGGCGCTTTGGCATGCCAATTGGGGTTATTTTCCATAAAAGGAACACCTTTTCCGGGTATGGTTCTCGCAATTATCACCGTTGGGTTTTCATAAATGGCCCTGGCTTTGTTACATGCATCAACGATCTCTTTGATATTGTGCCCATCAATGTCAATTACTGACCAGTGAAAAGATTTATATTTATCTGCCAAAGGTTCTAACGGCATAACATCTTCGGTAAAACCATCTATTTGAATATTATTTCTATCAACAATCATAGTAAGGCTTGAAAGATTGTTTTTACCAGCGAAGGCTACTGCTTCCCAATGATTTCCTTCATCATGTTCACCGTCTGAGGTTATAACGAATGTTCTAAATCGTTTCTGATCAAGTCTTGCAACATAGGCAATTCCGGAAGCTTGAGCCAATCCACAACCAAGAGGCCCAGAAGTAGTTTCAAGACTTGGTAAAAATCTTTTGTCAGGATGCCCCTGCAAGATACTTTTAAAACTTCCCAATTTAAGTAAGTTTTTATGTTCAAAATAACTAACATGACTCATAACAGCATATAACGCGGGACAAATATGCCCACAGCTTAAAATTAATCTATCTCTATCCTCCCAAGTAGGATTTTTGGGATCATTTCTTAAAACTGTATAATATAAAGCGACTAAAACATCAGCCATACCCAACGACCCTACAGGATGACCCGCTCCAGCCTTAAGAAGCATTTTAACAATATCTTGTCTTACTTCTTGTGCAATATCTTGAAGTTCATCAATTGTGTGTGTTTTCATTTTTAATTTATGGCACAGTACGGCCTTTCGGAAATACTTTTCTCAAACTTAGCAATTATTGCAGGCACATCTTCAATATCACTTGCAATCTCAAAAACCGACATCTCTTTTGAGTCAATATTTAAATTTTTCCTCATAACATCAATGACTTCAACCCAAAAATCACCAAAAAGTATAAATGGTTTATGGCAACCAAAATAAAGTTTAGCTAAAACCCAAGCCGTACCAAATTCTGAAATTGTCCCCGTTCCGCCTTTAAACATAATAAAAATATCTCCCATTTCCATCAGTTTAAACATCCTTTCAATATAGTTTGTAGTTACAATTTCAGTATCCGGGACATTGCCAATATATTTACCCTCAAATCCGGGGGCATTGGTCGGATCAAAAGTAACAGTAATTGTTTTTCCACCGCCTTTTTTGGCTCCGTTTGTTGCAGCTTCCATCACTCCGGGTCCGCCACCATCAACAATGATATAACCTTCACCAGAAAGAATTTCAGCTAACTTGAACGCTTGAGTATAAGTCTCGTCTGTTTCTGAGATATTAGCATCACCAAAGAAGGCTATATTTTTAATAAAGCCGTCATGCTCTGAATATTTCTTTAAATCATCCATATAGTTAGAATCTAGATTCTAGATACTAGTATCTAGTTACTGGTATGCAACAAGGTAATACTGTCAGTAGGTACTAAATTACTCTCTAAAGATCTTCCTACACGTATTACTTGTTCCACAAGACGGTTAGCATATCCCCACTCATTGTCATACCAAGCAAAAACTTTAACCATATTTCCCGCGACAACCTGAGTTAATGGTAAATCAACAATCGCAGACTCCGATCTTCCAATAATATCGCTTGAAACTAAAAATCCCTCAGAAATCCCCAGTATTCCCTTATATATGGTGTTTTCTACGGCTTCTTTAAATGCATTATTTACCTCTTCAACTGTTACATTTTTCTTTAATAGAAAGGTAAAGTCAGTTAACGACCCTGTTGCAACTGGAACTCTTAATGCCATACCATCAAATAAGCCTTTTAATTCTGGAATAGTTTCTGTAACTGCAACCGCTGCACCTGTAGTTGTTGGAACTATATTAACTGCCGCCGCTCTCGCCCTCCTCAAATCTTTATGTGATCCATCTTGTAAATTCTGGTCATCGGTATAACTATGAACTGTAGTCATCATAGCTTTTTCAATCCCAAACTTAGCATGCATTACTGCAGCAACAGGAGCAACACAGTTTGTAGTGCAACTAGCATTTGAAAGAACAACCGCATCTTTTTTAACCTCATTAACCCCTATTACATATGTGCCCACATTTCCCCCTTTACTAGGAGCCGAGATAATTACTCTTTTAGCCCCACCTAATGCGTGTTTTTTAGCATCCTCTTCCGAGGTGAATCTTCCAGTAGCTTCTATAACAACATCAACACCATACTTCCCCCAAGGAATAAGGGCAGGATCTTTCTCCGCTAAAATTGGTACATCCACATTTCTTTCTGGGATTAAAAGAGAATTCTCTGTACTTTGTACTTTGTACTCGTACTCTCGATACATAGTGTCGTAATTAACAAGATGTGCCCAACTTGAAGCAGGCATTGAACCTGAAGTGTTTATGGCACCAAATTTAATCTCATCCAAGTGTTTTGATACACCAATCCTAAAAGCCAAACGACCTATACGACCGAATCCGTTAATACCTACAGTTACCATAAATTTAGTATAGATTTAAATTTTAATTGCTTCAATAGCAGGAAGTGTTTTGTTGATTAAAAATTCTATCATTGCTCCACCACCAACTGAAATCCAATCGAAGCTATTAGCTATAGACAAACGACCAATAGCCGTCTCTGTATCTCCACCCCCAGCGATCTTGAAAGCAGATAGCTTCGAGACGAAATCAAAGATTTCTTTTGTTCCTTGAGAGTGTCCTTCATCTTCATACTTACCCAATACTCCAGCTAATATAATAGTACCTGCTTTATTTAATTCACTTTTAAATTTTTCTATAGTATTAATCGTAATATCTTCTTTATCTTGAATTAAATTACCAATAATTAATTTGTCAGAGTTTGAACTTTCCATATATTCGGGTAATCTACCTCCAACTAAAACTTTGTCATAAATATTTGATAATTTTTTAGCCATTTCAACTTTGTCTTTTTTGATTCCACTTATAACAACAACTACTGGTTTATTAAAGTTTTTGCCCAAATTTTTTATCTCTTCTAAAAATCTAAAACCAAAAGCGGTTGGCAATAATTTTGGAATAGCTACAATTGAGGCGTGGTTTCTATGAGAACTTGCAAAAGCATCGTTTATAAAAACATCACCTAAGCTGGCAAGTTTTTTTGCAAATTCAGGATCATTTTCCTCTTCGCCTTTATCAAATCTCAAGTTTTCTTCTAACTTAGCTCCCCATTTATCAAAATAGGGTTGAAATATTTTTAAGCTCAAATTATCATTAACTTTTCCCTCAGGCCTGCCCCTATGAGCAATAATAATTATTTCTGACGCTTTATCTTTTAAATAATCTAGTGTTTTGGTTGCTGATTTAAGCCTTAAGTCGTTTTCATTAAATTCTTTAATATCCAAATCAAGTCTAACCAAAACTCTTTTTTTATTTACATCCAAATCTGTAATCTTTGGTAAATTCATATTTTAATTCTATCTTAAAAGGTCGGACCTTGAAAGCGCTTACAGGGTCAGACCTTGACAAAAGCTAAGCTCATATTGACATTCACACACACACACAACCTAGAATGAAATCATGGAAGGTTAACTAATCAATTATTAGCTTCAATTTTTGAGATATCTGAAAGTCTTCTTTTGTATCTCTCTTTAGCTGAAAACCTGCTTTCCAAGAAAGCGATTAACATGGCCTTGGCCTCTTTTTCCGTTGTGTAATCTGAAGCTATGGCTAGTATATTCATATCGTCATCAATTCTTCCTTTTTTAACCTGCATGGCGTCTTTTCCTATTCCAGCTCTCACACCATCAAACTTGTTTGCTATAACCTCAACGCCCACTCCACTTCCACAAATCAAAACTCCCAAGGCTTCTTTATCTTTTGAAACAAGTGAAGCCACCTCA
This sequence comes from Candidatus Woesebacteria bacterium GW2011_GWB1_33_22, assembly GCA_000989765.1. Lineage (GTDB taxonomy): Bacteria > Patescibacteriota > Microgenomatia > UBA8517 > UBA8517 > UBA12026. Next base: position 28,207 of record LBOW01000006.1, on the reverse strand, counting down.
GTTGCATACTTGGTGTAGTCATCGATAGGATCTAAACTGCTTGCCCCAAGATCCATAAATTCATATTCCATTTCAAATAGCCACTTATTTATTTTTTCTTTTAATGAGTAGCCTCTATGATCCGCACCAATATATATTTTCATAAATCAAGTAACTAGAATCTAGATATTAGATACTAGATCGAACTTTTGCAATTAGCGAATTTAACATCTTCATCACTTCCAATAACAAATCTGACATTTCATAATAATCTTTTTCTGATATGTACTTTAAATCTTTAGCCAAAAGAACCTGTGTTTCTAATTCGGCTCCAGAACCGTAAGCAATTTGTAAAAATTGGATGTATTCTTTTTTGCTATATCTACAATACCCCTCAGCAATGTTTGAAGGAATGGAAACAACCGCTCTTCTTACTTGTGAGGTTAAAGAATAAATCTCACTTTTTGGAAACCTGCTTGTTTGTTCATAAATCAACAGCGATAATTTGTACGATTTTTGCCAAACAATTAGCTCTCTATATGTTTTTGTCATCTCAGTCTAAATTCTAGATTCTAATGTCTAGCTACTAGCGAAACCCTTCTGTTAAATCTAAAAGTTCTTTTTTGGGATCAAGTGCCTTCATAACATCACTGGCAACTGCCACACCTACCGCACCCAAACTTAAACATTTTTTAACGTCTTGTGCCGAATGAACTCCTGCACCAACAACTAATGGAATTCCAGATTTTTTAGAAATTTCTACCGCTTGGGCAATAACATCCGGTTTGGCTGTAGCTACTGATATGTCTTTACTTCCTATAAGTTCAGGTGGTTCATATGATATGAAATCTGGATTTAGTGAAGTTATTTTTAGAAGCTCTTCAACATCTTTTGCAAAAATCAATGTTTTTAAACCCACTTCCTTTGCCCTATCATGAGCTTTAGATAAATCTTCAAAGGTTAAGAGTCTATTTTCTGAGTGATTTAAAAATGTGCCTACAGCACCATCATCAATAACTGCTTCAGGCAGGATACTTCCTGTACTTGCACCAAATTCTACAGGATCAATCTTTTGTGACCATACTTCAGTGGAAACCTCCAAAACAACTTCCCTGATATCAAGTGCTTGTACAACAGAAACAATCTTTACCCCAGATGTGTGGGACACCTCGTCAACAATTTTTGCCATATCAAGAGCTGACTCTCCTGTTCCACTTTGATAATTTTTGAAATTTAAAAAAATCATATATTTAGAATCTAGATTCTAGTTACTAGCTACTAGCTTCTCCAACCTGCCTTTGTCAAAACCGATAACTGTTTCTTTTGTTCCATCGTCTTTGGTGATGACACTAAACGGTACGCCCAAAAATCCACCAGATTCCACCATCATTTCGTTTCTTGCGGTTTCATCTTGATCAACTAATTTTTCCGTATATGAAACATTTTTTGATGTTAAATAATTCTTTAACATTTTGCAGTATGGACATGTTGTTGTTGAATAAATTGTATAATTCATATAAATCACCTCGCTTCCAATATTTTTTGTTTTAACAAATCTTTTTCTAAAATACCAGTGTATTTAAAATACACGACTCCATTTTTATCCAAAATTACAAAGGATTGTTCTTTAGTAACATCAAATTTCTGAGAAAGAGCATCAGTTTCTATTGTTGTTTCTGAATCCAAAATATGAATTTTTAAACCCACCACACCTTCACTAACCAGTTCATCAAATACTTGTTTATTAACATTTTCTTGATCTATACATTTCTGGCACCAATTGGATGTAAAATATAACACTAACACTCTTTTTTCATTTATGGCCCTTTCATAGTCTTCTTTCAAATCTGGACCAGTTTCAGCTTGAGAGTTCCCGTTTTTATTTTCAAAATAATTCTTTTGAAGTACAAATGCGTTTGTTAAAAAAACAGCAAAGGCAATAAAGATTATAAATAAAACAAAAAATAAAATAGCCTTTCGCATTCTAATTAATATTAGCTTAAATAGAAGAATTTAAAAAGTGCCTTCAAGAATTCTTTTCTCTAAATTAGAATCAAATACTTTTTCAAGAGAGATAATAATTTTTTTGTATTCCGGATATTTACTACCTTCATATTCCAAAAGCCATCCACCCTTAGCGATTCGAAGTTTTCCTAAAGATATAAGGTCTTGGTTATTTGAACCTTGTAACCAAGCTTCGTAAAAATAACCAGTTACAGGATCTTCAATATCTGCTAAAACTTCTGTTGAAGTAGCAATTCCCCTACCATTACTACCTGATACATCTTTAAGTTCTGTGGTTTTAACATTATCTGGAATATCAAACTTAAAACTATCTTCAATGTCATTCTTAAAGCTTATTTCTTGTGGGACAGGAGTAGATAAAACTTTAGCTGTCTTTAACTTCTTAAATAGAAGTACTCCCAAAACAACAACAACCACAATAACAAGGCCAACCAAGATGTCTTTTCGATTATAATTCATATGCAGGCGAAGAATACTACTGTATTTAGTGTTTGTCAAGCCTACTAGATTCTAGTGTCTAATATCTAAATTCTATGTTTTCTCCGCAAATTTAACGCACAATTACCGCCAGGCTTAGTCAAACTTTAAACTTTTAAGAAAGTTTCATATAAACACCAAATAACGCCAAAACTGCAGAAACCAATAGCCATTGTGTTGATGCTAACCAAAAGTCAAAACCTAAATAACCTACACCCGCCAAAGCTACTGCCACAAAAGATCCTGTCATTAACACTTTAGAATATTTTTTAGATTCAAGTTTTGTCATTTTTTACCACCCCCCTTCGGCCTCGCTCAGGGCAAGCCTTAAATTAAATATCTTCTGACTAAATATCCAACACCATATGCAACAAAGGCTGCTGATCCACCAATTAATGTGTTTTCTATTGCGGTTTTAATAATATTCTTGCCTGTTAATTTTGCTCGTATAATTCCAACCATATTTAAAGCTAAAAAAACAAGAATTATTGAGACAATAAAACTATTGTTCATTTTGAATATATAAGGCAATATTGGTACCAAACCGGCAACAACAAATGATATAAAGGTTGTAACAGCGTTTTTAATTGGTTCTTTTCCAACTTCAATTTTCTGCCCATTATCCTCTTCAAATTCTATTTCAGATTTAACACCCAAATATGATCCTGTTGCCATAGACAAACCATCTGCAAAAAGATTAGCAAAACCAAGAATTAAAATAATGCTAGGAGAAAGGGAAGCTCCAAGAGAACCTGCCACAACTGCAAAAGTAGTAGTAATACCATCGTTAGCAGAGACTACTATTGAGTGTACACGCAAGGCCTTATCATGTATCAAAACATTAATTCCCACTTTACAAAAAGTGTAACATAATTTTAAATAGGAAGACATGAAAAAATACTGGTATTTAGTTGCAGTGACTGCTATTGGCTTGTTGACTATAGTCTACAGCTTTAGGACAAAACAGGACATTCAGACAGCAAAACCACAGGCTCAAGAATTCAAAACTACCCTAATTATTGATTATGGGGATGAGAATGCAAATTCATATGAAATTAATGCAAAAGAGACTGATACTGCTTTTTCAATCCTAAAATCAGAAACTGAAAAACAGGGAATATATTTGGAAACACAGCAATATGATTTTGGCGTTTTTGTTAAAAAGATAGGTATTCTTGAATCTGGAACAAAAAAATCTTGGATTTATTATGTAAATAATGTTTCAGGAGACAAAGCAGCTGATCTTTACTCATTAAAGGAAAATGATACTGTTTTGTGGAAATATGAAACTCCAAAATACTAATGAAAAATTACCTTGTTTATTTCATATTCTTTCTGGCTTTTTTAGAAAGAACAGTTTTTGATCTAGGCCCAAACTTTGAACTTGTTACTTTGGCCATGGTTTTAAGTGCTTTTTATCTAAATCCTAAATCTTCTTTACTCTTAACTTCTCTTCTGATGATTTCTTCTGATTTAATCATTGGAAACAATAATATTTTTATATTTACTTGGAGTGGATTTTTAATCCCTATTTTATTTATAAAACACTTTAAAAATTTAAAACTAAATAATATTTTTTCAGGGACACTGGCAGGAATATCATCTAACTTATTTTTCTTTTTCTGGACTAATTTTGGAGTTTGGGCCCTTGATTCATGGGGAATGTACCCTAAAACAATCTTAGGACTGATGTCTTCTTATTTTAATGGGCTGCCATTCTTGAAGTATCAATTAGTAAGCACCCTACTCTTTGTTCCACTTGGATTTTTAATTTTTGATTTAATTTTAAAATATTTATACTCAAAAAACTTTATATTTAAACTCAGGCAAATAACAGCTTTCTAAATCTGAAGCGACTTCTTCTAATTCTTTTCCTCCGGTTGTTCCATCAAAATGTGGGCTTAATTTAACGGGGACAATCCCCAAACCCTTATTTGGTGTGTTGGTAACAGGGCTATAATAAAAAGCAGATAATGCATTTGCTCCTGCTGATTCAGCGGCAATTACTTTGCCTTCAAACGACTCCTTTAAGTTAGAAAACATATTTAAAGCGTCAACTAGTTTTTGAGTATTACCACCATGGAAATAAATAATGTCAGACCTTTTAATCTGGACAACAAACCTATTTTCTTCTGCTACTTCAAACTCGAGATCATGATTATCTTTATTTTTAACAAACATTTTGATATCTTCGTCTCTATTTACAGGTATCCTGTCGTTTTCTTTTGAAAAAAATACTAATAGAACCTTTAGCTTTTGAGGTGTGTTTATTAAAATTTCCTTAAAAAACTTGTCATTTTCTACATTTACTCTAGAAGCATAACCACCATGAAGAATATATTTAGTTTTCATCTAGCAATTATAACTTATTTGGAGATTTTAAGCAGCAACTATCTTGAAGTTATCTTTGCTTTGTTGCTTTGCTACATAAAAATCTAAAAGTCTTCTGATCATAACTTGATACGAAGCTTTTTGTTTTTGTGCAGCATTTTTAAAAAAATTCAAGCTTTTATCTGATAATTCGATTGTTACTCTTTTTTTACTCTCCTTTTTAAGAATAAAAAACTCCGGACTTGGTAAAAAGTCTTTAATCTTCCTAGACTGTATTGGCTCATCTGTGTATATTATTTTCTTTTTCATATATTTTCTTTCCTTTGTCCCAATACCCTGCACCTATTATTCTTACTTTCGTATTTCTATAAGTAAATCTGACTGTTAATATTCTTCCTTTTAATTTACCAAAACAGTAAAATCTTTTTTCAATTTTACTGTGTAATTGATCTTTATGTATAACGCGCTTTTTATCAAGAAACGCCCTCTGGGCATCAATAAACTTTACATTATGTTTCTCAATATTTGACTTATTTTTATATTCGTTCCACTCAAATTTTATGTGCATAGTTATATTACTACTTATACATATAAGTTACAATATACAAACTTATAATTAACCTCTTATAATTAATAATACTCCAAAATACCACAATTTTAATATATAATAGCCATGCTCTTTTTAATTATAATCCTCGGTAGCTCAACGGCAGAGCAGATTCCTGTTAAGAATAAGGTCGCACGTTCGAATCGTGCCCGAGGAGCAAGGAACTCAATTTAGGTGTCTGAGAGAGTATCTCAAATGGTTTATTGAAGCTAAATTCGACCTTTTTATCTTTCAAAAAGAGGTTCGAAGATACACACCTGATCAACATCTGTTTTTCTTCTTTTGTACCCTCTAAAAACAATTCTTGTGCGTGGGTAGCCAAATAAAGAAGGTTCGAAGACTGATCAAACCAGTTTTGACTATGATCTGTTATCTGCAAAAGTTTATCTTGAACTTGGCTTATTTCATTCTGAAGATCGTTTTTTACTTCAAGATATGTTTCCTTATCATCAACATCGCCCATGAGCATTCGTTTATAAATAGACTTCTTTTCATTTTGAAGTTTTGTCAGTCGAGTTTTAAGTGCTTTTTCTTGAATTGTTTGATACTTATTATCTTCATCATAAAGCTCTGTCAGCTTTGATTTTATTTCTTCTACCTGTTTATCCTCTAAAAAGAAGCTCTTAAACATTTCAGAAAGTTGATTCTCTAAATCTTTTTCTTCAATATGCTTTTGTCCGCAATTACCTTGTGATTTAGTGCAATGATAATAAACATAATGATGAACATTTCCGTTCTTTTGACATCTTTCTCGTTCTTCTGCTGTGATGTTCATCCCACAGGATCCACATTTCAACAAACCTTTATACAAAAAATCTAAATCTGGTTTAATTGTAAACTGTGCGTTATCACTTAATTTCTTTTGAACTAGATCAAATAATCGCTTATCAATAGTTGGTTCATGTTTGGATTCTTCGATCAATCCTTTCCATCGCATAACACCGTAATAAAATGGGTTTGTTAATATCTGATGAACACTTCCTTTTTTTAGTTTGTTTCCTACTCTGTTTCTTAAACCTTCTTCGTATAGAATTTCTGCAAGTTGTTTTAATGCAACAGGCTGATATGCATAAATTTCAAACATCCTTTTAATCAAAGGTGCTACTAGTAGATCCTTTTCAACTCTTGTGATTGGTCTTCCTAGATTTTCTAAAATACCTTGTTTCTCAAATGTATAACTTTTACCAGTTATTCTACCGCGAATATCACAATTCAGATATCCTAAGGGTGCCCATCCTGCCCATCTACCTTCCTTTATTGTCCCATACAAACTTCTTTTTACATCCTCAGATAAATCATCAATTTTTCGCTTTGCCATAACAGTATTGAGACCAATCATTGTTTTATCGTTTGAATTATTTTTATACTGACCATAATCCACAGCCCAAATTTCGATGCCAGATTCAAGTAAATCCATTATTGTGCCTAAGTCAGTATAATTTCTCGTAAGTCGATCTGCCTTGTAGGCAATCAACCCGTCTGCTTTTCGATCTTTTAATAATTTTATAACCTCGTTAAATATGGGTCTGCCAGCTTTTTTTGCAGAGCAACTTTCTTCGAAATGATATTCATTCGGAACAAATAATTGTCTTTGATTGCAAAAATCCAAAGTTACTCTCCTTTGGTCAGATAAAGATAATATCTGTTTTTCCTCAGAATCTGTAGACTTTCGATAATAGGAAATGTACTTTTTCATTTTTCTCCCTTCTTTGTTCTAGAAAGCATGATTTTAGTTAAAGGTTTTCTTTTTCCAAAAAATGCTAACGGTAAAAATAAAATACCAAGAAGTATTGCTTTAAGTACATTCCAACCACCACTTACAGTTTCAGTTTTATCAATTTTCCATCCTTCTGAAGATAGGTTATCGATAGCTTCCTGCATTTGCTTTCTGCCTTTTTTATCGTCGCTGAACGAAATAAATTTATATTCTTTCATCAATATCACCGCCTTCTGACAACAAAGAGGGATCACCCCCAGTATTCTCAGCGACGAAGCATCGAACCCTACGAGAGTGACCCCTCTTTGGGTTCGATACATTGCACCAATTAAAGTGCTACTTCGTCGCTGAGATTTGTTATCAGCCTTAGTATACTCAGATTTCGCCTGTTTTGAAAGAAGAGGCTTATTTGTCGACCTGTTATTAACCTGTTTTCTTTCGTAATAACAGGTTATTTTTGTTAATTGTAATTTTTGATGTTTATTCATATTTCTTTATCTTCAAAATTAAATGTGTCGGACTCATTCAAACATTGCTCCAGAAAGTCCCTAAGCGTCATTTCCGCTTTAGAAGCTTTCACTTTGAGTAACTTATGCAGACCACTATCGATCCTTATTTGTTTTGTTGTTTTTGTGTCACTTTGTCGATTATTCATACTTTCTTTCCCCTCCCTAACAACCTTCCCTCCGCTCTGCTCCCTGTTGCCGGAATATAATTATTGCTTTAACAATTTTTTATATTTTTCATTCCGTATAACAGTCCTTCCCGTATGGGAGGCATTCACTTTGTCAGCTTTTTATAGTTGTCTGATCATCCGTAATGCTCGGCACCCTCACAACTTAATCTCTTTTCCTTGAAAAAACTAAATCCTTCAGTGTTTTTAAGGAATCGACAAATTTTTTAATATTACCCTCAGCTTTGCCTGACCAGTAAAGCGATGATAATTTTTCAGCGTTTTCTTTTTGCATAAACACAAACCAGTAGTAGTTTGAATCTAATTCGAGATTCGCAAGATCAACATCTTGCGAGTAAATAAATGAAGCCTCAAAAATATCTTTAGTTTTGAATTTGTCCATTGTTTTGTCTCCTTTTATAAATTTGTAATAAAATTGCAAAAAACTTAACAAGGTCATCGTTTGCAATTACTTTTCTACTGTTTTGTGTCATCTTGTTTCTCATAACAGATAAACAATAAGGCAAGGTGAGGAGGCTGAACAGGGAGACAATCGGGGAGAATTTAACTTTCTTTTTTAACTTTGTATTTCTTGCGTTTTTTATATCTGTCTCTGCAAGAATCATCGCAAAATAGTCTCTTCGGATTTTCTAAAACAAAAAACTTACCACAGTCGACGCACTCTCTTATTTTTTGCTCGCTAATGAAATGCTCAACCAAATCTGATAATAACGATGAAAAAGTTGATTGATGAGTACTAACTTTTAATAATATTTTGTCATTTGAGTGATTTGCGAGAATACTATCGTCACGACCCAGTGATTTATTAAATTCAGACAAATCTCTTTTACTGAACACCTTGAAACTCGGATAGATTTTTATTTCGCTATTTATTTTTTTAATATTCTCTTCGGTAAGTTTTCCAGATTTGAAGTTTTCTAATATCTGCTTAATTAGTCGTTGCTCAATAGCAAAACCAGCTAGCAATCCACCTGTCAAATCTTGTGGAATGAGTGTGTATTTTGAGCAGTAATTTCTTACATCAATCTCGTTGTTTGGGTCTACATTTAAGAACTCCGATAGTCTTTCTTTTGGGTAAAGGTTTCTTTGGTTATCGTTTTTAATCTTGAAACCTCCGCCAAAAGATACTCTAATTTTTTTGTCTTGTTTTGTCATCATAATCTCTTGACCTTAAGAATATCATAATTAAGTAGTGCAAAAAGCACTCTAATCTTAATGGAGAAATAGCTTCAAAAGTAGTAAACTACAGTTAACAAAAATATATGACTAAAGATACCGAGATTCTAGTTGGAAATGAAACTTCGTCAGTAGACGAAAATACTAAGCAACCTGGAACGGGGGCTTTCTCTAAGTTAAGTAGAGAGTTGAGTGAAACTGATCTCAAAAATCCAGCTGTGGGAAGGATGTTGCTTGAAAAAATAGACACACTTTCAAGCGAAAAGGTTGAGCTGTCAGGATTTAGGCAAAAGTTCTACGATGCTGATAAGCGTTCCGCAATTTTAGATCAACAAGTACAAGGTGAAAATAAATTTCAAATATTGTATTCGTTGTGTTTAACTATCGGGGGTGCCATATTCGGTATTGCCTTTACAACTTCAGGCGAAACAAAATTTGTTTTAATATTATCTGGTGTTGTGTTGCTTTTGGTTGGTTCAGTTTTGAGTTTCTTTATAAATAAAAAATGACAAACATAAAAATACAAGGAATTGTTGATGGTGGAGTGGCTAATAACGAAAGATTGATACTTCAAGCTACTGGCATTGATAATATTGGTCTCTATGTTGTTTTTTTAACGAGAGAAACTACTCCTGGTCGTATTAGTAGTACTCCAAAAAATTCATATTGGTTTCCAGATCAAAATGTGAAAGACGGAGACAAAATAGTTTTGTATACCAAGTCTGGAGTTTCATCACAGAGAGCGAACCCAAATGGATCTACAACTTTTTTTTATTATTGGGGTTTAAGTAGCACAGTTTTTAACAATTCTTCGGATACGGCTGCACTATTGAAAATTGAACAGTGGGAGTACAAGACAAAAGGATCTTAAATAAAATTTCAAGATCTAACCGTTTTCCACCGTTTTTAACGGTTAACTGTAATTACAAGTAAATCAAGATTTTATATATCCAGTTATCTCCAATTAAACTGGATAACTCAGGCATAAAGTCGAAAATATTTCAGACCCTGTTTTACTTGTTTAACAAGTAATTTAAGTTAACTATTATTAACTCTAGCACTTGCTTATATAAATAATTTGCGATATAAAACAAATGTAAAGAATATGAAAATATTTATCTTAAGTCCCAATTACGATACTTTGTTTTCCTCAAACCTTAAAGTTCAACTAAAAAAGGCAGGAACTGTTGTAGTTCAAAAAGAAATTATTCCATTTGAAAAAGTCAAAGGTTTGATGGATGGGACTGAAGCAAGAATCCTTGCAATTGACCCAGACTTTTGTGATTGGAGTGTTCCAAATGAAGCGGTAGATAAGATTCCAAATCTTAAAGCTGTTGTGCTACAAACCACCTCTTTTAGTTGGATTGATGGAAAGCATATTGCAGAATTAAAAATTCCAGTAGTTAATCTCAGAGGTTTTTCTTCAATTGCCGTTGCAGAATGGGCAACAATGATTGCAATGAATGTGGCTCGCAAGGTTCCAGTTGTTGCTCAAGATAAATGGAAACAAGATTATACAAAGCATCAAGGAATTGAATTAAGAGGTAAAACTGCAGGTATAGTTGGACTTGGAAACATTGGAACAGCAATTGCAGAAAACATGGCAGGGCTTGGAATGAATGTTCAGTATTATTCAAGAAGCTCAAAAGATAAAAGATTCAGGTCTGTAACTCTAGAAAAGTTAATGGAAACTTCAGATATTATTCTTCCTGCTGTTGCTCAGAACGAACAAACAAAAGGGATGATTACAGACAAAATGCTTAAAAGCATGAAGAAAACAGCAATTTTTGTAAGTATCGTTCATCATGTTTACAACCACGATTTATTATTAAAACTTGCAGAAACAGGAAAGATTTATGGATATGGATTTGAGACCAGCAAAGCAGAATTTGGAAAATATAAAGGTAATGTCTGGGCAGGACCTGAACTTGCGTGGTGTACAGAAGATTCAATGAGAAAAAATGCAATTCAATGGACTGAAGCAATTGTTAATGCAAGTAGAGGAAAATATCCAACAAGGATAAATTAAGTCGTTGTTATTTCATTGTTATTAGGCACAGAAACAACGAGCTATTAAATGAGAATTAAATCTACAAAAAAAGAATTTATAGAAGAAATATTTGACAGTATTTCAAACATAGAATTTTTTCTAAAAGACATCATCGAAAATAACGCTGTTGCTAGAATAAAGCCTCTTTCTGTAGAAATACGAAAGCTCTTAAATCCAAACTCAAATGGCGACAGTGGATTGAAAAGGGTCGAGCATGTAATTAAAAGGACATTTATATTCCCTGATCGGTCAAAGATTTTACCACCCACGCGAATTGATGTTGGACTAGATGAATACATCAACAGAATGATTTTTAGTATTGGAGGAAGACCAGTCACTAGAATAGAGGTTGTTAAGCTTGTAGCTGATCAAAAAGGTGCACACATTGATGATGGAATTGATCCCCTACACAGGCAATCACAGGGAACTATTTTGCCATTAGGTAACCCTGCTCGAGATAAACTTTTTTTTGAACAAAATCACCTTTATATTATCGAAATAGCTAAAACAATCGTGCAAGTTGTTACTCGTCAATTATCTCGAGGCTAGATCTAATGGCGGAAATTATTTACAACTGCAACAGTTACAAAACCACAAAACACACAAAATATGTGGAGAAGATTATCCCATTCAATGTCTAAATCTTTTCTAGAAATTCCTGTATATTTGCTAATTTTTGTGGCGTTTTTCTTCCAGTACTCGATGTTCTTTGTAACTAAAAATACAGTAACCAAGCTGCCTACAAACACACCTAAGTACAATGATTGTCTGTCGTTGTAATTTTTAATACTACCAAAAATGGTAGGGATACCAATTATTTGTGCTAGATTTGGTATTTCCTTTCCAATGAATCTGTAAAACATGCGTAGTAAAAGCAAGTGAGGTCTGGTAATTAGAGCCAATTTGTTGATCATCCGTTTTATCTTTAATTTCAAAGTCATATTCCGATTATACCGCTTCCAAAAAGATCTGCTATAATTTCAAATATGACTAACCCCACACAAGCAAATGTAAGAATCAAAGCAAAAGGAATGTATGAAGACGAACGTGAACTTTTGGGAATGTTAAAGGCTTCTTATAAAGATTATTGGGAAACAAAAAATGATGGTAAGCCAAGAGATTCAGAAAGTGAAGGCAACTATTGGTCGGTTAGCCATCGTGTCCACAGAATGGAAGATGGAAGCCCGCTTATCGAAAAGGAAATCTATTACAAAAAGCCTAATGGAGAAAAGGTAAGAATTTCTGATCAGCCAAGAAGTCCTGAAGGAAGCTTAAATCATGGGCTTGAAAGAGAAAGAGAAGTTATAGAAAATATTGCATTTTTATCAACTGGATATGAGGCTCACGAACGAAGTATCGGAGATATAATTCGCATTGATGAGTCAGCACAAAATTTAGATATTCTTCATATCACAAAGGTGGGTCAAAGAACAAGAGAGTTGCTAGCAAGAGATTATAACTACATAAACAATGAGCCAATAGATCACGAAGTTGTTAACTGGCAAGTAGTATCGCCTGAAATGGAAAATTGGCAGACATTAAAGGAAGAATTGAGTTTGGCTCGTAAATCAGGTGCACAGCTTGAACTTCCACCCACTGATGGTGGCTGGCGAAGATTTGAAAACAATGAACCAGAACAATCAAGTTCTGAAGGTATGAGAAGCCAACCTGACGAAAGAATCAAATTTGGTTAACTTGTCGCATAAGATAAAGCTAAATTTAGTTTACCTCCATCGTATACATACTCGAACGAATTAGTTGAAAACCAATTACGAAGCTTGTAAGCTACAGAGAGCCAATTCGCACTTAATATACCAAGTTGATACAATTTATCTATGAAATTGAAAAATAAAGTTGTAATTATTACAGGTTCTTCTAGAGGAATAGGTCGAGCTACGGCTATTCTTTTTGCACAAGAGGGAGCAAAGGTCGTAATAAATTACAAAACCAATAAAAAAGAGGCAGAGTCAGTTGCTAAAGAAGTTAGAGCTGAAAACTGCCTTTTGGTACAAGCAGACATATCTAAAGAAGATGGGGTAAAGAGATTAGTTGAAGATACATTGGGTAAATTTGGAAAGATAGATATTCTGATTAATAATGCAGGAGAAATTGTTAGACCTGGGGATTGGAAAACTGATATTGAAACGTGGCAAAAAACAATTGATGTAAATCTCACAAGTGTTTGGTTAATGACAAAAGAAGTTGCACCCATTATGCAGAAACAGGGAGCAATTGTAAATTTAACTTCTACGGTAGGACTGTTGGGATCACAATATGTTCTAGCATATTCCTGCGCAAAAAATGCGATTGTCGCACTTACAAAATCATTTGCAAAAGAGTTGGCTCCGAATATTAGGGTTAATGCAGTGGCTCCTAGCAACGTAATGACAGACATGACCAAAGGAGCAGGTGAAGAACTGATCGAAAGGATGAAACAAAACACCCCTCTAAAGCGTATTGCGGAACCTGAAGAATTAGCTAAGGCAATTGTTTTTCTAGCATCTGATGATGCAAGTTACATCACTGGCGAGATTTTGGTGGTTGATGGCGGTTACAGTTTGAAATGAACTAACTTTTTCTATTTCCTCTCTGATCTGAGCTACAAGCCTAAAGTTTGAAAAAGCCTCGTAAATATGTGACAATTGCATGGTTATATTAGTTGAACGACTCTCGAGCCACTTGGCGCCTAATATAACCAAATTCGTCTCTTGTAAAACTTCAATAGCTGGTGTGTATTCTACCTCCACGATTTTCCTATCTTTTACCCAGATTTTTTGAAAGAAGAAGTGTAAATAGGCTCTTTTGTGGTCGACATCGACTTTAGCATAGCTTTGAGAAATATTCCTTGTTAGCTCTATTACTTCATTAACTACGGCCACATCAATTGTTTTTATCTTTTCAATGTCTGCTAGTTCTTTCTGAACATTAAGCATTTCTGCATCAAACTTGGCATTAAACATGTGGTACTCATCAATACTTAACTTTCCGCTAGTGGTGTAGTCGTGTTGAATTCTTTCTTTGTTCATCTCAATTGCATCTCTACGGTTCTCTGCTGCTTTTTTAGCGTCCTTCATCTTATCAATTCCTTCCTGGTAGACAATCTCGATATTTTTATTAACTGCCTCAACAAACTCTGGCTTAAATGCGAGTTTACTAACTTCCAATTGAACTTGATCCTCCAGATTGGTCAAAGAAAGACTTCTTGCATGGCATTTACCACGCTTGCCAGTTTGCGAGCAGTGATACATTCCAATTTTTCCACCTCCAGATTTGTACTTTGAATTGTAGTGATATTCGGCCACAAATCTCCGACTGCACTCTTTACAAAATACAATACCTCTTAAAAGAAAATTATGTTTTCTGCGTCTAATGCTGTAGTCACCTTTATCGGTCAATACTTGCTGAACAAGATCAAATGTCGGTTTATCAATTAATTTAACGTGTTTACCGTCACCCTCCAAACCCCCATGTTTCATCCAACCCCAATAAAAAGTATTGCGAAGCATATGGTGAACAACTGAATATTGTAATGGTCTTCCTTTTCTACCTCGTACTCCCTTTTTGTGAAGATATTGTCGAATATCATAGATTGAAAAATTGCGAGTGGCATACATCTTAAAAGATTCAGTAATAAAAGCACTTGTATCTTCATCGGGGACTACTATACGTTTGTCGTATGGGCCTGTCGGATGTTCATTCTTAACATTTTTATAACCCAAAGGTGCCCAGGAGGGATAATAACCATTCTTAAATTTTTCAATGGCGGTTTGTCGTGCTTTGTAACCTGACACTCTAGGGTGTAATGCGTTAACTGCGGCTATAACTTCATCTAGAAACTGTGAGTATGGATCGTCCCCTTGAGATTGCATTCCCGATAAAGCAACAATTTCAACCCTCTCCTTTTTTAACAATGCCTTAACCCCCAAATAATCTTTAGTGTCTCTTGAAAGTCTTGAGGTGTCCTGAACGACTAGATAATCAATATCTCCCTTAGTGCAACGAGCTAATAATGCTGTTAATCCAGGCCTATTAAGATTTGTACCAGTTTTTGCCTCATCTGTGTAAATTCCTATTAGTTCTCCTTTTAACTCCCGTACCTTTTCGTAAATCTTGGTTTGCTGAACGTCAATGGAAAACCCCTCCTCTTTTTGTGATGATGTCGAAATTCTTCCGTATCCTACACATTTAGGACAAATTGCTTTTAGCTTCTCTTTCTCCTCGTCTGTTGATTGCATATTCTTTTCCTACTACTAATAATATTTTCATTTGTTTTAGGTTCAGAATCACTCCGCAACACGTGTCTGCATTGCCTTTTCTTGTATCTGATTAAGCATCAGTTCGCACCAAGTTTTTGCGAGGTGATTTATTTCTTCTTCAGGGGGACGGGGTACGGCCTTGTTGGTTTGAACCAACTGGCTACCTACCCCGCATTTTTCTATAAATTTGTTACTTTTTCGTGATAACTGCGCATATGATATTGAACTGTCTGACTGAGCCAGTCGGTCCATTTTATCTTTTAAGATCTTTTTGTTTGACTGGCTCATACTCACTACCCTAAAAACGGAACTCTGCTCCAACTTCTGTTGTGTTTTCTAAATTCAATCTCAAAATCTTTGCGATTAATACCATTTGTGATTTACTTAGTCCACACGTTGAAGCATAAAGAGGCTCGTTCTCTATAACTTTTTTAAATTTGGAATAGTTATCCAAATCGTCTTTGCTGACAATCATTCTTACATGACGAGTTCTTTTATGGGACCGATACTCATGCGATCTCTGTATTTGTTTACGCATATCAACTCTTGATTGTATTGAATTGATGGCCGCCAGTATTTCTTCAAAGGACTGCATGTAAGGATCTCCAGCTACAGATGAGCCTGAAAGAAAAACCAATTCTACATCATGTTTTTTAAACATTGATTTCAGAATTAAAAAATCTGCTACTTTTCTTGACAACCTGTTGCTGTCTAGACATATAACTTTGGAAACCTTTCCCTTTGATGTTTCCACCAAAAGGTCTTTTAATGCTGGACGATTCAGATTTGCACCTGAACATCCATTATCACTAAATGTCTTTAATAACTGATATCCTTTTGCTTTACAAAATTCCTTTATCTTTTCCTCTTGGATTTCTGTAGATAAACCATTTTTGTTTTGACTAACTGTCGCTGTTCTCACATATCCCACTACTAACTTCTCTTGCTTTTTATTTTTCATAGGGTTTGTTCACCCCCTTCCTGCGATTGATCTATTGGAATTTCTTCGTTGTTAAATAACTCATTTGTGAGTCTTTGATCGTGTTTGGTATATTTATTTGCTTCTTTTTCTCTCCTTTTAGTTTCTTCGTTTATCTTGTCCCAGACAGAATCGACAAGACCATACTCGTCACTCAAGGGTTGATTTAGGTTGTCCGTGAGCCACTTCACAGCACTTTCCAGATAAATGTGCAAATCTTTGTCAGATATCAATTTGAGATCTTGAGCAAGCAAGCTTCTTAGTTTTTCTATCCCAACTTCGGGCCTTTCTACACCCTGCGGAGTTTCTGTCCCTCTATCCTTGTGGGACATAAACTCGGTGGGGTCCAGTAATAGAAAGTCTTGAAAGTGAGTGAATATTTTGTAATCGGAAGCTACTGTACCCGATCCCTTGACCTTTTCAAGTACTTTTAAAGCCACAAGTTCGTCTAGTAACCGTCTAGAAGTTTTTACAGACTTATCAGAAAACTCCGTTAACCCTTTAGCTGTTATGTTTCCACCTTGATCTTTTACTATTCTTAATGCCTGAGAACGATCAGCTGGCATTGAGGAGAGAACCACATCTTTAATAATCGCTAGTTCACTAACTCCTACCTCGTCTTTTCCAACAACAAACGCTAGATATTTTGCTAAATTAATAAGTTGCTGAACTGCTCTCCAGGGTTCTTCAATCTGAACGTCTAATACTTCGTAGTACTTTATATCCTCTCCCTCTTCACTCTTAAATGAGGCTGATTGAAGTATAACAATGCCTCGACAATTAGCCATCAATTCTGCGGCAGTTTTCAAATATTCCTGGATTTCTCTACTTAAAGGTTTTACATTGGGAACTTCTTGGGCTAGTTGGTTTAAATAAGATGAAACATAAAGTCGAGTTTCCTTTTCGACTAGTGATCGGTCCTGATTAGAAAATATACGATCATAACTTTGTTTTTTGTCCTCTGAACTACTAACAGGCATTGTATAGCAAAGGAATCTTGGACCAACCATATTCATATAGTTGGTGTGCCTATTTAAAGTTGCTGGTGTGATACAGCCCAATTGAGAAAAAGCACTAGAATAGCTAATACTTCCACGTCTTGAACTGAATTTAGTAAATTCCTTGTCATAGATTCCCACTAAATCACCAAGCAACTTCTTAGTCATCTTTTCATCTAGGGAGAAAATAGAAGTCCAATCTTTAATGACTAAACATTTTTTATCTAAAAGCGGTAAAAGATCGTAAACTTTATTATTCTTATCTGCTCTTTCACCAGAAATAAAAGCATTTTGAGTAAGATTGTCTAGATAAAATGTAATATCGGCATTTTTAATCAAACGGACAAGTTCGGTCTTTCCACTGCTCGGTACTCCCACCAAAAGTAGCCATAACATTAGAGGATTTGGAAAGTTACTCGATACAGCTACCGCTAGTACTAGTTTTAATGCCGTTTGAGAATTGGGTAAAAGTATTTTGACCTTTTCCTCTACTTCAATATAGCTAAGTAGTTGTTCTATCAATTTTTGCTTTGTTGAGACGTCTGGAATTTCTGTCCCACTAGCTTGAGTTTTGTTTTTACTTTCTTTTGAAATTTTCTCTTTTTTAGAAATACTTTCAAATACGATTCTTAACTCCTTATCTGAGAGTGGGGGGTTGTTCTGTGAATTCCAATTTTTAAAAATAGTCCAGACTTCCGTCTCCCATTCTATTTCGGGAAAACGTTTTAGTAACTTACCTATAACTGACGTAGCACTTGCATTCCGAGTACCTTCCTCAGCACCTCCCAATATGCCTGGATTCCAATTACTTTTTGTTTTTGATTGTGTTTTGTTCAGCCATTCTCTAACAAATGACGGAAGTGGAGCAATAGACGTAGTGTCGGGTGAATTTATCCAAACATATTTATTGCCTGATTCATGGATTGAAGGAGGCAAAACTACATAACCGCCTTCGGCTCGAATATCAATTCCCCCTTTTATACCAGATTTGTTTGTCAAACCCTCTTCGTACTTAAAAAAGAGGTGAAAACCACCTCCACCTGTTTTACTTTTTACCGTTTCAATACCTTTGAAATCTTCATCTGTACCTCCGTGTCTGGGATCAATATCAATTACCACTATTCCAGTTGTTTTACCAGTGATTAAACCAATATTTGCATTCGGAAACTGAATAAACCATTGTTTTACTTCCTCTATTGCTGGTTTAACTGTCCGATATTTACTCCAAGTGATTAAAGGAATCTTATTCCTTCCAGTTGGAAAGATTCTCCAATTAAGCTTAGTAAAATACCAAACTGCTGTGGACCGCAAATCCCAATTACTATTTAATTTTTCTTCTTTATTGACTGTCATATAGTTTCTCGCCTCTTTCTAAAAAAACTTACTTTTAACCTTCCTTTAGGATAGAGCACGACAAAACCATAGCCACAATAGGTAGTTTTAAATTGAATTTGCTCTTGAAAAGAGGTAGACAGGGGGTGTAGTTAGTGTCGAGTTGTGTTTACTGAAGAAATTTTCAGAGTATAAGTACCAGGGATGTCATTAGGAATAGTTATTCTACCTCTCAAGTTGTTGCCTATTATTTTATCCTTTAGGGTTTTTACTAAATTTCTTAAATCCGTATTATTTTCTATTTTGCATCTTTTAAGAGCCGCTTTGTGACTTACTGGTAGACCATGATTTTCAATTAGAAGTTTGAAATATTTTGCAGAAGGTTTTGAGGGGATATTGAACTCTAATTTTTTTCCATCTTTAAATTTAAGTGAGAACTGTTCTTTAGTCGTGATCCAACTTACATCTTTTGGTAAACGTTTTGGCACTTGTTTAGTAATAGTTTGTGTTGCCTGAATTCTCTCTTTTACTTTTTGAGCAAATAACTTAACGATATAAAAAAGCGGTCCTGCAAAGTTTGGTGCATGTTCATCTATGTTGTTGCTGATCTCGACAATTCTTAAAATACCCTCCTTTTTCAATGTTTTTACGGTGTTAGGGTGATAATAAACAATTGGGTTAGGAGGTAATCTTTTATCTTGATATGAGTAAATCGTTAGTTTTTTATCAATACCATTTTCTGTTTCAACACCAAAAATCTTGGTAAGACGAGAAATATCTTGTTGTAAGGGAATGTATTCACTTGCCATTTTGTTTCACTACCACTTTATATTTGGAACTGTTTTGTTTCCATTCTATTTTACTATCATATGGGCGGTTAATATATAGTTTTGATTTCAATTAAGAAATTAATAAGACCCTCCAACTCAAGGCCAGTGACTCTTGGAAAAGTCTTTTATTTCAAAATTGAAGAATGTGTTTTAGGGTTAAAAACTAATAGTTATTTCTTATTTTTCTTAATTAATTTGGAAAATATGGTTTATTGTTCAGAATTCGAGCTTCTTAAATCAATTCTGTGATAATGTAGGCCATTTCCGATATCTACTTGGGTAGTAGTATAAAGCTGATAATATTTTTTGCCATTTATTTCGAGATATCCGTAGCTTTCATTATCTTCTCTTGGTTGTGAAACAAAACGAACATTTGATTGACTTCTTGCAACAAAATAAGCAACAAAAGCAGAAGTAAGAACCACAACTAGGAATAACAAAACAATTTTTATAGTTAGTTTAAACATATAACTTCCTATATTCAGGACATTGTAAAGGTACCAATCTAACAAATCCTCTCTGCCACGAAATTATGATTAACAGGCCAGCAATTACCAAAATCAATCCCATTACAAGCATTATGTAAGGTAGTTTTCCATTTGCCATAGATGAACTCGATTGATATTATCTTAACCTCTCTAGAAGTTAAAAACAACGTATATCCAAGGCTAAATCTATAATCCTAGTTTATCAATATTTGAGTTAATACAATGCACAATATGTCATATGGCAAAAACTAGACGGGAAACCTTAAATGCATTAGGCAAGAAAATTAAGAAGTTAAGAAAAGAAAATGGATTAACACAGGAGAAGTTAGCGGAGCAATTGAGAATATCAACCGTTTACGTTGGGTTCCTTGAAGCGGGAAAGGGAAGTCCTTCTCTAAAACTTCTAATGAAAATCTCCAGAAAGTTTGGGGTAAAAGTGGAAGATTTATTTCACAGATAATACAATTAAACAACGAAATAAGTATTAAGATTTGTAGCGAGATCACGTAACTAAATAAATGGTATACTTTCTGTGTAAATATGAAGCAAATAGTATCTAAGTGGAAACTGATTTGGGAGGTCGCAGACGCTCCAATTTTTGAAATGGGGCATGGGACGTTTTTTGCAGATAAAAAACAGAAAGAATTATTTGGATATACAACCGAAGGTCAAATTCTTTTTGCAAAAAATGAGGTAGTTTCTTCTTACCATACCAACGAAGATTTAGAAAAAGCCTCAAAAGTTGGTTTAGACTTTTACTCCGATGATAAGAATTGGCAAAGATATTTAGCTGGAGTAGTAGAAATCAGTTCACAAATAAAATCTTTAGAAAAGAAAACCAGTACTTTGTTATCTAAATCATCAATTGATAAAAAAGAACTAGGAGATTTGTTATTAGAAGTAAGTAACGCACAGATTTATACTTTTTGTCATTTTAACTTAACTAATCCAAATTTTACTTTTGGCTTGGAAAACGAGCTTCGTAAATATTTGTCAAAACAGATAGATAACTCGGTGGATCAAGTTATTGGAGATTTAACAACTCCTGAGAAATTATCAACTCTACAAACAGAATCTCTGGATTTTTACAAAGTTCTTCAAAAACATTGGTCAAATATTAAAAATGAATCACCAGAACTCAATGAAGACCTGGACAAACATTCTGAAAAATATCTATATCTTGGTGGAAATGAAGGAAACGACAAGTGGGATAGTGAATATTACAAAAATTTACTTAAAGAAATTCTGCAAAAAGTGTCGTTTGATATAAACAAAGAGATAAAAAATATTGAAACTTATTCGCTAAGCACAAAGGAAAAGAAGAATTCAATTCACGAAAAATATAAAATTGATTCCTACCATAAAGATATTGCTTTCAAGTTAGGTGAAATCGGACACGAGAGACTTGAACTGAGAATCGCATGGTCTTCGCTCTATCGAATGCTAAGAAAAATAGTTTATACAATGTCAAACACTTTAGAAGTTCCTGCATATGATCTGTTAGTCTGCTCACCCAACGAAATTCAAGATTGGTTTGTTAATGATAAAAAATTAACTGAAAAAGAAATTATTGAAAGAAGAAAGGCTTATATTTTTGTGTTAAATGGCAAAACCATTCAATCAGAATACGGGGACAAAGCAATAGAATTAAAACAAAAACTAATCCCCGATAAAGACTTTTCTAAAACAAAATATCTTGAAGGAAAACCAGCTTATTCAGGAGTGGTTGAGGGTAAGGTCTTTGTATTTAACTGGGGAGATAAAGATTTTAATAAACAAATTATTAACATGCCTGAGGGAGCAATACTGATCGCTGGACAAACAAGGCCAAGTCTAATGCCAGCAATCAGAAAAGCTAGCGCCATTGTTACCGATGAGGGTGGAATAACAAGTCATGCGGCCATTGTTTCAAGAGAATTAAAAATCCCTTGTGTAATCGGAACCGAGTTTGCTACAAAAGTTTTTAAGACTGGAGATAAGGTTAAAGTTGATGCTCAAAAAGGAACAGTTAATCTAATTAAATGAAAAGTATTTTAAAATTTACAGACGAGCCAGCAAAACAGGTATCTTTATCAGGTGGTAAAGGCTCATCGCTTGCTCACATGACCCAGTTCGGTATTCCAGTGCCACCTGGTTTTATTGTTTCTTCGGAAGTTTACGAAAGTGTGGTTGATAACGCAAAAGTTAAAAATCTTTTTAAAGGTATAGATACAGAGAATCTTGAATCTGTAAATAATATAAGTACCAAACTCCAACAATATATTATGTCTATTGAAATCCCAGAAGACATTATCAATGAAATCTTTAGAATATATGACGAACTTAACTTATCATTAGTTGCAGTAAGAAGTAGTGCCACAAGTGAGGACACAATTGACGCTTCCTGGGCTGGAGAACTAAAAACTTTTCTTAACACACCTAAAGAGCAAATTTTACAAAAAGTGAAAGAATGTTGGACTTCTCTTTTTTCACCAAGAGCAATTCTTTATAAATACGAAAAAGGATTTCAGGACAAAGATATTTATGTGTCAGTCGTTGTTCAAGAAATGATTCAAAGTGAAGTGTCGGGTGTATCTTTTACAATTCACCCAGTCACAATGAGGAAGACGCATCTTTTGATGGATGCGGTTTATGGACTTGGTGAAGCAATCGTATCTGGTGAAGTAACCCCCGATTCTTATTTATATGACAAAGATTATGATGTACTTCTAAAGGTTGAAAAAGCAAAACAAACTAAAACCTTGTCCTTAGATAAAAAATTAAAAGGAATTATGTGGGAAGAATTACCAAAAAATCTACAAGAAAAACAGAAGCTTGACTACAAACAAATCCTAGAACTAGCCCATCTATGTAAGAAAGTGGAAGCATACTACGGAAAACCGCAAGACATTGAATGGTCATATTGGGGAAACTCATTCTATATAATTCAAAGTAGGCCAATAACTACACTTTGAAGAGTTTGATAAACAAAGAGCCTCGTTCCTTCGTGGTTTCACTCTCAGTTTACCTGTAGTCTGAGCATAAAAAGACTATAATCTGCGTATGAATACAAAAACGCAAACAAGTAAGGGTGAGAAGATTAAAGAACCGCTATTTTTTGTATCAAAGTAGAACATGAACAACGATAAAATTGAACCTGTAAGTAAATTGGACAAAAAGGAATCTAGACTTGGGGTTAACTGGCGAAATAAATGGATAAATTTTTGCTCAGTAAACTTTACAGAAGATGGTTCGTTTATTTTTAGTTCTAAATTTCACAACAACAAAGAACCAATTGAGGTTGGTACATCAAGATTAGTAGGCCAAACCTTGGTCAATCATAAAAAAGAACAGAACCACATAATATCTAACGGATGTCATATTTCTTTACACCCAGAAAAACAAGTAATGCATTTTAGAGAGAACTTTCCTGGAAAAATTTTGTATACAAGAAAATTTCACTGGTATCCAGTTGATACTCCCTTCAACTTGTTGTATTTATATTCTCCACCTTTGGATACATGCTTAGCTGATAAGAAAAAGTGTCCTTTTTTTACTCCGATTCAAGATAACTACACAAGTTCAATTCAGTTAAAAATTGATCTCTTTCCAAGAGATACTCAAGAACACTTTCCGCAGAAGAACAGTGTTTGGATATTTTGGGGATATTGCCCAAGATATCTCGTTAGAATTAGCTTCAATCTAATAAATCAACGTGTGCCAGCATTGATCTATTGGCCCGAAGATAGTGAACTAAAATTATAATATGATTGAAAAGAAACAAACTGTGACAAAACAAAAACTGGTAACTGTAGTGACTGCCAATTATGTGGAATTATTCGTTCCTGACTTATTAGAAAAGATTTTTGATATTTACAATAAACGAGATTTCACTAAAAGGAATTTTCAGCTAAGCGTTCACGAAAACACCTATTCAACCTCAGCAATAGTACTATCAGTTCTAGGCATAGAGGCCTATAGAAATAGGATTTACTATCTCGAAAAGAAAAAGGTTGGTAAAAGTGTGCCTAGTGATATTTCCACTATGTTTGCCAAAAAGGATAGCAATTTCCCTAAACAATATTTTGAAGATATTTTAAGCGAAGTATTTGTAATACGGGACGTCATCGTTCATAACCATATTTACGAAGTGGTGGTTGTTTCTGATGACAATTGGGATATGGTTAGTCATCGACAAAAATTGCTTGAGGGATATGGAGACAACCAAAAATATCATAACTTTGTTAATAACAGAACACGAAAAACTAAAAATCTGGGATTAAATGTTCAACCAGGAAAGATTGGATTTGAGGATTTATTTAAAGTACTAATTGTACTTGATCTATTTGTGGGAATATCTACTAAATTATTTACAAATAACTATGTTCCGTTTCGCTTTACGAGAGAAATTAACGGTAAATGGGAAGATAAACTATCTATATATTTAGCTCAATTTTATAATCAGATACCAAATAAACGATACAAATTATCCTTGAAAACGTTGCTCAATTCTTTTGAAGCTAAACTAGGCAATTTTATACTTGATTCTTGGGACTATTTTATTCATAATAAATGTCCTAAATGTAAAGAATACGGTTTTCATCAACCTAACCATGTTACAAAATGCAACACTTGTGGGTTTGAAATAAAGTTAGTACATCACTAAGCAGAAAAAAGGCTGGAATTTAATTACCAGCCTTTCTCCTAAAGAGTCTCACTTCTTTTCTGCGACTTCCTGTACGATTTTACCTGTTTCAGGTTTAATTTCCACCTAGGTAATTTCATTTACCTGTTTTACCTCTGCAATTTTTGCTTTACGCCTCAGCATATAGCGATGGTGTGCCTCTTTTGCCTTTTCGCTTGATTGATATTTTTGTCTAGCGATTTTCCCTTTTTCGCTTTTTGCATACTTTTTTTGTGCATTTGTCCAACTCATATTTATCACCTTCTTCCTGCTTACCCTTTAAGTATCAAGACGTATTTTAAAGAAATCACCCCGTAAAAGATGGTCTTTTAAAAAGCCTATAAATTTGGTAGTATAACTACGGTCACAATACGTAGGCTTCGAAAGATAAAGAATTAAGCAAGATAGTACTTCAGGAAAGAGAAATACCACTTTTAGAAAGGATTTTTATGAATACAAAAAACATTTCAGTTTTATGTTCAAAGGATAAGTTTACGGATGTTCAGTTGCAAAGGCTTAATGGGTTAGGAAGGGTTAACTTTATTGAGAATATTGGTTCGAAATGTCCAGGAGATACGGAAATATTAATAGTGCCTACCGCCAGTCACGAATCTAAGTTCAAAAATAGGTTGTCGGAATTGTTGAGTTTGCTTCCCAATCTTAAATTTTTGGTATTAGGTAGCTCTGACTATAGCTTTGTCGATCTTGGTATCTGCAAAGAAAAAGGTATTACAATTTCTTTTGTTCCTTTTTATGATGCAAAATCTAAAGCAGAATTTGCGATTGGTCTGCTTTTTACGGGTTCAAGACGGATTCTTATAAATGATCGAATGACTTATAGAAGAAAATATCAACCCGAGCCTGGTTTTGAGCTTATAGGAAAAAGATTAGGAATAATCGGTTCAGGAATTGCAGTAGAAGAAACGGTACGTCTGGCAAAAGCTCTCGGTATAACTGTATATACCGAAGAACGTTTTGAAGACTCAATCAGGCAACCATTAGACAACTTGCTTCATGATTCAGATTTGCTTGTGCTTTTTCTTCCCAACTCTGAGGAGAATAGGAACTTTTTGTCAAAAGATAAGATCACACAACTTAAAAATGAAGTGATTATCGTAAATCTTTCTGATAGGGATGTTGTCAGCGAAAGTGCTATGGCAAAAGCATTAATAGACGGAAAGGTCTCTCAATACATTTTTGAGGCGGAGAGTATTGGAAAAACTCCACTAAAAAATATTGAATCTGCTTTGATGCTTAAACCCTTTAGTACAGACACAGTCGAAACTAAAGAGAAAAACATTGAGGGTATGGTTAAAAATACTGAAGACATTGTATTAAATCTGAGATTTAGCAAGGTTTACTTTTAAAGTATAAAATACAAGTATGAAGAAATTCTTAATACCGTTACTGCTTGTTGTGGCAATCGGGTTAGCAGGAATTTTAACTGCTCGCTTCCTTTTTGGTGGTGAAGAGGATACTTGGCTTTGTGTGGATAACCAGTGGATAAAACACGGCAATCCAAGTAAGCAAATGCCGTTAACTGGTTGCGGTGAGACAAAAGACAATTGGAAACAACAAACATTTGATGAAGCTGGATTGTCTTTTAAAATTCCATCCGATACAATTTTCAGAAAAGAAATAGCAGACGATGCAGGGAAGATAAGAACAGCCAGTTTTTATATTGAAAAAGGAAAACCTACAGACAATGATTTTTATCAATTGTTTTTTGTATATCAACCAAATTTAGTCGGTACCCAACAGGAATTGGAAAAAATAAAAGTAGGAATGGACCCAACTACTATTAAGGAAGTCACTATTAACGGTTACAAAGGTATTGAAGGCTCAGTTACAGGTCCAAAAGCACATTTCGTTACAGCCTTACTTAACAATGGAAAAATATATACAATTTCAACCTGGCCTCCAGTACTAGAAAACAAGGCTATCACAGATCAAATCCTAGCCACATTCAGCTTCAAATAATACTTCAACAATATAGGTTATAGGACAAATTCTATTAAATTTGTTATAATTCCATCGTAGCTATATTCCCTCGTAGCTCAACGGTAGAGCGCTTCGCTGTTAACGAAGATGTTAGATGTTCGAATCATCTCGAGGGAGCTAGTTTGATATACTTTGATACTTCTTGAAGGCAAGGTTTGTTAAACCAAAACAACCTTGTCGAGTGAAAAGAAAAACAATAGCTTCTAGCAAGTTCTAATCAAAGGGAACTGATGTATACCACAAAGATATAGCTTTAGTTAGGTTTGAATTTACCTCTCGTTAAATCGCATTGTAGAAGCTCTGTGTAGAGATTAGACATAAAATGTACTATTTTGATATAATACGTATATTATGACAATGGAACACCTAAAACGTTTAAGGAATGAATTTTCAGATGATATCCCAGATACGGTTTTGCATGGTGATGGCAGTTTCAAGGTGCGTAGAAATTGGTGGCAAGGAGTGATTGGAGATTTAGAAACAGCACTAAGTAAGGGTCTTGTTCCTAACGATTTGAAACAAGAAACAGAGGGCTTTTTAGAACACTACACTTCTGATGAATTTCATGCTCAGCCTTTAACCACATCGGAAGATATTGGTAAAGTTAATAGTTTGTTAGATAGAATATTAGGTAGAGGACAAATATGAATGGACTATCTGGATTAGAAAAAAGAATAGAAAAAATTGAACAACGAAATAAAAAGGTTGAAGTAGATAAGGCGTGGGAAACAAGCCTCACACGAAAATTACTGCTTATTACTTTTACTTACCTTGCGATAGCCTTATACATGATGACTATAAATATAGATAGGCCTTGGTTAAACGCAATCGTTCCAGCTACAGGATTTTTACTATCTACACTAACACTACCTTTCTTCAAGAACTTGTGGAGTAAAAAAGTTTATAAAAAATAAGTTTAATAGTTGATAAGCTCGCAATTTACTAATTTAATTAGTAAACTCTATTCTTTTATTCCTAGAAAAGTTTTCAATGGTTGAGCTAAATCTCTAGGATGAGTTTTTTCTACCAAGTTAAGATATTCCTCAAGGTACGCTTCCTTCTTGAACTTTTTTAATAACCTCAACACGAATTTTTTATGGCTAATACCACCCAAGCCTTTTAAGTAATAAATAACTAAGCCCATTTTTTCTAATGCATCAAACCATTTCTTTTCTCTGGCCATGATGTTTGCCATTTGATAATACATCATGTATTTATCTTCACCTTCGATTTTGATTAAGCCTTCGTTGGCGATAGACCATGCTTCATCGTATCGCTTTTCTTTAATCAGAGATTCAATTTTATCTAAGTAAGATATAAAACTATTCATATTTTGATTATAATACTAAGTATTGGCGACCTTGGTTAGTATTTTGATCTGTTTTAGTCTTTCTCCCGCTTGATACCCTTAAATTTTTTGAGGATAGATACCACACCATAAAATAGTGCTATTGTTATTGACGTAATAATAACTGTCGCCAATAAATTCCCAGAGTTTAAAAATTCTCCTATTTTGTTAGTGTAGATTGCCACCTTTTTATTTAATGATTCGTTCTTGTCACATATACGAAATTCATTTGTAGTAGAGTAATATTTTTGACATT
>LBOW01000005.1 GCA_000989765.1 Candidatus Woesebacteria bacterium GW2011_GWB1_33_22 | reverse complement strand
ACAATTGCCAAAGAGAGCATGAATCTTTAAACAACATGACACCTACCAACTATCTTATACAGGAAGGAGGAATGTCGAATATGTTGGGAACCTATACAGTTATTTGACATTTAAAACCGTTACCTATATAATCCGAGCAATATGATTCTGCCAAGGAAAAATAATGCATACACCATTAAGTAGCCCCAAAGAACGAGACACTTGTCGAGCAATAGATATAATAAAGAGAGTTAATGTTACACCTGACCAAGTTGTAAGATTAGCTGTTCATAGAATTATCGATCCACAAATAATCGGAAACATACTTGGTCAGGAATTAAATCCAGCTGACCCAAACACTTGGCCACAATTAAAGTTTATCGATAGGGCAGCACGTGTCTTTGAGAGAAGATCTGTAGTTAGTAATCATGACACTCGTTATTATGGTGCGGATGGTGAGAGTATGAATGTACATGAATACGTTCGTGCTGGCCACGATGACCCTAAAAGTGTTGTTAAAGTACCTACAGAAATAATTATAAGTCCTAGCGTTAGAAGGCTGGCACTAGCCGACGCTTCATTATCAAGCTTGCTCCATGCTCATACTGACGCTTTATCATGGCATAGTGAAGCTTTGAAACAGATAACACCAGAGATGATGACTAATAGGAGAGGTGTTGAGACTTTTGCTAGATGTGTAGTGGAAAGGATTTATCATGCAGCAGAAATCGCTCATCTTAGTTTTGACGGGAAATCTTTGACAGGCGGCTTAAGTGAAGTTGAGAGTCAAACAGCCCTTCAGAGGATTAAAGATCAAATTCATGTGTTAGTTGGTGATAAGGTAGGTTTGTCACTACAGCTAATGTTTGCCGTTTTTGTGTCTGTCCATGGAACACTTTCGTCTGAAGATGACCCAGATCTAGGCCATCTTTTACCCAGTCTCTTAAAGGATGCTTATCATCAGGCAAATGTTGTTCCAATTCCTGTGAGAGAACTAACAACTGAAAGGTTTAATAAAATTTCAGACGCCGTAGTTCAAGATGGATGGGATGTTATGTTGGATGAACCAGATGGTTTAGTCGTCGACAGATTACCTGCACTGGATAGATATCTTGGTAGATATCAGGGTGGTGTTAAATTTCAAAAACTTGTAGTTTTGGGTGAATATCCAGATGGTGGAATTTTTATGTCGAACGGTATGAGAATTTTAGTGGAAAGATCTGGTGATAAATACTCTTTTAAAGATACTGTTATGGCAGTTGGACAAGACACTAAAGGTAATATACATATATATGATTGTCACGAAGATTCTAATGGTAGAGTTTGTTGGAAGAAAGTTGGAACAATTGAAACGAAACCTGGTGAAAACAAGGGACAGACTCATGTTGAATATAGACCAGTTTCCAAAAGTCTGAGTTGGAAGAAAAATACTCTTACTACCTTTGCCCCTGAGTTGACAGGAGATGGTTCCAGAGAGATTAACGACAGAGATTGGAACTGTAGAAATGCCATGGTTGTTATAAGCCCTAGAAATGAAAGTGTTAAACACGACATGGTGTCAGTTCATTTACGTTACAAGACAAAGGGTGTAGATACGTCTGACAAGATAGTTTATTAATTACCCTTTGTTTTTTTAAACTTAATTTGCTAGAATACTCACTAGTTGTTTGCAAGGTTTATCCTACATAATGCTTTATGGATCTACTTTAGCAATACACATTTTTAAACAATATGGCATTAAAACCTGAGGAAAAAAAAGAATTAATTAAAAAGTTTGCAAAAGAAAAAGGGGACACCGGATCTCCTGAAATTCAAATTGCACTTCTTTCGACAAAGATTAATAAACTTGCAGAACACTTAAAGGAACACAAAAAAGATGTTCACTCAAGAAGAGGACTTCTTTCAATGGTTGCAAAAAGAAGGAGACTTCTGTCATACTTAATGAAGAAAGACGAAAAAAGATACAAAGATTTGATTAAAGAATTAAAGTTGAACAAGTAACTAGACACTAGAAATTAGACACTAGAAACTTCAAAAAAGATTAATGAAAAAAGTAGAGAAAACATTCGAATTAGGTGGTAAAAAAATTACCATTACAACAGGAATATTAGCAGAACAAGCTGATAGTGCTGTTATGGCAAGATTAGGTGATACTGTTGTTTTGGCAACCGTTGCCTCAGCTCCTTTGAAGATGGAAATGGATTATTTTCCACTCTCTGTTGAATATCAAGAAAAATTATATGCTGGTGGAAAAATTAAAGGAAGCCGTTGGGTAAAAAGGGACGGCAGACCAACAGATGAAGAAATTTTAACTGCTAGGTTAATTGACCGTTCTATTAGACCACTTTTCCCCAAGCTTTACAAAAAAGAAGTTCAAATAATAGTTACTGTTTTGTCAGTTGATGGAGTGAATTCACCTGTTACTTTGGGTGCAATTGCAGCCTCAGCTGCGGTCCATGCTAGTTATTTGCCTTGGAAAGGTCCAGTTGCTGTAGTTAATGTGGGAATGAAAGACACTGACTTTATAGTTAATCCAACCAATCAAGAATTAGAAAGTTCTTCTCTAGATTTAGTAGTTTCTTCAACAAAAACGGCTGTATTAATGATTGAAACTGGGGCAAAAGAGGTAACTGAGGCCCAAATTGTAGATGGAGTCAAACTAGCCTTTGAAGAAGCTCAAAAAATAAACTCAGCTATTGAAGATTTTGTCAAAGAATTAGATGTTAAAAGAGAAGTTTACACTGAAGTTACTCCTCCTAAAGAGTTAGAAAAACAAGTACATAAACTAGTAGATGATAAAATCTCGAGTTTAGTAAAAAACATGGCTACCCACGAAGGTGCATCTGGTGATTTTATGGAGTTAGTAAATGCTGTTTCTGATGAAGTTACTGAAACAGAAAAGAAATTTGTGGCAGAAATTATTGACCATATCAAAAAGGACTACATTAGAGAACAGATTCTTAAAAAAGGTATAAGACCTGACGGTAGGAAATTAACTGAAGTTAGGTCATTAAGTGCAGAAATTGGTTTTCTTCCCAGAACACATGGATCGGGACTATTTAAAAGAGGCCAAACCCAAGTTCTTTCAATTGCTACACTTGGCGCTTCTAAGATGGGGCAACTTTTGGAAACTGCAGAAGGTGAAGAAGAAAAGCGTTATATGCATCATTATTCCATGCCTCCTTTTACAACAGGTGAAGTGGGAAGAGTGGGAAATCCAGGCAGACGTGAAATAGGGCATGGAGCCTTGGCCGAAAAAGCTTTAATTCCTGTTCTTCCTACACAGGAAGAATTTCCATATGCAATTAGAGTAGTTTCTGAGGTCATGAGTTCCAATGGATCAACATCAATGGCTTCAGTTTGTGGATCATCTTTAGCCTTAATGGATGCGGGTGTGCCAATTAAAGCTCCAGTTTCAGGTATTGCCATGGGGTTAATTATTGAAGGCACTGACGTCGCCATATTAACAGACATAATGGGACTTGAAGATTTTAATGGTGACATGGACTTTAAAGTTGCGGGAACTGAAAAAGGAATTACAGCAATTCAATTAGATGTTAAAACTTTAAATTTAACTCCAGAAATTTTAGCAAAAGCGCTTGATCAGTCAAAAGTGGGTAGGGCTGAGATATTAAAAGTTATAACAGATACAATAAAAGAACCAAAAAAGACAGTTTCTGCTTTTGCTCCAAAGATAAAACTTGTAACAATCCCAGTTGAAAAGATTGGAGAATTAATAGGTCCTGGTGGAAAAGTAATCAAGAAGTTAATGGCAGAGACTGAGACCGAGGTCGAAGTAGAAGACGATGGAAAAGTTTCAATATCAGGTATGGATGAAGAGAAGATAGCAAAAGCCATAGCTTGGATTGAAGGATTAGTCAAAGAGGTACAAGCTGGTGAAATATATGATGGTGAGGTTGTTAGACTTATGCCTTTTGGAGCATTTGTAAATATACTTCCTGGAAAAGATGGAATGGTTCATGTTTCAGATATGGGACAAGAGGGGTTTGTTGCTGATGCTTCTGATGTTGTCAAAATTGGAGACAAAGTAAAAGTAAGAGTTAAAAAGATAGATGACATGGGAAGAGTTAACCTTTCTATGAACATGGATCCCGCAGCAGATGAAAAGATTGACAGTGCAAAAAGGGAAAGAACAGGAGGAGATCGTGGAGGTGGTTTTTCTGATAGGAGACCCTCAAGTGGTGGTTATAGAGGCGGAGGCTCAAGAGGTGGATATCCAGCTCGAAGCGGGTCATCTTTTGGTGGATCAAGAGGACCAAGAACAGGTGGATTTCCCGCCCGAGGCGGGTCCTCCTTTGGAGGAAGAGACAATAGGGGTAATGCAGATAGACCTGCAACAGATGGAAGGTCATCAGGCCCACATTTTCCAACTTCAAGATACTTTCAAACTGACCAAAACGCAAATAGGTAAAACTTTGCGTGGTTATTTTTTAAATTCAATTTTTCATGCTTGCAATCGGCTCATATGTCTGCGCGATGTTTTGCGCGATCATTGCGCGATACGCTCCGCAATCTGTTAAAATACTTCAATATGAAAAACAAAATAATTCTTTTTGATATTGATAGAACAATTTTTGATACTAGCGGAATGATTGAATTGCTTGATTCAACAATTCTTAAATTATTAAATTACCCTGAATTATCAAGTTTTCAACAAGTAGAGATTGATTATTTAAAAACCTTAACTAACGATAGATATTTTGTTCCTGAAGATTATATTAAAAAACTGTGTAAGAAATTCAATTTTAGAAACGAAGAAAAACTTCAAGATGTTTTTTATGCTCCAGAATACGCATATATATAATGTAAATGTATATAAAGAAACTTTAGAAGTTTTAGAAAAATTAAAAGATAAATATCGATTGGGAATATATTCAGAAGGAACCAAGAAATTTCAAAATCATAAATTTAAATCATTAGGTCTAAATAAATATTTTGATAAAGATTTAATTTTTATAGTTGATGCAAAAGATACAAAAGAGGTTTTAGAAAAAATTCCAAAGGATGCAATTATAGTTGATGATAAAGAGACAATTTGTGAATTTTTAACCAAGAATGAAATTAGAGCAATCTGGTTAAATAGAAAAGACAATAGAAAATCGGATAAGTGTGAGACAATATACTCACTTTTTGAACTTCCTGTTATACTTTAGTTATGTCGGTTGCTTCACAAAAAATTACTGTTAAAGAAATTGAAATAGTTGTATTTAAAAAAGATAATACTGATTATATCTCACTTACTGATATAGCAAAATATCGGGGTACTTCTGAAACTGATGATGTAATCAAAAATTGGATGAGAAACAGGAGCACGATTGAATATTTAGGTTTGTGGGAAAAATTAAACAATTTTAATTTTAAACCCGTCGAATTCGACGGGTTTTGGTCAAAGTCTGGTAGTAATAATTTTGTACTATCTCCAACCAAGTGGATTATTACTACAAACGCCATTGGGTTAGTATCTAAATCTGGCAGAAATGGTGGAACCTTTGCTCATAAAGACATAGCTTTTGAATTTGCAACATGGTTGTCGCCTGAATTTAAACTTTATTTAATTAAAGAATTTCAGAGACTGAAAGAAGACGAAAATCTAAGGCTTGCATCAGGATGGAATGTTAAGCGGACATTAACCAAAATTAATTACAAAATTCATACGAATTCAATTAAAGAAAATTTGATCCCAGCAAATATTTCTAAAAATAAAGCAAAGATTATTTATGCGAGCGAAGCAGATGTCTTAAATGTAGCCTTGTTTGGAATAACTGCTAAAGAATGGCGAGATAATAATCCAAAATTAGAAGGAAATATCCGCGATTACTCAGATGTAACCCAACTTGTGGTTTTGGCTAATTTAGAAGGGATCAATGCGGAATTGATAAGAGATTGTTTATCACAGTCTGAAAGATTAATAAAATTAAATCAAATTGCAATTATTCAAATGAAAGCAATATTGGGGAATGTAAATATTAAAAAGCTAAAATGATATTTTTCAGTTATACTTAAATTATGTTAGATACTGCCTTTGATGAGATTAATTTACTTGGTGAAAAAGTTAAAAATTCATCTGTTCCTGATGAACTAAAAGCTTCTGTACAAATTAGACTTGAACAACTCAAGAAATTAACAAATTCCCCCACCTTTTTACCAGAATATGACAGGATGAATAAATATATTGATTGGATTACTATTTTGCCATGGAACACAAAATCTCAAGATAATCTGGATTTAATTAATGCTAAAAAAATTCTAGACGAACACCATTTTGGATTAGAAGAAATAAAGGAAAGAGTTTTGGAATATCTAGCTGTTATGAAACTAAAACAGGAAAAGGGGGAGAGTCAGGATGTGTATCGCGCTCCAATCCTTTGTTTTGTGGGTTTGGTTGGAACAGGTAAAACAACTATTGCTTTTTCAATTGCAGAAGCTCTGGGCAGAAAAATTGCCCGTATCCCATTTGGAGGTATGGGAGATCCTTTGGACCTTCGTGGTCAAAGTAAAATGCATCCTGAAGCTGAGCCTGGGAAAATTATAAAGGCCCTTCGCGATACTGGAACTAGAAATTCAGTAATACTACTTGATGAAATTGATAG
The DNA here is from genome assembly GCA_000989765.1 of Candidatus Woesebacteria bacterium GW2011_GWB1_33_22. GTDB lineage: Bacteria > Patescibacteriota > Microgenomatia > UBA8517 > UBA8517 > UBA12026. Next base: position 58,739 of record LBOW01000005.1, on the reverse strand, counting down.
AGTAACAGATCAAGGAAGAGCGTCTATTATGGGCGTCTTAGTTGAACTTTTAGACCCTGGTCAAAATCATGCTTTTACAGATCATTATATTGATTATCCTATTAATCTTTCAGAATGTATTTTTATAGCAACTGCTAACAATACAACAAATATTTCAACTGCCGTGATGGATAGAATTGAGCCAATTATGATGCCCTCGTATACTGATCAAGAAAAAATCACAATAGGGCAAAGATATGTATTTCCAAGAGCAATGAAAGCTGCAGGACTTCCTGCGGAGTCTTTAAAAATTGATGATGATGTCTGGGCCAATTTAGTTAGACCTTTAGGTTATGATGCTGGAATTCGTACAATGGAAAGAACAATTGGTGGAGTTGTTAGAAAAGTTGCAAGATTAATGGTTGAAGGAAAGGGCACAGAATTTCATGTTACTTCACAAAATGTTAAAGAGTTCCTGCCACAATAGATTAAAATAGTTAAATGAAGATATTAATAATCGGCGACAGTCATAATAATCTATCTAATTTGCGTCATGTCATGGGATTTGCAAAAAAAAATAAGGCAGGGGCAATAATTCATACAGGAGACTGGGGTAATTTTGACAATGTAAAGTCAGTATCTGATTATGGAATTCCACTTTATTCATGTCTGGGAAATGCTGACATAGATCCAAATTTCAAATTTGAGGAGTTTGTAAAAATCGAAATTGATGGTGTTAAAATTGGAATTATTCACAATATTAAAAAATTAAAAGAAAACAGAGAAAAATTTGATATTGTTTTTTGTGGGCATACGCATAAACAAAATCAAGAAAAAAATGTTATAAATCCTGGAGCTTTAGAAAATGGTATTAACTTTGCAATTTACGATACAAAAACAAATCAGGTAGAATTTATGCATGAGTAAATTAGGGCTTGACAGACATACATGCTATGTATAACATATGTATATGTTAACTCAAACTTTTAATATATCCTTACCTAATGACTTAGTAAAAAAAGCTGATTTGGTTGCAAAAAAAGAATATAGGAATAGAAGCGAACTTATTAAAGAAGCGCTTCGGACATATTTATTTAATAAACTCTCGTGGGAGGAACTATTTGTCTACGGAAAAAGGATGGGTAAAAAAATGGGAATAAGTAGCGAGCAAGATATTTTTGAAAAACTAAATAATTATCGAGATGGAAGATAATCTTCCTAGAATTGTAATAGATACAAATGTTATTATTTCTGCCCTAGTTTTTGGTGGAAATTCAAAGATAATAATTGAAAAACTGATTAAAAGAGAATTTATTGCTTACACCTCACCTCAACTTATTTCAGAATTGTTGGAAATTTTACTTCAAAAGTTTAATTTTTCAGATGAAATGATTAAAAAAGTTGAGGTGCAAATAAATTCACTTTCTCATGTTGTCTATCCCACAGTAGAAATAAATATAGCCAGAGATAGAGATGATAACAGGGTATTAGAAGTAGCTGAAGAAAGCGAAAGTTCGATTATAGTTACAGGAGATAAAGATCTTTTGTCGCTGAAAGTTTATAAAAACATCATTATAATGAATCCAAAAGTATTCCTGGAAATTATTGGCAATTAAGATGAGTAAATTTGAAAAACTTCACAAACTCAAAGATCAAATGGAAAAGGATGACTCACTTTCTCTTAAAAAAGGTGCGACAAAACTTGTGTTTGGATCTGGAAATACAGAAAGCAAAATATTGTGCGTCGGAGAGGGCCCTGGAAGACAGGAAGATTTGCAGGGCTTACCCTTTGTTGGACAGGCAGGAAAGTTACTGGACAAATTATTAATTCTTGCTGGTTTAGAGAGAAAAAAGGTGTTTATTACAAACGTTGTACATCATAGACCACCTGAAAATCGCGACCCACTACCTGAAGAAATAACTAGCTATAGCAAGTATCTTGATCAAATAATAAATATCTTAAATCCCAATGTAATAATTACATTGGGTCGCTTTTCAATGACAAAGTTTTTACCCAATGTATTCATAAGTCAAGTTCATGGTAAAAAGCATGATGTTATTTGGCAGAATAAAAATGTCGTTGTCTTCCCGATGTATCACCCTGCTGCATCTTTAAGGAATGGAAATATTTTAAGGCAAGAACAAACAGATTTTGTTGAAATGGGTAAACTTTTGCCTGAGATTTTAGACACCAAAGATGATAAAGTGATATTAGAACAAGAAACTTTAGTATGAAACCTTCTTTAAAATTCATTGCACTTTCAGGAACCACAGATGTTACTGAGAATTTATATGTGTATGAATACGGAAACGACATGGTGATTCTTGATTGTGGTGTTGGTTTTCCAGATTTGGAAATGCCAGGAGTAGAACTAGTGCTTCCTGATTTTTCCTACATTATTAAAAATAAACATAAACTAAAAGGTGTTGTGGTCTCTCAAGGGCATGACGATCATGTAGGCGCTCTCCCCTTTTTACTTCGTGAGGTTAATGTTCCCATTTGGTGTCCTCCAATTGTTACCGAATTTTTAAAAGTAAAATTTAAAGATTATCAAGTTGTTAACTATAAATTAAATACCTTTAATCCAGATAGAGATACATTTGAAGTTGGAGCATTTAAGTTTTCCCCCTTTAGGGTTGCACATTCTGTGCCTGATACTGTAGGTTATGCAATTGATTCTCCAGCCGGCAGAACGTTTCATGTAGCAGAGCATAAAATGGACCAAAATTCTACCGATGGAATGAATTTTGATACTGAAAAATGTAAAAGGTTGGCAGCTGAAAAACCTGTACTTTGTCTAATGTCTGATTGTTTAGGTTCAAATGATCCAGGTATGGCTCCATCTGGAGTTGAGATAGAAGAGAATATGTTTAACATTGCTAAAAGTGCCCCACAGACTCTTTATATGACTGCGATTTCCTCTTCGATTGGAAGGTTTCAACAAATGATGAATGTTGCCCAAAGATTAAATCGAAAAGTGGTTTTAGTTGGCAGATCAGTTCAAAGTAAAATCGAAATTGCCTATAACTTGAAATACATAAAATACTTACCAAACCAAGTAATTGATTTAAGGGAATCAAAAAAATATAACCCCAGTAAATTAATGTATATTATTGCGGGTTGTTATGGTCAGCCTGGAAGTTCTGTTTATAGACTTGCCTTGGGTGAACATGAGAGAGTTCAGATTAATCCAAACGACACATTTATTTTTTCTGCAGATCCAGGTCCTGCGTATTCAAAAGAATCTATTGATTTTATAGTTGATAAACTAACTGACATTGGGGTGGATGTTCATTACTACGATTTACATGAGGGCCTTCATGTTTCGGGGCATGGAACACAAGGAGATATTGTAGAACTATTTAAAATTGTAAATCCTAAATATTTTGTTCCTACTGGCGGGACAATAAGATACATGAAAGCATATGAAAAATTGGCTGTTAAATTTGGCGCAAAAGCTGAAAATGTACTTCGTCTTAAACCTGGAGAAAGTGTTATCTTTGATGGCGAAGAGGCTAAAAGGAGTGAAACAATACCAGTAAAAGAGGTCTTTGTTCATGGCTTAGGAATAGGAGATATAGGTAAAGTTGTTTTGGAAGATAGGACTTTACTAGGTGATGAAGGTATTGTAGTTGTTGCTTTGAAGATTAATAAAAATAGTAAAACTTTAATTGAAAAACCAGAATTAACAAGTAGGGGTTTTGTATTCCAGCAAAAATTTGGAGGAATTTTAGATGGTGGAGAACAGGAATTATTTAATTTTTTACAAAAAAAGAATTTAAAAGATATTCCTACAATGAAAAACTTTTCAATTCAAGTTTTGGAAAAGTATTTCTTTGACAAAACTCGTCGCCACCCCATGATTCTTCCTGTGGTGGTTGAGGTTTAACAGAACTTAGCTATAATGAATATATGGCTAAGAAACACAAGAGAAGAATTGATAAAAGAGCTTTTAAATTAAAACTTAAGCCTCAAACAATGGCTTCAATTGCCCAAGTATTTTTTTTAGCTTCCGCCTTTCTTATAATTATTTCTTTTTCAAGAAGGGGTTTAATTCTGGTTCGTTTCAACGACATAATGATGGAGATTTTTGGCTGGGCAACAATTTTCTTACCTTTTATATTTCTATCCTTTTCATTCTTGGTTAGTAAAATTAAACTTCCACTTTCTCAACCAAATGTAATCGTCGGTTCAATTTTGGTTTTTTTGTCCCTTGCTGGTATTGGTAGATCGGGCAATTTAGGTTTAGTTTTTTGGGACGGTGTTTCAACACTTGTTACTCCTGCTGGAGCTGTAATTATTTTTTTTGGAATTACCTTAACTGGGCTTGTAATCTTGTTTAATACATCTTTTGATCAAGTGTTTAAGATTCTCAAATCTTTTTGGGGTACAATTAATCTTTATATTTTTGGACAGAAATCTGCTGGTGGAGGTAGAATTTTTCCTAGAAAAGATTTTAAAATTTCAGGTTCTACAGTATCCCCGGTAGTAGTTAATTCATCAAAACCAAAGGAAGTATTCGAAGAAAAACTAATAAGTAATATTAAGGGGGAGGATTCTATTTGGAAGTATCCACCAATCGACCTTTTTTCTAGTGATCAGATTGGAAAAGTTGACCGAGGAGACATAAATGGAAACGCAGACATTATTGAAAAAACACTTGAGTCGTTTGGAATTACTGCAAATATTGTCGAAGTTAACCTAGGCCCTGCAGTTACACAGTATGCAATCCAAGTCGCACTCGGTACTAAGCTTAGTAAAATTACAGCTTTAGAACGAGATTTAGCTCTTGCTCTCTCTGCACCAACAGGTACTATAAGAATAGAAGCCCCAATACCTGGAAGAAACTTAGTGGGAATAGAACTTCCCAATAGATCTCCCGAATTTGTACCAATAAAAAGAATTCTTGAATCTGAAGAAATGGTAAGTAAAAAATCAAAACTGGCAGTTACTTTAGGTCTTGATGTTTCTGGGAAACCTGTCATAGCAGACCTAAATAAAATGCCACATGTTTTAATTGCTGGCCAAACAGGTTCTGGTAAATCAGTTTGCATCAATACATTTTTAGCATCAATTCTTTATAGGGCCTCTCCATCTGAAGTTAAATTTATTATGGTTGATCCTAAAAGAGTTGAACTTACAGGTTACAATGATATTCCACATCTCTTATCTCCTGTTATTGTTGAGACAGACAAGGTATTGTCAGCTCTTCGCTGGTTAACAAGAGAAATGGATAGAAGATATGAATTATTTCAACAGGCTGGTGCAAGAAATATAGACTCATATAATGAAATGAGCGGTTTTCAAGTCCTACCTTATATTGTTTTATTGATTGACGAATTGGCTGATGTAATGCTTCTTTCTCCGGTTGAAGTTGAAGATGCCATTACAAGAATAGCTCAAATGAGCCGTGCTGTTGGCATTCACATGGTTCTTGCAACTCAAAGACCTTCTGTTAATGTTATAACCGGTTTAATTAAAGCTAATATTCCGTGTCGTATTGCTTTCGCGGTTTCATCACAAGTTGATTCAAGGGTTATATTAGATATTCAAGGGGCTGAAAAACTTTTAGGAAAGGGAGATATGCTATTTTTGCCTCCAGACCAAGCTAAACCTTCAAGAATTCAAGGCGCGTTTGTAAATGATGCTGAGATTAAAAATCTCGTTAGTTTTATTAAAAACCAAGGAATACCTGTCCAATATACAGATGAGGTTACAACAATGACTAAATCAGGAAAACCAGCAATTGCTGGAGTGATGGGAGATACAGACGATTTGTTTAGTGAGGCTGTAAAAGTTGTTTGTCAGTACGACAGAGCTTCTGCATCACTTCTTCAAAGAAGACTTTCCATTGGATATGCAAGAGCAGCCAGGGTTGTTGATCAATTACAAGATGCTGGTGTTATTGCCCCATCAGATGGTTCATCAAAACCTAGGGAAGTTTTAATTAAAAATGCTGAAGATTTCCTAAATAGTATAGGCTCCAAATGAATACAATTGGTCAAATATTAAAGGAAGCTCGATTAAAAAAGGGTTTTTCCTTAACTAAACTTGAAAATTTAACAAAAATTAAAAGGGAATTTATTCTAAATTTGGAAAACAACGATTGGAATAATTTGCCTGAATTTCCTGTTGTTTCAGGTTTTGTTAAAAATATAACTAGTTCCCTAGGTCTTTCTACAAATAATGTAAATGCAATTCTAAGAAGAGATTATCCTCCCAAAAAACTAGCAATTAATCCAACTCCTGATGTTGGGAATAAATTTGTATGGTCTCCAAAATTAACCTTTGTTGTTGGAATTAGTCTTTTACTTTTTTTGGTTTTGGGATATCTAGGTTTTGAATACCTAAAGTTTATAAGACCACCAGAATTAATAGTTGTTAGTCCAAAAGAAAATGAACAAGTATTACAAAACAAAGTTAAAATTGAAGGTAAAACAACAACAGATGCAATCTTAACCGTTAATAATCAGCCTGTTATATTAGACCAAGATGGTAAATTTATAACAGAAATTGAAGTTACTAAAGATACAAAAGAAATTAGATTCAAATCGACTTCTAGATCTGGTAAAGTAACTGAAGTAGTAAGAAAAATAGAAATAGAAAAATAAAATATGGATAGCGTACAAAGACTTTTAGTAATTGTAGTTATAACTTTAACAGTACTTCTGGTTATTGTTGGTGTTCAGGTTGTTTTTATTATTTTAGATTTAAGACGTTCTGTTAAAAGATTAAACTCAATTTTAGAAGATTCAATTTTAGGTGGAGGGTTAATTAGACCTGAACGTTTGACTGGTATTGCAGAAATGTTTAAAAAAGATAAATCTATTACCACCCACGGACAAGAGTAAATATAATCTGTTATAATTTAGCCACAATGATAACTTCTAGTGAGGTAAGGGAAAAATATTTAAAGTTTTTTGAAAAAAGAGGGCATGTGATTATTCCCCCTGCTCCTTTGGTTTTGGAAAATGATCCAACTACACTTTTTACCTCAAGTGGCATGCAACCGCTGGTTCCATATTTGATGGGTAAAAAGCATGAGTTGGGAACTAAACTCGTAGATTTTCAACCAGCAATTAGAACAATTGATATAGATGAAGTTGGGGATAATAGACATTTAACATATTTTGAGATGTTAGGTAATTGGAGTCTGGGCGATTACTTTAAAAAAGAACAACTATCTTGGATATGGGAATTTTTAACAAAAGAACTAAGGTTTGATAAAAACAAACTTTATGTTTCTTGTTTTGAAGGAACACCAGACATTACAAAAGACATTGAAAGTTATAGAATTTGGAAAAGTTTAGGAGTAACGGAAGATCATATTTATTACTATGGTGTTGGTAAAAATTGGTGGAGCAGGAGTGGAGTTCCTGACAAAATGCCAGAGGGAGAAATTGGTGGCCCAGATTCAGAGATTTTTTTTGACTTCGGGGGTGAGGATTGTCATCCCAACTGTGATTGTGGCAGGTTTTTAGAAATTGGTAATTCAGTTTTTATGCAATATTTTAAAAGAAAAGAAAAACTTATTGAATTGTCACAAAAAAATGTTGATTTTGGTGGTGGGCTTGAAAGAATAACTGCTGCTTTAAACAATGATCCTGATATTTTTAAAACTGATATATTTTGGCCAAATATACAAAAATTTGAAGGAATTACAGGTAAAAAATATGAAGAAGAAAAGAAAAATTTTAGAATAATTGCTGACCATTTAAGGGCTTCAGAAGCACTAATTAAAAACGGAGTTGTACCCTCAAATAAAATGCATGGTTATGTTTTAAGAAGACTTATTCGAAGAATTGCTGTAAAAACTAGTGAAGTTGATAAAATTACAGATAATGAGGTTATTTTGAATGAAGTAAAAAAGTTTAAAGTAAGCCTTGACAAAGGTTTAAAAGAAATACAAAAAGTTAAAAAGATTTCTGGTAAAATTGCCTTCGATCTATATCAGTCATATGGTTTTCCCCTTGAATTAACAGTTGAACTTTTTAAGGACAAAGGTCAAGAAGTAAATCTTGACGATTTCAAAAAAGAGTTTGAAAAACATAAAGAGGCTTCAAAAAACTTATCAACTGGAATATTTAAAGGAGGACTTGTTGATCATAGTGAAGAAACAACAAAGCTTCATACACTTACCCATTTATTACATGCTAGTTTAAGAAGGGTTTTAGGAGATACTGTTGCCCAAAAAGGAAGCCACATAACCCACGAAAGATTGAGATTTGATTTTTCATATCCTGATAAATTATCAGATGAACAAGTAAAATCAGTCTTTAATTTAATTAACAAAAAAATTGATGAAGATTTACCAGTTTCTTTTATTGAAACAACCCCAGACGAAGCCATTAAAAAAGGCGCTTTACATTTCTTTGCTGAAAAATATGGTGATAAAGTAAAAGTATATAAAGTTGGAAATTTTAGTCTTGAGATTTGTGGTGGACCACATGTAACTAACACAAAACTTTTAGGGCGTGCTAAAATGATTAAACAGGAGAAAATAGGATCAGGAATAATTCGAATATATGTTAGATTTTTTGAAAAAAAATGAAGAAGCAAGAGAAGCTTATTGGTCGATATTAATCGAAAGCCAGTGGGTTACCTCTGCGATTTGGCAGATTAAAGATGGAAAAGTCGAGATTGTTGCATCTTCACCCGGCACTCGCTGGGAGGGTGATTTAAGTGAAGCGGTTGACGCGACCTTGTCAAGTTGCACTCAAAGTTTAGCTGAAGATTTTCAAGATCCTAGTAAAACTGTTTTTGGTGTATCTTCATCCTGGCTTGAAAATGGGAACATTAAAGAAGAATATCTTCTTAAATTAAAGAAAATTTGTGGTGATCTATCACTGGTTCCATCTGGTTTCGTTGTTTTGCCTGAAGCCATATCTCATTTTATCAAGAGCAAAGAACAAACTTTTTTTTCAGGTATAACTTTGGGAGTAAGTGATGGGAGTCTAGATTTGTCAGTTTTTAACTTAGGAAAACTTGTTGGCACAACTGTTGTGTCAAGAAGCATATTAGTATCAGACGATTTACTTGAAGGTTTAAGTAGGTTAACCACCGACTTACAGAATTTTCCATCTAGAATAATACTTTACAACCAAAAAGAAACAGAATTAGAGGAGATTAAGAATAATTTAGATAAAATTGATTGGGAAAAGATTGAAACTTTAAAATTTCTTCATGCTCCCACAATTGAAATACTTAATCCCAACGAAAAGATATTAGCAGTGTCTCTTGCTGGTGGTTCCGAAATAAGTCAAGTTGATGGTGTTTTAGATAACACTGAAACAGATACCAATGTCCCCAATGTACCAGAAGAGGAGATTAAAAATATTAGCGAGCCGGAGGGAATTACTGTTGCCGACTTGGGTTTTGTTGTAGATACGCCTAAGAATTTTCCTAAATTGCCTAAATTTGATATTCAGTTACCAAAATTTCCCAAGATAAATTTTTCGTTTTCAGGTAAACCATTTATTTTTGGTGGAATATCACTTTTTGTGGTTTTTATACTATTTTTTTTGGCTTGGTGGTTTTTACCTAAAGCAACTGTAACTATATTTGTTGCACCTAAAAAACTAGAAGACAATATTACTATCAACTTGGGTAGCGATCTATCAGCCGATACAGTTGAGACATTGGTGGCTGGAGAAAAAACAAAATCAACCACAGGAATCAAAACTGTAGGAGAAAAAGCAAAAGGTCAAGTAAAAATTCAAAATGGTACAGCCTTTCCAATAAATTTAGTAGCTGGAACTGTACTTCTTTCCTCCTCTGATTTGAGATTTGTAACATCAAAACAAGCTTCAGTTTCAGGAGCATTATCCCCAAGTGAGCCGGGTACGACAGTTTTGGATGTTGAGGCGGGAAACATTGGTTCTGAATATAATTTAGCCAAAGACGAAATACTTAAAGTGGGTAATTATCCAAAAGCTGAGGTTGATGCTACAATTACCGCCAACTTTACTGGAGGTTCTAGCCGTCAGATATCGGCTGTTTCTGAAGACGATAGGAAGAAATTACTTGCAGAATTAACGAAAGAATTGACAAATCAGGCTCAAACTAAATTGGCTGGTCAACTTTCTAGTGAAAAAATGATTGTTGATACATCAATTGTTTTTGAAAGTGAAGAAGAGGATTTTAGTAATAAAGTAGGAGACGAGGCCTCAACAATAAAATTATCATTGAATCTAAAATTTACAGCAATAGCCATATCTAAAAACGATCTAACAATCATTTCCAAAAAGACCTTGGAAGAGAGAGTCCCCTCTGGGTTTATTTTGAGAGATGATCAAATATCATATTCATTTACCGATGGAGAAGAAAAAGAAAAGATTACGGTTAAAATTGCTGCCAACTTGTTACCTAGTATAAATACTGTAGATATAGCCAAGAAAATAGCGGGTAGATATCCGACAGTCGCCGAAGAGTATTTACAAAGCATTCCAGGATTTGTCAATGCAGAATTTCGTTTACCACCCCTCCTTCGTGGAAAGTTGGCGACATTACCACATGTTTCAAAAAATATAGAAGTGGTATTATCTTCAGAACAATGAGAGATTTAAACAATCGCAAAAAGCGAAATATAATCAAATTTTCTGCGCTTATATCAGGAATCTCAGGACTTGTGATTCTCGTTTCTTCTGTATGGCCCATTATTAGTTATCAACTGACTGAGGGTAACCGTTATAAAACCCTCTTAACACCGCTTATCTTAGATAAAGACGATACTCAAACCTTTCGTAAAGATTTTACAAAGGCCTCAAATTGGTTTCCTGAAGCTCCCAAAAATAAAGATTTTGGAAGTTCCAAAGTTTCTTTTTATACTATTTCAATTCCAAAATTAAAAATTCAAGATGCAGTTGTGGCTCTTGGTGGAGAAGATTTGACAAAAAATCTTGTTCAGTATCCAGGGACAGCTTTACCTGGCAAAAACGGAAACGCTGTTATTTTTGGTCATTCAATTCTGCCAATTTTTTATAACCCTAAAAACTACACTTCAATTTTTTCAACACTACCAACTCTAAAAGAGGGTGACGATATATTCATAGAATATGATGGTGTTTCATACAAATTTAAGGTAGAAGAATTATTTGAAATATATCCATCTGATATTCAAATACTTGAGCAAAACCCAACAGACTCATTTATTACACTAGTTACCTGTGTTCCGCCGGGGGATCCTAGAAATCCAAAGAGGTTAATTGTTAGAGCCAGAGTGGTATTATAAATATATGAATTTTTTAGGTATAGATTATGGTAAAAAGAAAATAGGCTTGGCAACCTCTGAAGGTAAATTGGCAGAGCCATTAAGAGTGATTAGATATACTGATATAAAGGTATTAATAGAACAAATAAAACAAATAGTTGAAAAAGAAGAAATAAAAAAAATAATAGTTGGCATTTCAGAGAACAATATGGGCGAAGAATCTAAAAGCTTTGCAAGTATGATCGGTGCGGAAATTTTTGACGAGACATTAACTTCCCAAGATGCCATCTCTCTTTCAATTCAAGCTGGCATAAACAGAAAAAAAAGAAAAAAAAGAGAAGACGCTTATGCGGCAACCATCATGCTTCAAAACTATCTAGATAGTAAGTAGTTTTAATGGTATAATTTAACAGATATGTTTAAAAATGTAATTGCACCCATTCAAGCTTGGCTTCTAAGTCAAGGAAAATGTGTTGGTTGTGGAATGCCACTTTCTAAAGCAAAACATGAACCTCACAAGTATGGTGAAAAGGTAACCTGTAAGTGCGCGAGAATCTATATTTATAATGTTAAGGACAAAAAATATAGAAGAGCTCTTCTAGATGAAGTCTAATGAAGAAAGTATTAATATTTAATGTTTTTTTAATTCTATTATTAGTCGGATTTTCTTTTTATGTAAGAAATTTATTTTTGCCAGTTTCGACAGATAATAAATCTGTTGATTTTTTGATAACTAAAGGATCATCTGTCGCCCAAATTGGTAATAAACTTGAATCATCAGGATTACTGAGAAGTGGAATAGTTTTTAAGTTTTATGTTCAATTGACCAATTCTCAGAGTAAAATACAGGCAGGAGAATTCCAATTGTCTCCCAATTTATCTTTAGTGCAAATTTTAGATCAACTTAAAAAGGGTCCAAAAGAAATTTGGGTAACAATACCAGAAGGTTTAAGGCGTGAAGAAGTTGCTATAAAATTTGCCAAGACGCTTGGTAAAGACAATGAATTTATTAAAGAGTTTTTAACTCTTACTGCTGGCAAAGAAGGCTATTTGTTTCCTGATACATATTTGTTTCCTAAATTCGCAACAGCTACTCAGATTGTAAATAAATTAACCTTAACTTTTGAAAGAAAAATAGGAGATATTACTTTTGAACAGGTAATTATGGCATCTTTGTTAGAAAGAGAAACATTTAGTGATTCTGAAAAACCAATAGTGGCTGGCGTTTTATACAAAAGGCTTGAAAATGACTGGCCGTTACAAGTAGATGCGACTTTACAATATATCAAAGGTGATTGGAAACCTGTTTATTCAATTGATAAAGAAATTAAATCGCCTTTTAATACCTATAAAAATTTGGGTTTGCCTCCAAGTCCAATTGCTAGTGCAGGGCTAACTTCACTTGAAGCGGCAAAAAATCCAGAAAGTAGTGACTATTGGTATTATATTCATGATGATAAAGGCACAATTCACTTTGCAAAAACCCTAGAGGAACACAATGTCAATATTCAAAAGTATTTAAATTGATAATTTTTTAGTTGTTGACAAGGTATAAATTACTTATATAATCCATTATAGGCGTAACAAAGTTACGTTTTTCCTGTTTCGACCAGGATTTATTTTTTCCTAAAATAATGAAGGCTAAAAACAACCAAAGACGTAATTTCGGCAAAGAAGAAAAAAATCTTCCAAAGCTTGATTTAACTCTTATTCAAAGAGAATCTTGGCAAAAGTTTTTAACCGAAGGGATAACAGAAGAATTAAAATCCATTTCTCCGATAGACGATTTTACAAGTAAAAATTGGCAACTTACATTATCAGATCCTGAACTTGGTAAACCAACTATTTCTGGGGCAATTGCACAACAAAAAGGTTTAACTTATGCGGTTCCTTTAAAGATCACGGCTAATTTAATTAACAAAAGAACAGGTAAAGAAGTAAGCCAGGAAGTTTTCTTGGGAGATCTTCCTCAAATGACCGATAGGGGTACCTTTATTATTAATGGTATTGAAAGAGCGGTTATTAATCAGATTGTTAGAAGTCCTGGAGTTTATTTCTCTGGGGAACTTGATGCGTCATCGGGAAGAATTCTTTACAAAGCCGAAGTTAGACCTCTTCATGGTTCATGGTTAGAATTCGAAGTTACAAGAGGAGACCTTATTTATGCAAGAATTGATAGAAGAAAGAAAGTTTTAGCTACAGTTTTTTTAAAAGCCCTTGGCCTGGAGAGCGAGAAAGAAATTATAAGATTTTTTCAAGAGATTGAAACAGATAAAGAACACAAGTATATTCAAACAACCCTGGAAAAAGATTCAACCAAAAGTCGAGATGAAGCCCTTTTGGAAATGTATAGAAAGTTAAGACCAGGTGAGCCAGTTTTAATTGAAAATGCTACAAATTTATTTGAGAGTATGTTTTTAGATAAAAGAAGATATGATTTGGGTGAAGTTGGAAGATACAAAATAAATAAAAGACTTGGAGCCCAAGTCGCAGATAAAAATGTAAATATTTTAACGTTAAAAGATGTTTCTTTAGCTTTAACCTATTTGATAGGACTTCAAAATGGGATAGGTAGGGTGGACGATATCGACCATCTTTCAAATAGACGGCTTCGAAGGGTTGGAGAATTGGTTGCTGTTAATGCTTTTAGAATCGGACTCTTAAGGCTTGAGAGAAGTGTTAAGGAAAAAATGAGTTTGATTTCTCCAGATGATAGGCCACTTCCATCAAATCTTATCAATGCAAGACCTTTAATCTCCTCTTTAAATGAGTTTTTCAGAAGTAATCAACTTTCAACAATTTTAGATGATACTAATCCACTTTCTGAAATTGACAACTTAAGACGTGTTTCAGTTTTGGGTTCAGGCGGAATAAATAGAGAGAGAGCATCTTTCTCTATCCGTGATGTTAACTCATCTCAGTACGGAAGAATAGACCCTGTTAGAAGTCCTGAGGGACCAAATATTGGTCTCGTTACATATCTTGCTCTATACACTAAAGTTAATGAGTTTGGATTTTTGGAATCTCCGTACAGAAAAGTAGAGAAAAAAGGTAAAAAAGTAAAAATTACTGACGAAATTGTCTATTTAACAGCTGAGGATGAAGAAAATTATAATATTACCCATTCTGGGGTAAACATTGATGCCAATGGTTTTATTACAGATTCAAGAGTACCATTAAGACACTTGGGTAGTTTTACCGAAGGATCTGTTGAGTTGGTTGATTTAATCGATATAACTCCAAGACAATTAATCGGAACCTCAGCTTCTTTAATTCCGTTTTTGGCTCACGATGAGGGAAATAGAGCCTTGATGGGTTCTAACATGCAATGTCAAGCTGTTCCGCTCGTTGCACCGGAGTCTCCTATAGTTGGAACTGGAATGGAAAAAGAAGTATCAAAAGCCATGAAGAGATCAGTTACTGCAAGACATAATGGAATCGTCGAGTATGCAGATAATGACAAGATTGTTGTTAAACTTGATAAAAAGATTTCACTTGATGAAACAATTGAAGATGTTGATGTTGTTGACGGCGGATCAAGAGAGCAGTATTCATTGATGAAGTTCAAAAGAACCGCTCATTCAACCTGTTATAACCAAAGATTATTGGTTAACCCTGGAGACAAAGTTGTTGAGGGGGATTTATTAGTTGATGGTCCAGCAAGTCAAAATGGTGAATTGGCTTTAGGCCGTAACATGGTTGTTGCCTACACAAGTTTTGGTGGATATGGATTCGAAGATGCAATCTTGGTTTCAGATAGATTAGTTAGAGATGATTTATTAACATCAATTCATATTGAGGAATATGAAGCTGAGGTTGTAGACACCAAGTTGGGACCAGAAGAAAGAACTAAAGACATTCCAAATGTTTCAGAGATAGAACTTGCCAATTTGGCCGAGGATGGAATAGTTGTAATTGGAGCAGAAGTAGGACCAAACGATATTTTGGTTGGAAAAATTGCTCCCAAAGGAGAAACAGAATTAACTTCTGAAGAAAGATTGTTGCGCGCAATTTTTGGCGAGAAAGCACGTGAAGTTCGAGACACCTCTTTAAGAGTCCCTCATGGCGAGAAAGGAATAGTAGTTGGGGTTAATATTTTGGATCGTAACAAGGGTGACGATTTGGGGCCAGGTGTTATTGAAAAGATTAATGTTAAAGTGGCTCAAATCAGAAAAATCACTGTTGGAGATAAGGTAGCCGGAAGGCATGGTAATAAAGGTGTTATTGCTAAAATCATGTCAGTTTCTGATATGCCGTATCTTGCAGATGGCACACCTGTTGACATAGTTATTTCTCCACTTTCAGTTCTTTCTCGTATGAACTTAGGCCAACTTCTTGAGGCTCATTTTGGTTTAGCATTAAATAAACTTAATGAAAAAGGAGCTTTTCCTGTCTTTGATCATGTAACAGAAGACGATTTAGTTCGTGAGCTTAGATCAGCAGACTTACCTATAAATGGTAAAGCAAGACTTATTGATGGACGAACGGGGGAATCATTTAAAGAAGATACGGTGGTTGGAATAAGTTATATCTTGAAACTTACCCACATGGTTGAGGATAAAACTCATGCCAGATCGACAGGTCCATATTCGCTTGTTACTCAACAACCACTGGGTGGAAAAGCTCAAATGGGTGGTCAGAGGTTAGGAGAAATGGAGGTTTGGGCACTTGAAGCACATCGTGCTCAACATGTTTTACAAGAAATGTTAACAATCAAATCTGATGATATTGTTGGCCGAGCTAAAGCGTTTGAAGCAATTGTTAAAGGAACAGATATTCCAGAATCCACAATCCCAGAAAGCTTCAAAGTGTTGGTTAGGGAACTTAATGCACTAGGATTAAGTATCATTCCAAAAAATGTCACACTCTCAAAAATAATTTCAGATGATGATACAGGTGAGGGTGAAAAACTGGCTCATGAATTAGGAGCTACCGCTATTGCAACAAATGAATTATTAAGTACTGTGGGACCTATGGAAGTAGAGGAAATAAAAAAAGATGTTAACTAATACACTTGATCAATTGTTTGATTTAAAAAATCTTGAGGATTTTGGATCCTTGGTTGTTCGTTTGGCGTCCCCAGATGATATCCGAAGATGGAGTAGGGGTGAGGTAACAAAACCTGAGACAATAAATTATAGAACCTTAAAATCTGAAAAAGATGGTCTTTTTGATGAAAAAATCTTTGGACCAACTAAAGATTGGGAATGTTTCTGCGGTAAATATAAAAGGATTAGATACAAAGGTGTTATTTGTGATAAATGTGGAGTTGAAGTAACTCAGTCTAGAGTCAGACGAGAAAGAATGGGTCACATTAGCCTTGCTTGCCCCGTTGCTCATATATGGTTTTTTAAAGGAGCTCCTAGTAAGATTTCAACAATTTTAGGAGTCGCTCCGAGGGCGATTGAGCAGGTTATCTATTTTGCTAGATACTTGGCTCTAAATGTTGATGAAGATAAAAAGAAAGATGCTATTAAAGTTTTAGAAAAAGAATTGGCTGAAAACGAATCTCAGATAATCGCTACTTTTAAAGAAAAAAGAGAAATTCTAGTAGAAGAAGCCAAAAAAGCAAGAGAAAAAGTAGAAACTAAGATCAAAGATAAAGATCAGGCGAGCTTGGCAGTCTCAGAAATTGAATTGGAAAACAGAAAGAAAGAAACTTCTTTGTCAGAAGATGAAAAAGCAAATTTATCAAGAAATTCGAGATTGTTTGAAAACTTGTTAAGTTTAGTAAGAAGTCTTAAGACTTTAAGTATTCTTTCAGAAGAAGAATATGATGAACTTAGCAACTTTGGTGCAGCTGACTTTTTTGATTCCAAGATGGGTGCAGAGGCAGTACTTTCTGTTTTAAATGAAGTCGATATAGAGAAAATTTCAACAGAATTAAGAACTGAAGTTAATGAAACAAAACCAACAAGCACTAAATACATAAAACTTGTCAAAAGATTAAAGCTTGTGGAAGGTTTAAAGAAAGCCAAAATTGATCCAGCTTGGATGATTCTTAGAGTTTTACCAGTATTACCACCAGATTTAAGGCCAATGGTACAGCTTTCTGGTGGACGTTTTGCCACCTCTGATTTAAATGACTTATATAGAAGGGTAATTAATAGAAACAACAGACTTAAACACTTAATTGGCCTAGGCGCACCTGAAATTATCTTGCGAAATGAGAAAAGAATGCTTCAAGAAGCAGTTGATTCTTTAATTGATGCATCTCAAAGAAAAGCCACCAGGAGGGCTCGTGGCAGGCAACCACTTCGGTCATTAAGTGACATGCTTAAAGGAAAACAAGGAAGATTTAGACAAAACCTTTTAGGTAAAAGAGTAGACTATTCTGGAAGAAGCGTAATTATTGTTGGACCTGACCTGAAGCTTAATCAATGTGGATTACCTAAAGAAATGGCTCTTGAAATGTTTAAGCCATTTGTACTTCGAGAGATGATTTCAAGAGGAATTGCACCTAATGTAAAGTCTGCTAAAAATATGCTTGATAGGAGACCACCTGAGGTTTTTGATATTTTGGAAGAAATTACTAAAGATCATCCAGTATTATTGAATCGTGCACCAACTCTGCACAAGCTTTCAATTCAAGCTTTCTATCCAATTTTAATTGAAGGAAGTGCAATTAGGCTTCATCCAGCAATTTGTTCAGGTTTTAATGCGGACTTTGATGGGGATCAAATGGCTGTTCATGTACCCCTTTCAAAACAAGCAATTGAGGAAGCAAAAACTTTAATGCTTCCAGAACACAATTTATTAAGACCATCTGATGGTTCACCTGTTTCAACTCCAGCTTCAAAAGAAATGGCCTTGGGGATTTATTACTTAACTTCAATTGATACTAAATTGGAAAAGATAAAAACGATTTTTGCAGATATAAATGAAGCAATTCTAGCACATCAAACAGAAAGAATTGAGCTTCGACAAATGATAGATGTTCGAATTGAGAGTAAAATTATTGAAACGACTGTTGGAAGAATATATCTTAATGAAATATTGCCTCCAGTCTTTGATTATGTAAACGAATCTGGGACTTCGTCTTTAATCAAAAAATTGTTTGCCACAGCATACGCTAAATGTGACAAGGGAACAGTTGTTAAGATGATAGACGATGTTAAGACATTAGGATTTACTTCTGGTACAATTTCTGGAATTTCATTTGGAGTTTTTGACGCTGTTTTGCTACCTGAAAAAGGGAAAATTCTTAAAGAAGCAGAAGATAAAGTATCTGAAATAGAGGCAAACTTTAACTTAGGACTTATCACTCTTGAAGAGAAAAAGAGGATGACCAAGGAAGTTTGGCTCGAGGTTTCTGAGGATTTGGCAGATAAAACATGGGCTTTGATGGGACCAACAAATCCTATTAGAGTTGTTATCGACGCTAAGGTCGGTCGAGCAAGTCGAGATCAAGTTAAACAATTATCGGCCATGAGAGGACTTGTTGTTGATCCTCTTGGGAAAATCGTTGAACTTCCAATTAAGAGTAACTTTAGGGAGGGCCTATCTGTTTTTGAATATGTCACTTCTTCAAGAGGATCTAGAAAAGGTTTAACTGACACAGCTATTAAAACAGCAGATGCTGGGTATCTAACTAGAAGACTTGTAGATGTATCCCACGATTTAATTATTAGATATAATGATTGTAAAACTAAAGATGGGCTAAAGGTTATTAAATCTGAAAGGCCTTCATCTTTTATGCAAAGAATTATTGGTAGATACTTAATCAATGATATTAAAGATGCCAAAAATAAAGTAATTGCAATAGGTGGTGATCTTATTAATGAGGAAATTGCAGGGAAAATTGATACTTCCGGTATTGACAATTTAGAGGTTAGATCGGCATTAACATGTCAGTCAAGATATGGTCTTTGTGCTAAATGTTATGGATGGGACTTATCAACCAAAAATGAAGTTTTGATGGGTACACCAGTTGGAGTTATTGCAGCTCAATCAATTGGAGAACCTGGAACTCAATTGACGCTTAAAACTAAGCACGCTGCGGGTGCCTTTGGTGTACTTGATGTTACACAAGGTTTACCAAGAGTTGAAGAGTTGGTTGAAGCACGAACTCCAAAAGTTGTTTCATCAATTGCAGAGATAACTGGTAAGGCGATAGTTTCAGAATCCGACGATGGTTACAAAGTTACGATTAGAGGAACGGGAAAGATCAAAGAAGAAAGGGAATATATTGTTCCAAAAACTCTGGAACTTGCAGTTAAAGATAACCAAATAGTTGAAGCTGGAACAGCCCTTGCTTTTGGTCCACTTGATCTTAAAGAAATATTAACAATTAAAGGACTTCGTGCAGCTCAAGAATACTTGGTTGCTGAAATTCAAAAAGTATATGAATCTCAAGGAATCGGAATCAATGACAAACATTTTGAAGTAATCGCTCGCAAAATGAGTGATGAGATAAGGATTATTGGCTCTGGTGACACCAGCTTTTTACCTGGAGAATTAACAAGCAAGGCTTCCTTTGAAGCGGCTAATGAAAAAGTTTTGGTCGAAGGTGGTGAACCAGCATCTGCCTCTCAGATTATTTTGGGAATTACTAGAAGATCTCTTTATACAGAGAGCTGGTTATCAGCAGCATCCTTTGAACAGACGACGGACGTCTTAACTGAAAGTTCACTTTTGTCCCGAGAGGACACATTAATGGGACTTAAAGAAAATGTTATTATAGGAAGACTTATTCCAGTAACAGAGGAAAAAGCCAATTTAGAAAATAAATAAATTATGCCTACAGCAAATCAATTGGTAAAACATGGAAGGACTCCAAACAAAAAGAAGACAAAGACTACTTCTTTAAAAAAGTGGTTTAATTCTAAGGATCGACTTTTTGGAGAAACAGTATCTCCTTTTAAAAGAGGGGTTGTTTTAACAGTTAGAACGCAAACACCTAGGAAACCTAATTCAGCACTTCGTAAGGTTGCCAGAGTTAGGCTTTCAAATAAACAAGAAGTTACTGCATATATTCCTGGAGAGGGTCATGAACTTGCTGAACATTCTGTAGTTTTAGTTAGAGGAGGAAAAGTCAAAGATCTTTCAGGTGTAAAATATACAATTGTTAGAGGAAAACTTGATACTACAGGAGTTTCAGGTCGTCAAACATCAAGAAGTAGATATGGAACAAAGAAAAATCAAGGAGGTAAAAAGTAATGAGTAGACGAGGTCAATCAAGAAAAAGAAAAGTTGAAGTTGATTCTGTTTATGGAAATAGTTTAATCTCCAAACTTATAAACAGAAGTATGCATGATGGCAAAAAGAGTGTTGCAGAAAAACAAATCTATTCTGCGTTTACAATAATTGGAAAAGATGCGGTTTCTATCTTTGAAAAAGCCATAAATAACATCAAGCCAGAAATGGAAGTTAGAGCAAAGCGTGTTGGTGGTGCAGCATATCAGGTTCCAAGCCAAGTTAGGGGAGAAAGAAAAGAATCTTTAGCAATTCGTTGGCTTGTTAATTCCGCACGGGCAAGATCAAACTCAGAATTTCACACCTTTGGAGAAAAACTTGCACAGGAGCTTATAGATGCTTCCAAAGGCGAAGGTGGAGCTGTAAAGAAAAGAACTGATATGGAGCGTGTTGCAGAAGCAAACAAAGCCTTTAGTCATTTTAAGTGGTAATACAACTTCTTAATTTCTTGACAATTTTGTTCCACAGTTTATTATAAATATATGAGTAAAACTCTTTCGACTGATGATATTGGTGGTTACTTTGCAGATGCTTTTCATGAAGTTGCACTGCCTGCCTTAAATGATATAACTGAAAAAATCGAAGTTTTACAGATAGATATGAAAGATGTAAAAAGTAGGTTAGGTAATGTTGAAGA
This sequence comes from Candidatus Woesebacteria bacterium GW2011_GWB1_33_22, assembly GCA_000989765.1. GTDB lineage: Bacteria > Patescibacteriota > Microgenomatia > UBA8517 > UBA8517 > UBA12026. Next base: position 37,718 of record LBOW01000005.1, on the reverse strand, counting down.
AAGGTTAGAAAATGTTGAAGAAAATATGGCTACAAAAGATGATTTGGAAAAACTTGAAACTACACTTGCAAAAAGAATGGATAGAATGAGCGATGTACAATCAAATTTAATTGAAAGAGTCGAAACTTTAGAATCCCAATCTCCAGTTGCCTTCGCCTAAATAATTTTTCACTTCTTGAAATCTTCAGAGAGAGAGAGTAATATCAGCCCTATTGTGGTTATATCATTCACAACCAGTGCAAGTAGTGCTAAAGGAGAGAGATTGTTTGCTCCGCTCGGTGCCACATCAGTTGCTGAATTAGCCCAATTCGATGCAATAAAGACAGAAGACTTGGAGATTGGAACAAGATTTGGTGCAAATCCAGCCGTTCCACGCACTTTTATTGATCCTAAAACACACACATATCTTCATGGACAAGCAGGAGTATTAGCCAGTATCAAAAGAAGGGCTTAAATTTATCTTGTGGGAATATTAATAAAAGGAACTCCATTTGTAGCATTTGGAAGTTTACCATCCCACTTTTGAACTGCCAAAAATTGTAAATATTCAGACGATAAACTTCCTGTATTTCTCAAAATTTGTTGAGATTGGGCTTGGCCGTTTGCCTGGGTTTTTGCGGTTTCAGCCTCAATCTTTGCCCGCTCTAAATTTTGTTGTGCAACCTGTTTTTGTTCAATCGCGTCATTAAAATCTTTTGAAAAGTCAAAATTTACAATATTTAAATCATCAACAAATACATTATATTTTTCGAGTCTATTTTTAAGTTCTATTAGTGTAATTTCTCTGACCTTTTCCCTTTTAACAATTAAATCCTCCGCAGTAAACTGTGCGGTTGTTGCTTTAAATGCCTCCTGCATGGCAGGATCAACAACTCTTTCTCTATAATTTATTCCAATGTTTTGATAAACATCAACGGCTTTATCACCATTTAAGTGATAATTTAAGGCAATAGTGGACTTTACTTCCTGAAGGTCGCTTGAAGCAGCTGTTGCTTCTACTTGTTCTTTTTGAGTTCTAGTTTCCATAGAAACAACTGACTCAATTAATGGAATTTTTAATGTAAAACCGGGATTAGCTACTCTATTTACAGCACCTAATCTTGTAACTACGCCAACATGCCCTGCACCAACTATAGCCCAAGCTCCGGTAAAAGGAAGGACAAAAAGTATAAGTACGGCAACCAAAATAATTTTAGAGTTTATTTTCATCATCAAGAGTATTCTACCCCATTTGTCAAATTATATCTTGAATTCTGCAGAGAGAGAGTAATATCAGGCCATTATGGCAGATAGTACGTATTATTTATTATATAAGTCTTCGGGACACAATATTGTAAACACGATCAGTGTTGAGAATATTAACGAGGCTAGAGAGCAAATGGAAGGTTTTGTAATTGTGAGTGATGAAAGGGCAGTAACTCTTACGTTAAACCAAGAAATAGCACAAAATTGGGAAAGAAATTGCTATCATTGTAAAAAACATAAAGAAGAGTAACAAATTTGTTTATTGAAGATTAAGGCTTCTCCTGCTACAATCACTCATACCTAGTACCTAGATTCTAGTATCTAGTAGCTAGGTTTTTATATGGCTGAGGAAAAAGCAAAAAAGTCTGCAATTGTAATGACGGCTACTAAAGACCGCAATGTTTCGTTGGAGAAAATTAGAAACATTGGAATTATTGCTCACATTGATGCAGGAAAAACTACAACCACTGAAAGACTTCTTTTCGAGACAGGAAGAACTTATAAACAAGGCTCCGTTGATGATGGAACAACAGTTACAGACTGGATGGCACAGGAAAGAGAACGTGGAATTACAATTGTTTCAGCTGCAATTACTGCCTTTTGGGACCTGCCTGCCGGTAGGCAGGTTTATAATTATGTTAAATCTGGTAAATATCGTATTAACTTAATTGATACTCCAGGACATATTGATTTTACAGCTGAAGTTGAAAGATCGTTACGTGTATTAGACGGTGCTTTAATGGTTTTTGATGGCAGAACAGGAGTTGAATCACAATCAGAAACAGTTTGGAGACAGGCTGATAAATATAATGTTCCAAGAATTTGTGTCTTAAATAAACTTAACCTAATTGGATCTGACTTTGACGGATCTATAAAGTCAATTAGAGAAAGACTTGGGGCAAATGCCTCACCTGTAATTTACCCAATAGGTCAAGAACATGCTCATCGCGGAGTAATTGATTTAATTACGATGAAAGCTTTAGCCTATAAAGCAGTCGAAGACGCCAAGCTTGTAGAGGAAGAAATACCTAATGATCTTTTGGAAACTGCTAAAAAGTATAGACAAGAACTTATAGAAAAAGTTTCAGAATTTGATGATGATACACTGGCAAAATATCTAGAAGGTGTTGAACCAACAGAGATCGAAATTAAAAGAGCAATTAGAAAAGGTGTTATTGCTGGTAAATTTTTTCCAGTCTTCGGAGGGGACAATAGAACTGCAGAAAGTCAACTTTTATTAAATGGAGTTGTTGAATATTTGCCATCACCAATTGATTTGCCTGCAATTTCAGGAACAAACCCCAAAACAGGTGAAGTTGAAACAAGGGAAAGAAAAAATGAGGCTGCTTTTTCTGGTCTTGCCTTTAAAATTGTAACAGATCCACATGTAGGTAGACTTGTTTATGTTAGGGTTTATTCAGGAACTTTAAAAACTGGTCAACAAGTCTATAACTCTAGTAAACAAATTACTGAAAGAATAGGTAAACTTGTCCTTCTTCACGCAGACCAACGAGAACTCATAGAAGAGGCTTATGCAGGAGAAATTGTAGCTGTAGTAGGAGTAAAAGATACCACAACAGGCCATACTCTTTGTGACCCAGCTCATCCAATTCATTTGGAATCAATTACTTTCCCTGAGCCAGTTATATCTCTTGCTATCGAACCAGCAACTAAATCAGATCAAGAAAAAATGGGTTTGGCATTAAACAAATTATCTGATGAAGATCCAACCTTTAAAATTAAAAGTAATCCTGAAACAGGACAAACCATTATTGCAGGAATGGGAGAACTCCAACTTGAAGTATTGGTTGACAGAATGAAGCGAGAATTTAACGTAGTTGCAACAACTGGTGCTCCACAAGTAGCTTACAAAGAAACTATTAAAAAGTATGCCGAGGGTGAAGGAAAATATATTAGACAAACTGGGGGCCGTGGTCAATATGGACATTGTTTACTTAAAGTTGAGCCAAAAGGCAGAGGAGAAGGATTTGAGTTTGTTAATCAAATCAAAGGTGGAAGCATACCATCAGAATATGTACCCGCAATTGAAAAAGGTGCAAAAGAAAAACTTGAAAATGGAATTATGGCAGGGTATCCGATGGTTGATGTTAAGGTTACAGTTTTTGATGGAAGCTATCATGATGTTGATTCTTCAGAAATGGCCTTTAAGATTGCAGGTTCTTTAGGTGTTGAGGATGCAGTCCGAAAAGCAGACATGGTTCTTTTAGAGCCTATTATGAAAGTTGAGGTTTTTACCCCAGCAGAATACATGGGAGATGTTATGGGAGACCTTTCTTCTAAAAGGGCTCAAATTTCAGGATCAGAGGAAAAAGGTGGAGAAACTGTAATTTACGCAACAGCACCTTTGGCGGAACTTTCAGGTTATGCTACAAAATTAAGGTCTCTTACTCAAGGAAGGGCAAGGGCGTATGTTGAACCTTCCCATTATGAAGAAGTTCCCGCTCACATTGCAGCTGCCATAGTTGCCAAAAGTAGCGGGAAAGTTGAAATGGCCAGGGGGTAATTTCCCTGTTGACACAGGCTAGTAGGTTCAAATATAATACAGATTCTATGGCAGATGCAGCAAAAGTAAAATTTGATAGAAGTAAACCACATGTAAACATTGGTACTATTGGTCATGTTGATCATGGAAAAACCACACTTACAGCTGCTATTACTACAGTTCTTGCAAAGAATTTCCCAGGTGGAGTAAATAAAGCTTATGCATTTGATCAAATTGATTCAGCTCCTGAAGAGAAGCAAAGAGGAGTTACGATTAATATAAGCCACGTTGAGTATGAAACAGACAAAAGGCATTATGCTCATATTGACGCTCCGGGACATGCCGACTACATCAAAAACATGATTACTGGTGCTGCACAAATGGACGGAGCAATCTTAGTTGTCTCAGCTCCAGATGGACCAATGCCTCAGACAAGAGAGCATGTAATTTTAGCCAGACAAGTTAATGTCCCTTCATTAATTGTTGCACTTAATAAATGCGATGCGATGGATGATCCAGAACTTCTTGAACTTGTAGAAGCAGATATTAGAGATTTACTTAAGAAATATCAATTCCCAGGAGACACTACTCCAATTGTTCGCGTATCGGCACTAAAAGCTTTGGAAGGTGATGCAGAAGCAGAAAAAGGAATTTTGGAATTAATGAAACAGGCTGATGCATATATTCCAGATCCAGTAAGAGATACTGAAAAGCCATTCTTAATGCCTGTTGAAGATGTATTTTCAATTTCAGGACGTGGAACTGTTGTTACCGGAAGAGTTGAAAGAGGAGAAATCAAGGTTAACGAAGAGATTGAAATAATCGGTCTTAAAGACACACAAAAATCAGTTGTGACCGGACTTGAAATGTTCAGGAAACTTCTTGATTCTGCAATGGCAGGAGATAATGTGGGAGTTTTACTTCGAGGGGTTGAAAAAACACAAGTTGAAAGAGGACAGGTCTTGGCTAAATCTGGAACAGTTACTCCCCATACGGAATTTGAAGCTGAGGTTTATATTTTATCTAAAGATGAGGGGGGAAGACACACCCCATTCTTTACAGGTTACAAACCACAGTTTTTTATTAGAACCGCAAATGTAACAGGAGATGTTACTCTTCCAGAAGGTGTTGAAATGGTTATGCCAGGTGACTCAGCTAAAATGAAAGTAAAACTTATTGCAACTGTTGCAATGGAAGAAGGTCTTCGTTTTGCAATTCGAGAAGGTGGCCACACAGTAGGTGCTGGAGTAATCACTAAAATTTTAGCCTAAATTATTCGCCAACTGGCGAAAGCACACTAATATGCAGAGATTAAGAGTTAAGCTTAAGGCTTACGATCATAGAGTAATTGATGAGGCCGCAACAAAAATAATTGATGCGGCACTTTCAACAGGTGCTAAAATTCTAGGTCCAATTCCACTCCCCACAGACAGGTCAATCGTGGCCATTAAGGAGTCGCCATTTACGGATAAGGATGCACAAGAACATTATGAAGTTTTAACCCACAAAAGATTGGTTGATATTATTGACCCAACCCCAAAAACTGTTGATGCGCTAGGTAATCTTGATCTCCCCGCCGGAGTCTCTATCGAGATCAAGATGTAATTTTTTTGTCTTGCGTAAAGCTCCAAAGATTGATATAATTCACCCTTAGAATCATGAAAATGAATTCTTTGTTTTTTTTGGCTTTCAAAAATGAATATATTATTTGGTACAAAAGGGGTAATGACGCAGACTTTCATAGAAGGTTTTAGGATTCCTGTTACAAAAATTAATCTTGGTCCTTGTACTGTAGTTCAGATCAAGAATCAAGAAAAAGATGGTTATTGGTCTGTTCAATTAGGATTCGGAGAAAAGAAACTCAAAAATACTACAAAACCACTTCAAGGACACTTCAAAGAAAGTAAAGTAACCCCAAGATACATCAAAGAAATAAGACTAGACAAAGAACCAGAATATAAAGTTGGTGACATTATTAAAGCTTCAGATGTAGTTAAGGCTGGAGATGTTGTTTTTGCAACCGGTGATACTAAAGGTAAGGGATTTGCAGGAGGTGTTAGAAGATTTAACTTTAAAGGAGGACCAAAAACTCACGGACAGTCAGATCGTCATAGAGCTCCAGGATCAATTGGACAGACGACAACCCCTGGGAGAGTTTATAAAGGTAAGAGAATGGCGGGAAGAATGGGAAATACACAAGTAACTATTAAAAATCTTCATGTTGTAAGTGTTGATCCAGAAAAAAATGAAGTTTTGGTTTCGGGTGCAATTCCAGGTAGAATTGGGTCTTTTCTAACAATTAAGAAAGTCAAATCAGGATCTTTGAAAGATTTGGAACACGAAGTAGTTGCTCAAGTTGTTGAAATTGAAGTACCGGAGGAAACGAAAAATGAAAACCAAAGTTAACACATCACTTTTAAAGCAAGTAGTCAGAACCTTTGAAGATAGGACTCATTTTGGCTTAAATAAAGTCCAAACTAGATCAGAAGTAAATAGAACAAAGAAAAAGTTGTACAAGCAAAAAGGAACCGGTGGCGCCAGGCATGGTGCAAGAAGTGCCCCTATTTTTGTTGGTGGAGGTAAAGCTCATGGTCCAAAAGGAGTAAAAAGAGAACTTAATTTACCTTTAAAGATGAAGAAAAAAGCGCTTGATTTAGCAATTTCCTTTAAAAAAGACAAAAAAGAACTAATCAACTTTGAAAATGTAGAAAAAATAAAAAGTACAAAAGATGCTGCTAAGAAGATTAAAGAAACTAAACTTAAGGGCAAGATTTTAATAATTTTGACTTCCAAAAATCAAAAAGTCGCAATATTTTTTAGAAATATAGAGGGTATCAAAGTTTTAACAATGAATAACATTGGTGCCTACGAAATTATGAAATACAAAAATATATTGTTAGAAAAAGAAAGCAAATAAGTTATGAAAATAAGACCAATTTTTACAGAGAAAAGTATGAACCAGGCAAAAAGTGGTAACTACTCATTTTGGGTGTTACCTACTTTAACTAAAAACCAAATTAAGAGTTTGTTTGAAAAAGCATATGACGTCAAAGTTAGGTTGGTTAAAACGATTAATTATAAAAAGAGTTCAAATAAAAACGCTAGGGGTAGGGTTGTTACAAAAAAGGCCATGAAGAAAGCAATAATTTCACTTAAATCAGGTAAAATTGACATTTTTACAGAAACGAAAAAATGAAACTAAAAACTATACTCAAAAAACATGCAGGACGAAGTGGAGGCAAGGTTACTTCCAGACACGATGGTGGCAGAAGCAAAAGATTTTTAAGAACAATAGATTTCAAAAGAAATCTAAAAGAAATTTGGGCTAAAGTTGAAAGTGTTGAGTATGATCCAAATAGAAACGCAAGAATTGCAAAACTTCTTTATGAAAACGGTGTAAGATCATATATAATAGCCCCAGACAAGTTAAAAGAGGGAATGAAAGTAATTTCATCAAGTTCTGCTCCTCTTGAGGTCGGTAATTTCTTACCTTTAAGCAAAATTCCAGTAGGTTTTGAAGTAAGTAACATTGAAATTAAACCTGGATTTGGTGGGCAGATTGCAAGAGGTGCCGGAATTGTGGCTTTTGTCTTTGGTAAAGATGAAACACATGTTCTAATCAAGATGCCATCAGGCGAGATTAGAAAATTTGACCCAAATGCTTGGGCAATGATTGGTCAGATTGGTAATGTTGAAGATAAAAATAAAAAAAGAACAAAAGCTGGCGCATCAAGGTGGAGAGGTATAAGACCTCATGTTAGAGGAGTTGCAATGCATCCTAATGCTCATCCACATGGTGGAGGAGAGGGAAGAAGTAGGGTCGGTCTTAAATATCCAAAGACTCCTTGGGGTAAAAAGGCTGTAGGAAAAACCAGATTTAAAAGAAAATATTCAAACAGTGTGATAGTTGAGAGTAGGCAGAGAAGAAAGAAATAAAAAAATGAGCAGAAGTAGTAGAAAGGGACCTTTTGTAGACGAAAGGCTTGTTAAAAAGCTTCTTATTGGCATGGGTATAAAAGAGAAGCCAATTAAGACCTGGTCTCGTGCTTGTCAAATTTCACCAGAATTTGTAAATAAATATTTTCAAGTTCATAACGGTAGAATATTTGTTGATGTTTTTGTGACTGAAGACATGGTTGGTCACACTTTGGGTGAATTTTCACCAACCAGAACATTTAAAGGACATGGGGAAATAGTCAAGAGAACAATGGACAAGACTTAATATATATGATTATAAAATCAGAACAAAAACATTTAATAATTAGTCCTAGGAAACTAAGACCTATTGCTGATGTTCTTCGAAAATTAAGTGTTCAAAAAGCAATCGACTTACTCCCCTTTATCAAGAAAAGAGGATCTAACTTAATTTTAAAAGTTATTAAATCAGCTGTTGCTAATGCTACACAAAAAGGGGTAACTATAACTGAACTTAAATTTAAAGAGATTCAGATTGGTGAAGGACCAAGACTCAAAAGAGGCCAGCCTGTATCTCGTGGTAGATGGCACCCAATAAAAAAAAGAATGAGTCATATAAAAATTATATTAATGACCAAATTAGAAACAAAACATGGGACAAAAAGTTAATCCAATTGGTTTTAGAACAGGAAGAACGATAGGCTGGAAATCTAGATGGTTTTCTGATTCGGCAAATTACAAAGACTTCTTGATTGAAGATATAAAAATTAGAGAGACTTTACTAAAGAAATTAGCTCTTGCCGGTATCAATAATATTGAGATTGAAAGACTACCTAAATCAATCGTTATAATAGTTTCAGTGTCCCGTCCTGGTGTTGTTATAGGTAGAGGTGGTTCAGGAATTGAGGATTTGAAAAAAGAGATCGTTAAAATTATTAAACTTAACAAAAATTCATCCGTTGCCAGTTTAAAGATTGATTTAAAAGTTAATGAAATTAAAAGCCCTGAACTTTCAGCTTACTTAATTGCGGGTAGAATTGTATCTGATTTGGAAAGAAGAATTCCACATCGACGTTCAATAACTAAAGCAATGGATCGAGTGATGATGGCGGGTGCAGGAGGAATTAAAGTTGTTTTAGGTGGACGTATCAATGGAGCTGAGATTTCAAGGGTAGAGAAATTTCATCAAGGTTCAGTGCCGACACAGACCTTAAGGGAAGATATTGATTATGCGGAAATACCGGCCTTAACTAGAAGAGGATATGTCGGAGTGAAAGTTTGGATACATAGAAAGGAAAGCTAAAGATGTTGCAACCAAAAAGAGAAAAATTTATTAAAAATTTTAGAGGCAGAAGAAGGGGGACAGCTCTTCGAGGAAGTGATATCTCATTTGGAGACTTTGGATTAAAAGCAATGGAAGTTGCTTGGATAAGTGCGCAACAAATCGAAGCTTGTAGGAAAGCAATTACACATCACCTTAAAAGGGGTGGAAAAATGTGGATAAGGGTTTTTCCTGATAAACCAATTAGTGGGCGTGCAGCTGGTAAAAGAATGGGTGGAGGAAAAGGGGAGGTAGTTAAACATGTTGCTGTAGTTAAGCCTGGTAGAATATTATTTGAAGTTGCTGGTGCACCCAAGGAAACTGTTAGGGAGGCTTTTATTAGAGCATCTGCTAAATTACCTATAGCGACTAGAATGGTGGAAAAATGAAAATAAAAGATCTAAAAGAGTTAAGAAACAAAGATATAAAAAATCTTTTATCTCTAACGGCCCAAAAGAAGCTTGAAGTTATTAAAAATGCAGTTAAAATATCTGGAGCCAAAGAAAAAAACATTAAAGTACAAAAAACTTTAAAAAAGGAGATCGCACAGATTTTAACAATAGTTAAGGAGATTAAAAAATGAAAATATTCCAAGGAAAGATAATATCTAACAAAAACAAAAAGACTTTAGTTATAGAAGTTGAAAGACTTCTTGCTCACCCTCTTTATAAAAAGAGGTTTACAAGAAGTAAAAAGTATCAAGTACATTCTGAAAGTGAACATAAAGTTGGTGAGATTGTTAAGTTTGTTGAGACAAGGCCAATAAGTAAAATGAAAAGATGGAAAGTATTAGAAAATAAATAACTATGGTACAACTAAGATCATTTCTAAATCCGGCTGATAATTCAGGCGCAAAACACCTAATGATTATTGGTGTTCCCGGTAGAATCGGGAAAATTGCGACTTTGGGAGATGTTGTCTTGTGTGTTGTCAAAGGATCTGATCCAAACGGAGTAGTTAAAGACCATGAGAAGGTAAGGGTTTTAATAGTTAGAACTAAAAAAGAGGTAAGTAGATTTGATGGAACTTATATTAGATTTGATGACAACGCAGGAGTTGTAATTGACAAACAAGGGATGCCGTTGGGTACTAGAGTATTAGGTCCGATTGCAAGAGAAGTTAAAGAAGTGGGATTTAATAAAATAGCATCTTTAGCAAGGGAGGTTGTATGAAATTACGAACTGGAGATAATGTAAAAGTAGTTTTAGGTAAAGACAAAGGTAGAGAAGGTAAAGTTGAAAAACTTTACCCTAAAGAAAATTCTGTTCTTGTTACAGGAGTTAATCTTTACAAGAAACATGTCAAAGGAAATCAAGGGGGAGTAAAGTCGGGAATATATGACATACCAAGGGCTTTAAATATTGCCAAAGTAGCCTTAATTTGTCCAAGTTGCAAAAAGATTACAAGGGTAAAAATAGTTAGGGAAAAAAATGAGATAAACAGATTTTGTAAAAAGTGTGAGAAAAAAATATGACCAGATTAATCGACAAATATCAAAAAGAAATATCGAAAGAATTAGCTAAGGAATTTGGAATTAAAAATTCCATGGCAATTCCTAGATTGACTAAAATTAGTATGAATGTTGGTATTGGAGATTTAATTAAAAATAAAGAAGCTAAAGAACAGTTGATTAAAGATATCTCCCTAATTGCTGGACAAAAGCCATCAGAAAGAAAAGCTAAAATCTCAGTTGCTACCTTTGCAATTAGGAAAGGAATGGTTGTTGGCCTTGGCCTAACCTTAAGAGGAATCAGAATGTATGATTTTTTTGATAAATTTGTTAACATTGTTCTTCCTCGACTCCGTGATTTTAGAGGAGTTAAGAGAACAAGTTTTGATAAGCGTGGAAATTATACAATTGGATTAACTGATCATACAGTTTTTCCAGAGATTGATATCACAAAAGCAGCTCCCGGTCATGGAATGGAGATAACATTTACAACTAATGCAAAGTCAAAGGAAAAAGGTGAAAAACTACTTGAATTATTGGGAATGCCTTTTGTAAAAGAAGTTAAAAATTAATATATGGCAAAAACATCAAAAGAAGTTAGAGAAACAAAAAAACTGAAATACAAGAATAGATACCGAAACAGGTGTAAGCTTTGTGGACGACCGAGAGGATATATGAGAAAATACGGAATCTGTAGACTTTGTTTTAGAGAACACGCTCTAATGGGTGAACTTCCAGGTGTAAGAAAGGCTAGCTGGTAATGACAAACTATCAAATTGGAGACTTTTTAATTAGAATTAAAAATGCCAGTATGGCAGGAATTAAAGAGGTAACCTTCTTTAATTCTGGGATGGTTTTAGAGGTTGCAAAAGCTTTAAAATCTGAAGGTTTTATAGATTCAATTGAAGTAAACAAAAAAAATATTACAATAAAACTTTCTATTTTTAATAAAAAGCCAGTACTTTCTAATATAAAAATAGTTTCAAAGCCTGGGCTAAGAATTTATATGAATGTTGAGAAAATAGAAAGTTATCATAAGCCTGATATTTTAATTTTAACTACACCTAAGGGAATAATGTCAGGAAAAAGAGCCAAAAAAGAAAGAGTTGGTGGTGAGTTGATTGCCAAAGTAATTTAATCTAAAAAATATGAGTAAAATCGGACAATTACCAATACAAATATTAGACGGAGTAACAATAGAGATTAATAATAAATTGATATCTATCAACGGTCCCAAAGGTAAATTAACAATTACTATTGATGAGTTGGTAACGGTGAAACAGGAAGATAATAATTTAATTGTATCTGTTGCTAAAAATACTAAATTTGCAAAATCAATCTGGGGAACAACTAGAAAACTTATATACAATATGGTTATAGGTGTGAGTTCTGGTTGGTCAAAACAGCTAGAACTAATTGGTACTGGCTATCGCGCCGAAGTTCAGGGTAATATTTTAGTTCTAACTGTTGGATATTCTCATCCAATTAAAATTGAAGCACCAGAGGGAATTACTTTTAAAGTTGAAAAAGGAATAATAACAGTTGATGGAATAGATAGAGCAGTGGTTGGTCAAATATCAGCCAATGTTAGAGGATCGAGACCACCTGAACCGTATAAAGGTAAGGGTGTGAAGTATACAGATGAAGTAATTAGAAGAAAAGCAGGTAAAGCAGCTAAAACTGCAGCGTAATTATGAAAACTAAATTTACAAAGTCATCTTTGGTTATAAAAAGGCAATTAAGAACGAGATCAAAGCTTTTAAAATTAAGGCCTAGACTTTCAGTTTTTAGGTCAAACAAGGCTGTTTATGCGCAAATTATTGATGATCTAAAAGGTCATACATTAGTTTCAGCAAAAGGAAAAACTGGCAAAGAAGTTGGATTAAATTTGGCTGAGAAAGCAAAATTAAAAAAAGTAAAATTAATTATTTTTGATAAGGGTGGTTATAGATATCATGGAAAAGTTAAAGCTGTTGCTGAAGGTGCCAGAGAAGGAGGGTTAGAATTTTGATGTATCAACAAGAGATAAGAGAATTTAATGAGACAGTAGTCCAAATCAATCGGATTTCTAAAAAAACTAAAGGTGGAAATCAAATTAGATTTGGAGCTGTAATTGTTTTAGGTGATAAAAAAGGAAAGGTTGGTATGGGAATTTCTAAAGCACACGATGTTAGAAATGCTATTAGAAAGGCAATTGAAGATGCTAAGAAAAACATGATTGTTATAACAATGAGGGGGACGACTATTCCCTATTCAGTTATATCAAAAATTGGTGCATCTAAAGTATTACTTAAACCAGCTCCTCCAGGTTCTGGTATTATTGCTGGTGGGCCAATGAGAGTTGTATTAGAGTCTTCTGGTCTTCGTGATGTAGTTGGTAAGACTTTGGGTGGAAGCAGTAAAATTGGAAGTGTAAGAGCAACAATTCAAGCTCTACAAATGACATCTGAATTGAAAGAAAAAAAGGAGGCAATGAAAAAAAATGGCTAAAAGACTAGGAAGAGGATATGGTAGTGGAAAAGGTGGACACACAAGTGGCCGTGGACAAAAAGGTCAAAAATCAAGAACAGATATTCATATACTTTTTCAGGGCCTCAAAGTTAAAAAATCAACATTAAAAAGGTTACCACTTCTTCGCGGTAGAGGTAAATTTGCAGCAAAACATAAACCTGTTGAAATTAATATAGACAAACTAAAGGATTTGAAAAAAGGAGAAAAAGTTAATATCGAACTCTTAATCAAAAAAGGTCTTGTGACCAAAGAAGACGCTAATAGTTATGGAGTTAAAATTTTAGGTAAAAGTGATTTTAAAAAAGATCTTGTTTTCGAGGTGTCCGTATCAAAGTAAATAACATTTAATGTTTCCATATATTGCCCAATTTTTTAACAAAATAAGTAGGGATAAAAGGCTTAGAAAAAAAATTTTTGTAGTAGCTCTAGCCCTCTTGGTATTTAGAATAGCGGCTCATATTCCAGCGGCCGGTATTGATAAGGAAAGCTTATCAGCATTATTTTTAGGTAGTCCCCTTCTATCACTATTAGATGTTTTTTCCGGTGGAACTTTAGCTAATTTTTCAATAATGGCCTTGGGACTTAACCCTTACATTAATGCCTCGATTATTTTACAACTTTTAGGTTATGTTGTACCTGCACTTGAAGAATTACAAAAAGAGGGTGAGTATGGTCAGGAAAAAATTAATCAATACACAAGATTTTTGACTGTCCCCTTGGCAATTTTACAGTCGTTTGGTATGTATGCACTATTGAAATCTCAGAACATCATTGGTAATTTAAGCCTAATGCAACTTGTTTTTCTTTGTTTAACAATGACAGCTGGAACCATGCTTGCTGTTTGGCTTGGAGATTTAATTACAGAATATGCATTCAAAAGTGGAGTATCATTTCTTATTTTTGTTGGTATTATTTCAAGACTTCCTATAACCTTGGGACAAACGATATCAACGTTTAAAGCAGAAGATACTTTGAAACTTGTAATTTTTGCAAGCGTTGCCTTATTGGTTATGGGACTTATTATTTTTGTAAATGAAGCCATTCGTCAAATTCCAATAAGTTATGCCAAAGCATCAAGGGGTTTTCAGCAACAAAAATCATATTTACCATTAAGATTAAATCAAGCGGGCGTTATACCAATTATCTTTGCTGTTTCTCTTGTCTTGATGCCGTCAATGATTACTCAGTTTTTAGGGGCTTCAGGAAATACTGTAATTGTTAATATTGCTAGTAACATTCAAAGATATTTCAATCCACAATCTTTAGTTTACAACGTAATTTACTTTTTATTAGTTGTTGGATTTACTTATTTTTATACATCTGTTGTCTTTAATCCTCAAAAAATTTCTGAGAATTTACAAAAATCTGGTGGATTTATTCCAGGCATAAGGCCTGGATCTGCAACTATTACATATTTATCATACGTCCTAAATAGAATTACTTTGGTTGGAGCATCATTTTTAGGCCTCGTCGCAGTACTTCCTTCACTTTTTCAAAATTCAATTGGAGTATCTAACCTAGCAATAGGAGGAACTGGTGTATTAATTGCAATTTCAGTAGTATTAGAAATTATCAGAGAAATTGAAGGCGATCTTTTGATGAGTAAGTACGGAGATTACTCAAGATGAACATTATTCTTTTTGGACCGCAAGGATCAGGGAAGGGAACGCAAGCAAGACTATTACGCGACAAATTTGGTTTTTTCTATTTTGAATCTGGGGCTTATCTTAGAAAATTAGCTAAAAATCATCCAAAAATTAAAGCTATCATGAATGCTGGCAAACTTGTTTCTGATGAAGAATTTACATCATATCTAACAGCATATTTAGATCAAGAGAATTTATATGATGATATATTATTTGATGGTTTTCCAAGAACTTTGGACCAATATATTTTTTTGAAAAATTGGTTAGTACAAAAACAAGTTAAAATTGATTTAGGAATTGTTTTGGAAATAAGCGAAAAAGAAACACTAAAGAGATTACTGCTTAGAAAAAGAGAAGACGATACACCTAGTGCAATTATTAAAAGGCTCTCACTTTATAGAAGTCGAACAGAAATTTTAATTAATGAAATAAGAAAAGATACTAAAATAGTAGAAGTTAATGGAGAGAGATCGATCGAAGAAATACAAAAAGAATTAGTACAAATCATAGAAAGCTTCAAGAAATAAATGGACAAATTTAGTTTAAAAACTCCAGAAGAATTGGAAATAATGAGAGAGGGGGGAAAAAAACTTTCTTTTATTAAGAATGAATTATTTAAAGCCGTAAAAGTTGGTGTTTCTGCTTCTGTAATTGATGATTTGGCAGAAATGTTAATATTAGAATCAGGTGGAAAACCCTCTTTTAAGATGGTTAAGGGATATTCTTGGAGTACATGTATTAATGTCAATAATGGTGTAGTTCATGGAATACCTCACAAGAGTTTGGTTTTCAAAGAAGGTGATCTGGTCAGTATTGATTTGGGGTTGTACTACAAAGGCTTTCATACAGATACATCAATTAGTTTTGATCTAAATGGTTCAAAAGAAGTTAAGATTTTTTTAAATGCAGGAAAACTTGCATTTGACAACGCAATTTCTTCAATTGATCCTAATAATTCATATGTTTATGATATTTCAAAAGCCATAGAAGATACTGTTAAAAAGTATGGATTTCGACCAATTTTGGATTTAACTGGACACGGAATTGGTAAAAACCTTCATGAAAATCCATATATTCCCTGTTTTACTGAAGGATTAAGAATTGAATCTATTAAAATTGTTCCTGGAATGGCAATTGCTGTTGAAGTTATGTATGTTGCAGGTAGTTCTAATCTGGTTAAAGAAAATGATGGGTGGACAATCACAACTCAGGATGGTAAAATAGCAGGACTTTTCGAAGATACAATTATTGTTACTGAGAAAGGATATGAAAAAATCACTTAAGTGATTTTTTTTGCCATGAAAACAGATGGGATTTACATTCTTGAGGGCACAGTTACAGAGTTATTGCCAAATACGATGTTTAGAGTCGTTACAGTAGATGGGAAAAGCTTACTTACGACCCTTAAAGGTAAGATGCGTAAGGCTTATGTCAGAGTTTTTCCTGGAGATAGAGTTAAGGTAGAAATGACAAAGTATGATGAGGAGAGAGGAAGAATAGTATATAAATATTAAATTATGCAAGTATTAGCGTCAATTAAGAAAAGATGTAAAGATTGCAAGCTTATCAAAAGAGCTGGAGTTTTACGTGTTATTTGTAAAAATCCAAGACACAAAGCTAGACAAGGTTAATTTAAAATTATGGCAAGAATATCAGGAATAGAACTAAACGATAATTGGAAAATAGATTATGCACTAACTAGAATTAAAGGTATTGGCTGGCCAACCTCCAAAAGGATATTGTCGCTTCTTAAATTTGATCTTACAAAGAGAATTAAAGACTTAACAAGTGAAGAATTAAACAAGATCACAACTAAACTTGAAGAAATGCCAACTGAAGGGGATTTAATAAGAAGAGTGAGGGGAAACATCACAAGGCTTCAAACAATTGGTTCATACAGAGGTTTAAGACACTCAAAAGGCTTACCAGTTAGGGGTCAAAGAACAAAAACAAACGCTAGGACTAAAAGAGGTAAAAGAAAGACTGTAGGAGCCTTTAAGAAAGAAATTTTAGCAAAGCAAACAACAAGTGCACCATCAAAATAAAAATATATGGCAATCAAAAAGACAAAAACTACTAAAAAAGAAGGACCAGCAAAAATATATATCTCCGCATCTTTTAATAATACTTTAGTTTCTGTTTGCGATGAGACTGGAGCAACACTTGCTTGGTGTTCTTCTGGAGCATCAGGATTTAAAGGTACTAGAAAATCTACCCCATTTGCAGCAACTACTGCTGTTGAAACTGTTCTTAAAAAAGCAAAAGATAAAGGGGTTGATGAAGTGGAAATTTATGTCAAAGGTCCAGGACCAGGAAGAGATGCGGCTCTTCGCGCTGTTAAAGCATCTGGTATAAAAATTTCATTGATCGCGGATGTTACGCCAATTCCACATAACGGACCAAGACCGAAGAAAAAAAGACGCGTATAACTTTTTAAAAACATGGCTAAATATAATGGACCTAAAGATAGATTAAGTAGAAGAGAAGGAGTTGACCTTTTTAACAAAGGAGCAAAACTAACTCGTCTTAATGTTTTACCCGGTGTTCATGGACCAAAAGGCCAGACAAAGGCTCCATCACAATATGGAAGACAATTAAGAGAAAAACAAAAAGTCAAAAGGATATATGGGATTTTGGAAAAGCAATTTAAAATTTATATAGAAAAAGCTCTCAAATCAAAAGGAAATACTGGAGAAGCCCTTCTAGTTTTGCTTGAGAAAAGACTTGATAACGTAATTTATAAATTAGGATTTTCTACAACTCGTCCAATGGCTAGACAGCTTGTTTCCCATAGACATGTTTTAGTTAATGGTAAAAAAGTAAATATTCCGTCATACCAAGTTAAAACAGGTGATGTTGTTTCACTGTCTACTAAAATAATTGAGATGCCCGTTGTTAAAAAACTAGTAAGTGACAATGAGTATGAGGCACCTTCCTGGTTAGAAAGTTTTACTCACGATAATGGTACAATCCATTTTCGTGTTTTAAGGAGGTGATATTTTATGTCGCAACCAATATTTGAAATAATAGAAGAAGAAAAACAAAAAAATTACTCTAAATTAGTTATAACTCCTTTAGAACAGGGTTATGGCTTTACGTTAGGTAATTCATTGAGGAGAGTTTTATTAACCTCATTAGGAGGTGCAGCAATTACCTCTGTTAAAATCACTGGAGTTAAACATCAATTTTCAAGCCTAATTGGCATGAAAGAAGATATTGTTGAATTCTGTTTAAATTTGAAAAAAGTTAGAATTGCATATAGAGGTGATAAACCAATTAATGCATCTTTAAAAGTTACAACTGCTGGAGAAGTTAAAGCATCAGATATCAAACTTCCAACTGGGGCAGAAGTTACAAATCCGGATTTAGTTTTGGCAGTCCTTAATAAGGGTACAAAATTAGATGCAGATTTAGTAATTGAATCCGGATCAGGATATGTTGCAGCTGATACAAAAAGTTCTTCCGAAATCGGAATGATTCCACTCGATGCATCTTTTTCACCAATTTTACGTGTTAATTACAAAGTTGAAGAAACCCGTGTCGGAAGATTAACAAATTTTGACAAATTAACCTTGGAGGTTTGGACGGATGGAACAATTGAACCCAAAGATGCAGTAGTTAAAGCGTCTGTTGTATTAGTTTCATATTTTAACCAAATTGTTAATCCAATTAAGGTAGAAGAAAAAGTAAGTGAAAAAGTTACTAATGATTTAGGACTTGTGGGAAGACTTTCTGTTGAAGAAATAGGACTTCCAACTAGAGTTGCTAACGCACTAGCTAAAGCTGGTTTTGAAACAGTTGAAAGTTTGGTTACTGCAGATAAATCTGAACTTGTAAAAGTAAGAAATTTAGGAGAAAAATCCCTAAAAATTATCTCTGCAGCATTAGGAGAGAAAGGAGTGAGCTTTTAATCTATGAGAAAAAGAGTCTTTGGTAAAAAACTCTCTCGAGAAAGAGCAACCAGAGAAGCTTTATTTGTTTCTTTGGTTGAATCTTTGGTAATAAATAGAAAAATTAATACTACCAAAGCAAAAGCTAAAGCGATTTCTGGAATGGTTGATAAACTAGTAACTTTGGCTAAAAAAGATACATTAGCAAGTAAAAGACAAGTCTTAAAGAATTTAAGAGGTAATAAAGAGGTTGCCGCAATTCTTTGGACTGAAATTGCTAAATCTTTTGAAAATAAAAACAGTGGATTTACTAGAGCAATACCTCTTGTATCCAGAAAGGGTGACATGGCAGAGATGGTTAGAATGGAGTGGACATATGAAAACTTACCAACCAAAACAAAAAGAGATTAAAAGAGACTGGCATTTAGTTGACGCTAAAGATCAAGTTTTGGGAAGGTTATCTACAAAGGTAGCCACCCTTTTGATGGGTAAACAAAAAACTACCTATTCAGCTCACATGGATTCTGGCGATTTTGTAGTTATCATAAATGCTGAAAAAATAATTACGACAGGTAAAAAATCATTAAACAAAGTTTATAGAAGCCATTCAGGTTATCCTGGAGGATTTAAGGAAGTAACTTTTGAAAAAATGTCCAAGGAACACCCAAATCGTATAATTGAATTTTCAGTTAATGGAATGCTACCAGATAATCGTTTGAAAGCTGATAGAATGGCCAGACTTTTTGTTTTTAAGGGAGAAAAACACAAATATGAAAGCAAGTTCAAGTAAAAAATACATTTTTGCAGTAGGCAGAAGGAAAACTTCAACAGCCAGAGTTCGTTTGTTTAAAGGTGTTGGCGAAAATTTAGTTAATGGTATAAAAATTATAAATTCATTGATTGATAAACCATTTAAAACAGCAAATGCTATCGATAAATTTTATTTTACCGCTAAAGTTGTTGGTGGTGGTAAAGAAGGCCAGATTCAAGCTGTAGT
This sequence comes from Candidatus Woesebacteria bacterium GW2011_GWB1_33_22, assembly GCA_000989765.1. GTDB lineage: Bacteria > Patescibacteriota > Microgenomatia > UBA8517 > UBA8517 > UBA12026. The sequence goes on along the minus strand of LBOW01000005.1, from coordinate 18,240 downwards.
TCATGGAATAGCTAGAGCATTAGTTAAATTAGATTCAGAAAAGTTTAGAATACCTTTAAAGAAAGAAGGTTTATTAACCAGAGATTCACGAGAAAGACAACGAAGAATGGTTGGAACAGGTGGAAAAGCTAGAAGAAAGAAACAGTCCCCTAAGAGGTAAACTATGAAGTTCATCAGAAAAAAATGGAAGATAATATCTATTCTTGTGGTTGTAGCATTTATTGTATTTTTTGTTTTTAACAATAATAATAAAGAGATCAAATCTGCCGTTATTCAAAAAGGCAAAATGTCCGAAGAAATTATACTTTCTGGAGAGGTAAATGCCATAAATTATGCAAAACTGGGTTACGAGACGTCAGGAAAAATTAGTTATGTTGGTGTTAGAGAAGGTGAAAATGTAAAAAAGGGTAGACTTTTAACTAAACTTGATACCACAGTTTTAAACTCAAGTTACCAAATAGCCTTATCTAACTTAAGAATTTATGATGCTACAGCTCAAAATATTTTGGACCAGGTTAAAAACCATGATAAAGATGAAACTTATGCTCAAAAAGATTTAAGGACTACGGCGGAAGCAAATAAAGATAAAGCATATGAATCAATGCTTCAGGCAAAAAGAAACCTTGATGGAGCTTACATTTATGCGCCATTTAATGGAATCGTTACCTTCGTTGCCCACCCTTTTACTAGTGTGTTTGTAAGCTTTGGTACAACTGAAATAGAAATAATTGATCCCACTACTATGTATTTTAGTGTTTTGGCTGATCAAACTGAGGTAACAAAAGTTGTAAATGGTCAAAAGGTACAAATAGTTTTAGATTCTTTTGAAGAAAAAAAATTTGAAGGCGAAGTAGAAAGCATTTCATTTGTTCCGAAATTGGGTGAATCTGGATCAGTCTATTCAATTAAAGTTAATTTTATTGGTCTTAATCTTCTAGAGTCTAAATTTAAAATAGCCATGACAGGGGATGCTAAATTTGTAGTTTTAGAAAAAGAAAATGTTTTATTTGTACCTTCAAATTATATTAAACAAGATAAAACTGGAGAATATCTTAAGACAAATTCTAAAGATGGAAAAATTTATATTAAATCTGGAATATCATCTGAAGATATGACCGAAATTATTGGTGATATAAACAAGGGTATGGTTGTATATGATTAAGCTTCAAAATGTTAATAAAACCTATTTTTTAGGAGATAGCGAGGTTCACGCTGTGGAAAATGCCACCCTTTCTATTAAAAAAGGTGAATATGTAAGTATTTTGGGTTCTTCAGGGTCAGGAAAATCAACCTTGATGCATATGATTGGACTCCTAGATCGACCAACTTCAGGAAAAATTTTAATAAATAATAAAGATATATCAAAAATAAGTGATAATGAACTATCAACACTCCGAAATACTTATGTAGGTTTTGTGTTCCAACAATTTAATTTAATTAATAAACTAACAGTTTTGGAAAATGTGGCTCTTCCCACAATTTACTATAAAAGCCAACTTGATTTTGACCCTACTGAAAAAGCTAAAAAACTTCTTGAACATCTTGGAATGGGACAAAGATTAAATTTTTATCCCAATAAAATTTCAGGTGGTCAACAACAAAGGGTTGCAATTGCAAGATCTCTAATTATGAATCCAGAATTAATATTAGCCGACGAACCAACGGGAAATTTAGACAGTAAAACTGGTGATGAAATTTTGCAAATACTAGAAAATTTAAATAAAAAAACCGAAGTCACTGTGGTTTTGGTAACTCACGAAAAAGATGTTGCTGATAGAACTAATCGAAAAATTTACATTAAAGACGGTAAAGTTGTGGACAAATATATATGAAACAATACAAAAACTTACTTAAGTCATCATTTGACGATTTCAAAAGAAATAAAGTAAGAACTTTTTTAACTTCCCTTGGAATTATGGTCGGAGTTTTCTCTGTAGTTATTTTAATTGCGTTAGGCTTGGGACTTAAAAATTATATTCAGGGACAATTTCAAAATATGGGAGCAAATTTAATAATGATACTTCCAGGAAGCGGGTTTACAGGAGAGGGGGGGGCGAGTTTTGGAGGACAGGGAACTGTTGGCGGGGTGAGTTTCGATGAGAAGGATGTTAGTAAATTGGAAAGAATTTCTGGAATAGACTATGTAGTACCAATTTTTATGAAAAACGTTTCAGTTGAAACTGAAAGTGAAAAAAAGATTGGTAGTGTCATGGCAATTAATGAAGATGGATTCAAACTAATGAATGTTGAAGTTTATGATGGTAGACTTTTTGGTAGTGCTGATGTTCGTGGTAGTTCAAAAGTTTCAGTTCTGGGTAATACGATTGCCATTGATCTTTTTGGTTCTGTAGATAAAGCAGTAGGAAGAACAGTTAGATTTGAAAATCAAAGATTTAAGGTTATTGGTGTTGCCAAGAAAAAGGGTGATAGACAGGCAGATACGGCAATTTTTATTCCATATAGAACAGCTTATCAAAATATAAATCCAGATAAAAAATTTTGGGCAATATATTTGGGGGTTAAATCAGATAAATTAATACCAGAAGTTAAAAAAAAGACAGAGGATACACTTTTAAAAAGGTATGATGCAGAAGGATTTGCGGTTACAGAACAAGCTGAATTATTAAATTCAATTAATCAAATTTTTAGTATTATTAATATTGTTTTAATTGCAATTGGTTCGATCTCACTTTTTGTTGGCGGAATTGGGATAATGAATATTATGTATTCAACTGTAACTGAACGAACCAAAGAGATAGGAATTAGGCGAGCAATTGGAGCTACCGAAAAAGATATATTAATGCAATTTCTTTCAGAGTCAATTGTATTATCTCTTTTAGGTGGAATTGCAGGATTACTTCTTGCAACAATTGTTGTATTAATTATCAGATTTTTCTTTCCGGCAAGTTTGAATTTAGTTGCAGTTTTAGTTGCCTTAGGAGTTTCATCTGCAATAGGAATCATCTTTGGAGTTTTTCCCGCCCGTCGTGCTGCCTCCCTTTCCCCAATCGATGCAATTCGTTACGAATAAAAATTTGACATGATTTGATCTATTGACTTCGGTATTGATTGGGGTTAAATTAAATTATGGACAGTAATATTTCTATATTTAAAGGTGAACAAATTAGACGAGTTTGGGATGAAGAAAAAGAAAAATGGTATTTTTCTGTGGTTGATATTATTGCAGTTTTAATTGATCAACCAAACTTCCAACTTGCTCGTAATTATTGGAAAGTTTTGAAAAATAGACTTCAAAAAGAAGGTAGCGAAGTGGTTACAAATTGTAACCGGTTGAAAATGAAGGCCGCAGATGGAAAAATGAGACCCACTGATACAGCAGATACAGAAACATTATTTCGTTTAATCCAATCAATTCCCTCTAAAAAAGCAGAACCTATAAAATTATGGCTTGCAAAAGTTGGATACGAAAGAATGCAGGATATAAGTGACCCAGAAAGATCATTAAATAGAGCTCGTGATTATTGGGTTAAGTTGGGTAGAAGTAAACAATGGATTCAACAAAGAATGATGGGACAAGAAATTAGAAATAAGTTGACTGGTTATTGGCAGACTCATGAGGTTACAAAACAAGAAGAATATGCAATTTTGACAAATATAATACATGAAGAATGGAGTGATTTGAGTGTCAAAGAACATAAAAAGTTTAAAAATTTAAAATCTCAAAATTTACGAGACCATATGAGTGGTGCTGAATTGGTTTTTACAGCATTGGCAGAATTATCTACAAGAGAAATTGCTGAAGTTATGAAAACAAATGGCCTGGAAGAAAATAAAATACCAGCAGTTAAGGGTGGAAAGATTGCCAAAGATGCAAGAATTGCATTGGAAAATAAAACTGGCAAAAGTGTAGTAACGGGCGAAAACTTTTTACCAACTAAACAAAAAATCCTTCCAATTTGATAGAATATCAAAAGCGGGGATTAGTTTAACAGTAGAATAGGTGGCTGGGGGTCATCTGACGAGTGTGCGACTCACTCATCCCCGACAAAAATAAAAAAATAATTTTACTTCTTGCATTTGGGGAAAGTTCGTAATACTCTGGTAAATACAAATGGCAAAGAAAAAGTCAGAACCAATTGAGGCTCCAGTAAAACAAGAAGGAAATGTAGCCAAACTTCAGGCAATTAAAATTGCTATGGAACAGATTGATAAAGCCTATGGTAAAGGCTCTATCATGAGACTTGGAGAAAACCCTGGAAGTAGAAATAATATTGATGTTATTCCAACTGGTTCAATAGCGCTTGATTTAGCATTGGGTGTTGGAGGCTTACCAAGGGGAAGAATTGTTGAAATATATGGTCCAGAAGCATCTGGTAAGACCACACTTGCTCTGGCAGTTGTAGCAGAAGCGCAAAAATTGGGTGGACAGTGTGCCTTTGTTGATGCGGAGCATGCCTTAGATCCTCAAAGGGCTGAAATAATGGGTGTAGATCTTGACAACCTTCTTCTTTCCCAACCAGATACGGGTGAACAAGCATTAGAAATTACAGAAACCTTAATTCGTTCAGGGGCAATTGATGTAATAGTTGTTGATTCAGTTGCAGCCCTTGTTCCACGAGCAGAACTTGAAGGGCAGATGGGGGATGCTGTAATGGGCTTACAAGCAAGACTGATGTCTCAAGCTTTGAGAAAGTTGACAGGGGCAATTAGTAAATCAAAAACAATTTTAATTTTTACAAACCAATTAAGACAAAAAATTGGAGTGATGTTTGGAAATCCAGAAACAACAACAGGAGGTCTAGCACTTAAATTCTATGCCTCAGTCAGGCTTGATATAAGGCGAGTTGAATCAATTAAAGACGGAGATAATGTAATTGGTACAAGATCCCGTGTTAGGGTTGTTAAAAACAAAGTTGCCCCTCCTTTAAAAGTTGCAGAGTTTGATATTATGAATGATGAAGGAATTAGTAAATCGGGAAATCTTTTGGATGTTGCAGTTGATTTGGGAATAATTACAAAGTCTGGATCATTCTTTAATTATAATGGTAAAGTTTTGGCTCAAGGAAGAGAAGGAGCTAAAGCACATATTAAAGAAAATGAAAAGTTTGCAGCAGAAATTGAGAAAAAGATTAGGGAAATGGCTACTTCAGGTAAAAAACTTCCAAAAGAAATTGGAGAAGAAGAAAAAGACGAAGAGTAGTCTGACCTACCACACGGGCATTGAGACTACTGGTACAATTATATCATGCCAGTAATTACAGCAATAAAACCTCAGAAAAATCAAAAACGCGTAAATATTTATTTGGACAATTGGTTTGGCTTTGGTTTAGACCTTGAAAATTTTGTTAAGTTTAATTTAAAAGTTGATCAGGAGTTAAATGATGAAAAAATAACTAAAATAATTAAAGAAGCAGAGTTCCAAAAAATATTAGATAAACTTTTAAAATTTGCAATGTTAAGACCTAGAAGTAAAAAAGAAATAATAGATTATTTTAAAAGGAAAAAAGTTCCAGAAAACATAAAAGAAGAACTTTTAAGTAGATTAAACAACTTAGAGTTAATAAATGATAAAGCTTTTGCTAAATGGTGGGTGGAACAAAGACAATCATTTTCTCCAAAATCAAAAAGAGTCTTAAATTCAGAACTTTTAATAAAAGGAATTGATAGAGAAATTATTAAAAATATTTTAGAAGAAACAAAAATAGATGAACTAAAACTTGCAAAAGATCTGATTAAAACAAAAAATTATAAATGGGAAAAATTTGATCAAAAAACCCGTCGTCAAAAAATCACTCAATATCTGGCAGGAAAAGGTTTCGATTGGAATGTGGTGAATGATGTGTTAAAATGATAAGCTTAATATGGCTACACAGAATGATTACATTAAAAAGCTAGAACAAGTTTCTAAAATGACTGTTGATGAGGCAAAAAAGGCTCTTCTAGATGAAGTGCAACGTGATTTAACTTCTGAAATTGCAAAAAAGATAAGGGCTGCAGAGGAAAGAATAAAACTTGATTCACACGAAAAAGCAAATGAAATATTAGCAGATGCCCTAAAGCATGGAGTTACCTCATTTGTTGCTGAATATACTGTTTCCTCAATCATCGTTCCAAATGAAGAAGTAAAAGGAAGAATCATTGGTGCAGAGGGAAGAAATATTAGAGCTTTTGAAAAAGATGCTGGTGTTGAGATTTTAATTGATGAAACAAATGAAATTAGAATTTCTTCTTTTGATTCTGTCAGGCGTGAAGTTGCCAAGAGAGCTTTAGAGATTCTTATTAAAGATTCAAGAATTCAGCCTAGTAGGATTGAAGAAGTAATGAAATTAACTAGGGCTAACATGGAAGATGTTCTTCTTGAAGAAGGCAAGAAAATTGCTGAAGAATGTGGTGTTTATAATCTCCCTGTTGATCTTCTTCGCTTAATTGGGAAATTTAAATTTAGGACTTCTTATGGACAAAATCTTGGTCATCACACAATTGAGGAAACCAAAATGGGTATCGCTTTGGCAGAAGAACTTGGTGCCAAAGTTGACGTTGTTCGTTTGGGTTGTTTACTCCACGATATAGGTAAGGTTGTTACAGATGAAGAAGGAAATCATATCGATGTCGGTGTAACTACCGCTCGAAAGTTTGGTATTGCAAAAGAAGTTGTTAATTGTATCGCCGAACATCATGAAGATAAGCCATTTTCTTCAATTGAAAGTTATCTTGTTTGGACTGCTGATGCCGCTTCTGGGTCTCGTCCAGGTGCTCGTTACGAACCCCATGAAGGATATGTCAAAAGAATGGACAAAATTGAAGAATTGGTTAAAGGTTTTGAGGGTGTTGAAACAGCCTATGCATTTCAAGCTGGACGTGATGTTAGAGTATTTGTAGATCCAAATGAAGTTGATGATGACAGATTGACAGTTTTAGTCCATGAAATTACCCAAAAACTTGAAAAAGAAGCAGAATATGCGGGTCAAATTAAAGTTACAGCAGTTCGAGAGACAAGGGCGGTTGACACTACATCAGCTAAATAGTATATTACTTATCAAATGACAAAAAGAGAAATTGTAGAACTTGTTTCAAGGAAAGCTCATTTAACCAAAAAAGCAGGTGAGGAAGCGATTGATGTATTTTTATCTGAAATTGGACGTGTGTTAGCAAAAGGAGAAAAGGTAGTTCTTTCTGGTTTTGGAACTTTTAGAGTTATTTCCATGAAGGGAAAAACTGTAAAAATTCCTAACACTGAAAAACTTGTAACGATTAAAACCCACAGATCACCCCGTTTCACTCCAGGCAAAACATTAAAAAGGCAAGTGATCCGTTAATGGTATAATCTATTCTAATGAAGAAGGTTATTGTCGTTGATCATTTAGTTAAAGATTTTGAGGTGTTAGAAAAAGAAAGTGGTTTAAAAGGATCTCTTAATTCTTTAATTCATCCTAAAAAAAGAACGGTAACGGCTGTTCGTGATTTATCATTTACAATACAAGAAGGAGAACTAGTAGGATTTATTGGTCCAAACGGAGCCGGTAAAACTACAACCTTAAAAACCCTATCAGGCCTTCTTTACCCAACTTCAGGTTTTGTGTCAGTAATGGATTTTAATCCTTGGGAAAAGTCTTCTGATTTCTTAAAACAAATTTCTCTTTTAATGGGCCAAAAAAATCAGCTTTGGTGGGATTTACCTGCCATGGAATCTTTTGAGTTAAATAAAGAAATTTATGAAATTTCTAATAAAGAATTTAAGAAGAATTTAGAAGAACTTGTTAATTTGCTTAACGTTTCAACTTTGCTTCAAACTCAAGTAAGAAAATTATCACTTGGTCAAAGAATGAAAATGGAATTAATTGCTGCCTTAATTTACAAACCAAAAGTACTTTTTTTGGATGAACCGACAATTGGACTTGATTTAACTGCTCAACAGTCTTTAAGAGATTTTATATATCAATATAATAAAAAACATAATGCAACAATAATTTTAACCTCACATAATATGAAAGATTTAGTTGATCTAACTCGAAGGGTGATAGTAATTAACGACGGACAACTTATTTTTGATGGGGCTTTAGAAGAATTAACAATAAAGTTTGCTGAAGACAAATTGATCAAAGCAAAACTTTCAAGTGAAATTGATGTAAAACACTTGGAAGAAATAGGCATGGTAAAAAAATTTGAATATCCTGAACTTATAATTTCTGTACCTCGAAATACTGTAGCTATTGCAGCCTCTGAACTTTTACAGAACTATCCAGTTTCAGATTTAACAATTGAAGAACTTCCAATCGAAGATGTAATAAGAACCGTTTTTAACAGTCGAAATGTCTTTAATAGTAACGAGGACTAAAATGAACAAGTATTTAAAAATACTGGAAATTTCACTTCAGCAGGAATTTACTTATAAATTGAATTTTATAATGTGGAGAATCAGAAACATTATGCAAGTTTTAGTTTTCTTCTTTTTATGGAGTTCTGTTTTTCAAAATTCAAATGTCAATTATTTTGGGTACTCAAAAGAAAAAATCATAGCCTATGCGTTTTTGTTAATATTCGTCCGAGCAATTATTATGTCTTCTAGATCAGTTGATGTTGCCGGAATTATTTCAAACGGTGAACTTTCTAATTTACTCCTAAAACCCATTAATTTTTTCAAATATTGGATAACAAGGGATATATCATCTAAGTTTTTAAACATTATATTTTCTTTTGTTGAAATTACAGTTTTGTTTTTAATATTAAAACCAGAAATATTTGTTCAAACTAATTTTGTAAACATAGTGCTTTTTGTTGCATCACTTTTAATTGCTTCTCTAATTTTCTTTTCAATTGCCATGCTAACTAGTTTCGTACCATTTTGGATACCTGAAATATCCTGGGGCGCCCAGTTTTTGGTAATTGTAATATTTGTAGAATTTTTGTCAGGTGCATTTTTTCCTTTAGATGTTTTCCCAACCTTTATTCAAAACATATTGAAATTTACACCATTCCCTTATCTTGTCTTTGTTCCCATTCAAACATATTTAGGAAACGAAAGTATCCAATTGAGTTTGTTAAGTTTGACAGTTGGAGCTATGTGGGCATTAATTTTGCTGTTTATAACAAAAAAGATTTGGCAGAAAGGATTAAAAGTATATGAAGCAATTGGTAGATAAATTTAAAAAATACTTAAGAGTTTATGTTAAAATGACTACAAATTCTTTTGTCATCTGGCTTACCAGAAGGAGTGCTTTTACGATCTTTTTAATTGGTAAAATCGTTAGATATTCGTTTTATTTTGGTTTTTTAATCTTTCTTGTAAAAAACACTAATGGTTTTGCGGGGTTTAGTGGTAACCAAATACTTTTTTTTACTGCAACATATGTGTTGATTGACACCTTAGCCCAGTTTTTATTTAGATCTGTTTATTCATTTAGACAACTTGTGGTAAGCGGAGATTTGGATTTGGTTTTGGTTAAACCAGTAAGTCCTCTTTTTAGAAGTTTATTTGGTGGTGCTGATCCAGTTGATTTAATTACTCTTCCAGCAATTATTGGTGTGGTTATTTATATTGGTTCTCTGTTATCGCCTACCATACTACATACTACATTCTACATACTGCTTGTTATCAATGGTTTAGTTATTTCAGCAGCTTTTCACATTGCTGTTTTATCTTTAGGAATTATTACAACAGAAATAGATCATACAGTAATGATCTATAGAGATCTTGTATCAATAGGTAGATTTCCAATTGATATTTATAAAGAACCTTTCAAAAGTTTATTAACTTTTATAGTTCCTGTTGGTGTAATGGTTACGATACCTGCTAAGGCATTGATTGGATTAGTTAGTCCTCTGGGAATAATTTCATCACTGATTTTTGGCTTAGCACTTTTGTTTTTCTCAATTAAATTTTGGCATTATGCACTTAAAAAATACACCAGCGCCAGTAGCTAGGCTACTTATTATTTGTGGACCAACCGCAACAGGGAAGACAAAACTCGGTATTTTTTTGGCCCAAAAATTTAATGGGGAAATAATTTCTGCTGATTCAAGGCAAGTTTATAAATTTATGGACATTGGAACAGGCAAGGAGTGGGGAAAAATACCAATATATGGCTATGACTTAGTTGATCCAAAAGAAAATTATTCTGTATCTGAATATTCGAAATTTGTAAACGCTACCATCAAGAATATTTATAGACGGGGTAAGTTACCAATTCTAGTTGGTGGCACAGGATTATACATAAAAGCAGTTGTGGAGGGGATTGATACTTTAAATATTCCAAAAAATACTGATTTAAGGAAAAGTTTAGAAGAAAAAAAGGTTTCTGAATTGTATGAAAAACTTGCAACATTAGATAGTAGTAAAGCTGCAAGCATGAATATTTCAGATAAAATGAATCCTAGAAGGTTAATCAGAGCAATTGAAATTGCAATTTGGAAAATATCTAACGAACAGGAAGTAATCAAAACTAAAAGTAATCAGATTACAATGAACACTTTATATATTGGCTTGAATTATCCAACTGACCAAATATCCAGTTTAATTACAAGTAGAGTAGAGAAAAGAATAGAACAAGGTTTTATAGATGAAGTTGAGGCTTTACTTAAAATGGGAGTGTCTTGGAAAATGCAATCAATGAAAGCCTTGGGCTATAGCGAAGCCGAAGGTTTCTTTAAAAATGGATTAACATATGAAGAATTTGTCGAAAGGTGGATTGAAAGCGAAATAAATTATGTTAAACGACAGTTAACTTGGTTTAAAAAAGAGAAACAAATTAATTGGTTTGACTTAACTAAACCAGGAGAGTTACTTAAACTAGAAAAATTAGTCGAAAAATGGGATAATAGCAAATGATACGAAAAGTTGAGATATCTTACAAAACCATTGTCTTTACTGCGGTTTTTGCTGTATCTTTATGGTTTCTTTATTCAATACGAGATATAGTACTTCAACTTTTTGCTGCCTTACTTTTAATGACCATATTAAATCCTATTGTTAAAAAACTTTCTAGAATAAAAATTCCCAAAGCATTATCAATTTTGGTTTCTTATATAATAATCTTTGGTTTGTTTGGATTGGCAATTGGTATTCTTCTTCCACCACTTGTTGAGCAAACAACAAATTTGGCTAATAATTTACCAAAGTACTTACAAGATTCAGGCATAACTAAATATGCAAACAGCGATATTTTAAAAGAAGTTGTTTCTCAATTAGGTACAGTACCTAGTCAAGTTATTAAAGCTGGTTTTTCATTTTTCGCAAATATCTTAAATATTTTAACTGTTTTAATCTTTGCTTTTTACTTACTTTTGATTAGAGATAAATTTGATAAAAACTTAGAAAGTATTTTTGGTAAAGAAAAAAGCATCGATGTTTCAAAAGTAGTAGATCAACTTGAATTAAAACTTGGTGGATGGGCAAGAGGACAGTTATTACTAATGCTTCTTGTGGGAATTTCAAGTTATATTGGTTTTGTTATTTTAGGGATTCCATTTGCCCTTCCCCTGGCTTTACTTGCTGGGATTTTTGAGATAGTGCCATATTTAGGTCCGATTGTTGCTTCAGTTCCTGCGATTATACTAGGATTTAGTATTTCACCTTTTGTTGGTGGAGCTTCAATTGGTTTAGCAATTCTAATTCAACAACTTGAAAATTATGTTTTTGTTCCTAAAATAATGGAAAAATCAACAGGTGTTTCTCCAATTATTACACTTTTATCATTAGCAATAGGTGCAAAACTTGCAGGAATTACTGGAATGGTTATGTCAATACCAATTGTTATAATAATTCAAGTTTTACTTCAAAATAAATTTTCTAAAGAGTAATAAGCCAGATTTTGTGTCTCGATAATCATCTATCTACGCCCTCATACTTTAGGCCTTGGGAAGACATCCTCAAACGGCCAATTCGGAGGTTGCAGCGGGGAGGATTGCCAACGTTTCACTCCCAACTAAATGGGCTCGTCTCTGTTGCTCTAAACTGGCCCCCCACTACCAATTCACATTGGTGTGGGGGTCTCTAGCTTACGCTAGACACCCTGTCTTCTGCTGTCTGGACTTTCCTAACCGTTTGATAGTGTTTCCACACCTAACGGCTCGATTACCTCCTCTTTAGAAGACCTGATTATATCAAATTTGATACAATATAGCCATGAAGGTTGTCATACAGCGTGTTTTTAAGGCTTCTGTAATTGTTAAAGAGACAAATAAAGAAGTTGGGAAAATTGATCAAGGTTTATTCATTCTTTTGGGAATTAAAAAAGGAGATAGTCAAAAACAAGTTGGCGAATTAGTAAGTAAATTAATTAAACTTCGGATAATGTCAGATCAAAATTCCAAAATGAATTTATCAATAGTTGATACAAAATCTGAGATATTGCTAGTTTCCCAGTTTACTCTGTACGCAAACACAAAAGATGGCAATAGACCAAGCTTCATTGATGCAGAGGAACCTGCCAAAGCAAAAGAATTGTATGAATATATGATAACTAAACTAAAAGAGACTGGATTAAATGTACAAACTGGTAGTTTTGGAGATTACATGGAAATTAATGCCGTCCTCGATGGTCCTGTGACTATTGTTTTGGAAAATTAGATATAATAAATTGATGAGCAAATATTTAATTACACTTATACTTAAAAGTCCTAATCTAAATAATTCACAATTTAAAACAATTGTTGATATTTGTATTAATCTTGGAACGATTTCTCTGGGATCTGTCGCAATTCCACTTGTTTTTGACAAAAAGTTTGATTTAATGTTATCATTTGGTTTGATTGGAGCGTTTTCGTTTTGGTATTTAGCAGTTTACATATCAAGAAAAATATATGAATAATAATTTAGGACTATTTTATTTAATTTTAGCAATTTTTGCCTTAGCTATTGCCGTGATTTCCCTTCCAACCCTACTTAAAGATTCGCTTAAAAAAATGAAATTTAGTAAATCTTGATATGAAAGATGTAATCAAATAACTTTCACCCTCTTTAAAAACTCTCCCAATTTTTTGTTTGTTGTATATTGACGGCCGATTGAGACAAATAAACGATTCACTTCTGACCAGTATTTTTTAGGGATTACTTTTAAAAGCTCTTTTTCTGTTTGCTCTGGAGTTTTTGTGTTAACAAGGCCTAAAAAATTACTGATTCTATGAACATGTGTATCAACTGCAATTGCGGGGATTCCAAAGGCTCTATTTAAAGTTAAATTTGCAGTTTTTCTTCCAACTCCAGGTAGCTTCATGAGTTCTTCCTGTGTTTTGGGTACGATTGCAAGGTCTGACCTTGCAATGTTATATAGATATTTTGCTTTTGTTTTATAGAATCCTACTGGATAGATTGTTTTTTCTATTAGCTTTATATCTATTTCACTTAATTTTTTTAAGTTTGGAGCGATAGTGAATAAACTTTTGGAAGCTTCAAGAGTTATTTCATCTTTAGTTCTCGCGGAGAGTATCGTGGAGATTAATGTTTTGTAGGGGTTTTTACCAAACACTTCAAGAGGTACCATACGATAGTTCCTCTTGAAGGCTTTAAACAACCTGCTAAGATTATTTGTTTCCTGTTCCACAAACTTCACAAACTGCTTTTGTTGCTTGCTTTCCATTCTTCATTGTTACAGCTTGTGCGTCTTTTCCTTCTCTCTTTGTTCTACATTTTACGCAGTACATCATATTTAAATCACCTCCTTTATAATTACGAAAACCAGTATAACACCATGAGTGAGATTAAGATCAAAATAGCTATACCTAGGCTTTTGTATAACTCTTTTTTGACTGAGCCTAAATCTTCCTTTCTAGCCGATAGATTGGCCATTTCGTTTTTAGCCTCAAAATTATAGGATTCATTGAACTTGTAGCCTAATTGGCTATTGACACGTGTAATTTGTGCGTGCTCTTTCTGTTTTCTAGTTCTTTTTTTTGTCATAAATTTGAGTTATTCTAAAGCATATGAATATTAGCTTAATACTGGTAATAATTGCAATTGTCTGGTTAATTGTTTTATCAATTCTTTTAATTTGGATTATTTTTGTTTTCAAAGATTTAATTAAAATATCAAAAAACAAAGAGTTTAATGATAATTCGAAAGAAATTGTTTATCTAAAATCAGAGGTTTTGAAGATAAAAAATATATCAACTAATTATATACAAAGGGTTGGGCTTAGTAAATATAATCCATTTAAAGAAACTGGTGGAAATAATAGTTTTTCTTTGGTACTGTTAGATGGTAATAAAAATGGTATTATTATTACTAGCCTTCATACAAGAGAAAGGACAAGATTTTACCTGAAAGAAGTAAAATCGGGTAAATCTTTAATAGAACTCTCAGAAGATGAAGCAAAAGCATTAAAGGAAAGCGTTAAATGAGACAATAAGATGAACGTCAAAAAATTACCATATCAATTAATCTTTGGATTTTTAGGTCTTTTTTTGCTTTCTGCTGGTGTTTCTATGGCAGCCTTTACTTTTCTAACAAAAGATTCATCTCTTACTTCAACAGGAAAAAAGACAGGCGGTAAAGTTTCAAGAGTTGACTTAACTAAGCCTAAAACAGAAAGTTGTCCAATAAATGGAGCAATGTTTACAAAAGCTGAGAAAGACATTTGGTCAAAGAAAAGACCTATGTTAGCTATAATTGAAAATCATTTAGATTCTCGTCCTCAATCTGGATTATCCCGGGCAGACGTTGTCTATGAAATTATCGCTGAAGGAGGAATAACAAGATTTTTGTCTGTATTTTATTGTGGTATCGCTGATAATGACTATATTATTGGGCAAATTAGAAGCGCTAGGGTTTACTTTATTAATTATGCTTTAGAGTACGGTGATAAACCTTTATTTGTTCACTGGGGTGGCGCAAATAATATTTGTAATAATTGCCCAGGAGGAATTAAACCAAGAGGTGATATCGATCCAAGGGTGGATGCGTATAAGTACTTAGAAAAAAATAGTTGGGTAAATGGAAGATATGGCAATGATATGAATGGGGCGACAAATACTGGTTATCCAGCCTTATTTACGGATGATAGGAGAATGGACCTTGCCACAGAACACCAAAAGGTTGGTTCAACCGACAAAATTTATGAGGAGGCTACAAAGAGAGGGTTTGAGTATCAAGATTCTGAAGGAAATGCTTGGGACACAAAGTTTAAATCTTGGAAGTTTATAGATGATAAAGCAATTGATACCCCAACGCATTTAAGTATTAAATTTAATTTCTGGGACAGTATGGCAGGCTATGATGTTGAGTGGAAATATGACAAAGCAAAGAATATTTATTTTAGATTTAACGGAGGGCTAGAACACAAAGATTTGGAGAGTGGTGAACAATTAACTGCTAAAAATATTGCAATAGTTTATGTCAAAGAAGAAGGACCTGTTGATAATGAGCATCATATGTTATATACAGTTACTGGTAAGGGTAAGGCCACCATGTTTCAAAACGGCAATGCAATAGAAGGTACTTGGGAAAAAATGACTGCAACTGACAGATTAAAGTTTGTTGATGAAAAAGGATCTGAAATACCACTTGTTAGGGGTCAAATTTGGATAGAAGTCTTACCTGCCGGAAATGATATTAGTTATTAATTTCAATGGCAAATTTAGAAGACATCATCACTTCAAAAGTTAGAGTAAAAATATTGGAACTATTTTTTTCCAATTTAACGGAAATGTATCATGTTAGAGGAATTGTTAGAGAAATTAAAGAAGAGATTAATGCAGTCAGACGAGAGCTTGAAAAAATGGAAGCTTCAGGAATTTTGAAAAAAGAACCAAGGGGTAATAGAATTTATTACTTTTTAAGAAATGATTATCCAATGTTTGGTGATTTGTTGTCAATTGTTGCCAAGTCGAATGGTCTTGGTGGAGCAATTCTTGATTCTAGGTCAAAATTAGGAAAAATTAGTTTTGTGATGTTTTCTGGTAAGTTTGCGAGACAAAAAATTAGAAAAAAAGATGATGAGGTTGACATTTTAGTTGTTGGTGAAGTTGTCCTGCCTGAACTTGCTTCAGTTGTACGAAATTTTGAATCAAAATTAGGAAGAGAAATAAATTACACAGCTATGACTAGAGAAGAATTGGATTATAGAAAGAAAAGACGCGACCCTTTCTTGCAAGGTATATTTTTGGGAAGTCGCGTTATGATAATTGGAGATGAAGAAGAACTTACTGGTTAAGACAATTTTAATACTTCTATTAGTTTTAGCTTGCGGTTACATAAGCTTAGGTTATTCTGTTTTTGGAAAAAGTTTTGAATTACAGCTTGGACTAGATTTATCAGGTGGAAGCCATTTAGTTTTTGAAGCTGATACAACAAGTTTAGAAGCTGATAGAAAAGAAAAAGCCTTATCTTCTTTGAGAAATGTGATAGAAAAAAGAGTTAATCTTTTTGGTGTATCAGAAAGCAATGTGACTACTTCTTCGTTTGAAGGTAAAGACAGGATTATTGTCGAACTTCCTGGGGTAAATGATCCTAAGGAGGCCTCTAACTTAATAGGTCAAACAGCACAGTTATTGTTTGCTGAAATTGCTGGAGAGAATCAAATAATTCCGACAAATTTAACAGGTGCAGATCTAAAGTCTGCAGATACTACTTTTGATCAAAACTCTGGAAAGCCCTCTGTATCAATTGAGTTTAATGAAGAAGGTGCAAAGAAATTTGAAGAAATAACAGGAAAGGTGGTTGGCAAACCGTTAGCTATTATTTTAGATAATGATATTATTTCAGCGCCTGTAGTTAACGAAAAGATTATTGGTGGAAAAGCTCAGATTTCTGGTAATTTTACTGTAGACGAGGCAAAAAAACTAGAAATTCAGTTAAACGCTGGAGCCCTTCCCGTTCCTGTAAAATTAGTTGAAGAAAAAACAATAGGGGCAACACTGGGAGCTGACTCTATTAGTAAAAGTGTTAAAGCGGGTGTAATTGGACTTACTTTTGTCTCTCTTTTTATGATTTTAATTTACGGTCGATACGGACTTGTTGCAGATATTGCATTAATTATTTTTGGTGTAATTACACTTGCCCTTTATAAATTAATTCCAGTAACCTTAACCTTACCTGGAATTGCAGGCTTTTTACTCTCTGTTGGTATGGCGGTTGACAGTAATATTTTAATATTTGAAAGACTTAAAGAAGAGATAAAGTTAAGACCATTTGTGTCGGCATTAGAGGTTTCATTTGGAAGGGCCTGGGATTCTATTAGAGATGCCAATGTAGCAACTTTAGTCACGGCTTTTATTCTTGCAAACCCTCTTGATTGGTCTTTCTTGCATGTTTCAGGTCCTGTTAGAGGATTTGCTATAACTTTAGCATTAGGAATTGGAATATCATTATTTACTGGGCTTGTTGTAAGTCGTAACTTACTTAGATTGTTTGTTAAATAATATGCAGTGGATGAAATACAGATTAATTTATTTGATAATATCGGGAGTCTTTTTGACTGCAGGAATTTTTAGCTTGTTTAAATGGGGATTAAATCTTGGAATTGATTTTACTGGTGGAGTAGTTGCCGATTATAAAATGCCTGATGGAAAAATTGAAAATATTAAATATAGTGTTAAGTCTGAGGAGGAAATTACAAAAATTAGAGAGGATTTTAAAAGTAAAAATGCAGTAGAACTAAGGTTTGAAACAGTAGGTCCGTCAATTGGCCCGGAACTTATTAAGAAGACCTTTTACGCATTAGCCATGTCTGCCATGCTTATTCTAATTTGGGTTGCAATTCAATTTAAAAGTTTTAAATTTGGAGTTTCTGCAATCTTAGCCATGATTCATGATTCATTAGTCTTAATTGGAGGATTTTCAATTTTGGGTCATTTCTTTACTGTTGAAGTAGATTTTCTGTTTGTAACAGCAGTACTAACAATTCTTTCGTTTTCAGTTCATGACACAATTGTTGTTTACGATAGGATACGTGAGAAACAGAAAAAATATGATCCAACACTAGGATCTGATATTAAAGCAATTGCTAATTCGGCCGTTACTGAAACAATGGTTAGAAGCTTAAATAATTCCTTTACTATTATATTTATGTTACTGTCTTTGGTTTTATTGGGTGGAGATACAGTTAGGTGGTTTGCAGTAGCACTTTTAATTGGCACAATCTCAGGAACATATTCTTCTCCCTTCGTCGCCGTCCCAATCCTTGTCACTTGGGAAGAAATACAAAAAAAGTTGAAAAAATAAAACTTCACAAAAATCTTGCATTTCGCATGTGTAGGATCAGATACTTATTCGACATTGAATAATGTCAATTTCAACAGGAGTTAGTATGAAAAGTGAATTTGTGTGGGGTAAAATCAAACACCCAA
>LBOW01000004.1 GCA_000989765.1 Candidatus Woesebacteria bacterium GW2011_GWB1_33_22 | reverse complement strand
GGGTGTTTGATTTTACCCCACACAAATTCACTTTTCATACTAACTCCTGTTGAAATTGACATTATTCAATGTCGAATAAGTATCTGATCCTACACAATATAAAATATATATTTCAATATAGCTTTTGTGCCCAGTTTCCAATGTGGGATCGACGATATCGAAACTAAGTATATAGCTTGCACCTGGTGTCAATATACTTTATGATGTAATTAGTGCAAATTACATCCAACATTAAAGGACAATTGGCAGTAAGTAAAGCAGAATTAAGAGCTTTTGAATTAGGCTACATCCCGAGCCGACCCCTTTATGACACTAAATATGATTTATTAATTGATAAGGATTCAAAAATTATACGAGTACAGGTTAAATATGCAGATGGAATTTCTTCAAACTCCAGTGGTGTAGTTGTGGTTAAATTGGAATATATAGATCGACACAACTCAGTCCATACATATCAAAATGATCAAGTTGACGCCTTAGTAGTATTTATTCCAAAAATTGATCGTCTTTGTTACTTTCCTAAGAGTATATTTTTAAACAAAAGAAAATTAAATATTCGAGTTGCTGATTCTAAGAACAATCAAAAAAACCGTGTAATTTTTGCCAAGAATTATTATTGGTAGAGTTTGAGTGTATTTTGTAGTAAAATTGGTTTGTAAAGTTCTTGGCGGGGTCGTAGCTCAATTGGTTAGAGCGCTTCCCTGTCTTTAGTGGCAGCTCTTTCTAGCAATAGTTAGATGTAAACCAGGCTAATTCGGGGAAATCTTTAAAATGATAATCCCGAGCTAAATTTGTTTGACCAACTTGTCACGAGCGAAGTCGAATGATAAACGTGTAGAGACTATATACCTGGCCCCGTGAGATAGTGTTATCATCTAACGGGGATGAGATAGTCCAAGCTTTTTGGAAACAGAAAGATTTTTTGCACGGAAGAGGTTGCGAGTTCGAGTCTCGTCGATCCCGCCAAGGGCTTAGATTTTGATATAATTGAATTATGTCCGAAAATAAAACGCAAACAACAGGTGAAAGAACCGATGAAGAAACTAGAAAAATTATTGAAAATCTTTCTAAAAAGAAAAAAAGCAAAAAACTTAATGATCCAGTAGATCCTGACCTTTTAAATCAAATTTTAGAAAACGAAAGAACTAAGGGGCAAGTTTGGAAAAAAGAGGAAGATAAAAAGGAAAAATAACCTATTGTATTTTATAAAAAAATATTTTAATATTAAAACATGGGTAATTTAATACCAGAACAGAAAAATATTCAAGAAGGTTCTCTTCAAGAACAACGAGAAAGACTAACTTTAGAAGAATTAAATGAAAAATTAAGGAAAGAAAAGGAAGGTATTGGATCTATACATATGCCAACAAGTGTGCCTGAAAGTGATGAAATTAAGCGTGGTTCTTGATGACCAATCTTCAAATTGCTGAGTTACTACGAAATGTTGCTGCGAGTTATCAGTTAAAAGACGAAAAGAAATACAAATTTCAGATTATTGCCTATAATCGTGCTACTGATGCAGTAGAACATTCAACCTCAGAACTTAAAGATTTGTGGGATGATGGAAAGCTTTCCGATGTTCCATCAATTGGACCTTCAATTGCTTCTTACCTTGATGAAATATTTAAAACAGGCAAATCCAGGCATTTTGAAGAGGTAATGAAAGGAATTCCAAAAGAAGCCTTTACTTTAATGGCCTTACCTAAAGTGGGTCTTAAAACTTCTATGAAAATGCTTAAAGAACTACCAAAATCAAAAATTAAAGAAAAACTCAAAGAAGCTGATAAAGTAATAAATAAAACTAAAAGACACCCACTCCCGTATGCCCAAAATATAGCTTCTGAGGTCATGGAATGGTTAAAAGAAAGCCCTGAGACACTTAAGGTAGATTGTCTTGGCTCTCTACGAAGAAAAACAGCTACGGTAGGGGATATAGATATATTAGTAAAATCAAAATTTAAAAATCAAAATGCAAAAATAATAAAACATTTTACAAAATATCCCAAAACACAAAAAGTAATTGAGGCGGGGGAGCATACAGCTTCTATTTTATTACCAAATAATGTACAGGTTGATTTATTAGTTACAACTTCAGAACAATATGGCTCAGCCCTGCAACATTTCACAGGAAGTAAAGAACATAATATAGCTTTGCGTGAATCTGCACATAACAAAGGATATTCTCTTTCAGAGTATGGTATTAAACCTAATAAAAATTTTAAAACAGAAGAAGAGTTATATAATTTTTTAGGACTAGACTATATTGAACCTGAACTTAGGGAGGATATGGGGGAGATAAAAATGTCCCTTCGGCAAGCTCAGGGTAAACCAAATGGTCTACCGCTTTTGGTAAAACAAGAAGATATTAAGGGCGATCTTCAAATACATTCAGACTTCGATATTGAAACAAGTCATGATTTAGGAGTATCCTCGGCAGAAGATATAGCGAATAGGGCACAGGTGTTAGGTTATGAATACATAGCTTTCACGGAACATAACCCAAGTAAGAAAGGCCATAGCCTTAATCGAATAACAGATTTACTCAAAGCAAAAGAAGAATATATTCGTGAAAGAAATTGGCCTATAAAAGTATTCAATTCTCTTGAGATTGATATTAATAAAGATGGCAGTTTACCCGTACCTGAGGCAGGCCTTAATACACTTGACTTTGCCTTAGTATCAATTCATTCTGTTTTTGACCTAGGAAGAGATGCTATGACCAAAAGAGTTTTAACAGCACTCTCCTACCCCAAAGCATTAATTTTTGCTCACCCTAGTGCTCGGAAAATTAACGAAAGAGAGGGAATTGAACTTGATTGGGAGAAAATTTTTGACTTCTGTCTTAAAAATAATAAATTCTTGGAAATTAATGCAGATCCGATGAGACTCGATTTACCTGACACTTTGGTCCGCGATGCTGTTAAATTGGGTGTGAAATTAACTCTTGGTACAGATACTCACGAAATTTCCATGATGGATAATATGAAATATGGAGTAAATGTTGCAAGAAGGGGTTGGTGTGAGAAGAAAAATATAGTAAACTGTCTGAAGTTAGAAGAATTTAAGAAGGAGGTGAATATTAAATGAATTTTATTTATATATTATTAGGATTACTAGCATTAGTAATTTTTTGGGTTGTCTCAATTTATAATTTTTTTGTATCTAGTAAAACTAGAATTAAAGCATCAATCCAAGAAATTGGAAACCAGTTAAAAAGACAAGCTGATTTAATACCAAATCTTGAAGCCTCGGTTAAAGGTTATTTAACACACGAAAAAGGAATTCTTGAAATGCTCTCGGAAGCTAGAAAATTAGTCTCAGCTGGAAAGGATGCAACAAAACAAATTTCTGATGTATTATCAGGACTTAGAGTGGTTGTTGAAAGTAACCCTGAACTTAAAGCAAATACAGTAGTTGAAAACTTAATGGGAGAACTTCGAGATACATCAGATAAAGTCATGTATTCAAGACGTCTTTTGATTGACTTAACAGCTGATTACAATGTCAAAAGGGCAACTGTTCCTACAAACATAATAGCTAACCTATTTAAATTTGAAGAACTAAAAGGTTTGGAAACAGTTGAATCAGGAGATTTTTTGAAAGTTAGTTCTGATGAAATGAAATCTGTAAAAGTAAATCTTTAAGAAATGATATAATATCTTTATGTCAAAAACAGACTTGAAGGCGATTGTATGGCAAGAAGAAAATTGGTTTGTGGCCATTATTGCTTGAAGATGAAGATGTAAAAATTCCAAATTATTTTGTACCAACAGAACCTGAGATATCTGCTATATATGCCTAAATTATATACTTCAAGAGAGACAGTAAATGCTTTTAAAAGAGCTAATTTTAGTCAAGTTTCACAAAAAGGAAGTCATCTAAAGATGCGAGGATTTTGGAATGGTAAATTACAAACAGTAATTGTTCCAATACACAAGCAAATTGCCTTTGGTACTTTTCAAAGTATTTTAAACCAATCAGGAATGAGTAAATCTGAATTTGAGCAATTCATAAAGTAATATGAAAAATATATATGAAGTGCAGTCGGCAAATAAGATAAAGTCGGCAGTAATTGCTGTTTTATTTTTTGCGTTTGTTGCAATTTCTACTTATTTTATAGCATTAGCTATTGGTATTTATAATGGTTATGAGGCAAGTGGCCTTGGTTTTGCTGGCATTGCTCTAATTATTTCAGGTGTATCTACTTTTGTAAGTTATTATTTTTCAGATAAGATTGTTCTTGGCATTTCAAGGGCAAGAATAGCAAATTCGAGAGAAGATAAACTATTTACTTCAGTTGCAGAGAATTTGTGTATAGGAGCCGGACTTCCAAGACCAAAACTTTTCGTAATTGAAGATTCTGCACCAAATGCATTTGCAACTGGTCGTGATCCAGACCATGCTGTTGTCTGTGTAACAACAGGACTTTTAGAAAAACTTACAAGAACAGAACTTGAAGGAGTAATTGCTCATGAATTATCTCATGTTAAAAATTATGATATTCGTTTAATGTCAATTGTTTCTGTGATGGTTGGATTAATTGCGCTTCTTGGAGATTTTTTCCTCCGAAGCAGTTTTCATGGAAGAAGATCATCTAATGATGAAAAAAATGGTCTTGGTGCGGTTGTTTTAATAATTGGCATAATATTTGCGATACTCTCACCTATTATTGCCCAATTAATTCAACTAGCAATTTCAAGAAGAAGAGAGTTTATGGCTGATGCTGGTAGTGTTGCTATTACAAGGCAACCTCAAGGATTAATTACTGCTTTAGAAAAGATATCGGCCGATACAGAACCCTTAGAAGCTGCAAACAAAGCAACAGCTCATCTTTATATTGTTAGTCCTTTTAAAATGGGAATTAAAGGCAATGTGGGCCTGTTTGCAAATCTTTTTAATACTCACCCACCAATTTCAGAAAGAATTGCCGTACTTCAAAAAATGAGTTAGTTGAAGTATTATATTGACATGACAAAATTAACAAAAAAGGAAGTTTTACATGTTGCCAAACTTAGTAATCTCACATTAACCGATGCTGAAATAAAAAAGTTTACTCCCCAGCTATCTAAAATTGTTGGTTTTGTCGGACAATTATCAGAAGTTGATACTAACAGTGTTGAACCTACAAATCAAACAACAGGGCTTACTAACGTATTCCGTGAAGACAAAGTGATTAGTGAAAACATTCTAACACAAGGCCAGGCTTTGTCGGGGACTGATAACACATACAACGGTTTATTTAAAGTTCCAGCTGTTTTAGAAAACAGAACATGAATACACCTTTAACAATTAAAGAAACTCAAGATGGATTAAAACAGAAAAAGTTTTCAGCAGTGGAACTTGTTGATGCTTATTTAGCACAGATCAAGAAATACAACAAAGAATATAATATTTTTCTAACAGTTACTGAAGATCTAGCTTATGCTAAAGCAAAAGAATTAGACAAAATTGGTAAGTTTGATGAACCTTTGTCAGGTGTAACAATAGCTTACAAAGATATATTTTTAACCAAAGATATTCGAACAACTGCAGGATCTAAAATTTTAGAAAGTTACGTACCTGTTTATTCTGCCACTTCAGTTAAAAAGATTGAAAATGCTGGAGCTATACCAATTGGAAAATTAAACTGCGATGCCTTTGCGCATGGTTCAAGTGGTGAGAATTCAGACTTTGGAGCAACTTTAAATCCTTGGGATAAAGATTATATTCCTGGTGGTTCTTCAAGCGGATCGGGTGCTGTTCTTTCAGCCAACATGAGTCTTATTTCAACAGGAACTGACACCTGTGGATCTATTAGACTTCCTGCAAATTACAACTACTTAGTATCGCTTAAACCCACCTATGGTGCTGTATCAAGATATGGTGTTATTGCTATGGCAAGTTCATTGGATACAGTTGGCCCTTTAGCCCGCACAATTGAAGACGTTGAAACAATTTTTAACGTAATTAAAGGTGAAGATGGTTTTGATGGGACAGTGGTTAATAAAAAAGGTGATGAATCAAAAAAATCTAAGTTTAAAATTGGAATACCAAGAGAGTTTTTTATAGAGGGTTTAGATAGTGAAATTGAAAAAAATATTCAAGAGGTTATAAATGTTTACAAAAAAGAGAATGTAGAATTTGTAGATGTAAGTCTACCTTCCACAAAGTACGGAATTTCAGTTTATTACATTATTCAACCAGCTGAAGTTTCAAGTAATTTAGGTCGTTTTGATGGTATTAGATATGGAAATGATAGAGATTTTCTTGGTGAAGAAGCTAAAAGAAGAATTATGCTAGGTAGTTATGTTTTATCAGCTGGTTTTTATGATTCCTACTATGATAAGGCTATGAGGGTAAGGTCTAAAATAATTTCAGAAGTAGATCAGGTTTTTATGAAAGATGAAGTTGATGCTTTAATTGCTCCCGTTGCTCCAACTCCACCATTTAAATTAGGTGAAAAAATCAATGATCCATTATCAATGTATTTAACAGATGTCTACGCTGCCACAGCCAATTTATGTGGTATTCCATCGCTTGCACTCCCGTCGGGTTTTACTAAAAATAACTTGCCATTAGGCTTTCAGTTAATGGGCCCAAGATTTTCAGAGCATCAATTGTTTGAATTAGGGAAACTTTATCATAAAGAAATAGATTACAAACCAAAAACAGCATTTTAATATGAAATACACAACCATTATTGGACTTGAAGTCCATATAGAACCAAATACAAAATCTAAAATGTTTTGTGGTTGCCCTCAAAACCATTTTGGAGCAAAACCTAATTCTCAAACTTGCCCTATTTGTTTAGGACTTCCTGGAGCTTTACCGATTGCTAATAAGGAAGCAATAAATAAAGTTATAAAGTTGGGACTTGCACTAGGATCTACAATTTCAGCTAAAAGTAAATTTTATAGAAAACATTATTTTTATCCTGACCTTGCCAAAAGCTTCCAGACCAGTCAAAAAGACAATCCATTATGTGTAGGGGGTAGTTTACTGGGTAAAGCTATAAATCACATACACCTTGAAGAAGATGCAGGGAAATTAATACATCAAAATAATATTTCCCTAGTTGATTTCAATCGCTGTGGCTGTGCTTTAATAGAACTTGTTACTGCACCTGTTTTTCATTCGACTTCTGAAGTTTTAGCTTTTACCAAAGAACTCCAATTGATTGCCAGATATTTAGACATAAGCGGAGCAGACATGGAAAAAGGAACTATGAGACTGGAAGCGAATATCTCATTACTTCTATTAGGTTCGGAACCTGTTACAGGTTCCGAACCTGTAATGTTGCCCGACTATAAAGTAGAACTTAAAAACATTAATAGTTTTAGGTTTTTAGAAAAAGCAATTGAGGCAGAAATAAAAAGACAGGAATTAGAACTTAGTCAAGGTAGAAAAATAAAACAGGAAACAAGAGGGTATGACGAAAATACGAAATTGACTTTTTCACAAAGATCTAAAGAAGATTCACAAGATTATAGGTATTTTCCCGAACCTGATATTCCTCCAATTGAAATACAAGAATCTAGAATTCAGGAATTAGAATCTAGTTTGCCTGAATTACCACAACAAAAACGAGAAGGATTTGAGAAACAATATAACCTATCAAAAGAATACATAGAAATTTTAGTTTCTGATTTGACAAGAGCCAATTATTTTGAGAAGGCTTGTAAATTAAATAAAAACTACAAGCTGATTGCAGACTTGATGATTAATAAAAAACTTGATGAAAAATATCTTGAACCCGCTGGTTTAGTTAAAAAAATAATAGAACTTACAAAAACTGATTTTATTCCAGCTTCTGATGTTGAGCAAGGAATTAGAGAAGTTTTATCTGAAAATCCTGATGTAATTACTTCCTATAAAAATGGCAAAGGCCAGGTAATAGGATTTTTAATCGGACAAGTTCAAAAAAAACTATCAGGAAAGGGTGACCCAAAATTAATTAGTGCTAAACTGCTAGAAGCTTTACATGGGTAAAAATTTCTACTATCTTTGGGTTTCACAAATACTTTCACAAGTGACGGTGAACATGATGAATTTTCTTCTTTTAGCTAAACTTTTTAATGCTACGGGTTCATCAATTGCAACTTCACTTCTTTGGGTTTCTTATGCTCTACCTGCGATATTTTTTGGACCGATTGGAGCAGGGGTAGTTGACCTGGTTAGTCGTAGAAAAACTTTAGTAATTACCAATTTACTTCAGGCTGTAGTTATATTTTTGTATATTTTTGGCCATAACTACTCTGTGTTTTTACTTTTTGCAGTTGTTTTAAGTTATTCATTTTTAAATCAGTTTTATGTACCAGCTGAAAATGCTAGTTTACCTTCAGTTATTAGCAAAGAAAAATTGCCAAAGGCTAACAGTTTGTTTTTTCTAACCTCACAACTTGCATTAGTCATTGGTTTTGGCTTTGCAGGGATAATTGAGAAGCTGGTAGGATTTGAGGGAAGTCTGATTATTGCTTCATCAATGCTTTTTATTGCCTTTTTAAGTGTTTACCTTCTTCCAAATGTGACTCCTCGTAAAAAATTGCCAACTGATTGGGAGGCTTTGATGAAAGTTTTTTTTGATCATTTAATAGAAGGCTATAAATTTATTAAGACTAAAAAAACTGTACTTTACCCCCTAATTCTTCTCTTTTTTATACAAGTGGGTCTTTCTATTATTACAGCAAACCTACCCAGCATTGCTAAAGAAATTTTACATATTTCAACCTCATATGTTGGACTATTGGTGGTTGTTCCTGCAGGAATAGGTGCGACTATAGGATCAATTTCAGTTTCAAAATTACTCAAAGTTGGTTGGCGAAAAAAACAAATTATTGATTTAAGCCTTGCTATTTTAGGTCTTTCAGTAATGGGGCTAGTTTTTGGCAAACTTATTTCTACCCCAATATTAGTATTATTGGTGGGGATGGGGTTTATTGGAGTAAATATCCCAACGCTTACTTTTTTACAAGAAAACACTCCTCAATGGTTAAGAGGAAGGGTTTTTGGTAATTTATGGTTTTTAATTACTATTGCAACAATTTTTCCAATAATTTTTTCTGGAGTAGTTTCAGAATTTTTTGGAGTAAAAACCCTCTTAACAATAATGTCTCTTGGTGTTATTCTAATTTTAATGTATTCAATTCGTAACGGCCAAAAATTAATAGAGGAGAATTTCAACTAAAATAAATTAAATTTATGGTATAATTTTATTATCAGATTGAGTTATGACAGAAATAAATAATGAAAATAAAGAATGGAAGATAGTAGGCACTTTCGGGAAAGGTTATATTTTAGCTAAAGATCGTAAAAGAAAAATAATCGAACCAGGTAAACCTACTTTTGAATATGAAATTGATCCAGAAAAATATTTACAAGAAAAAACACCCTTAAATGATTTAAAGAAGGTAGACTAAACAGATAAATAGTGGCAGAATAGTGATAATGACGCAGTTTGTTCACCTTCATAACCACACAGAATATTCGCTTCTTGATGGACTCTCACGAATAAGAAAACTTTTTACTTTTGTTAAAGAAAATAGGATGAATGCAATTGCTATGACCGACCATGGAGCAATGTATGGAGCTATTGAATTTTTTAAAGAAGGCAAAAAACAAGAAATAAAACCAATTATCGGTCTTGAAGGTTATGTTACTCGAAACATGACTGAAAAAGTTAAAGATAACTTTCACATTACACTTCTTGCCAAAAATTATGAAGGCTACAAAAACTTGATGCAATTAACTTCAATTGCTCACATGGAGGGTTTTTATTATCGCCCCCGATTTACCAAAGAGATACTTAGTAAACATAAAGATGGTTTGATTTGCTTTTCTGGTTGTCCAGCTGCTGAGATACCCAGTTTATTAATTGACAACAACTACGAGGAAGCAAAAAAATTAACTCAGTGGTATGCCGACGTTTTCAAAGATGATTTCTACATAGAAATACAAAGACATAACTATGAAAAAATAATATCAAGTATTAATGATCAAGAATTAAAGACTAATTTATCAAAAACTGCGGATGAATGTAAAAAATATGAAGAAGGAGCGATTAGGCTCAGTCGTGATCTGGGTATCCCTTTAGTTGCTACAAACGATTGCCATTACATTAAAAGAGAAGATGCTCCAGCGCAGGATGCTTTAGTTTGTATAGCCACGGGTAAGAATGTGTCTGATGTCAAACGATTAAGATATATTGATAATCCTGATTTTTATATCAAAACTCCTGATGAAATGGCAGAAGTTTTCAAGGATCTACCTGATGCTATCGAAAATACAGTTTATATTGCTGATAAATGTAACCTTGAGATCCCAATTGGCTCTTGGTCTTTTCCTAAATTTAACTTGCCAAAAGGAAAGACAGATGGAGTGTATTTAGAGGAACTAGCCTGGAAATATTTGCCCGAAAAAATCGAAAACATTACAAAAGAAACAAAAGAAAGATTAACTTATGAGCTTGGCATAATTAACAAGAAAGGCTACGCTCCCTACTTTTTAATTGTCATGGACATGGTTAACTGGGCTACTGAAAATGGGATTGTAACCAATACCAGAGGTTCTGCTGCTGGCAGTTTGGTTTCATATGTATTGGGTATAACAACTGTAAATCCGTTAACATACGGGTTACCTTTTGAAAGATTTTTAAATCCCTTTAGACCATCTCCACCAGATATTGATTTTGATATATCTGATAATAGTCGCGACGATGTTATTAGCTATATAACTAAAGTATATGGAACTGATAAAGTTGCCCAGGTTTGCACATTCGGAAGAATGCTTGCCAAAGCTGCCGTTCGTGACATTGCAAGAGTTTTGGGTTATCCATATGCAATTGGCGATAAAATTGCAAAATTAATTCCAATTGGTTCACAAGGTTTTCCAATGACTATGGAGAGAGCCTTAAGTGAGACTCCTGACTTAAAAGCTTTGTATGAAAATGATAAAGACACCAAAAAAATTTTTGATTTAGCTAGAAGTGTTGAAGGAAATGCCAGACATTTGTCTGTTCACGCTGCGGGAGTAGTTGTTGCTCCAACCAAATTAACAGATTTTGCTCCCATACAAAAAGAGCCTTCGGGAGAAAAAACTATCACACAGTATGAAATGCATGCTTGTGAAGATGTTGGTTTAATTAAATTTGATGTTTTAGGAATAAGAAACCTTTCAATTTTAGGTAATGCTATTAAAATTGTTAAAAGTACAAGAAATATTGATATAGATCTTCACAAACTTCCAATAGACGATACAAAAACTTTTGAGATGCTCTCTCGTGGTGAAACAATGGGTACTTTTCAACTAAACGGTTCTGGCATGACAAAATTTTTAAAAGAACTAAAGCCTACTAGAGTTGAAGATATTATGGCGATGGTAGCACTTTATAGACCTGGCCCAATAGCTGTTATACCAGAATACATAAAACGCAAAAATAATCCTAATTTGGTCAAATTTTTAGACCCCAGAATGGAAAAATTTTTACAAAAATCATATGGACTAATTGTTTATCAGGATGATCTTTTGTTTTGCGCTCTTGATTTGGCAGGTTATAGCTGGGAAGAGGCTGATAAATTTAGGAAAGCAGTTGGTAAGAAGATCCCTGAAGAAATGGCTGCCCAAAAAAATAAATTTATAAAAGGTATTATTAAAAATGGGCAAACAGCAGAATTTGCTGAAAAATTATGGAAACTTTTTGAACCGTTCCAGGCTTATGGTTTTAATAAAGCACACGCCGCCTCGTATGGAATGGTTGCTTACTACACAGCTTATATGAAAGCAAATTATCCAGTGGAATATATGAATGCCCTACTTTCGGCAGAGAGCAACGATAGTGAAAAAGTAAGCCTTGCAGTGCATGAATGCAGAAGAATGGGTATTAAAGTACTTCCCCCTGACATTAACGAATCGGGTGTTGATTTTACTATAGTAAATGAAAAAGACATTCGATTTGGCTTGTCCGCCGTTAAGAATGTGGGAAAAATTGCAATAGATGTAATTCTTGAGGCTAGGAAAGGTCCGCCAGCTGTCGGATTTAAATCTTTTTCAGATTTTATTAATAGAGTTGATGGTAGAAAAGTAAATAAAAAAGTCTTGGAAAGTTTAATTAAGGTAGGAGCAATGAATAATTTTGGCAAGAGAACAGCACTTTTATCTGCTATGGATGTAATTAAAAGTAAGTTAACTAAACCTAAGGAAAATAATGGCCAATCTGGACTTTTTTCGTTGGAAGACATCTCCGCAATGTCAGCTTACGCTTCAGATGATTCCATAATTGATAATTCTATTGACGATTATTCAGATGATGAAAGAGAGAAATTTGAACGAGATCTTTTGGGTTTTTCTATTTCAGCAAAACCAATAAACGAACTTTTAGAACCTTTAGAAGCAAGTATAACTTGTAAAATTTTTGAACTTAATCCTGAAGATCAAAAGGACAAAATGGTTAAACTAGGAGTAGTTATTAGAGAAGTAAGAGTAATATTAACTAAGAAAAACAATTCAGAAATGGCTTTTGTTAAGGCTGAGGATACAACCGGAATTGTAGATTTAGTTGTTTTTCCTAAAATTTATCAAGATGTAAAAAGCTTTTTAATGGATGGAAAAATTGTTTTAATTTCAGGGAAAGTCGATCAAAGAGAAGACGAAATTTCTTTTTTAGTTGAGACTATGGAGGAATACAAAAAAGACGATAAACATATAATTCATATTCCCAAAGATACTACAAAAGAAAAACTTCTGGAACTTAAAAAACTTTTTGAGGAAAATAATGGCAATGATGAAGCCTTGTTAATATTTGATTCAGATAAACATAAAATTACTCCAAAACAGAAAATTATGTGGTCTGAAAGTTTGCAAAAACAAATAGATATAATCTTGAAGTAGTGATGTATAATTCATTCATATGGGAATAACTAACTTGAGAGTAAAGATTGCAAATCCTTTAAAACCTAATGTCTTTGAAAGTGTTCACTTTATGGTTGACTCAGGGGCGGTTTACTCAGTTGTTGATAGTCAAATCTTAAAAAAACTTGGTATAAAACCAATGTCTGAAAAAGAGTTTTCTCTTGCTAATGGAGATTTAATCACTAGAAAAATGGGTGGAGCATTATATTCTTATGGTCAGGAAAAAGGTCATGCGCCTGTTATTTTTGGAGAAAAAGGTGATAGTAACTTATTAGGAGCTGTAACTCTTGAATCAATGGGTCTTATTCTTGATCCAATCAGAAGACAGCTTCTAAGCTTACCAATGGTACTAGGCGGGCTTAAAAATAAATAGTATAATATACTTCATGGCTTTAAGAATTAAACATAAGGAAATTGAATTTGGAATTGGAGATAGAATTAAAGTTTTCCAAAAAATTAAAGAGGGAGAAAAAACAAGAGTTGCTTTCTTTGATGGTATGGTTTTGGCCATTAAAGGTGAAACAGGACGAAAAATGTTTACTGTTAGAAGAATTGGTGAAGCAGCAATTGGAATTGAGAAGATTTTTCCAGTGGACCTTCCCACAATTGAAAAAATTGAAGTCGTTAAGAATGGTACCCGTGGAGTAAAGCGAGCAAAACTTTACTACACCAGAGAAAAATCTCCGAAAGAGATTGATAAAATATATTGGAGAAGTAATGTAAGGGAAAAAGCAAAATTACAAAAAAAGGTTAAAACTTCAAAAACAAAAGTTAAAGCTTCATAGTATACTTATTTAATGAAAATTTTAGGTATTGATCCGGGGACGGCGACTACTGGCTATGGAATCGTAGAATTGAGCAAAACTGGAGTTAAAGTTGGCAAATGGGGTTTAATAGAAACTGACAAGAACGGCTTCAAGGAACATAGACTTGAAAAGATTTATGAAGAAACACTTACTTTAATTAAACTTCATAAACCAGATGTTTTTTGTATTGAAAAGATTTTTTTTGCAACTAACGCTAAAACAGCAATAGCGGTTGGTCAAGCACAAGGAGTAATGTTACTAGCTGCAGGCAAAAGCAAAGTTACCATTTTTGAGTATGCTCCTGGAACTATTAAAAAAATGATAACGGGTAGTGGAAGATCTAATAAAAAAGAAGTACAGATGCATATTAGAAAGATTTTAGGCAATAAAGTTAAAAGTGAAAAGCATAAAAAAACGCATTTTGATAATTGTGCAGATGCACTTGCAATAGCTCTTACTCATGCATTTAAACTTAAATCAAATGTTTCTGACTAAAGTCATGCTAAAGGTGGGAACAGTTAGTAAATACTATGAAAAAACTGGTGTTTCAATTGTTACCTTGATTTCTGATTTGTCTATTAATGATAATATTCGTGTAATGGATAGACTTAAAGATTCTATTCAGCCGAAAATAATCTTTATCCAAGTTGGTTTTAAAAAAATAAATTTTGCACCCAAAGGTGAAACTGTTGCCATTAAATTTGATGAACAAATTAAAGAGGGGTCAGAGATCTTCAGGGGTTAAATGGGATCTCGACAGCGAAATACAAAGTAGAGTTAAAAAGTTAATTATCGACTTGGATTTAGAGTGGTTAAGTTATGGTAGAATATTTTTTTACAGGTCACATGGTAGTACCGCTCGCGCTTATGCTAGAACATGGGGTTTACCTCGTCTTTGGCAAACAACTTTAAATGTTGAGCCCGCCTACATTGTTGAAGTTATTTCAGAGTATTTCGATAAATTAGATAAAAGAAAACAAGATGAAGTACTGTTACACGAACTTAGTCATATTCCTAAAAATTTTTCAGGAAGTCTAACACCCCACACTAGGTCTGGACATAATAATTTTAAAGACAAACTCCGACAGATGATTGTCAAATTAGACAACCTTTAAAGGTTGAACCTTACAAGTATGAAAATAATAGTTTTACATGGAACAGATACAGAAAAGTCTTACTCAAGGCTCACTAAATTTATTACAGAAGCTAAAAAAAGAGGTTGGGACATAGTTAACGACAAAATTGAAGACACACCTTCACTTTTTGGAACTGAAAAATTAATTATAATTAGAGATTACAAACTAATAGGCAAAAATGAATTAAATTTGATCAAAAAAATATCAGGAACCCTAATAGTCTACACTGCAGGGTTTCACCCTGCAATATCGCTCAAAGCTTTGAACGCCGATACTGTTGAAAAGTATGAACTTCCAATTTTACTCTGGAAGTTTTTGGATAATATGACAATTAAGGGTTTTCATGAGCTTTTAAAAACTAACGCAGTAGAATATATATTTGCCATGATTGCTTGGAAATTAAAGCAAAGATACCAAACAAATCCCACCCCTGGGGTGGGACAGATGATCTCAGAATTGGCTGAAATTGATGTTAAATCAAAAACTAGTAAGTTAGATTTAAAGCTAGCTCTTGACTTATTTATACTAAAACGTTTAAGCTAATAGGCACTGAGAATGAATATTATTAAAGATATAAATCCAGAAATCTTCAGAGGTTATGATATCCGAGGAATTGTAGATAAAGATCTTGATGAGGATGTTTATTATACCTTAGGTAAGGCTTATGCTACTTTCTTGTTTGAGAGACGAATTAATGAGGCGGTTGTTGGAAGAGATGTCAGATTAACTTCAGAAAAATATCAAAATGCATTTGTTGAAGGTTTATTAGAATCTGGTATTAACGTTTTTGATATTGGTTTAACACTTTCTCAAATTCTTTATTTTGCTCAATATCATTTTTTATCTAAAGGGGCAGCTATGATTACAGCTTCACATAACCCTGCAAATTATAATGGATTGAAGCTCGCAGTTGGATTTTCAGATACTCTCTTAACGGACGAAGTGCAACAAATTAGGAAAATTGCAGAAAGTGGGAACTTTAAAACCTTTGACGCTAAAGGCAAAGTAACAAACGAAGATGTTTTTCCTTTCTATGTCAAAGACTTGTTTAAGCGGGTTCCTATTGAAAATGCTGGTTTTAAAGTAGTCATCGAAGGTTTGAATGCGACTGCTGGTAAATTTTTGCCTGATATTTTACGAAAGTCAGGCTGTGAGGTAATTGAACAAAATACAAATTTGGATGGAAGTTTTCCATTAGGTACTCCAGATCCAACTGAACGAGATGTATTAGAGAGACTAGCAAAAAGAGTTATTCAGGAAAAAGCTGACATGGGTCTTTCATATGATTCTGATGGAGATAGAATAGGAATTGTTGACAATGAAGGTAATCTCATTTGGAACGATGTCTTAGTAGCCATTTTTGCCAAGGACATACTAGAGTATATGCCCGGAGCTCCAATTATTTTTAATACTCTTTGTTCGAAAGCTACTTCAGATGTAATTGAGTCATCAGGCGGTAAGCCTGTTATGTGGTTAACTGGTCATAGTTTTATAAAAGCAAAAATTAAGGAAATGAGGTCTCCATTTGGTGGTGAACTCTCCGGCCACATATTTTTTATGGATAATGCTTATGGACATGACGACACTTGTTTTGCAACTTTAAGGTTGTTCTCATACTTAAAACGAAAAAGCCAGTCATTTAGAGAGGCTGTTTTGGAAATTCCTAAATATGTTTCAAGTCCTGAGATTAAATTAGGTTTAGCTGATTCAATTAAATTTAAATTGATAAATGAAAAAATAAGTCAAGACATAAAAACTATATTTCCAGATGCTAAATATATTGATATAGATGGATTTAGGGCAGATAGCCTTGATGAAATGGTTATTATTCGAGCTAGTCAAAACGGTCCATATGTAACAATTAAATTTGAAGCTAAAACTCAAGAAAAGTATGACGAACTAAAGTTAAAAGTTAAAGAAATACTTACAAAATATCCAGAGATTGACTGGAAATCTGGTGTAAATATACATGCGTTCGAATAATATTGAAGAGTTAAAAATATTTTTGGAGAATTTGGCATTAAAAGCCGGAAAAATAATTCTTAAGCACAAGGACAATTTCCAAGTTATAAATCAAAAAGATATCCAAGATATAGCAACAACTGCAGATTTTGCTTCAGAAAAATATTTAGTGGACACGATCTTAACTAAATATCCAAACCATGGCATTGTTTCAGAAGAACAAGGAGAAACAAATCCTGATGCAGAATTTAAATGGATAATTGATCCATTAGATGGAACAAAGGAGTTTGTTAGAGATATTCCCCAATGGAATGTTTCAATTGCATTACAACAGAATCGAAAAACTATTTGCTCAGCAATTTTCAGGCCTTTCGAAAATGTTCTATATTCAAGTGCTTTAAGTTTAGGAAGTTTCAAAAATGGCAAACAAATTGAAGTTTCTAAAATTACTAAACTTACTGAAGCCTTTGTATATTGCTACATTCCTTCTTTTAAAAGAAACCAAGATAAATATGATTGGAGCTTTAACAAATTAAAAGAAATTGGCAAATATGTCTATAGATTAAGAAGTCTTGCAGATGAAAACAGTGCACTTTGTTGGTTGGCTCAAGGAGGTTGTGAAGCCTACATTAACCTTTCTAATCCTCCAAAAGACCATGACATTTTGCCAGGACTTATGGTTGCAAAAGAAGCAGGGGCATATAACGCAATAAATCAAATCCCGTTAGTTGTTGCTAATAACAAAACAATTTATAATGAAATAATAAAGTTATTATGACAAATAAATTAGATTCGTTGGGGATTGAGGATTCACTTAATTTATTCCCTGAACAAATTAAAAGAACATATAAAGAGGTTATAGGTAATAGGTTACAGGTTACAGGTTATGAAAATATTATTATTTCTGGTATGGGAGGTTCTTCAAATGCTGGGAAAATAATTCAAAGTTGGCAGGAAGAAACAAACAAAATTCCACTGACTATATTTAACGGATATGGACTCCCTGGTTGGGTTAATGAAAAGACTTTAGTGATTTTAAACTCATATTCAGGTAATACTGAAGAGACAATTTCTGCCCATGACACGGCTAGGAAGTTTGATTGCCAAATTGTAGGTACATCAACAGGCGGTAAAATTGGAGATTTAATTAAATCTGGTGAGATAAAGGGTGCCGTTTTTTCGGCAGGTGATACCAATCCTTCTGGTTATCCAAAATCAGGTCTAGGCGTTTCGTTTGGAGCCTTAGTTGGAGTTCTAGAGAAAGTTGGGTTTTTAAAAAATGCAGAATCTGAAATAAATTCAGCATTAGATGAATTAGTTGAAGTTAGAAAGACTTGGAATGCACAGGATACTGCTAAATGGTTAGAAGGGAGTTTACCAGTATTTTTTGGTTCTAAAATATTTTTAGGTGCACTTAATGCAGGACGTAATGCTGTTTGTGAAATTGGTAGAGTGTTTACCCAATTTTATGATTTTCCTGAAGTGAACCATGTTTTAATCGAAGCCTTAAAAGAGCCTGCCTTAGTCTTAAAAAATAAATATCTTTTTTTTGAAAGTAAATTAGATAACGAAAGAATTAAACTTAGATATAAAATTACCAAAGATTTGTTTGATGAGATGGGATTAAATTATAAAAGTTATATTCTTAAATCAAAAGGCTTTTTAGGTCAGCTTTTTGAGATTGTACATTATTGCACATGGATTGGATTTCACCTTTCAATCCTAAGAAATGATGATCCAGGGCCTGAGCCTTGGATATTAAAACTTAAATCTGCTATATTAAATAGATGACCTCACTGCCGTTAGTTGTTGAATTTAAAAATATAGATAAAGACGATCTTTCTTTAGTTGGTGGAAAAGGTGCAAACTTAGGTGAAATGACCAAAGCAGGTTTTCCTGTTCCAAACGGATTTGCTGTTACAGTTCCTGCATATGATTTGTTCTTGAAAGAAAATGATATATCTTCAAAAATTTACGATATATTAGCTGTTACCAATGTTAATGATCCAGCACAGCTTGAAAATGCTTCCAAAAAACTACAAAAATTAATTAATACGTCAAAATTCCCTGAAGTAGTATTTCATGAAGTTGATAAATATTATAAAAAACTCTCCAACAGATTTTCTAAAGCCTTAGTTGCCGTTAGGTCATCTGCAACTGCGGAAGATTTGCCGGGGATGAGTTTTGCAGGTCAACAAGCAACTTTTTTAAACATTAAAGGAGAAGCTAATTTACAAATTGCAATTAGAGAATGTTGGGCATCTCTTTTTACTCCTAGGGCAATTTATTACAGGGTACAAAATAAAATTAAACATGACAAGGTAGGCATTTCTGTAATTGTACAAAAAATGATTCAGTCAGAAGTCTCTGGAATCATGTTTTCTATCGACCCCGTGACTAATCTAAAAGACAGAATTGTGATAGACGCTGTTTGGGGTTTAGGTGAAATGATTGTCCAAGGTGCTTACATTCCCGACCATTATGTTGTTCAAAAAGAAACTTTTGCAATTCTTTCAAAAGAAGCAAACACTCAAGAAAAACTTTTAACCAAGAGAAATAATAAAACTGAAGAAAGAGATCTACCAAAGAAATTATGGGATAAAATCAAATTAACAGATATTGACATTGTCTCTTTAGCTAAAATTGGTCAAAAACTTCAAGAGCATTATTATTTTCCACAAGATACAGAATGGGCAATAGAAAAGGGTAAAAT
Source organism: Candidatus Woesebacteria bacterium GW2011_GWB1_33_22 (assembly GCA_000989765.1). Classification (GTDB taxonomy): domain Bacteria; phylum Patescibacteriota; class Microgenomatia; order UBA8517; family UBA8517; genus UBA12026. The sequence continues at coordinate 31,563 of LBOW01000004.1, read as the reverse complement.
TTATATCGTACAAACAAGGCCAATAACAACTATAGAAAAGGTAAATGATAAGCGAAGCTTGGCCAGCGAAGCTGGTAAAAAGCTAAATGATAAATTGACGCAAAATACAGCACCTATTTTAAAAGGAATACCAGCTTCACCTGGTATTGGAACAGGTGTTGTTAAAATTTTACGATCTCCTAAAGAAATTGATAAAATTGAAAAAGGAGATGTTTTAGTCGCTCCAATGACATCACCTGATTATGTACCAGCAATGAAGAAGGCTTCAGCAATCGTTACTAATGAAGGTGGCATGACAAGTCATGCTGCAATTGTTAGTCGCGAAATGGGAACTCCTTGTGTAGTGGGAACAAAGACGGCCACTAAAACATTAAAAGATGACCAAATTGTGACAGTTAATGGTAAAACAGGTGAAGTGTTTCTAGGAGGAATTAAGAATGAAGAATTAATAGTTAAAAAGGATGAAATAAAAATAAGTCAAAACTTAAAAACTGCTACAAAAGTCTACGTTAATTTAGCAGAACCAGATTTGGCCAAAAAGGTTTCTGAGATGAATGTAGATGGTGTAGGTCTTCTGCGCGCTGAATTTATTATAGCAGGCATTGGAATCCACCCCAAGGAAGCAATAAAAAGAAAAACCCAAGATATTTTTATAAATAAACTTGTTAATAATTTAACTACATTTTGCGACGCATTTTATCCAAGGCAGGTTGTCTATAGGGCAACTGATTTCAAAACTAATGAATATCGAAGTCTTGAGGGAGGTAAAAACTGGGAACCACAAGAGCCTAATCCTATGCTTGGATTTCGTGGAGCCTTTAGGTATATTTCTGATCCAGAAGTCTTTAATCTAGAACTAACTGCTCTTAAAAAAGTTAGAGAAAAGTACAATAATCTCCAGATTATGATACCTTTTGTAAGAAGCCCTGAAGAGTTGCGAAGAGTAAGAAGACTTGTTAACGCGACTGGTCTTTTTGATGATCCAACTTTTAAGTTTTGGATGATGGTTGAGATCCCTGTAAATGTTATTTTACTTGAAGAATTTATTAAAGTTGGCATCGATGGAATATCAATTGGAAGTAATGATTTAACAATGTTACTTCAAGGTACAGATAGAGATAATTCAACCGTAGCGACAGCATTTAATGAGATGAACCCTGAAGTTATTTGGGCATTAAAAAGAATAATTAAAACCTGTCATAAATATGGCATAACATCTTCAATATGTGGTCAAGCTGCAAGTAGTTATGATGAAATGATTGAAATTTTAGTTAAGGCAGGAGTTAGTAGTATATCTGTTAATCCTGATGCAATTAATAGAGTTAGAAAGGTGATTTATGATCAAGAGAATATGGTCTAGAGAAATCTTGGATAGTAGAGGTGTACCTACAGTTGAATGTTATTGTCAACTTGACGATGGTAGGTTTGCAACCGCCTCGGTTCCTGCAGGTACGTCAACAGGTAGTCATGAAGCATTAGAATTAAGAGATAAGGATTTAACTAGATATCACGGTGAAGGAGTCTTAAAGGCAGTGGAGAACATAAATAAAATATTAGGTCCAGCAATTACTGGTATGGATCCAACAAAACAATCTGAAATTGATCAAAAATTAATTTCTCTTGATGGAACCGAAAACAAAACAAAATTTGGAGGGAACTCAATCTTGGCTATTTCTGAAGTTGTTTGTAAAATCGCAGCCTCATCACAAAATAAGGCTCTTTATACTTGGATTAATGAATTATCTGTCGAACGTGGTATGAAAAAAGGAGTTAAAATTCCAACACCATTATTAAATATGATTAATGGCGGTCTACACGGAGCGGGAAATTTGGACTTTCAAGAATTCTGGATGATTCCAGCAACAAATAAAAAATTTTCTGATGGATTACAGATGGCAGTAGAAATATATCAGACAATTGGTGATAATTTAGCTCGCCGTGGTGCTATTCACTCCGTGGGTCATGAGGGTGGATATGCTCCAAATTTGTTTACAAACGCCGATGCGTTCGAAGTATTTGTTGAATCTGTTAAACAAACAAATTACTCGTTAGGTCGTGATGTCTTTTTAGGTCTAGATGTTGCAGCCAATAGTTTCTATAAAAATGGAAACTACACTATAAGAGATAGATCCAGTTCTCTTTCTGATAACCAACTTTTGGATTATTACAAAGAACTAATCAGTAATTATAAATTAGCTATTTTGGAAGATGCTTTTCAGGAGGATGCTTGGGATAGTTGGAAAAAATTAACTACAGAACTTTCAGGTTCAGTCACAGTGGTTGGTGATGATCTCTTAGTAACAAACCCCAAAAGAATGCAAAAAGCAATTGATGAGAAAGCTTGTAATGGGGCAGTTATTAAACCTAATCAAATTGGTACAGTTACTGAAACCTTACAAGTTGTTAAAATGGCCAAAGACGTAAACTGGAAATTAATTACCTCTCACAGATCGGGAGAGACTAATGATTCATTTATTGCAGATTTTGCTGTTGGGATTGCCTCAGATTATGCTAAATTTGGTGCTCCAGCGCGAGGAGAGAGGGTTGCGAAGTATAATAGATTATCTGCCATAGAGTTAGAACTTGAAGCAATTACATGATCCCCAAATTTGTAATACTGGCAATTTTAGACGGTTGGGGTATTTCTGCTCCTTCAGCAGGTAATGCAATTTCTATTGCAAATTGTATTAATATGAATAGATATAGTGTTGGATATCCTCATACTGAATTACAAGCTGCAGGAGAATCTGTTGGATTGCCTCGAGGCGAAGCTGGAAATACTGAAACAGGACACCTGAATTTAGGGGCTGGACGAATCATTTATCAGGATTTAATGAGAATTAATATGTCAATAGCTGATGGGACATTTTTTTCTAACCAAACTTTGCTTGGCTCAATTGAACACGCTACTAAATTTAACTCAAATCTTCATATAATGGGTTTAACAGGCGCAGGTGGAGTTCATTCAAATCTTGAACATCTTTTTGCCCTCATCCAGCTTTGTAGTAGAAATAAATTCGACAGAGTATTTTTACATCTTTTTACAGATGGAAGGGATTCTCCTCCCACAGCTGCAAAAGTATATTTGAACAAAATAAAGGAAGTTATTAAAAGAGAAAATGTTGGTCAAATAGCCTCTCTTATGGGACGCTATTGGGCAATGGATAGAGATTTTAGATGGGATAGAACTGAAAAAGCTTATAATGCATTAACTAAAGGTCAAGGTAATTTAGTTAAAACTCCAGAGGAAGCAATTTCAGCTTCATATGATAATGGTAAAACTGACGAATTTATTGATCCTGCTCTAATTATGGGTAGTGACGGTAAACCTCTTAAACTTATAACTGATAATGATTCTGTTATATTTTTTAACTTCAGGGTTGATAGACCAAGACAGTTAAGCCGTGCATTTGTTTTTAATGATTTTTCAAAGGCTACTGCCAATATTTCTTTTGATCCGTTTAGAGTTAAATATCTAAAAAAACATATAAGTACAAATCCAACACAAGAATTAGAAGTAGCTTTTAATAGACCATCCAGACTTAATAATCTCTATTTTGCTACTATGACCGAATATGAAAAAATTTTAGTAGAAGAGGGCTCAGTAGTTGCCTTTCCTCCAGAAACAGTTGATATGCCGTTTGGACGTGTAATATCAGATAATGGTTTTAGACAACTCAGATCCTCAGAAAGTGAAAAGGAAAAATTTGTAACTTTTTATTTTAATGGTCAACAGGAAACACCGTTTGATCTTGAGGACCATTTAATTGTTCCGTCCCCTAAAGTAGCTACCTATGATTTAAAACCTGAAATGAGTGCAATTGAATTAACTGATTCAGTACTTGCCCAACTTAAATCAAACTTTGATTATAAATTCATACTAATTAACTATGCCAACCCTGACATGGTTGGTCATACAGGCAATATTGGTTCGGCTGTAAAAGCCTGTCAGGTTACCGATGAATGCGTAGCTAGGCTTGCCAATTTTGCCTTGGCCTATGACGGGTGTCTAGTTATAACAGCAGATCACGGCAATTGTGAAGAAATGATTGATGCTCAATCTGGTCAGATAGAAACAGAGCATTCAAGTAATCCTGTTCCATTAATAGTAATATCAAAAGATTTTACAGGACGAGGAGAGACTTTGCCTTCAGGAATCTTGGCTGATGTTGCTCCAACTATTTTAAATCTTTTGGGTTTAACTGTGCCAACTCAAATGACGGGCAGAAATTTACTTGAAGGATTGGTATTTTCTAATTAGTCCCACAACTCTTCCTTGGATTACTACTTCCTTTGCAAAGATAGGAGACATCTTAGCATTTGCTGGTTCAAGCCTAATGCGAGTCGCTTCTTTAAAGTATCTTTTTAAAGTAGCCATACCATTTCGAAGAAGTGCTACGACTATTTCACCATTATTTGCGGTTTCTACTTGTTCACAAATTACAAAATCTCCATCATCAATATGATCTTCAATCATTGATTGGCCTCTAACTTGCAAAACATAAACTCTTTTTGTTTTACTGGCAAAATTTGGAGGAATTGACATGTGAGCAGAAGGATCAGTCATAGGTTCAATAGGTGATCCTGCTGCAATGTAGCCTAAAATTGGAACTGTTATTCCCTCGTTATTGGTATTGATGTCAGTTGTAAGTTCCATTTTTCGAAGTCTTCCAGAGGTTCTCTTTAATAGCCCTTTCTCAACTAATCCTTGTACGTGTTCATGAACGGTAGCTAAAGAATTAACACCAATTGCATTTGCAATGTCTCTTAAGGTAGGTGCAAACCCTGTGTTTTCAATCGACTGTTTGATAAAGTCCAAAATTTGGGCCTGTCTTTTGTAGATTACTGGAGCTGTTCTTGAAACTGTCATATATATGAATATACAAACAAAGACCGAATGAGTCAACTATATCTTTCTGGTACATTTGCTTACAGGTTCGGAACCCGTAACTTACGGGTTCCGAACCTAACAGATGTTATGTTAAAATACGTCTATGAATTTTAAATTACATAGTCCACACAAACTAATTCCTGAACAGAAATTGGCTGTTAATAAATTGGTTAGTAATATCAAAAATAATATTAAATATCAAACATTACTTGGAGTCACTGGTAGTGGAAAAACTTTTACAGTTGCTAACGTTATTGAAAAGCTTCAAAAACCAACTTTAATTATTTCTCATAATAAAACTCTTGCAGCCCAGCTTTACCAAGAGATGAGAGATTTATTTCCTGAAAATGCGGTAAGTTACTTTGTTTCTTACTATGATTATTACCAACCTGAAAGTTATATTCCATCAACTGATACTTACATTGAAAAAGACTCTGCAATTAATGAACTTATAGATAAACTCAGGCTTGCAACGACTACAAATCTTTTGACTAGAAAAGATGTAATAGTCGTTGCCTCTGTTTCTTGCATTTATAATATTGGATCCCCGAATGAATATGGCAAATTTGCCTTTGAATTTGTAGCTGGAATGAAAGTTACTAGAGAGCAAATAATTGATAGGTTTCTTGATTTACAGTACGAAAGAAACGAATTTGAATTTAAAAGAGGAACTTTTAGAGTTCGAGGAGAAAATATTGATATTTACCCCGCCTATACCGACGAAGCTATACGCATAGAATTAGAATTAGGAAAAATCAAAAAAATTTCTAAAATTAATGCTGTTTCAGGATCTATAACCTATAACCTGTTCGCTATACCCTATGTATTATATCCCGCCAAACATTTTATAACCGATCCCAAAACTCATGGGTCAGCATTTGATAATATTAAACACGACTTAGATCTAAGAGTTAATAAATTAAGAAAAGAAAACAAACTACTTGAGGCACAAAGATTAAGTCAGAGAGTTACTTATGACCTTGAAATGATTAAAGAGATTGGCTATGTCAAAGGAATTGAAAACTACTCAAGATATTTTGATGGGAGGGCGCCTGGAGACGCTCCCTTTACACTTCTAAATTACTTTCCAAAAGACTGTTTAGTTATTGTAGATGAATCTCATATTACTTTCCCACAAATAAGGGGTATGTATGCTGGAGATTTTTCAAGGAAATCAACTCTTATTGACTATGGTTTTAGACTTCCTTCGGCACTTGATAACAGACCCTTAAAATTTGAAGAATTTATGAGAAAAATTCCTAATTTTATAGCACTTAGCGCGACTCCAGATGAATGGGAACAATCTATGTCTGAAGGCTGTATTGTTGAGCAATTATTAAGACCTACGGGAATTTCAGATCCTGAAGTAGTAGTTAAACCAACAACTCATCAAGTTGCAGATGTAATAGAAGAAATAAAAAAAGAGATAAAAGAAAAAAGAAGAGTGTTGGTAACAACACTTACCAAAAGAACAGCTGAAGATCTGTCTATATATCTTGAAGAACAAGGATTAAAAGTCGCATATTTACACTCGGATGTCAAAACTCTTGATAGAACTGATATTTTAGATAATCTTCGAAAAGGAACATATGATGTACTTGTTGGAATTAACCTTTTAAGAGAGGGGTTAGATCTTCCAGAAGTTGGACTTGTGGCCATACTTGATGCAGACAAAGAAGGCTTTTTAAGAAGCCAAACCTCACTTATTCAAACAATGGGTAGGGCTGCTAGGCATGTTAAAGGTCGGGTCATTATGTATGCAGATAAAATTACAGGAAGCATGGAACGAGCTTTAAGTGAAGTCAAAAGAAGAAGAGAATATCAAATTGCAATGAATAAAAAATATGGAATAATTCCAAAATCAATTTCAAAACCATTAAGAGAGAAATTAGTAGAAAGAAATGAGGAATTAGTAACACCAATCCTTGCAGTAGATACGGGCAGTTTAACACCTATGGATAAACGAAAATTAGTTAAAGATTTAAAGAAAGAAATGATTATAGCTGCCCACGACCTAAACTTTGAACTTGCTGCTGAAATCAGAGATAGAATAAGAAAATTAGAGCCAAAATGATTCTGTACCAGCCAAAGATTGTGAAATTGTGAGATTCTACAAATTTAATAAACCATTTAATTACAAAGTAAGCAGTTAAAAAACTAGCAAAAAAGCCAATAATTAATAATCCCACATCGGGAGTGGGATTTAACCAAATTTTAGTTTTATAAATATCTAAAACAGTTGCTCCAAACATAGTTGGAATTGCCAAAAAAAATGAAAATTCTACGGCTTCTTTTCTATTTAATCCAACAACCATGCCTCCAAAAATTGTTGCAAAAGCACGGGAAACCCCTGGAATCATGGAAAGGACTTGGAATAGACCAATTACTAGATAGCGTATAGGTGATAGCGTATAGCGTATAGAAGAAAACTTATGAAAACGCTCAAACAAAAGCATGGCAACTCCGCCGATTAGTAAACTCCAAATTACAACTGTAGAATTACCAATCAAGTACAACTTAATGTACTTGTAAAAAATAAGACCAAATATTGCCGATGGTAAAAAGGCAACTATAATGTTTTTCCACAATTTAGCATCTAAATTGGTTATAATTTTTCTAAAGTAAATAGCTACGACTGCTAAAATTGCCCCAAGTTGGATAATTATCTCAAAAGACTTAACGAATTCAGTTTGAGGAATTTTAAAAAGATTTGCAACTAAAATCAAATGCCCTGTTGAAGAAATAGGCAAAAATTCAGTTGTACCTTCAACAATTGATAACAGCAGTGTTTGAAATAGATTCATACTGTATAATTATACATCCATGAACGATTTCATAAAAGTTAAAGGGGCTAGACAACATAATTTAAAAAATGTGAATCTTGATATCCCCAAAAACAAACTTGTTGTATTAACTGGGGTCTCTGGTAGTGGAAAAAGTTCATTTGCCTTTGATACTTTGTATGCTGAAGGGCAAAGAAGATATGTGGAAAGCTTATCAACCTATGCTCGTCAATTTTTAGGTATTATGGATAAACCTGATGTTGATTCTATAACGGGACTTTCTCCAGCAATTTCAATAGATCAAAAAACAACTTCCAGAAATCCCCGTTCAACTGTTGGAACAGTAACTGAGGTGTATGATTACTTAAGACTATTATTTGCCAGAGTAGGACATCCTCATTGTCCTATTTGTGGAGATGAAATATCTCAACAATCTTTGGAAGAGATTATTAATCAAGTAATTAAATTAACAGGAAAATTTTATTTACTTTCACCAATAATTAAAGACAGAAAAGGAGAATTCTCTGCACTTTTTGACAATCTTAGATCCAAAGGTTATTCAAAAATAAGAATAGATGGCCAGTTTAAAGATTTAAGTGAAGATTTTGCTCTTATTAAAACCAATAAACATACGATAGACGTTGTTGTAGACAAATTTTCATCACAAGGACCATCCTTGTTATCCTTAAAATCACGACTTTTTGATTCAGTGAGCCAAGCATTAAAACTTTCAGATGGTTATGTAATTTTATCTGAAATTAAAGATGCTTCTTTTGCAATTGTGGATTATCCCAAAGACTTTATTGATCATTTATATTCTGAAAAGTTTTCTTGCCCAAAAGACAACATTTCTTTGCCAGAGATAGAACCCAGAAGCTTTTCATTTAACTCGCCTCATGGAGCATGTCCTGTTTGTACAGGTCTTGGTAAATTATTAAAAGTAGAACCAAACTTAGTTTTTTCCGAGGATTTATCAATCATGGAAGGTGCTATATTACCGTTTTCATCAATGTTTGAAAGAGAAACATGGTATTCACAAAAAATTATTAATTTATGTGAAATAAACAACATTAATACTCATATCCCCTTTAAAGATTTAAGTCAAGAGAAAAGAAAAATTATAGAAAGAGACGTTGTCAGGACAATAGAATCAAGATACAGAAAAACTGACTCAGAATATGTAAGAACAGAATTTGAAAAATATATGCGCGAGCAAATTTGTGAAGGTTGTAATAGTGCAAGACTTAAAAAAGAATCTTTAGCCATAACTATTGAGAATAAAAATATTTCAGAAATTACCCATCTTTCAGTTACAAACCTGTATCAATGGATTGATTCATTGATACAAAATAAGTTAATTAATCCAAAAGAAATAGAGATTGGCAAATTGATAATCAGTGAAATATTAGGTAGACTTAATTTTTTACAGTCCGTCGGACTGGAATATATAACTCTTGATCGGGTTGCTGGAACTCTTTCAGGAGGAGAGGCACAAAGAATAAGACTGGCCAGTCAAATAGGTTCTGGTTTAACAGGCGTACTCTACGTTTTGGACGAGCCCACAATCGGACTTCATCAAAAAGATAACCAAAAATTAATTGATACTTTAAAACACTTAAGAGATTTGGGTAATAGTGTGCTGGTAGTTGAACATGATGAAGAAATGATGAAACAAGCTGATTTTTTGGCTGATTTTGGACCAGGTGCTGGCAAAAACGGTGGAGAACTGGTCGCCTCTGGAACTCCTGAACACATAATGCGAGATCCAACATCTTTAACAGGAAAATATTTATCTGGGAAACTCAGAGTATCGGATAATCGGAAAACTCAGAATACTCTGAAATTCAGAATGTCTGACAATCAGAAATTCCGATTCCCTGAGTTATCCGAGTTTTCTGGTTATCTGAAAATATCAGGTGCACAACAATTTAATTTGAAATCTATAAATGTAGAATTTCCACTTGCAAAGTTTATCTGTATTACTGGAGTATCAGGCTCGGGAAAATCAACACTTTTGGTCGAAACGCTCTACCCAGCATTACAACAACACTTTAATCCTTTTTTCAAAGGAGATGTTGGAGCTCATAAAAGAATAGAGGGAATTGAGAACATAGACAAAGCTATATTAATCGATCAATCTCCAATTGGTAGAACCCCGAGAAGTAACCCAGCAACCTATACTGGTTTGTTTGATCCAATTAGGGACGTTTTTGCATTAACAAGAGAAGCTAAAACCTTAGGCTTTAAAAAGGGCCAATTTTCATTTAATTTAAAAGGTGGTAGATGTTCGGCTTGTGAAGGCCAAGGTCAAACAAAGATTGAGATGCAGTTTATGAGTGATATTTGGATTAGTTGCGAGGTTTGTCATGGAAAACGTTACAACTCACAAACATTAGAAATTACCTACAAAAACAAAAATATCTCAGAAGTTTTAGATTTAACAGTAAGTGATGCTCTAAATTTTTTTGAATCTCACCCTAAAATTTATGAAAAATTGGAAACTTTGGAAAGTGTTGGTTTAGGTTATATGCAGTTAGGCCAACCAGCAACAACTCTTTCAGGTGGAGAAGCACAAAGAGTTAAACTTGCAACAGAACTTTCGAAAAGATCAACTGGCCATACTTTTTATATTTTAGATGAACCTACAACAGGTCTTCATTTTGCTGACGTAGAAAAGTTATTAAAAGTATTAAGACTATTAGTTTCTAAAGGGAACACAGTTTGCGTGATTGAACATAACTTAGATGTTGTTAAAAATTCAGACTGGATAATTGATTTGGGTCCTGAAGGAGGGGACAAAGGTGGAGAAGTTGTTGCGATTGGAACATCAAAAGACATTAAGAAAAACCCAAATTCAATAACAGGAAAGTACCTATAAAATCTACTTCAGATTATTATTTAAACGATGGTCTTAGTTCAATTTCAGTTTGTTTTTCCCACTTATTATTATCTGAAGTATAACGTCTGATTTTGTAGAAATCTTGCCACTTTTTCTTATTTGCAAATGTTTCACAGTATTTATTAAATTTTTCTTGTCTTTCTTTTGGATTTTGTAAATAAAATAAAATACCATTGGTCCATTGCATTGACTGTTTAATTTCTCCTTTCCAATGACCCCCAGGATAAATAAGAGCAGCTTTCGTTGGTGTCACAAGGCCTTTACCAATTTGGGTTAAAGACTCAGCAATAAAAACATGCCTAATGTCCAATTCTATTCCTGTAGGATCATGGTCGCCGCCCGCTGTGTACGTTCCAGCAACCAAACCAACAGTCGCCGCAACTAAAGTTTTCTTAATATTGATTTCACCAGTTTTAGAATCTTTTTTTGTTAAAAAAGGAATTGATGTTGCAAAACCTCCAAGTATTGGCATCCACCAATTTCTGGATAATCTTAATTTTACAAAAGCTTCAGAATAGGCAGGATCTACAACTAAAACTTGTTTACTTTGACGTAGTAAATAATTTGATATTTCAGTAAATAGATAATTACTATCATCATAGTTTGTTAAGTTTATAGCTTTATCTAAAAGTTGATTATTTTTCATACTATGTTCATAATCTGGAGGAAAGTATTCAGGAATAACAATTTTAAATTCTTTTAATCTATTTAAAATATCACTTCCGTTTTCTTGCCATGTCTTTTTGTTGTGCTCAGTAATTATAGGTGTAAGTTCTAAATTACCAACAGTAATGTTTTCAGATGTTTCAAGTGCTTTATCTAGAGATCTCACTATTGGTCCACCAACCATGCCACCCAGTACCAGCCCTCCCAATTTTAAAAAATCTCTTCTTGAAAGTTTTGTGTCTGGGAGGTCTTGACCTGAATCCATAACAAGTATTTTACTATATATTTGCTACAATAGTTAAATGAAAAAGATTTCTTCAGTTTTTGTTTTTTTAATTTCACTATGTACTATGTACTTTGTACTAAGTACTTGTGTTAAAGCTGAAGGTGAATTTACAACAGATGTTGATGTTACATATGCAGTCACTGAATCAGGAATTACAGAAGTTACTAATAAAATTATTTTAACCAATGTTTTTAGTAATCTCTATGCAACTTCTTATACAATTATTTTAGATTCTATTAATCCTAAAAATATTTTAGGCTATGACACAAACGGCCCACTAGTAGTTGAAACTTCCACAAATGAATCAAAAACAATGATAGATATTCAATTCAAAGATGCTGTTGTAGGAAAAGACAAGTCAAGAACCTTCTGGATTAGTTTTGAAGAAAGTTCATTTGCAATTAGAACAGGGGAGGTATGGGAAATATCAGTTCCAAGATTATCTGAGAATACAACCTTTAATAGTTATTATGTAAATCTACTGATTCCTGAAAAATTAGGTCAAGAAGCCTATATTTCACCCTCGCCTCGAGATAAATTTAATTCTAATGGCTTTGTACATTACAAATTTAATAAAGAGGATGTTACAAAAACTGGGATTACGGCAGGCTTTGGTGAATTTCAAGTTTTTTCATTTACTCTAAATTATCACCTTGAAAATCCATTAACTCACGAATCTCAAACAGAAATCACCTTACCTCCAGATACTGCATTTCAGAGAGTCTACTATCAAACGGTTAACCCAAAACCATTTGAGGTTAAAGAAGACTTAGATGGAAATTGGATAGCTACATATAATTTAAAACCAAGAGAAAGAATTGATGTAACTGCAACAGGTAATGTACAAATATTTTCTTCAATCAGATCTTTCTTAAAACCAACAGAGGAATCTCTAAATGAGTCATTAAAAGCTGACGAGTTCTGGGAATCTGATAATCCTGAAATTGTAAAACTTGCCCAAGAATTAAAAACTCCACAGGCAATTTATGACTTCGTTTCGACGAAGTTAAAATATGATTTTGAAAGGGTACAACCAAATGTTGAAAGATTTGGCGCTCTTAAGGCACTTCAGAATGAAAACAATGCAATTTGTATGGAGTTTACTGACCTTTTTATCGCGCTTTCCCGTGCGGCTGGAATACCTGCTAGAGAAGTCAACGGATTTGCATATACTGAAAATCCTGATATTCAACCACTTTCTTTGGTTAATGATGTCTTGCATGCCTGGCCTGAATATTTTGACTCGGAAAAGAATGCCTGGATTCCAATTGATCCAACTTGGGGTTCAACTACGGGAGGTGTTGATTACTTTAATAAACTTGATCTAAGGCATTTCACATTTGTCATACATGGCCAAAATTCAAAACTTCCATATGCTGCAGGAAGTTATAAACTTGGAGCAAATCCACAAAAAGATGTTTTTGTATCATTTGGAGAATTACCTAAAGAGAGAAATGCAAAACTTTCACTTAACGCAAAATTGTCAGGCTGGATACCCCTAGTTTCTAATAAATTAGAATTTGAAATTGTTAATAATGGACCTACCGCTATTTATAATTTAAACCCGAAAATATATTTTGACAAGTTAGAAATAGATACTAAAAAAACAGTTCAAAGCCTTCTACCTTTTAGTTCATACAAATCTTATGTTGACATCCCCTTTTCATTTTTGGCAACAAAAACTCCGAACAGTGTTAAAGTTTTGATACAAGATCAAGAAATAACAGTCAAAACTTCTAAAAAAGAGATTCTGGTCTATAATTTGTTGTTCGTTTTTATTGTTACAATCTCAATTGTTGTTACAATACTTGTAAGACTTAAAAAATGGAAAATAATAAACTTTTTCCCCAAACTCCAGGTATTTACATTTTTTGGCAAAAAGAGGTAAGAATTTATATTGGTAAATCTATAAACTTAAGAGCTAGGATAAATAGTTACTTTCAAACAAATCTTGGTCCAAAAACCAAGCGAATGGTTGAGGAAGCAGATAAAATAACTTTTATTCAAGTAACTTCTGATCTTGAGTCACTTTTATTAGAGTCCTATTTAATAAAAACTTGGAAGCCTAAATATAATATTTTATTAAAAGATGATAAACATGCCTTATATATTGTAATCACTAAAGAAGAATTCCCCCGTGTTTTAGCTGTTCGTAAACTATACGCTATACCCTATAACCTATACGCTAGTTTTGGCCCTTTTCCAAATTCAACAAATGTCAAAACAATACTTAAACTTATTAGAAGAGTTTTTCCTTTCTCAGATCACAAATTAGCTAAAAAACCTTGTCTATATAGTCATTTAGGACTTTGTAATCCCTGTCCCAACACAGCTATAAATAATATTTTATATAAACAAAATATAAGAAATATTAAATTAATATTATCAAGAAAATTTAATACACTTAGAAAACTTCTTGAAAAAGAGATGAACGCACTTTCTAAACTAGAGAGATATGAAGAGGCTAAATTAATTAGAGACAAAATACAAGCTCTAGACTACATTACACAAGGTAGAATCCAAACAGAAAGTTTTATTAAAAACCCAAATCTTACACAAGATATCAGGAATGAGGAGTTAGAAAATTTAAGTAAATTGATTAATATTAAAAAATTAAGAAGAATTGAATGCTTCGACGTAGCTCATTTGTCAGGTTCATCCGCAACAGCTTCAATGATTGTTTTTATAGACGGGGTAGCAGAAAAATCTGAATATAAACATTTTAAAATTAGACAATTAAAAGGTCAAAGCGACTATGATAGTATGCGTGAAGTAGCAATTCGTCGAATTAAACATTTAAATGATTGGGGTAAACCTAATTTAATTATTGTTGATGGGGGATTGGGACAAGTAAAGATTTTTGATAAAGAATTTAAAAAAATTAAAATACCAGTTGTTGGCATAGCCAAAAATCCCGACAGGTTAGTTTTTGTGAACGGTAACAAAATAAAATTGCAAGGTCTGACCTTGCAATTAATATCTCGTATTCGTGACGAAGCCCACAGATTTGCCAGAAGATACCATCATTTGCTTGTTACAAAAAATCTTTTGTCTTGACACTTGATACTTGATACATGATACTTAAATCATGAAGAGAATTCTGAGGCATTTTGTAATTGATTCTGTATCCATATTTTTAGTTTCTTCTATAGCTTCTGGCATGGTTTTTGAAAAGGGCATCGAGACACTTTTGTTAACAGGATTTGGGTTAACAATTGCGTCCCTCATTGCTAAGCCAATTATTAACATTCTTCTTTTGCCAGTTAATTTAATTACATTTGGTCTTTTCCGTTGGGTAGCAGCTGTAGCTGTACTTTATATTGTTATCATGGTCGTTCCTGGATTTAAAATAATTAATTTTAATTTTGGAGGCTACACTAGCCTCTGGATTGATCTACCTGTTATAGCCTTTACAGGATTTTTGGCAGTTATTGCATTCTCCTTTTTACATTCTATTATATCCTCATTCATATATTGGCTAATTAAATAGATTTTGAGTATAATAGTAATGTATTATATGAAAAATACTTTTCAAATAATTCAAAGTTTGTCCGCATTTGTACTTATAATTTTTGTTTTATTACAAGTTAGAGGTACAGGTTTTGGTCGAAGTTCTAATTCTTCATCATTTACCAGGCGTGGAGTAGAAAAAATGGTTTTTAAATTAACCTTTGTTGTGACTGCAATTTTTCTAATAATGTCGGTGATTTTACTTTTTATCTAACTTGTTATCAACAAGATACATATTTCGACTTATTCAAGCCTTTATAATTAAATTTAAGGCCATTATTGTTATTAGTGTTGGCATTGGTATACTTTTTTTTATAATCTTTATCTTTTTTATTCCTAATTTCACCTCTACAACAATTAGAATTGGAATAGTGGGAAGATTTACCACAAATAATTTGCCTGACAAAATAACTAATCAAATTTCAAAAGGATTAACCAGAGTTGAAACAGATGGCAGTGTCGTTCCCGATATCTCTACTTCGTGGGAAACTACCGATGAAGGTAAAACATGGACTTTCAAAATAATGGAGAATGTAAAGTGGCAAGACGACAAAAAATTAATTGCTAGTGATATAAACTATGAATTTTCTGATGCAACCATAGAAGTCCTCAGTGATAATGAGCTCAAATTTAATTTACAAAGTAATTTTTCAGCCTTTCCAATTATTTTATCAAGGCCTATTTTTAAAAAAGGACTTTTAGGTCTAGGTGACTATAAGGTCAAAAATATTTCATTGGTCGGTGGTATTGTCCAAAAATTGACAATTAAAAATAAACAAAATGAAAAAATAATATATAAGTTTTACCCCACAGAAGAAAGGATTAAATTAGCACTTAAACTCGGCGAAGTGGATACAATCGAAGGTTTACAAGATGTTGGTGAATTTAACAATTGGAAAACGCTTCATTTGACCAAAGAAGTAAGTTATGAAAATTTTGTTGCTTTATTTTTTAATACAAATAATGAAAAATTTAGAGATAAATCGATTAGACAAGCTTTAGCCTATGCGCTTGACAAAGAAATATTAAACGAAATTAGGGCTTTTGGCCCAATTTCACCACATTCTTGGAGCTATAACCCTCAAGTTAAAAAATATTTAATTGATACAGAAAAAGCAAAGGATGCAAAAGGCATGCTGATTAAAATTTCAACTTTACCTAACTTACTAGAAACGGCAGAAAAAATTTCAAAACAGTGGAAAGAAGTAGGTGTAAATACCGAAATTGAAGTTACTCCCGACATCCCGCAAAATTTTGAAGTTTTTTTAGCTACTGTTGATACACCTAAGGATCCAGATCAATACAGTCTATGGCATTCAACGCAAGAAGGAACAAATATAAGTAGGTATAAAAATGCAAGAATAGACAAACTTTTGGAAGACGGCAGGACAGAATTAGATCTTGAAATAAGAAAGAAAATTTACTTAGATTTTCAAAGATTTATTGTTGAAGATGTTCCCGCAATTTTTCTTTATCACCCAATTTTTTACACAGTTTCAAGAAAGTAATTTTATTAAGTTTTTTATACTTTCAAAATCATAAATAGAAACTCCGATAGAATTCATAAATTTCCTTTTTCCACTTACTAAGTCAGATTTTGTAAGTAAAATTATTTCTTTTTTCTTTAACATTTCCAAATTATATTTGGTAAGTTCATCTCTAACTATTTTATAATCACGTTTGTAATTATCAGAAGTTGCATCTATACAATGAATTAATACCTTGACCTTTTCAATGTGTTTTAAAAAGTTAATACCAAGCCCTTTGCCATCTACGGCTCCTTCTATTAGTCCTGGAATATCTGCAATTATTTTATTTTTAAACACACCTAGGTTTGGTGAAAGTGTAGTAAAAGCATAGTTTCCAATTTTAGCCTTTGCATCAGTTAATTCGTTTAGTAAACTACTTTTACCAGAATTGGGTAAGCCAATTAAACCGTAATCCGCGATTAATTTTAAATTAAGAGTAGCATTTAATGTTTCTCCAGGAAAACCGGATTGCGCCTTCATTGGAGTGGTGTTTCTAGCGCTTCTGAACTCAAAATTACCCCAACCTCCATTACCACCTTTAAGAAGTTTTACTCTTTGATCTATTTCGGTTAACTCAATTACCTCTTTACCAGTTTCAGAATTAATAATTGAAGTTCCAACGGGTAGTACTACTTCAATGTCATTTCCTTTCTTTCCATGTCGGTTATTATTTCCACCATCTACGCCGTGTTCAGCAACCACTAAATCTTGCCTACTAAATTGATTAAGAAGAGTTAAATCAGAAGAGGTAACTACATATAAATCTCCACCCTTGCCACCACTACCACCATCAGGGCCACGACCAATTTTCTTGAAAGAAACTTTGCCATTTCCACCATCTCCCGCCTTAAAAGTAACATTAACTTTATCCAGAAGCATATTTAAATTATATCATGAATAAATTCAACAAACTATGGGGTGGCTCAGGAGGTGAATATCACACTGATCCTTTCCATAGTGATTATGATTATACTAGAAAACAACTTCTGATGAAAGATTTATCTCAACGATATTTATATGTGATTAATGTTTGAAATATTCTATAATTTCTATCTGACAAGCAAAAGAATTTGTTTGAGTAAATAAAAGAAATAAATATGAAACTCGCATTGCTCCTTCAAGAGTATCTAGATTCTCCAAATTAGATACATCTAAAGAAGTTGCCCTTTTAACCAGTCATTAACTCTTTTATCTATTTCTTTAGAGGTTGTAAAATCTGGGTAAATTGCATTACACACTATGTCGTACAGAGAGCCTTTGGTTTTACCATTGAGAAAGTTTATATTTGTCTCAATCATATATGAAATTTCTTTCTGTTTATGTTCCCAATTACAAGATAATTCAAATCTTTTTTTAAGGATTTCATTTTCCTCCTCGTTGATCTTATATTTTTTGTCTGTTTTTAACTTATTAGTCATTTTATGAATAGAGTCTAAAGTGCTATCCCAATATTCCCTATAATCTTTGTAATACTCTTCAGAGATTTCTTTGACACTTTTTATTTCACTTATTGAAAATACTGGATGAAGAGTGTCTCGCATGTCGTCATTGTCTTGCGTTTTGTTATTCATTGTTAGTAGTATAGCTTAAATAGATTCTAGAATTCAAATTATTCTACACTTTTTTATTTTTGATTAGAAAGAAGTATAATCAACCTATGGAAATCTGGAACTATCTTCTAAGACTATCTTCTATTTCCTTACCTGATTCTTCTATCAACTTAATAACGCTAATATTATTATCTCTTACTGCGATTGCTGGTTTTTTAAGTAATAAAAGAACAAGTGAAGCTAATGAATTATCAACCCTTCCTCTACTTGTAATTAAACCAACAGGAAAAACGCTTGGTGATTTAGAATATTTAATTAAAAATATTGGAAACGGATCGGCATATAACATTAAAATTGAAAAGATTTTACATGTTTATTTAAAAGACCAAAAGATTCATGAATTTGAATTTTTGATTAAAGGTGTAAATGTTATTGAAAGAGGTGAGAAGAAAGTTCTCGTTGCAAATTCTTATAGTAATGGAGAAATTAATAAAGATTTGAGTGAATTTATGAAATTTTCAATTGATCCAAGAGAAGAACATAAACGACCTCAGGATAAGTTTTTTATTACTTTTAAGGATGCTAGGGGTATTAATTATTATTCAAGAATTAGAACAGGTAGTAGGGGCTTAACTTTTCTAATTCCACCTAAAAAAATTAATATGAAAGGATATTTAATTATCATTCATAATGAGATTTATAAACTTTTATTAAAAATATATGCAAAAAGTATTTGGAAATTGAGAAAACCATAATTGTTTTAGATAAAAAGCTTACTAAAATGCATATTGTGCCTACTGAAGAAGTAAGAACCCTAGAATTTATTAACGAAATACCCTAAAAAAGATACTCATATTGACAATGTATGTTGTTAAGCCTATTATATACATAATACCTATTATGTTAATATACTTTAGGCACAAAACAATAAATTTAACAGTTATAGGATAACGAAAATGGTAAAATCACACCCATTTCTAACAGAAAAAGACCTAGAAAAAATCTTAAATGCTCCTATAAATTGTCATCCTTCTCAGAGATTTATTATAAATACAATCATTCAATTACTTTGGGATAGTGGAGCAAGAATTTCAGAAGTTACTAATTTAAAAGTTGAAGATTTTGACTCAAATGAAAAGTTTTTAACATTAAGAAATACAAAGAACAAACAGGATAGAATCGTGCCTGTAACAGATAGGGTCTCAAAGGCTTTAACTGAGCTCGTAGGAGGCAGAAAGACAGGCTATATCTTCAAGGGTAGGTTAGACAAGCCAATGAGTAGATTATCAGCATATTTTGCCTTAAAGAGACGTGTTACTGCTTCTGGAATAAACAAAAATATTAGACCTCATAGCTTTCGTCATCACTTCATAACGGATAAATTAAACAAAGGTGCAGTTTTACCTCAGGTTCAAAGATTTGTGGGTCATACTAGTTTATCGTCTACCTCACTTTATTATCATTACACACAGGCTGATTTAAGAAAAGTTTTAGAGATATAAAGTTGATCCTCAATAAATAGCGAATGTGCTCAGGGAGTGTCTAACAGGTGCTGCGGGGATGAAATATTATTTAAGTCCGAACTGAAGTAGGAAGTTAAATTGTTTCATTATAAAAAAAATGATAATCAGGATTTTCAATAGATTTGATACTAACATCTTTTAATTTGAGATTATCATCAATTATCCAATAGCCTTCAAAATATTTGAACACTATTGAACCATCTACCCAATCCTGCGATTCTAATTTTATATTAATTTTATTATTATTAATTGAGTCGACATTCGCAGAAAGCAACATTACTTGAAGTGTTGTTGCATATCCTTGAGACCATTCTTCAAATGTTTGTCCGTCAAGTCTTTTAGAATCAATTAAATCATATGCTTTTTTTAAATCTCTTGCACCAATATATGTATAAAATGCATTGACAATGCCTAGAGGATTTGAAGTATCGACTTTGATTTTTGATATATCTTTATCGGAAAGTTCTCCTATCGAATTTTGAATTGAACTAATATCAATAAACATAGAAAGCCCAGCAACTCCGTATGTATTTGCACCAATTACCTGTCCACAAGAATTAATTAGAGGACCCCCACTCATGCCTCCAACAAGCGATGCACCTGTCTGAATATAGTTGATATCGTTTGCTTTCTGATATCTTTCCCCATTATATGAACCACTATTTATTGTAACTCCGCCCTTGAGATCAGACCCCATTGCATAACCTACTGCATATAGAGGTTCGCCAAAAACCATGTTTAGGGGTTCTTTTGCTGTACCTAAATAACCAAAAAAGGGAAGCGGTGTAAGGTTGTGATTTAGTAGTGTTAATATAGCCATGTCTTTTTCTTTATTTCCAACAATTTTTGTTGGTGTTCCGATGTTTCCATTAGAAAATATTATTTTAGGTGAGGTCTCGCCTTCAATTACATGGAAATTAGTGAATATTTGATTCTCGTTTATAGCAAAACCTGATCCTTCACTTAAATTTCCTTCAATACGAACTACATTTTTATCCATATCCTTTTGAATATTGTCAAGAGAACACTTGAGAAGATTCCGTCCTCCAAAATGTTTTTCTATGTTTGTAAGTCTAATATTGAGATATCCGATGTAAACAATCAATAAAATTGTTCCTATAACAGATAAAGGTTGTAAAGGTTTTTTGAATAATTTTCTAATTAATGAACATAAAATACCAAACAAATTACCTAATAATTTTATAAGATCAAATCCTTTTTGTTTAAGAATCGTTAAAAGCCAAACAACAAAAGATGTAATAAATAACACTAAAACTAAGAAGTTGAATAATACAAGATAGGCATGATTTACTTCTGACATATTAAAAGTCCATATATGAAGAAATATGTAACTAACAATAAACATAAGTAAACTACCTAACCAGAAGAATAAATTGAATTTCGGATATTTTACTAATTTCAATATTAGCCAAATAACGAGGGAGGCAAGAAAAATAAAAAATGAAATAATTCCAACTATTACAAACCATGTAGAAGTAATTTTAAAAACCTGTGCAAGTAAAACTAAGCCTGACAGGATAAATAAGGAGGCTAACCATATAATCAAACTTGATTTTTCGAGAGTAGTTCTCCTTTTTTCACTAGTAAAATTGAATTTATGAAACAGTTTCATTTTGTTGCATATACTAATTACACCCTCTGTACTTATTACAAATTTCGTCACAGACATTAAATCCTTCGTTATTTTCATGGCAATTTTTACCACATTCAAAATCTTTCCCCTTTGATAATTCTATTCCTTTTTCCATACAACTTGCTTGTGATTTATAACCTTTTAATTCATATTCATTTTGTTGACAATGTAAGGTTCCAGTTACTAGAATTGGATCTTTGCAAATGAGTAAATTCCAAGATTCGAACTTATTAACAAAATAAAAAATAACTATACATATAACTAAAAATGTCAAAACTGTTGCTTTCTTATTAAGTATTTTCATAAGCAAATTATTGTAATAAATAGCATAACGGGTCTATAGGAATACATCCACTGTCTATATTTTTTTGAATTAACCATTCAAATCTCGATAGACCAACATATTCTTGAACTGCTTTATAAATTAAAGAATAATCAGATTCGATTCCTCGATAAAAGTACTTTCCTCTGGCGAAACCGAATCTTGCTGATTCATCGTCATATGTACATTCCCAGTTTTTATTGTCTACAACTGTGCATTTAGTATATTTATCTGTTCCATATTCACTTAATTCAAAAACAGTCTGGTTACTTGCATATACCTTGAATGTCTCTTTTGTATTCACAGCCGTATATAATAAACAATCATCATGATTACTCCAATCAATACACATTTTTTTATATCCAACGACTTCACCTTTTATCCACGAAAAATCCAAGGTTTTTAAAACTAATAAAACTATTAATATTAATAAACTTTTACCAATAAATTTTAAAATCCAACTTAAATTACTTAGTTTGTCCGAATTGTTTTCAACTGTTTTATCAGTCTCAGTTGTTATATTAATTTTATGATTCATTTGTTTGTTATCTGAAATGAATTTATAAAGTAGTTTAAATCTATGTCGTCAATAGCAACTGATGTAGCCGACAGCCCAAAAAAAGATGTTATGTTTGATGTCTGTATGTAAAACAACTTACCCTTAGTATAAGATTCTTTATTTGTGTCATATATTAGAAAATCAATACTCTGATGATCCTTAAACTCTGAAAATGAAGATGATTCAAGTTGATTATTTTTACCCATAGCACTTATGTATGCTTGAAGCATTTGCTCAAGAAATCCTTGTTCTTTTGCAGAATCTAGAATGTTAGGTTCGGTTGGGAAAGAAACAGCTCTGACTATATATGAACCCGTAATACCCATACACGCATAAGTTGTATTCGTCATATCGGAACCATTATCCATTTTACTAGTGTTCGTCTCCATCGTTTTAGCTACACAGGGAAATTCAATATTAAAATTTCCTATTGTTGAATAAAAACGATTCCAAGTCGAAGAGGTGGTCGGTGTAAATGTTTCAGATAGGTTATTATTATTGTTGCCACCGTCAAGTTTAGTTAATTCTTTTTGGGCTATATAATAAATACTAATAACTAGTAGCATTAAACAGATAATTGGTAATACTGCCCACTTTTTTAACTTAACTATTAACCAAACAATCAGAAAAATAATGAATGAAGCAAGCGAAATAATTGATGGAATCATTATCCAATGAGGTGGGCGACCATTAATTGTTCCAACTTCTAAACTTATTAATAATGCACCAGCAATTAATAGCAATAATGAAATTAAACTGATAACCAGCCAGTTTCTTCCATGTCCTTTGTTTGACTTGTTATTAATTATTTCCATTTATTTCGAATTAGTATTTTTTAACATATGTATTTATCATCAAGGGCTTAAATCGATATGAAGATAATCTGGATATGATTGTGAACTGTTTGGGTCTAAATTGATTCGAGTTTCAGGTATTGGGTTTGATGGCACATATGGTATATATTGTGAAGGTGCTCTATAGGGAATTGGCTGAACTCTTGTGGCTTGTTGTTCGATAAGCTGTTGATGTTGGCACGAGCTTATGTCAGGAAAAAGTCTCCACTCACTATACAGTAGTCCGCAACAAATGGATTTCGAGCAATCGCTTTTTCTCGTAATCAAGGTTTGACCTTTACAGTTTGAAACACTGGTTGTACAGGTTATTATTGGGTCTGGATCTGAAGTGAAAGTTGGTGTAGTCGGGGAGATTATAGTTGAGTTCTCATTTGAACTAGAAGCAGAATAAGAAGAAACATCGGGGAAATAAATCCTTAATATAAATTGCATGGCTACGAAAACTCCAATTGATAACATTGATAACAATATATATTTGACCATTTTATGATGATAGAAATATTATAGCACTACTTTAAATATAAACTTGTGGCTAGACATAAAATCTAGCGTATAGAGACTTACTTTGTGATTGATTAATCTTCAATTGTGGGATTTAAAATAAATAAACAGTTGGGCACTAAAATCAAACGGCTCAGAAAAGCTCAAGGTATATCACAGGAGCAATTAGCCTCTAGTATCGGTGTCCAAACTGCTACTATTAGCAATATAGAAAGAGGTGTTACTGATACCTCAATATATCTTATCTTTAAAATAGCGAGAGAACTTAAACTTCACATAAAAGAATTATTTCATTTCAGATAATTGATATCATCTCAATAAAATTGTGGTTAAATCAATACTATATAAGTACCATTAAAATTGGTTGTAAGTTTAGCCTCAAAAGTATATAAACTTATATGGTATCTGATACTGTAACTATATAGTATTAATTGTATGAGTTAACGATACTCGAGCTTTAAAAAATTGTTATTCCTCTTCATTAATTGACTTTTTCATAATACATATTATTTAGAGTAAAATATAATCATGGGGCGAGTGAACAAGATTAATAAATCGAATATCTGGGTAGATTATAAATTTATTTTGGATAATAAAGCATTAGAAGCAACTAAGTATGAAATAATAATTTCTAAGATTCTTCAAGATTCAGATAAGCTATATTCGGATTTGGGCGGAATTAGAAAAATAATTAAACTTGGTAAGCCTCTAAATTATCCTGAGATTGCTAGCGAACATATATTATTATCACTTATTAAAAAATTAGATTTAACTTTTCAAACCAAATTATCTTCATCCACACAATTTCTGCTTAAAAAGACGGGTTTGCCATTATATTGGGAGTTGTCAATACAAATTTTAATACTTACGCATTTTTTTCCTGTGCCTAAACGAGAGCCCTTTTATTTGTATGATCCAGAACACGATGTTCCATTACCTTTTATTGATCCGCATGGAAGACCTAAAATTATTTTTCAGAGCTATTTTACACCTAATGAATTTTCAGTTTGGATAAAAAGCAAAGAAATTTCAGATAAGTTGCGTCTCATTGCCAAAAATCTTCCCAAACAGTTTGGAAGAAATATAAATGAACAAAAACTTGCAATCTCACAGATTGTGTTTTTTAAAAGAGAATTTGAAGGGAAATCTTTCGAAGAAATTTCTAATTATATTAATGACAACCATGCGGATTTAAATATAAATGATGATAGTATTGAGGCTAAATATAGTTATATTGATATCGCTAGACTGTATAATCGTTATAAAAAATTTGTTGAGAAAATGTATCAATAAGGTTATTCTTCATCAATTTACACATCTTCCTGAAATATATTTATATCTTTCAATGCTTTAACCTACTGTTGCGAGTTTATACTCGCCCCAAATAAAGCTGGCGGAAGTTTAGGAAAACCCCTAGGTTGCCCGCCAGCACCTAGGGATTTTTTTTAAATAATATGGATGTCAATAAACAAAACAGTCAGACAGAAACTCCGCAGTCCATACAGTCATTTGATGAAATAACATTTAAGACCGCCAAAAAGTATTTGGATTTAGGATGGTCTGTTGTACCAGCTAAAGTATGGTGGGATAAAAAAGAACAGAAGTTCAAAAAGAAACCTGCTTTAAATTTATGGAAGGAATATCAGAGAAGATTACCAACAGAAGAAGAATTACATAAGTGGTTTGATAATACAAACCAAAACGGAATAGGAATTATCACAGGAAAGATTAGCGGAGTAGTAGTGGTAGATGTAGAGGTCGATGGGTTGGATTTAATAAAAAATCTTAATTTAAAAAGTACTAGAGTAGATAAAACAATTAGTGGAGGATTACATGTATTCTTTAAGTGGTCAGGAATAGAAACTCGTAATAAAGTTAGGATCGGCAATAAACCAATGGATATAAGAGGAGACGGGGGTTTTTGTGTAATTACACCCAGTTATGCGGAAAGAGACGGGAAAATATATAAGTATGAGTGGGAAAAAGAAGCTCCCAACAGTGAATTACCAAAGTTACCATTTTTGGGTGAAGAAATAAGGGAAACTGAGAGATTTGATAGGGATTCTGCTTTAGGACTTAGTATAGGAAAAAGACATAATCTGCATTTAAAGTTAGCAGACTCACTTTGGAACGATATTGTGATGGGTAGAATAGATGAAGAAGCTGGCTGGGTAAGGTTTGGGGCAGACAATAGAACCTGTACCCCTCCTGAACCAGATAAGGATCTTGAAGTGCTTTGGAGAAGCGCCGAGAATAAGGTTAAAGAAAATCCTCCAGAGTTTGATGAGGAAACTCAGGAAAAATTGGCCGAAAAAATAGAAAAAGCAGAAGCAGGTAAAAATTTGACAGACGCTAGTAATGCAGAATTCTTGGCTAAGCTATATGGAGATAAGTTAAGATTTGATAATAAACGAGGTAGGTGGTTAGTTTGGGGAGGACATAGATGGCAACCTGATGTAGATGGTAGTGTAAATCGATTAGCTATAAAGGCCAGTAGGGTTAGACAAAGAGAAGCTCTTCAGACAAAAGACTTTAAAAAAAGACTTTTTGTAACCAAATGGGCAATTAAAAGTGAAAACAAACAGATGATTGACTCCTGTTTAGGATTAACTAAAAGTACTCTACCCGTAGCTGACTCAGGAGAAAACTGGGACGAAGATCCAATGTTGTTGTGTTGTGAAAATGGAGTAATTGATCTAAAGACTGGTTTGTTAAGAGACGGAAGACCTGAGGATCGGATCACGATGAGTACTCGTATTAATTTTAATCCAAACGCTACCTGCCCACGATGGGAGAGGTTTATTAGTGAGATTTTTAACGGTAATAAAGAAGTTATTCATTTTGTATCAAAAGCCCTCGGCTATTCAATAAGTGGCGATACAAGGGAACAGGTCGCCTTCTTTTGCTTTGGGACGGGTAGCAATGGTAAGGGTGTTATGTTTAATACTTTAAACACTGTACTTGGAGATTATACGCAGGACGCCCCTGCTTCTTTATTACAAAAGAATTCACAAAACACAAATACTAATGATATTGCAGGGCTAGAGTTTAAAAGATTCTTGATAAGTTCAGAGACACAAACAACAGGCAAAATGGATGAAAGGAGATTCAAGATTTTGACAGGTGAGGATAACTTCAGGGCGAGATTTTTAAATAAGGAATTCTTTACTTTTAAACCAGTAGCCAAGTTATGGTTATTTATAAACCATAAACCTAAAAGTGATGATGACAGTAAGGGGTTTTGGAGAAGAGTTAGGTTAATACCCTTCAATGTGTCTTTTACTGGGGAGAAAGAGGACAAAAATTTAAAAGCAATATTGAAGCAAGAAGCAGAGGGAATACTTGTATGGTTAGTTCGAGCTTGTTTGACTTGGCAAAAAGAGGAGTTGAAGCCTGTTCCTGATGAAATTAGATTAGAAACAGACGCTTATAGGGCAGAAAATGATGATCTTTTTGACTTTATATCTGATAAGTGTGTTGAATCACCAGAAGCAGAGGTTAAGGCTTCATTATTATTCAAGACCTATGGTACATGGTGCGAAGAATCAGGCCTAAAGTATAACGATGCTCTAACTAGAAATGCTTTTACCTCCAAAATGGGAGACAGACATCCTCGGGACAGAAAAAAAACGGGAATGTTTTATACAGGAATTACATTACAGGAAGGATATGTGGCCCCAGAACAAAAAACACCATTTTTGACGGAGACAGAAACGACTAAAAATGACCCAAAAACTGAAAAAGGTGTAGGAACTATTGAAGAAATAGGCACGGGTGTAGCAACTAACTCCATTTTACTATCGCTCCCTAGAAAAAAAACAATCTCACATAGGGATAGTAAAACGACCCGAGTTGCTACACTCAGGCACGAAATTGATAAAGTTCCTACACCAGCCTCAATCCATCCATCAGAACCAAAAGTTATTCCTTTTGTAGAAGACTTAGACGACGACAGTAACGACATACCTTTTTAATATGAAATATTTAATTATCAAATCACTTAGACCAGAAAAAATAGATGTAGGTTTAAAAAACCTTGGAACTTATTTATTAAGGAATTGTGATAATTGTTTTATTAAAAAACAAAAGATTCATTTCCCACTAGAAGAAGTAATTAGAATACTAAATACTAACTCAAAAATAGCACTGAAAAGCTTTCTAATTCACACTCCAGATTATGATGTGGATATTAAAACAAGAAACATTAATTTAGACAAACTCTCAACTTTACAATACGCAGAAATTATTTTTGGAGGGGAAGCTGTTTAATTATGACTAAACAACAAACAAAAGAAGTCAGAATAAATAGCTGTTTTTATTGTGGAAAACTGGGGTCAAAAGCAAGATACATTCCAAATGATATTTTATTATGTGAATCTCCTGCTTTTATTACTGATGTAACAGTTTGTGAGGATTGTTTAAAGAATTGGTTAAAAGATAAATACTCCGCAATTATGACACTCTTACAAACCTTGGCAGACAAGGAATCTTTAATCTCTACACTGCAAAATTCAATTGAAGCTTCATCAAAGAGAGAAAGTTATTATTTAGACGAAATGAAAAAGGCTTTTGAAACCATTGTTGATCAGAGTTTAAAGATTGACAAGATAGAAAGTAAAAAAAATGTTACCAACTGAAGCATATCAACAATTTAAAGAAATATATTTTAAACAATTTAGCGTTTCCTTATCAGACGAAGAAGTTGTTAAAAAGGCAAACGATTTTATCGAAATGTTTAAAGTTTTAGCACAACCAGACCAAAAGGATATTGACACCTTAGAAAGGGTTAGTGTTAAATGAAGTTATCTAACCTTCAACACCTGCCCAAGGATAGCGAAGTTATGAAAACATGGTTTGTAATATATTGTAGAAAGTCATCAGAAGGCGATGATCGTCAAATGGCTAGTATTGATTCTCAATTTGAGGTGCTTCGTGCATATGCAAAACAAAATAACTTACCAATTCTTCAGGAGTTTTCAGAATCTAAAAGTGCAAAAGCTCCTGATCGTGTTGAGTTTAACAAAATGGTTAAACTACTTGAAACACGAAAAGACATCAAGGGAATACTGGCATGGGACACTTCAAGACTTTTTAGAAACCCTGTTGATGAGGGGCGCATTCGGTGGATTTTAGATTCTCAGATTATAGAAATTATTGTTACTCCATTTAAAACATTTACTAAAGATGATTCATCACTACTCTTAGCAGTAGAGGGAGGAAAATCACAAGCATTTATTCAAGATTTAACAAGGAATACATGGAGAGGTTTAAATAAAAAAGTTGATGCGGGCATTGCCCCTATACTTGCGCCCTGTGGTTATTATAACGACATGACACTACTTCAGGGTGAAAGAGACATTAAACCTCATCCCGTTTATTTTGATTTAATGGCTCAAGTGTTAAGAATGGCAATGACAGGAAAATACTCAACTGAAGCTTTAAGAATTCAAGCTAATAGAATGGGGCTTAAAAACTCACGCGGAAAAGAAATATCAAGAAGTCAAATCTACAGAATGCTTAGGAATCCGTTTTACTGTGGAAAGTTTATGTACAACAAATCTATATACGATGGTGTTCACAAGCCAATATTAACACCTACAGAATTTGACGCCCTGCAGGATGTATTGGATGGAAAAGCTAATCCAAGAACACAAACACATAGTTTTGCTTACTCAGGAGCAATTAAATGCAAGACTTGTGGCTATCATTTCACTTTTGAAACCAAGATAAAAAAGAGTGGATTGGTATTTAATTACGGGAGATGTAGCAGAAAGTCAAAAAGTGAATGTTCTCAACCGAGAGTGAATCTTAAAGACCTCGATCAACAAATTGATTCCTTCTTAGATACAATGACAGTATCAGAAGCTTTTGTTGACTGGGCTAGGTATTGGGTTAAACAGGCAGAATCTCAAGACAGGTCAGTTAGAGATATATCATACTCAGTTATTAAAAGGGATCATACAGAAACGACATCAAAGTTAAATGTATTAAATGACAAGTGGCTTTCAGGACAACTTACAGACAGCGAATATAGAGAGATGAAACAAACATACACACAAAAGCTATTTAAACTTGATGAGGAACTTAAACTTCAAGATGAGGGAGTTGAGGCATGGACTGATTTAATGCTTGATACTTTACAATTTGCATCAAGAGCTAAGTATAAATGGAATCATGGGACGATAGATGACAGAAAGACAATCCTCAAAGTTATTGGGTCGGACTTGTTATTAGACAACAAAAAGCTCGAAATCAAGGCCAATACTCCTTTTATGCTTATTCAGAAGGCTGTAAGTGCAGACAATCAAATAAAAGTAGTGTCGGACTCACAAATTGAACCTAAACTTCGGGGAAATTATGTCTTTTCTCCCGTTTGGGGTGACTGAGGCGATTCGAACGCCCGACCCTCTGCTCCACAAGCAGATGCTCTAACCAACTGAGCTACAGTCACCAAATATCTAGACCTATAATGTGAGCTGGTGACCGTACTTAGCTCGAACCTAAGGACTGCTATCACTCCTGATTTGGGATTGCAGATTCAAGCTCTTAAAGATCATATGGGCATTACATCCTTTGCTATCGCCAGCTGATTTTATTATAGCACTTACATGGACAATTTTCTGAGCGTATTTTCTCCAGGTTTGTTGTATAATACACACTATTCAGTTAAGATTATTAAGATTTTTCTTAATTTGATGTATAATCTGCCTCCTAATTAATTTCATTTTATGGTTGAAAAAAGTAAGCAAAAAGAGAAAAAAGAAGCAAAGATGATTGTCTTCGGGACTTCACCTGTAAGTTCACGGGGCCAAATGGTTATCCCTGCAAAATTAAGAAAGGCACATAATATACAGCCTGGGGATACTCTTATTTTTACAGGGACTCCGGATGCGAATTACTTCACAGTGTTAAATGCCAACGCCTTTGAAGGCTTTACGAAAGATCTCCAAGGCATACTAAATAATGAACAACCAACTACGAAGGAAAAGAAAAAAGGTAAGCGATAACCTCTTTTATAAAGGCAACTTCTGTGTCCAGTGTGCTTTGTCTCCTTCTGAAAGGTAATCTCTTACCGTTTTGGCGATAGCTGATATAAATCCTGCAGTAAAACCAGCAGCAACTGCTAAAGCGTATTCTTTATAATTTGAAAGGTCAGGTTGCAATACAACTTGTACTGCTATGACTGTTGATACACCTCCGGCAATTCCAGCTCTGACGAAGCGCCAGATTAATGTTTTGTAATAAGGATAGTTAATTTCACCCATGTTTTTCACCTCCTTTACTGTTTGTTTCCATAGTGGCTAAGTGTTTCTCGATGGCTTTATAAAGTTTCTCTATACTTGCTGTGTGGGAAGAAACTAATGTAAATGTTTTTTCTATCAAAGCATATGATGCCTCAGCTCGCTTTATGGCATCCATTCCTGCTTTTTGAAATTCGAGGGTTGTGGCATCCCTGCCTTGGAGAATTTCCCTTAAGGTTTGGTTTTCGGTTTTAAGTTTCTCGAAATCCATTTGGGTATTAAGTGAACGTGTCTCTGCGCCTTCTGCCTTTTCTTTGAGGGTCTTAACTTGCTCTTGCAAAGTGGTTATGAGCTCTTTGTCCGCATCTGAGATCATTTTTCTCCGATTATTTAGGCTTTTGTCTAGTAAGCTAATCAGAGCAAAAATGCCCAATATAATAACTGAGAACATCGATGCGAGTCCTACAACATTGTTTGGCAGCTGCGTTTCCATAATTATTTCTTTACTCCTTGTCCTATATACTGCAAAATCAAATTGATAATTAACGGAATGGTGGGGGTAATTATTCCTTTTTGACACGCTTCAAACTGACTTTTATTCTCCTGAGCTTCTAATATGGCTCTACCCTTTGCTTTATTAGCTTCATCTAGCTCCTGTTCTAGTACCCTAATACGACCCTGTGCCAAGGGTAGACCTTCAGCGCCGTTTTTAATCTGCTTATTTAGTGCGTCAACTAGGGATTTATAATACTTTTCCTTATCTAGCACTTCCTTTTCGAGTCTGCTTACCTGTTC
>LBOW01000003.1 GCA_000989765.1 Candidatus Woesebacteria bacterium GW2011_GWB1_33_22 | reverse complement strand
AAATACATATCATCTTTCTTATCATTCTCAGGAGATGGTTGACTTGTTTATGAACTTTGGAGTGAAATCTGTCAAAGCTCAAGAAAAAACTGTTCCCGAATCAATCTTTTCAGCAACTGAGGATGCTGTCGTAGGTTTCTTGCAAGGTTTATTTTCAGCAGACGAAACTGTTAGAGATAGCAAAAAAAGCAATAGCGATTGGGTTGCTTTAACTTCAAAAAGCGAGAGACTCTTAAAAGATGTACAACTACTTTTATTAAATTTAGGAATTAAATCGAGAATATTTGACAGAAGTAGAGATGAAAGGTTGGGAATGTTCCCTTATAAAGACAAGAAGGGAAATATAAAAACTTATACAACGGATGGTGTGCTTTATGAATTAGGCATATTTGGTGATTTCAGAGAGAAATTTAAGAATGAGATAGGATTTTTAAATATTGATAAACAAAAACATCTTGAAAATACCAGACCAAGAAAAAATAGACGTTTACAGGACCAATTTGTAGATATCGTTGTAGAAATTAAAAACGCCGGTATTCAAAATGTTTACGATGTTACAGAACCGATTAGTCATTCTATAATTGCAAACGGAATTGTTGTTCATCAATGTGGTGAACAACCTCTTTATCCTTTTGATGCCTGCAACCTTGGTAGTATCTTTTTAACTTACTTTGTTAAAAACGGTGAGGTTCTTTGGGATGAATTAAAAGATATAACTAGAAAGTCTGTTAGATTTTTGGATAATGTTATTGAAGTCAACCCTTATCCTTTAGAACAAATAAGAAATACAGTTTTTGCCATAAGAAGGATTGGTTTGGGGATTGGTGGTTGGGCAGATATGCTTTTGGATTTGGGAATTCCATATGATTCTTCCAAAGCCTTGGAGCTTGCCGAAAAAATTGCGAGGACTATACAAGAAACTGCGGTTGATGAGACAGAAAATCTAGCTAAAGTTAGGGGAGCATTTCCATTATTTAAAGAATCGATTTACAAAAAAGGTAAGCTTAGGAGAAACTCTACAGTTACAACAATTGCACCAACTGGGACAATATCAATTATTGCTGGTGCATCTTCTGGGATCGAACCGTTATTTGCAATTGCCTTTCAGCATATTGTTAAAGATAAACACTTAAATAGAAAATTAACTTTTGTTAATCCTAAATTTGAAGAGATAGCCAAAAAAGAGGGCTTTTGGAGCCAAGAACTAATGGATAAAGTTGGAGAGAAAGGAGTTGTCAGGCATATTGAAGAACTACCCCAAAAGATTAAAGATATCTTTGGAACAGCCCATGAAATAGATCCTGAGTGGCACATCAAAACTCAAAATGTATTCCAAAAACATACCGAAAATGCTGTAAGTAAAACTATTAATTTAAGACATGATGTCTCAGTTGAGGACATTAAAAATGTTTACTTACAAGCCTGGAAATCTGATTGCAAAGGTATAACAGTTTTTAGAGATGGTTGTAAAGATGTTCAGGTATTAAACCTCGGAGTTAAAAAAGACTTACCAATTATTCAGGAAGAACCGTTAAGACATAGGCCATATATGGTCAAGGGATCAACTTATAGAATGAATACTCCAGTTGGCACTGCATTTATTACCATAAACGAAGATAATCTTGGTGAACCATTAGAAGTATTTATTAATGTCGGCAAAGCGGGGTCAGATGTTGCGGCAATGGCTGAAGCATTGGGTAGAACTATATCAACAGCCCTAAAATTTAGAGGAAATGTTTCGGCAAAAGAAAAGGCCAAAGAAATTGCGGAACAACTGTCGGGTATTGGAGGGAGAAGGTCAATTGGTTTTGGTCCAACTAAAATAAGGTCTCTACCAGATGCTATTGCTGGAGCTATTTCGGTTCATTATAATTTTGGGATAAACGGATATCATAATAGTCCAAATATATTTGGAAATCTAAATACAAATGGGGTAGTAAGTGAGGTTGTTGCCTCTGTTCCACATGTTGAACCAAGTAAACAACAAGAAAGTTTGTTTGTGACAGCAACGGTTGATAAGCATGATAAACCAGGAGACATTTGTCCCTCTTGTGGGGCAGGGGCTTTAGTGTTTGAAGAAGGATGCAGTAAATGTCATGCTTGTGGTCACAGTGAATGTTAAATGAGTGTTTATACAAAAACAGGGGATAAGGGGATGACGGGGACGTTTAGTGGAAAAAGAGTTTCAAAATCTTCAAAACTAATTAATACTATTGGAGCAATTGATGAACTAAATTCATATTTAGGAATAATAGGGGAACTTCAAGAAATTCAAAGAAATCTTTTTATAATAAACGCCATACTTGCAAGGTCTGACCTTGCAATGCCAAAGGACGCGACAAAAAAACTCGAAAAAGAAATTGATACGATGGAGAAAAAAATGCCAGTTCTTGCCAACTTTATTATTTACTCAGGAACTTCAAGAGCTGTGAAGCTGTACTATGCCCGCGCTCTTTGCCGTCGAGCTGAAAGAACGCTTATTGCTTACAGTCTACAGTCTACAGCAAAGATCTTGCCGTACCTCAATCGTCTCAGTGATTATCTTTTTACTCTCGCCCGCTTCACAAATTTCAAGAAAAAAATAAAAGAAGAAGTATGGAAGATGTAGTCTTTTTCTATTGACAAGATGTACGTCAGGTGTTAATATATTAATATGCAAACAATAACATTTTCAGCAACAAAAGCGAGGAATCAATTTTTTGATATTTTGACATGGGTTTCTATGGGCAAAACTATAATGATTGAAAAAGACAATAAATTAATCGCAAATATTTCACCGATTTCTAAATTTAATAAAAGTAAAGGCTTGTTAAAGTCTTTAGACTTAGCTTCAATTGATTTTATATATGCTAAAGAGGATAACCCATTAAGGAAAAAAGGTTCTGCTAATTTTTTAGGTAAGTGGGACAAATGAATTATATTTTTGATACCAATATTATTATTGATGCCTTAAGACAAAACAAGAAAGCTAGACAAGTGTTTGCGAATTTTGACGGAGTTGTTGATCATCTATTTATATCTACAATAACTGCTTTTGAACTGTTTTCTGGAAAAAGTTCAAAAGATACAATACAAAGCGAGAGAATGTCTAAATTATTATCACATTTTACAGAAGTTGATTTAAATTGGAAAATATCTAAAATTGCTGGGGAAATTTATAGAGATAAAATAAAAGGCTTAGAAGTTCCTGACTATATTATTGCCGCAACAGCCATGGAAATTGGAGCGCAAATTGTAACTTTAAATAAAAAACATTTCAGTCAAATTCCAAACTTAATGTTGTATCCATTGTGATATTATTAATTCATGGGAATACTGCCTGAGAGGGAACCTGTTAAAAATAAATATGAGAATATTGATGAAGCTTCACCTTTAAACATAGAAAGGAAAGAGGTTATAACTCCTGTTCCAACTCATTTTAAGGTTAACATTGCTGATGATAATGGACAAAACTTAACTCAATCAACAGATGATACCAAGTATAAAATTGTAATTCCTCAAAAAAGTAAAGACCAAATGGAAAAAGATATTAAAGATGGAAATAAAGAAGATAGTAAAATATGGTCTATTGCTTATTGGCTTAGAATATTTAAAAAAGCCATATTTTTTGGTTGGAAGGTGGTGTTTGACAGATGATAATACCAGATCTTAATATAATAATTTTATTTTTAACTAGTATTATTTTTCTTGCCTTTTTATTTACAGTTATTGGTTATGTTTTGTTTATTATTTTTAAGTACAGAGGTAGGGAAGAAAAGTCTGTCGACTCGGTTTATCTACAAGTTTCAGTACCGAGATTGAATGAAACAAAGACCGATGCGATGGAACAGCTTTTTGCTTCCCTTTATTCAATTAAGAGAGGTGGTTGGAAACAAAAATTCTCTGTTCAACCAGCAATATCATTTGAAATAATTGCAAGAGTGGGAGATATTAAATTTTACGTTTGGACCCCTAGTTTATATAAAGATTTAATTGAAAAATCAATCCATGGTGCTTATTCAGATGCAGAAGTTAAAGAAGTGCAAGAAATTAATATTTTTAGTGAAGAAGGCCTGCCTGCGCAGGTAGGTAGGGTTGCCTATAAAGCTTTACAACTTAACAAGGCCAATTTCTATCCATTAAAAACTTTTAAGGATTTACCAACTGATATTTTAGCTTCCTTAACATCAAGTTTAGCCAAAATGGGTCAAAATGAAGCTGCTGCAATTCAAATTTTAATTTCCCCTGCCGAATCTGAATGGCAAAAATTGGGAAGTAAGTTTATTTCAGAAACCAAAAAACAAGAAAGTAGTTCAGAAAGTGCCAAATATTCAGTTTCAGCAAAGCAACTTGAAGCTATTGAAGGAAAAATTAGTAAAGCTGGTTTTGAAACTTCAATTAGGGTAGTTACTACGGCTCAGACTAAAGAAATGGCTAAAGTTCATCTTGATAATATAATTTCTTCAATTGGACAAACGTCTGGAGAGTATAACAATTTTGGATCAAGAAAAATA
Source organism: Candidatus Woesebacteria bacterium GW2011_GWB1_33_22 (assembly GCA_000989765.1). Taxonomy (GTDB): domain Bacteria; phylum Patescibacteriota; class Microgenomatia; order UBA8517; family UBA8517; genus UBA12026. The sequence goes on along the minus strand of LBOW01000003.1, from coordinate 42,990 downwards.
TATAACAAGGGAGGTTTTATGCAAGATTTCCTATATCGTTATCAGCCAATGTTTAATGTTTTTAAAAATCATGTATCAGTATTAAATACTGAAGAACTTGCTACAATTTTTCATTTTCCAAATAGACAGATAACAACACCCCACATTCATTGGTTGCATAGTAAAACAGCTCCTGCTCCAGCTGAAATTCCCGAGGAGGGTCTTTACATTGGTAAAAGTATTTACCGTGGAGTGACAAGAAAAATTGCAATTGAGGATGATGATAGGCGACGTCACGTTTATATTATCGGTGCAACTGGTACAGGTAAAACAGAACTTCTAAAAAGTATGATTATGCAAGATATTAATAGTGGTAAAGGAGTTTGTTTTATGGACCCACATGGAGATGCTGTTGAAGATATTTTAAAACTTATTCCTCCAGAACGAGCTGAAGACGTGATTTATTTTAGACCTTCAGACACAGAACGACCTTTTGGTCTTAACTTAATGGAGGCCTCAACTGAAGATGAAAAGCACTTTGTAGCCTCGTCAATTATTAACATGATGTATAAACTTTTTGATCCTTACAAAACAGGTATTGTTGGGCCTCGTTTTGAACACGCAGTAAGAAACGCCATGCTTACTATTATGTCTGAAAAAGGGTCCACATTCGTTGAACTTATGAGAGCTTTAACTGATTCAAGGTATGTTCAAGAGCTTCTTCCTAAGGTTACAGACCCGATTATAAGACGTTACTGGACCGATCAAATTGCCCAAACCAGCGATTTTCATAAATCAGAGGTTTTGGATTATATAACTTCAAAATTTGGAAGATTTGTTACCAACAAGATGATAAGAAATATTATTGGTCAATCTGTCTCATCATTCTCATTTAGGGATGCGATGGACAATGGCAAAATTTTACTTATTAATCTCGCTAAAGGCGAACTGGGTGAGGAAAATTCCAACTTTTTAGGCCTTATTTTGGTTCCTCGAATTCTAATGGCAGCTATGAGTAGAAGCGATACCCCAGAGGAACAAAGACGCGATTTCTATTTATATGTTGATGAGTTTCAAAATTTTGCAACCCCTGATTTTGCTGTAATTTTATCTGAAGCCAGAAAATATAAGCTCAATTTAACAGTTGCTAACCAATTTATAGGTCAGATGGAGGAAGAGGTTAAAAATGCCGTTTTTGGTAACGTTGGTACAAAGATTTCATTTAGAGTTGGTGTAACTGATGCAAATTATTTACAACATGAATTTTCTCCTACGTTCGGCGAGGATGACCTCTTGAACGTTGAAAGATTCCATGCCTATGTTAAAACAATTGTTAAAAATCAACCACAAACACCGTTTTCGTTGGATACCACAATGGACATGGCAAAAATTAATGCCATGAAAAACGAAAGGACAGCAGAAATTATTAAAGAAATGAGTAGACTAAAACATGGCCGTGACATGAAACTTGTAGAAGCAGAAATCACTAGACGTGCAAAACTTTAGGCACAAGAAATTAGAATCTAGAATTTAGAATCTAGCTACTAGTTGTTTTTTTCTAGTTTTTAGTGTCTAATATCTAGTTACTAGCTTTATGAACAATATTGGAATAATTGGTTATGGCTTTGTAGGAGAGGCAACTGGTGCTGGATTTGCTTCTGCAAAGCAGAATAGGGTCTTTTGGTTTGATAAATTTAAAAAATCTCCTAATACTTTTGATGAAGTAGTAGAAAATTGCGAATATATATTTGTTTGTGTTCCTACTCCAATGTTTAGAAATTATTCAGGTATGGATATGAGTATTGTGGAAGGTGTTTTAGACCTAATTGTTCCAAAAGTTTCAGGAACAAGTAAAATTATTATTCTTAAGTCAACTTCACTTCCTGGAACTACAGCCAAATATGCCAAAAAATATCCAAAAGTTAATTTTGCAATGAATCCTGAATTTTTAACACAGAATAAAGCAAAAGAAGATTTTATGAGACCCGCAAGGACCGTAATAGGTATCAGCGAAAAGCGTATAGGGGATAGATTAAGACAACTATACAAAACAATTTTACCTAAAGACCAGAAATATTTCATAACAGGTTTAACAGAAGCTGAAATTATTAAATATATGAGCAATTTAATGCTTGCAAGTAAAGTTTTATTGGCTAATGAGTTTTTCATGCTCGCAGAGCATGTTGGAGCTAATTATAAAGAAATATATCCTGCGGTTTCTGCCGATCCAAGGATAGGAACACATCTTTCTGTTCCTGGTCCAGATGGTGATCTTGGATTTGGTGGAGCCTGTTTTCCGAAAGATACCTTAGGACTACTTTCTTTTGCCGTACAAAAGAAAATTGATATGAGTGCTCTCTCGGCAATTTGGAAGAAAAATTTAAAAATAAGGAAAGTTAGAGATTGGGAACATATGGATAATGCCTTTGGTCGCGGCGCTTCAAAAAATAAGATATAATACCTTCATAACTTTGGGCCTGTCGTTCAACGGTTAGGACATAAATCTTATAAATTTAGGACGAAAGTTCGACTCTTTCCAGGCCCACAAAATAATATCTAATGGACAAAAAACTTGCGAGTTTAATTAAAAAAAGAGATGAGTACAAAGAAAAACTTGTGGAAATGTACAAACATTTTCATGGAGTTAAACATGAGAGTGCACATTCTGAACTACAATATTCTGAAATCAAGGTATATGAAGATATGTTAAATTCAGTGACAGAAGAAATCAAAAAATTAAAGCTCGATTAATGTAGGTTTTTTGCCTACCTCTTTAATGTTTGCAAGTTCTAAGTATCTTTCAGTTGTTGAAAGTCTTTTGTGGCCTGAAACTTGTGAGATAAGCATTAAATCAACTCCGTTTTTAACGTTTTCTACAATAAAAGTTGTTCTTAAATCATTAACGGAGTATTTAGGAAGTTCAGCTTTTTGAATAAATCTATCAATTGATGCTCTAATATTTCTGACAGCCAATGGCTTTCCAGTTTTACTGATAAACATATATTCTGAAAATATAGTTGGTCTTTCAGTCAAATATCTATCGATTGCATCTTTTGCGGGTTTATTTAAAGGTATTGTTCTTTCAGGTTGTGTGGCATAGCCTTCAACTTTTAAGGTTGAATCAGTGATGTCGCTTGATTTAATATTTGCAACTTCTGAAATTCTAAGCCCTGTTTGCAGGATAAGCTCGACCATGGCTGAAATTCTTAAATCAGACCTTGTTGCATCTCTTAAGGCTCTATATTCAAGAGGTGTTAAAAATCTAGGTTGAGTTGCTTCAACTTTGGGGTGAGATACATTTTTTGACAAATCTGTAGTTAGATAGTTTTCTTCGACCATCCATCGAAAAAATGTTTTAACAGCATTTAGTTTTCTTGAAACAGATTTTGGAGTGTATTTTTGAGAAAGTAAAGTATCTCTGAATGAATCTAAATCTTCAGATTTAATTTTGTCAGGAGTAGCAATATTTTTTTTTGTCAAAAATTCCACTAACTGCTCTAGGTCAGATTTATATGCCAATATTGTGGCAGGTGATCTACCCAATTTCTCAAGTGACTTTATAAACTCGGGTAGTAAGCTTTTGATTGAGTCTTGTGTCATAATAATTTAACGCCTAGGGGGTATTATAACTTGAATAAAAAAATAGTCAATATTATAGGTCCTTTAACCTCAATTGTTCTTTTGGTTGTGCTTACCTCATCTTTTATCAAGGGTATTAAAAGAATTAGAGACGGCGATGCACTAATCAAGAAGAATCAAGCCAAACTTGAAAAACAAGTAGAAGAAAATAAAAAACTAGAAGAACAAGTAAAAATAGTTCAAAGTGATGAATTTATGGAAGAACAATTAAGAAATAAATTAGGACTAGTCAAAGAAGGGGAGATAGTTATTGTTTTACCTGAGGCTGATATTGTTAGGAAACTTGCTCCAATTATACCTGAAGAAGAGGAAGTTAAATCAAAACCCAACTGGCAAAAATGGATGGAGCTATTTAAGTAAATCTAATTTAAGAACTTTGATCTTTTTAAACCTAGTCCAACTCTTGATTTGAGCTTCTCTTTTTAACGCATCAGATTTAGAAGATAATTTTTCTAAGTAAATTTGTTTAATTGGTTTGTGCGATTTTGTATATTTTCCACCCTTACCGTTTTTATGATCTAAAAAACGTTTTTGGGGATTGTTTGAGTACCCAGTATATAAACTGTCATCTTCACACAACAAAATATATACAAAATACATAGTCGAAATTTGGTTGCGGGGTTGGGAGTTGCGCCCAACCTGTGAGATTATGCTTTCTGTAATCTCTAATTACTTAGAGTGCCGGACTATCTCTTCATCCATTCGACATTGCTCAGGATGCTTGGCGTGTAGTCTCTACGGAGTCCCTTCGACCTTTCTCAGGGTTCCCTCGGGATTGACCTCAATTTAATAAGGCGTTCCCCGATATAGCCAAGTTTCACTTTTAATATTGCTATTAAAGTGGCCCAATTTTCATCAAGCCTCACGTGCACTGTACACTACCCCGCATGTAACGAACAAAACATATTATAACTTAATTTAATTTATTTAACAACAAAAATACCCAGATATATAGTATAATAATACTTATACATGGCTAGATCATTAGAAAAAATTGAGGCTATTAAACTAAGAAAACAAGGATTAAGTATAAAGTTTATAGCCAAGAAAATTAATGTTTCAGTAAGTTCCGTAAGCACTTGGGTAAGAGATGTTGTTTTAACAAAAGATCAATTTGATAAATTAGCTGAAAATGCAAGAAATCCATACTATGGAAACAGGCTTAAATATATAAATAAGATAAAAAAATTAACAAATCAGAAAATAGATAGACTTAAAAAAGAAGGAATTAAAGATGTTGGTAGTTTATCTAAGAGAGAATTGTTTTTAGTTGGGGTAGCGTTATATTGGGGAGAAGGGTTTAAAAAAGATAGTCAGGTCGGTTTTGCCAATTCTGATCCTAAAATGATCAAATTATTTTTGAAGTGGTTGGATAAATGTTTTAGGTATGGAGTCAATGATTTTTCTGTGCGTGTTACATTAAATATTTCACATGCAGATAGAATTAATGAAGTTCAGAATTATTGGTCAAAAGAAGTAGAGATACCAATTTCAAATTTTAGAAAACCATTTTACCAGAATGTAAAATGGCAAAAAGTATATGAACACCCGAACGAATACTTTGGTGTTTTAAGAGTAAAAGTCTTAAAAAGTAAAGATTTTTTAAGGAAAATATATGGTTTTATTGAAGGTTTGAGATTGCAGGCTGATTAATATAAAATACAGTCTATGCCAGCGTAGCTCAGTGGTAGAGCGGAGTTTTCATAAGACTAAGGTCACAGGTCCGAATCCTGTCGCTGGCACTTTAAAAACTTATATGTCTAAGATTGAATCAAAAACAGTTTACGAAACTTATCCCCCAGGTACCCTTGGAAATATTTTGATCTTTTTAATCAAGCTGGAATTTTGGAGACTCTTTGTAGTTTAAAAAAATTGAAAGGTACAACTAGGCAACTAGAACAATTTTCAGAAAAATATCCTGGTATTCCCGAATTGTTTATTCAAATGGATTTAGATAGTTTGTCTAGGTTGATAGAAAAAATGGACAGGATGCCTATTATGACAGAAATTTTAGAGGATGAGGGATCGTTTGTTCAAAAGCAGTTGCAACTTTTAAGAAATGATTACCCCAATCTATTTAAGAAAAGGTAAGACAGGATTGCTCTCCTCATGATCTGAATGTAGAATATAGTAATGAAGAAAAGAATTTTAACAGGGGATAGGCCAACGGGCAGAATGCATTTGGGTCATTTTGTAGGAAGTTTACAAAATAGAGTTAATCTTCAAGATGAATATGACCAATTTGTCATGATTGCTGATGTTCAAGCTCTAACTGATAATTTTGATAACCCTGAAAAGGTAAGAAATAATGTAAGAGAACTAGTTTTAGATTATTTATCTGTAGGAATTGATCCTAATAAAACCACAATATTTATTCAGTCATTAATTCCTGAAATTGCAGAACTTACTGTTTTTTATCTTAACCTTGTAACACTAGATAGAGTTTTACGAAACCCAACAGTTAAGGAAGAGATAAAGCAAAAGGGATTTGAAAAATCACTTCCTGCTGGTTTTGCAATGTACCCAGTTTCTCAGGCTGCAGACATAACCTTTCTTAATGCAAACCTTGTTCCTGTGGGTGAGGATCAATTGCCAATGATTGAACAAACAAGGGAAATTGTCAGGAAATTTAACTCCTTGTATGGGGAGGTTTTTGTTGAACCAGAAGCTTTAATTGGAGATATTAAAAGACTTCCTGGAATTGATGGAAACTCAAAAATGGGAAAAAGCTTGGGAAATGCAATTTATCTTAGCGATACTGAGAATGATTTAAAGAAAAAAGTCATGAGTATGTATACCGATCCCAAAAGAATTCACCCAACTGATCCTGGCGAAGTTATTGGCAACCCTGTTTTTGTTTATCACGATGCTTTTAACTCTGACAAAAATGAAGTTAATGATTTAAAAGAGAGGTATAAAAAGGGAACAGTGGGGGATGTAGAAGTCAAAGAGAAACTGTTTACCGCACTAAACAATTTTTTAATGCCTATAAGAGAAAGAAGAGAGGATTTATCAAAGGATACAGAGAGACTAGATCAAATATTAATTGAGGGAACCAAGAAAACGAAGTTATTGGCTGAAGAAACAATGAAAAAAGTAAGAAAAGTTATGAAGATTGATTATTTCTAAAATGGATGAAATAACATTTGATCAGTTTGAAGCAGTTGATATAAGAATTGGAACTGTTATTGAGGCAGTTGTACCTGAATGGAGCCATTGGGTAATTAGAATGAAAGTTGATTTAGGACCCGAAATTGGTATTAAACAAGCATTTTCAGGGATTATGAAATTCTACAAACCCGAAGATCTTGTTGGTAAACAATTTCCATTTGTTGTAAATCTTAAACCTAAAACAATAGGACAGGATAAAGAACTTAGCGAAGTAATGATGATAATGTGTGTGCCTAAAGACGATGAAGAAACTAAACCGATTTTATTTAAACTTTCAAAGAGAGTGGTAAATGGCTGTAAAGTAAGGTAAAATCTTCAAGCATGAAACCTAAAGAAGAGAAGAAGGACCCCAAAAAATCTACAAAAAAACAAGTAACTGTTAAGATGAAAATAAATATCTGGACAGTTATTTTTAGTATTTTACTCGTTCTTTTCTTTCTTCCTTCAATTTTTTCATTACTAGGTATTGGATCAACTGATTTAAAAGTAGATTTATCAAGCGCCTTAAATGATTTAAAGAATGAAAAAATAGAAAAGGTGTCTATTGAAAAGAATAATTTGATATTAACTTATAAAGACAAAACCACGAAATTAGCCAGTAAAGAAGAAGGTCAGAGTTTTACAGATTTATTAGTTGCCTCTGACATTGATCCTAATAAATTACAATTTACTGTAGTTGATCAGACACTAGCTAAAGCAATGGCAGAGGTGGTTAGTATAGTTTTACCAATTATACTTTTAGGTGGACTTTTCTTTTACATGATGAAATCTCAGACTAGAGGAGCGCAAGACATTTTCTCATTTGGTAAAAGTAAAGCTAAAATTTTTGCTAAAGGAAAACAAGACACAACTTTTGCTGATGTTGCAGGAGTTGATGAAGCTAAAAAAGAATTGGTTGAAGTTGTTGATTTTTTGAAAAATCCTGAAAAATATAAAAAAATTGGGGCAAGAACACCCAAGGGTGTGCTTTTGTTCGGTCCATCAGGAGTAGGAAAAACAATGCTTGCCAAAGCCGTGGCTGGGGAAGCAAATGTTCCATTTTTTTCCATGGCAGGTTCTGAATTTATGGAGATGCTAGTTGGAATTGGAGCTTCTAGAGTTCGAGATTTATTTGCACAAGCTAAAGCGCAAGCCCCGTCTATTATATTTATTGATGAGATTGACGCAATTGGAAGGCAAAGGGGAAGATCGGGTCTTGTTGGAGGTCATGATGAAAGAGAACAAACTTTAAATCAAATTTTAGTTGAGATGGATGGCTTTACTCCAAATGAATCAGTTATAGTCTTGGCAGCCACCAATAGAGGAGATTTGTTAGACCCCGCACTTTTAAGGCCTGGCAGATTTGATAGAAGGGTAACTTTAGATATGCCTGACAAAGAGGGAAGACAGGCAATTTTGGCAATTCATTCAAAGGGAAAAACCTTTGGTAAAGACATTAATTGGGCCAGGATTGCAGACAGAACTGTAGGATTTTCTGGAGCTGATCTTGAGAATATGTTAAATGAAGCTGCAATTGGAGCAGCCAGACTTAATAAACCTGAAATTGATATGACAGACATTGAAGAGTCAGCCACAAAAGTAAAATTAGGTCCTGCCAAGAAAAGATTACAGAGTGCAGAAGACAAAAAAATTACAGCCTATCATGAAGCGGGGCATGCAATTGTAACTCACTTTACAAAAGGCATGGATCCCGTGCATAGAATTTCAATTGTTGCCCGGGGTATGAGTTTGGGGCACACTTTAATTCCACCAGCAGCAGATAGAACTCACGATACTAAAACTAGGCTCCTTGATCAAATTACAGCTATGCTTGGAGGAAGAGCAGCAGAAGAGTTTGTTTTCAATGAAATGACATCAGGTGCTTCTAACGATATAGCAAATGCAACAAGAATAGCCCGTGCCATGGTTATCGAGTGGGGTATGAGTTCTTTGGGACCTGTTAATTATGGCCCCGACACTTCATCTGGAGAGTTTGGACAAACAGATTGGTATCAAGAAAATGCAGTTAGCCCTGCAATGCAAGAAAAAATTGATAATGAAGTTAGAAAAATAATGGAACATGGTTTGTTAGAAGCAGAAAAATTAATAAAAAAATATAAGTCTAAGTTGGATTTGGTTGCTAAAGAGCTTTTAGAAAAAGAAACTGTTGACAAAGATCAGTTTGAAAGAATTGTAGGCAAGAAACAAAACGGAGAAGGTGTGGGAATTTTAAAGGAAGTTACTCCCCAAAAAAGCTAAACCAATAAATCTAATTGTTTTTCCAATCAAAACCGCTGCAAAGAACTTTTTTAATGAGTAGTGTGTAACACCTGCAAAAATACCAGATAGGTCAAAAATAGGGTTGGGAACTAAAGCTAAAACTAAGATAGTTACAAATCCGTTTATGTTCATCCATTTTTCAATTCTTTTGTAATGTTTGTTTTCTTTGATGGCCACAGATCCACCGTAACCTGCCAAGTATCCTGTTATTTCACCAATTGAAGCCCCAACTCCAGAAAAGATACCAACTAATAGTGGGTTATAAATTGATCCACCAACAAATGTTGCAACCAAAGATGGGGTAGGGATAATTATGGTTGCACTTCCCACAAGATTTATTAAAAATATTCCCAAATATCCGAACTCTGATAATCGTGCGAGTTCATTTCTAAAATAAATAATAGTTCCACTTATTGCTATTGAGGCCAATATAAAAAAATACTTAATTATTTTATCTTTATTTCCAGCAAACCACCTTTTTATCTTATCCATAATTTGATTATAACTTAATTTATAGCGTAAAATACGGCCATGACAAATGATGAAATGGGTAAGGGTGTAAATATAGCAAGAGCTTCGGGGGCGAGTGCAGATTTGTTTATGACTTCAACCGAACAAATGGAGATGGACAATTTTCAACGTCGATTCAGAGGTGTTTTAAAAAATTTGGTAAAAAGATATAAAAAACCAGAGAATGAATTGCTTGATTTAGCTAATGACACAACAATGTTATTAGAACCAGATGGATATAAAGCTATTAGTAAGTGGGCTGACATGCAAGAAAAATTCCGTTTAGATAAATAATTAAAATATACTTTATGAAAATTAAATTTTTTAAACTAGATGAAGAAGAAAAACAATTTTTGAAGGAATTTAAGGCGGGGGAGTGGAAAAGAATAGAAAATTTTGAGGAGGAAAAAAAGAGATTCGCAAAGATTGCGAAATACACGCTTGAGCAGTTAAAACTTGGAAAACATCCATCCCAGCAGGTTTCTTAATTAAATTTAAGGTAAAATATCTTCATGCAAAGCAAACTGGTTATTTTTGATGGGAATGCACTGATGCACAGGGCTTTTCATGCATTGCCTCCCTTAACTACCAAGAAAGGCGAACCAATAAATGCTGTCTACGGCCTTGTTTCAATGCTTTTAAATGTTGTTGAAAACCTTAAACCGACTCACATTATTTTTTGTTTTGATGAGAAAGAGCCGACCTTCAGGAGCAAACTTCTACTTACTTACCAATCCCAAAGGCCAGAAACTTCATCTGATTTGATACCACAGTTTTTTAAAGCAAAGGACTTTTTACGCGCCGCGCGAATTCAAAACTATTCAAAGTCTGGATTCGAAGCAGATGATGTTATTGGTACTATTGCTGATAGCTTACAGTCTACAGACTACAGCAAGAATAAAACCGTAGACCGTAGACCATCAGCCATAGACGAGGTAGTTGTAGTTACAGGGGATAGAGATATATTACAACTTGTTGATGATGAGAAAAATATTAAACTTTTTATGCCAATTGGAGGACTCGCAAATGGCAAAATTTTTACAGAAAAAGAGACTGTTGAAAGAATGGGGGTAGCTCCAAATCAGATAGCTGATTATAAAGGCTTGGTGGGAGATCCATCTGATAACTATTTTGGAATTGCTGGAATTGGTCCAAAAACTGCTATTGGTCTTTTAGCCAAATATAAGACTCTAAGTAATATATATGAACATATAAGTGAGATTTCAGAGAAGTTAAGATCTAAATTAATTGAAGGCAAAGAATCGGCGAATTTATCATACAAACTTGCAACGATTGTTAGGAATGTCCCAGTTAAATTTAATATAGAAAATTCTAACAATTGGAATTTGGTTTCAGAAAAAGTTTTAAAACTTTTTGAAAAATATGGTTTTAAAACCTTAACTGCTAGAATAAAAGCATTGGCTAAAAAAATAGAAGACGAAAAACAAGGATCACTTTTTTGATATGAAGATAGCATTAGTACATGATTATATAAAAGAATATGGAGGAGCTGAGAGAGTTTTAAAAACATTGTCCAGTTTGTTTCCTGAAGCTCCCATTTATACTGCCTTTAGGGTAAAAAACTCTACTGCTGATAAAGAGTTCAAAGGTAAAGAAATTGTAGAAAGTTCGTTATCCCCAATACTTAAAATATGGAAACTGTATAGCCCTTTAAGATTTTTGATTCCTATTATTTGGGGGAGAATGGATTTAACAAAATATGATTTAGTTATTACTTCTTGTAGCTGGTATATAACCAGAGGTTTTAAGGTAGGTAAAAATACTAAAGTGATTGCTTATTGCCACACACCTCCAAGATGGCTTTATGGATATGAAACTTCAGTAGGGTTCACCAAATACTGGCCTGTCAAAATATATGCTGCAATTGTTGGGCATTTCATGAGGATTTATGATTTTAATACCGCTCAAAAAATAAACTTTTGGATTGCAAACTCTAAAAACGTTAGTGATAGGATTTGGAAATATTACAGAAAAGAAGCTGTTGTTATTTATCCTCCAATAGAAACTGAAGAAATCAAAAAAACAGTAAAAGGGATTCAAAAGAAAGATTTCTATTTGATTGTTTCAAGACTTGTAGGTGCAAAAGGAATTGAATATGCAGTAAATATTGCTCAAAAACTAAAGATAAATTTAAAAATTGTAGGCGAAAGTCATGGGTTATCAAATATACAGGACAGTCTTCAAAAAACCAATCAAAATAATATTGAATACTTAGGTTTAGTTACAGACCCTGAAAAGTATAAATTAATGGCAGAAGCTAGAGCTTTTCTCGCTTTTGCTCGTGATGAAGACTTTGGTATGACCGTAGTTGAAGCGCAAGCTGCAGGGACTCCAGTAATTGCCTTTAATGGTGGTGGATTTAGAGAGTCTGTAATTAATGGCAAAACTGGAATTTTAGTTAATGAGATTTCTGAAAAATCTTTACAAGAAGCAATAGAAAAAATAGAGAAAACAAAATGGAATAGGGAAGAAATAATAAATCACACCAAGAAATTTAGTAAAGAAAGATTTATAAAAGAAATAAAGAAGTTTATTATTGAAGTCTCTCGGTAGTTCTTTTGCCTACTATTTCCATAGTGAGTTCTGTTTGCTCTGCAACTAGTTCCCCCAACTGTTCTAGTGTTTTTTGTATTTCTAAGGCCAGTTTTTCAACTTCATTTTCAGAAGTTGGTTTATTTTCTTTAGTAGATTTTTTAATAAGTGCTGCTGCACTTTTGGAATCCATCGGAGCTCTTTTTCCTGTCATCCCCGTAGTATATTATAAGATAATATTAAATACGAATTTATATAGAATAGGAGGTGTTATAATTTATCAATGCCAGAACTACCAGAAGTTGAAACAATAAAATTACAGCTAGGGAAATTTCTTGTTGGTCATAAAATTGTCTACGTAGAAGTTAAAAATCGTAGAGTTTTTCAAGGTGATGAGAACAAAATAATTAATGCTAAAGTACTTGGCACTAGAAGGTTTGGGAAAGTAACAGTAATAGACCTTGATAACAAATATTCCATATTAACCCACGTAAAATTAACAGGACAGTTTATATATAGAGGTCCAAATTTAAAAACAGAATCTCTTTCAAATAAAGTAACAGGAGGCCTTAATGGACCACACACATTGGTTATTTTTAACTTAGATAGAGGTGGAGTACTTTACTACAACGACGTTAGAAGGTTTGGCTGGATCAGAATTGAAAAGACAATAGATGTAGAGAATGAAAGTTTTATTAAAAAATTAGGCCCGGACATGCTAGTTTTGAGTTTAAAAGATTTTGAAAAAATAGTTTTAAAATCATCAAGAAACATAAAGGTTCACTTAATGGATCAGACGAAAATTGGAGGTGTGGGAAACATCTATGTAAACGATGCTCTTTGGCTCTCTAAAATAAACCCAAAGAGAGCCTCTAAAACCTTGAGTACTGAGGAAATAAAATTAATCTTCAACGCCTTAAACACTGTCTTACAAGCCGGCTTAAAGTATGGTGGGGCATCAGAGCTTGCTTTTGTTACCCCAGATGGAAAAGAAGGGGAATATCAAAACCACACTTTAATATATGGTAGGCAGAATAAGTCTTGCCAAAATCCTGCCTGCCGGCAGGCAGGTGCCAAAATTGAGAAATTCTTCTTAGGAGGTAGGGGGACTTATTGGTGCAAGATATGTCAAAAGTAATACAAAAACACAAATTTCATTGGGTGCATTTATTTGCAGTTTTGATTTTAGGGGGTTACTTTTTGCTCTCTAAAGTTAATATGGTTCATGCGTTTTCAAACCAAAATCTGGTTGAATCTTTTCTACAACTTTATTTGTTTGGAACGGGATTTGGTTTAATCTTGCTTTATATTTTAAGTCATGAGAAATTTTTTCCTGTTGGAAAAGAAATTGAAAAAGAGGAAGAAAAAAAAGAAAAGAAATTATTAAAAAAATATCTTCATCATGGGAAAATACTTGCCGTTTTTATTATTGGTACAATTGGTGGCCCTGTCTTTTCTGCACTTACCATAAGGCTTCTTTTAAGAGATTTTTCGTATAAATATATTATTTTAATATTAGCTAATGTACCTTCAACACTATTTACTTTAGCTGTGGGAAGAGGTATTTTAAGCTTTGTATGATCTCAAATCTTCAACTTCTTAATTTTAGAAACTTTACCAATAAATCCTTTGAATTTGGGGAAGGGATTACAGTAATTAATGCTCCAAATGCCAAAGGTAAAACAAATATCTTGGAAGGCTTATTTATGCTTTCAACCGGGAAAAGTTTTAAAGCAAATCTATCAGAAGAATCAATAAATTACGATTCAGATCTAGCAAGGATTAAGGGGGATAGTTTGGAAATTGTTTTAACGAAGGATATTCCTGAATGGCCCAAGAAAAAATTAATGGTTAATGAAGTTGGTAAAAGACTTATTGATTTTGTAGGGAATTTAAAAACAGTTTTGTTTCTTCCTGAAGATTTGGATTTAGTAACAAGTACGCCAACTTTGAGACGAAAGTTTTTGGATACTGTACTTTCTCAAGTAGATAGGGAATATAGAAGAGCAATTGGTTCATATGAGAAAGGTATAAGACAAAGAAACAGACTTCTATTTCGTATTAGGGAAGAAAACCTGTCAAGATTACATCTTCTTTTTTGGAACCAGCTTTTAATTAAAAACGGAAATTACGTTACAGAAAAAAGAGAAGAACTTATTAATTTTATTAATAGTCTAGAGAAATGCAATTTAAAATATGATAATTCTGTAATTAGTGAAGGAAGATTGGAGCAATATAGAGATGAAGAAGTAGCTTCAGCAATGACTCTTGTGGGTCCGCACCGAGATGACTTTATCTTTTTTAAAAATGACAAGGCCAGCCTGCCGGCAGGCAGGGATTTAGCCAGTTATGGCTCAAGAGGTGAACAGAGAATGGAAATATTATGGTTAAAACTTGCAGAACTTGCTTTTGTAGATAAAGAAACCCTTCGACTCGAAAATTCTCGCTCAGGGCAGGCAGTTTTACTCCTCGATGATATCTTTTCAGAACTGGATCATGAACATAGAAAAATAGTTCTTGACAGTATAAGAAACCATCAGGTTATAATCACCTCAGCAGATCCTCACAATTTACAAGGATTGGAGGATAAAAAAATGAAAGTGATAAATCTATGACTTTAGAATTTTTGAAAATAGAGAATGATAAAGCCCAAAAAGATTGGAGGGGAAGAGTTGAAAAAGCAGACGCTGAGGCAGCTGAAAAATTGAAAAAGAGAAGACAACAGGGAGTGATAGTACCTCCAGGAAAACCCCTTAACCTCCATCGTCCAAGACCTGATGCGCCGTTGGTTGAAGGTGAGAAATAGTACTAACTCTTTTATTTCCGTAACATTTGCGGTATATTTAGAGTATGTATTCTCCAAAATACTCTATAACAAATAAAATCTTAAAAAATATTGGTGTTATTGAGGGTTGTAAAGAAGTCATTGAAAATGCTCCACTGGTTCCAAGTTATGAAAAACAATTTCAGACTGATGCAATTGCCAGAACTATTCACCACGGAACTCATATCGAGGGAAATGAATTAAATTTATTACAAACTAAAAAAATACTTGAGGGACAAGAGGTTTATGGAAGACCGAGGGATATTCAAGAGGTAATTAATTACAGGAATGTCATGACTCTTCTTGATGAATTGGTTTACAAAAAGGGAGAACTTGATCTAACTACATTGCTTGATATTCATAAGGTAACTGTTGAAAAAATTGTTGATCCTAATAAAGTTGGAGTACTTCGAACAACACAGGTAATTATAAAAGAAGAAGGGACTGATAAGGTGGTACTTAAACCACCCCCTTTTGTTGAAGTTCCATACCTTTTGGAAGATTTTTTTGGCTGGCTAAACTCTGAACCTGCAAGGGAAATTCATCCCGTTTTAAGGGCAGCGATGATTCACTATGTTTTAGTTGCAATCCATCCTTTTGTGGAAGGAAATGGCAGAACTGTTAGAGCTTTTACCCAACTTCTTTTAATGAAGGAAGGTTATGACATAAAAAAATTCTTCTCACTGGAAGAGAATTTTGATTCTGATCTAGGAGCTTACTACGACGCCCTTTTTCAAGTTGACAAAGAGTCTCAAAACATAGCTTCTCGTGATTTAACTGTTTGGATTGAATATTTTACCCAAGTGGTTGCTATTGAATTATCTAAAATAAAAGAAAAAGTCAGAAAATTGTCTTTAGACACTAGGCTGAAAGTCAAATTTGGAGAACAAATTGCTCTTTCAGAGCGCCAAATGAGGCTTATGGAATATATTTCAGATCAGGATGGAGCACCAATGGTTGAGTTAAAGAAACTTATTCCAATGGTTTCTGAAGACACTATTTTACGTGATTTACAAGGGCTTACAAAAAAGGGCATAATTAAAAAAGAAGGAAGCACAAAATCGGCTAGATATGTCATTGCAAATAAATAAAAATGTCACCTAAAGATCCACAGTTTTTATACATGATCTTGGTTTTACCAAGTTTATTTGGTTTGACTTTAATGGGGGAAGGAATATATAAATGTGCTCATGAGGAATGGAGTGGATTAATAAGCGTCTTTTTTGGACTTTTGTTTATTGCAATGGTAGTCTTTGCCTACTTCTTTTTTTCTTCCTACATGGCTAACCGCGGTGTATAATCCTTTTGTATGAAGTTTTCCGACTTTTCAAAATATTTAGAGAGACTTGAAAAAACACCCTCAAGACTTGAAATAACTGCAATATTAAAAGAACTTTTTAACAAAACTTCAAAAGATGAAGTAAAAGAAGTTGTTTATTTATCACTTGGCATTTTGGCTCCAAATTATGAAGGTGTTTTACTGAATTTGGCTGAGAAAATGGTAGCCAGGTCAATTTCATTAGCTTACAATAAAGATTTGGAATCGGTCACAAAATTGTATAAGAAAGAGGGGGATTTGGGTAATGTTGCTGAGAGTTTGTCGGTTATGAGTGACGCGCTACGAGTTAAAAAGATAACAGTTAGTCAAGTGTTTCAGAAACTTTTGGTTATTGCCAAAGATGGTGGGGAAGGGTCACAAGACAGGAAGATTGTTAAGTTTGCAGAACTTTTAAAACAATTAGATTCACTTTCTGTTAGATATGTTACAAGAATTCCTGTAGGTAAACTTCGATTGGGTTTTTCTGAAAAGACCATTTTAGATGCGTTAGGTGTGGGGGAGGAAGGTTATAATATTCACCCTGACATTGGTTATATTGCCCAGTTAGCTATAAGCCATAAGCTATCGACTGTAAGCCCCAAAGTAGGTGTTCCTGTTGTACCAATGCTTGCCCAAAGGCTTAACTCTACAACCGAAATGATAGCCAAGATGGGGGAAGTTGCAGTTGAACCAAAATTTGATGGACTTCGTATCTTTATACATTTTACCCGCACACCAAAACCTTTGGTGTGGGGATATACACGTAATATGAATAGTCTACCGATGGAATCTTTTCCTGAGCTTTTGGAAATTGGAAAATATATTAAGTCTGATGAAATAATTCTTGATACTGAGGCTGTTGGTTTAGATCCTAAACGCCAAATGTTTGTGGATTTTCAAAAAACAATTTCAAGAAGAAGGAAGCATGATATAGAAAAATCATCAGGGGAAACACCACTTCAATTTCAGGTTTTTGACTGTCTTTTGATTAACGATCAAAGTTTAATCAATGAAACATACCAGTTAAGACGTAAAAAACTAGAAGAAGTAATTGTTGTTGGTGGACCATTACGTATTGACGAATCAACTATAACCTCTGATCCAGAAGTGATTAAAAATTTACATCTTAAATACTTAAAAATGGGACTTGAAGGAGTGGTTGTCAAAAGAGCAAATGGACATTATGTATCAGGTAGAACTGGCTGGAACTGGGTTAAAATGAAAGAGGAAGAGGGAAGCCAAGGAAGGCTTTCTGACACTCTAGATTGTATTGTAATGGGCTATTGGAAGGGATTAGGCAAAAGGGCCCAGTTTGGGTTAGGTAAAATCCTAGTAGGCATCAAAGATGGGGATAGTATTAGAACTCTAACCAAAGTCGGGACGGGATTAACAGAAGTTATGCTGGTTGAAATTAAAAATATGCTTAACAAGTTAAAATCTAAGATTAAACCAAAAGAATATGAGGCTTCAAAAGATTTAATTCCTGATGTTTGGGTCAGCCCAGGGCTGATTGTTGAGGTCACAGCAGATAGTATTTCTAAATCAACAAAACACTCACTGGGTTTATCTTTAAGGTTTCCTAGATTTATAAAAATCAGGGAAGACAAAGGTCCAAACGAAGCAACAACTTTAGGGGAATTAAAAGAAATTGCTACTACTTGACAATAAGTACATTATGTACATATAATAAAAACATATGAATTATACTGTTTCTTATACTGATTTTAGAAAAAATATGAGTGATTATGCCGATATGGCTATTGCTGGTAAATCCGTGACTGTTAGGGATGAAAAGAGAGGCATACCTATATTTAAAATTGTTAAAGCAGACAAAGAAGATTTTGATTGGGATGAATATGTAAAATTTGTAAAAAGTCTTGGTGGGTGTGGTTTATTGGCAAGTAGAGAAGATGATCTTGCAAGAAAAAGATTTAGAAACAGTTTTAATGAGAGGTTTGAAATAGCAAAAAAAAGGTGAAAATAATTATAGATACATCAGTAATTATTGACCATACTAGGGCAAACAAGGGGGTTTTGCTTAGACTCATATCTTCAGGAGTCCAAATTTATATTCCAATGGTAGTTATTTCTGAACTATGGGCAGGAGTAAGCATGAATGATAAAAATAATGAAAAAAAGATAGAAAAATTAATTGAAAGATTTATTGAAGTTGATTTAAGTAAAGAATCTGCCAAAAATGCAGGGAAATTATTAAGAAATAACAAATTAATGGGAACTATTGATGCAATAATTGCAGCTACAGCCTTGGGATTAGGGGCACAAGTTGCTACAAGTAACCAAAGACATTTTTCCAAAATTAAAAATTTGAAATTATATGAATGATTTACCACAAGCCCCTAGGTTTAAAAATTTAATTGGACCTTCATTTATCCTTCTGGGGCTTGGTTTAGGGAGTGGAGAATTAATTTTGTGGCCCTATTTAACTAGCAACTGGGGAATGGGGATAATCTGGGGAGCAATCTTGGGAGTTACTTTTCAATTTTTTATTAATATGGAAATTGAAAGGTATGCACTTGCTAGGGGGGAAAGTGTCTTTGTTGGTTTTGCCAGAAAAATGAAAATCTTGCCTTTTTGGTTTATTTTCTCAACTTTTATTTGTTGGATTTGGCCAGGAATAATAGCAACTTCAGCCAGGCTTTTGGGAGAAGTTTTTGGAATAACCAATTTTAATTTATTGGGGATTGGTTTACTGGTACTTATTGGTTTAATTCTAACAGTCGGTAAAAGTCTATACAAAACAGTTGAAAAAATTTCAACACTCTTAATAATTATTGGTGTCCCTGCAATTTTTCTTTTAACTTTTTATTTAACAAAAAGATCTGATGTTTTGGACTTATTTAATGGTGCAATAAACTTAGGATTTTTCCCAGAAGGCCTTCCAATAGCCGTGTTTTTGGCTGCCTTTGCATTTGCAGGAGCTGGAGGTAACTTAAATTTGGCACAAAGCTTCTATGTTAAAGAAAAAGGATATGGCATGGGAAAGTATGGAGGGAAATTTGCAAAGTTTGAAATAAATAATGAGAACTTATTAAAATTTAAAAAATGGTGGAGAGTTATTAATATTGAACACCTGTTAATTTTCTGGTTTGGTGGAATTTTAACAATTTGTTTACTTTCGCTTTTAGCTTACTCAACAGTTTTTGGCTTATCTAATTTACCAACAGGTGTTGGATTTTTAATTCAAGAATCAATAGTAATTTCAACAAAACTCGGAAATATTATTGGCACCTTCTTTTTGATGATTGGGGGATTAATGCTTTTTAATACACAATTAACAGTACTTGATGCAACAAGTAGAATAATGACGGAAAATTTACAAATCTTAGATAAATCAAAAAGTTTTTCAAAAATTTATTACCCCTTTTTATGGATACAAATTATATTCGGTATAATAATATTTAGTCTAAATTTAGGACAACCATTACTTCTTCTAACCATCTCTGCAGTTTTAAATGCTTTGGCAATGTTTGTACATATTGGTTTAACTTTAAATTTAAACATGAAAGAATTAGAAAAAGAGATAAGACCCAATTGGTTTAGAATTATTATGATTCTAATAGCCTTTTTGTTTTTTGGCTACTTTAGTTTTAGAACAATAGCTGGTATATTTTAAATAGATAGTTGAGAGTGGGTGATTAATAATGGCAGAATTAAAAACAGGAACAGGACTTAAAAAAGAAACAGCCGGAGCACTCGCCTATGTGTTAGGTCCTTTAACTGGAGTATTATTTTTTGTTTTAGAAAAAGATCCATTTGTAAAATTTCACGCAATGCAATCAATTGTTGTATTTGTAGGACTCTTTGCAATTCAATGGATGTTGGGATTAACAATAATTTTAGCAATACTAGTTCCTTTAGTTGGAATCGTTTCCTTTATCCTTTGGCTCATGTGTATTTATAAAGCATGGCAAGGAGAAGAGTGGGAAGTTCCATTTGCAGGTAAGTTTGCAAGAAGTTTAGTTAAGAAAGCATGATAGTATTTCTTGCAAGGTCAGACCTTAATAGGTTTTTAGTGTAAAATAACTTCATGAAGTTAATTATTGGACTTGGTAATCCAGGAGGACAATATAAAAGTAACAGGCATAATGTGGGGCATATAGTGATAGATGCTTTAGCTTCTGGTAAGGTCAGACCTTCAAAGCTAAATCTATATAAAGGTCTGACCTTAAAAAAGTCTGACAAATTCATGAACGATTCAGGTAGTTTTGTTTCGGAGCTAGTTTCTAGATTCCAGGTTCTAGCTTCTAACCTGTACGTTATTCATGACGATTTAGATATTCGTCTGGGAGAATTTAAAATTCAGTTTGGAAAAGGACCAAAGGTTCATAATGGATTAAATGATATTTATGATAATTTGGGAAATAAAGACTTTTGGCATGTCCGCGTCGGTATTGACTCAAGAACTAAAGACCAAAGACTAAAGACCAAAGGCGAAGAATACGTGCTGGAGGATTTTACAGACGAAGAAAAAGTAATATTAGACAAAGTAATTAAAGAAATATGCAAAAAATTGGCGACATTGTAGCTAAGTTCAAAACAGATGACACTGACAAATATGTCTCCCGTGAGTTTCAAAAGTATGCATATGACCTCGCTATTGAACTTGATGATTTATCTCACAAGTCTTTATATATGAGACTAGCTAAAAATACGCCCCGTGGCCTAATGGAGTCTGCCAGAGGTTTTGTTAAAGATGCTGTCAATGCAAGAAGTAAAGGGAAGCTCTTCATGTGGCGTTTAAAACAGTTAAAGGAAAATGTTACAATTAAAAATGCCTCAGTTTCTTAACGGAAATTATATAGATTTAATAATAATTTTAATTTTAGTTTACTTTGCTTCTGAAGCTTGGCGTCATGGTTTCTGGATACTTCTAGCTGATTTTATCTCGTTTCTAGGTTCCCTACTTCTTTCTTTAAGGCTTTATAAATATGTATCAGAGTTTTTCAAACTCAATTTTTCATTAACACTTTCTATTTCCAATGCTTTAGGATTTCTCTTCACTGCCTTACTTGTTGAATCTATTTTGGGAATAGTCTTAGGGTTCTTGATCCATAAACTGCCTCAAAGTTTTAAGAAGCACAAATTAAATAAACTTTTGGGAATAATTCCTGGTGTGGGTGAGGGGCTTATTTTAATCTCGTTTCTTTTGACCTTGATAATTTCCTTACCTGTAAGACCTCAAATAAAGGTAGATATCGAAAATTCGCGCGTAGGGTCAATCATCTTACAGCAAACTGCCCAAGCTGAAAAATATATCAATGAGATTTTTGGCGGAGTTATAAATGATTCTTTAACATATTTCACTATTAAGCCTAATACAGATGAAACTGTTAAATTAAATATTACAAAATTTCAAATTACAATCGATGAAAAATCTGAAACTGAAATGTTTAAAAAAGTAAATGAAGAAAGAAGAAAACTTGCAATCCAAGAACTTACTTGGAATCCTGATCTGGTGCCTGTTGCAAGGTCGCATGCCAAAGATATGTGGGAAAGATCTTATTTCTCTCACTATTCACCTGAAGGTAAAGATGTGGGGGACAGACTGCAAGCCGCTAGCATAAAATATGGCTTTGCAGGAGAAAACTTAGCACTTGCCCCAACTTTAGGAACGGCTCACACGGGTTTAATGAACTCAAAAGGGCATAGAGAAAACATTTTAGAACCCAGATTTAAGAGAATAGGAATAGGAGTAATTGATAATGGTGTATATGGCAAAATGTTTGTACAAGTGTTTACTGATTAAATGAAAAAAGATCTAACAAATAATTTTATATATTTTTTCTCATTCTTTTTACTTGTTACTCTTATAAACAAGCTTTTTTCATTTTCCTTCTGGCCACTTTATGTTGGTGGTTTAATTGGATTGTTTATGCCTAATCTTGACCATCTATTACATGTTTTTGTGTTTAAACCACTTGAACTTACTTCTCAAAGAGTAAAACTTTTGATAAACGAAAAAAGGTATAAAGAGGGGATTATTCTATTATATGACACAAGGGGAGAGAGAAAGGACCTAATTTTTCATTCAGTTAATTTTCAAATTATTTTTACAATTTTAACTTTCTGGGTGATATCCTCATCAGGTAGTTTATTTGGCAGAGGATTAGTCTTGGGGTTTTACTTAAGTTTGGTTTTATTTAATTTAAGAAAGTTTTTAAATAAAGAAATTAAAGAATATTTTTTTATATTATTAGCATTACTTTTCATTTTCGGGTTGATGATATGAGAAGCAATTCTTGCTTTAAAGATTATTAAACAATTCAATTATTGGAATATCTCCCATTATGCATTTTCCATCAGGAGTTACCATGAATGGAACAGCCATAGCTCCTTCGGGTTTGGGTGAGCATTTATTAAATCTATCTTGCATTATTTTTGCATTTGTTTTGTCGTACCAAACTTCATATTTTACTAATTTCACTTTTTCATCTTTATCGGATGAATCAAAAAACTCGGCTACTTTAGCACAGTGTGGGCAACCGTTGCCCCAGAAATACTCGTAACTGTTTGTTTCCTTTTGCGGAATCTCTACTGGTTTTCCTTGTTTTGTAAAAAAATAGGCACCACCAGCAAGAATTAAAAGAGAAGAAATAATAATTATGATTCCAACCTTGTTCATGTTGTAATACTGTAACCTGATTTGGTAACTATTTCAACCACTTTTGTGGTGTCGTGGTCATGAGTTATCTCCAAAGTCTCTCTCGTATAGGAACACTTGGAAATAATTCCAATATCTTCCAAGTCAAGCTCAATCATTTTGGCACAAGAATCACAATCCATTCCCTTAATTTTGTATGTTTTATTGTTCATTCAACTATGTTGAAATAGCCACTATACATTCCCATGCTACAGGTAAAGGTAAGTTTTCCTAATTTTGTTGGAGTAAATTCAATTGTTTCAGTTCCAGTTGAAGGAAGAAGTTTACTTATATTTAGCGAGGGAATAGTAAAAGATCTGGCACAACTAAAGACATTGTTAGTTTTTAGAATTAACTTTACAGGCACTCCAATTTTTAAAGTGGTTGCTGATGCTTTGTAAGATGTACTTTTAACATCAATTGTAACTACTTGCTTGCCATCTTGTAGGTTCAGAACCTGTTCTGATTTCACAGGTTCCGAACCTGTAATAGCTAATTTATAATTTTGCCAGGTATGAACAGAACCTCGAAGTACTTGACCACTATTAATAGATGCAAAGGCAAGGTAAATCATTGCAAGAACCGCAAATATTTTTAGAGGTTTAATAGAAAGAATCTTTTCAGAAGCTATTCCCAAGGCAAAAAAGATTGGGGTTGTTCCCAAAACAAATGAACCTAAAATTAAAGCTCCATACCAAAAATTTCCTGATGATACCGAAAGTAGCATCATGCCTTGAGTTATTCCACAAGGTATTAAGATAGTTAAGAAACCTACAACCAATGGGGCAAAGAAGTTTTCACTTTTTGACCCTTTCCTTAATAGTCTAAAGATAAACTTTGGGGGAGTAATACTAAAATTGCGAAATATTGGGTGAACTTCTGAAATTTTTAAGGCCATTAATAATATAAACAGTCCTGCAACAATTTGCATTACACCTTGAAAAGTTGAAGTAATAACAAGAGCTGAACCCAATAATCCCAGTAAACCACCTAAAAGTAAATGTGCAATCAACTTTGAGCCTAAAAATATTAAAATTGATCTTTTCTGATTATTATTTTTTTGCTCAGCTAGTATTCCCGCTAAAAGACCTCCTTGAACAGCAAAACAAGATAATCCACCTGAAATTAAACCTGTAAGAAAGATTATCCAAAGATTTGACATGTTAGAAATTTTATCATGTTCTTCACAAAATCTTAATAATTGATTTAGTATTATTCTTAATATGTCAAATAAAAAGATACACATTACAGGAATGCATTGCAGATCTTGCGAGATATTAATTGAAGAAGAGTTAAAGAAAATTAGGGGTGTTACTGATGTAACTGTTAGCCATAAAGAGGGAATTGCTGATATTAGTTTTATAGATAAATTAAATAATATTGATGTAAATACTGCAGTAGAGAATGCGGGCTATTGTGTAGGAGAAAACGCAAAGTTACCCTTGATATCAAAGAACAAAAAAGATTATATAGAATTAGGATTAGCTTTTTTCATTGCCACGGCATTATTTTTGATAGCAAAGAAATTGGGATTATTTGAATTAGCTGGATCGGTAAAGGGTAGTTATTCGTCACTTCCTGTGGTTTTTATAATAGGTATAACTGCAGGGATATCAACCTGTATGGCTCTAGTTGGAGGATTAGTTCTTGGTATGTCATCTAAATTTGCAAAACAGAATCCAGAGGCAACGGGTGTCGAAAAATTTGTACCTCATGTTTATTTCAATTTAGGCAGAATTATTTCATATTTTATATTAGGTGGAATTATTGGTTATGCAGGATCCTTTTTTCAGCTATCAACATCGATTCTTGGAATATTAACAGTAGCTGTAGGTTTAGTAATGTTACTTTTGGGTAGCCAATTGATTGATATTTTTCCGTTTTTAAAAAGTATTTCTTTTACACTTCCGAAAGGAATATATAAGTTTTTAGGTATTAGGAATAAAGAAAATGCAGAATATAGTAATTCAAATGCTTCAATTCTTGGTGCTTCTACATTCTTTTTGCCATGTGGTTTTACACAAGCAATGCAGCTTTATGCAATTAGTACTGGTAGTCCATTGCAGGGTGCATTAACTTTGGGTGTTTTTGCACTTGGAACTACTCCTGGTCTTTTGGGAGTGGGGGGACTAACCTCAGTAGTTAAAGGTGGATTTTCTAAATTATTTTTCAAAACTGCAGGTGTAATTGTGGTTTTACTTTCACTATTTAATGTTTCAAATGGTCTTAATTTATTAGGTATAAAGTCAGTATTTGCCAAAAACGCACCCACTTCTATAGATAAAAATGTAAAGATAGTAAACGGTGTACAAGTTGTTAAAATGACGCAAAAGACAAATGGTTACACACCAAATAAATTTACAATCAAAAAAGGGGTTCCAGTTCGTTGGATTATTACATCAGAAAGTATTTACTCATGTGCTAGTAGCATTGTTTCACAACAATTAGGAATAAGAAGCAGTTTAAAATTAGGAGAAAATATCTTTGAATTTACTCCAAAAGAAGCAGGAACAATTAGATTTTCTTGCAGTATGGGGATGTACACAGGGTCTTTTGTTGTAGTAGATGACACGGGAATTGTTACTCCTGATACATCCATTCCTGCCAAAGCTCCTTCGTGTGGTGGAAGTGGTGGTTGTGGTTGCGGAGGCGGAGTAAAAAAGAATATCACCCCCACAACAGGTGAAGTATTAAACGTAGGTAAAACTCAGGTTCTTAAAGCAAGTTATTCTGTAAGTACAGACATAACTCCAAATAAATTTAATGTTAAAGTAGGTGTACCTGTCAAGCTTGAAATTACGGTTCTAGAAAATGGTCAAGGATGCATGGGAAGTGTTGCTCTTCCGGGACTTTCTGAAGATGTCTCTGGATTTATTAAAGATGAGACTGTTATCTTTGAATTTACACCTACAAAAACAGGGACTTTTGCTATAACTTGTGCGATGGGAGTTCCAAGGGGAGAAATTATTGTAAATTAAATATGAACACACAAATAATATATATAACAGGTACACATTGCCCAGCATGTAAAAAATTGATTGAAAGAAAAATATCAGGAATTAATAATGTAATAAGTGTTAGTGTTGACTTTGAAACAGGTGAAACAATTATAGAATCGAAAAGGCCAATTGAAAAAGCAGAAATAAATTTAAGCTTAGAAGGTATGCCATATGAGCAAAAAGATTAATCTAGAGATTAAAGGAATGCACTGTACATCGTGTGCAGGTTTAATTGAAAAACAACTTAAAAAAGTAGCTGGTGTCAGTGAAGCACGAGTTAATTTTGCATCTGAAAAAGCAACAATTACATATGATTCAACTGTTAGTAAAATTAGTGATTTAATAAAGGCGGTAGAAAGTGCAGGTTATTCGGCACAAGAGGAAACTGAAGAATTATCAAAAAACCAGACAGTGAGACAAGAAGAAGAGATTAAAAGTCAGTGGAAAAGATTTTTAATTAGTTTTATCTTGTCAGCTCCTATGATTTATTTTATGTTTTTAGACTTCTTTAAATTTTTACCAGGAGGCAGTTTTGTATTTCCTTACATAGGAATAATCTCATTTATTCTTGCTACCCCAGTTCAATTTTATATTGGTTCAGGATTTTATAAAGGTATGATCTCAGCACTTCGCATGAAAACATTTAATATGGATAGCTTGATTGCAATTGGTACCTCTGTTGCTTATTTTTACAGTTTAGTAAATTTTGTAGGTTATTATGCTTTGAATAACTCTTTTATAGGGATAATGGGAGAAAAAATTCCAGATTTATATTTTGAAACAGCAGCATTTCTTATTACATTTGTTATTTTGGGTAAATTTTTGGAAGCAAAAGCAAAAGGAAGAACATCTGAAGCCATAAAGAAATTAATGGGATTACAAGCCAAAACTGCGCGCATTATACGTAATGGCCAAGAAGTTGACATACCAATTGATCGGGTTGTCAAAGATGATATTTTGATAGTTAGACCGGGTGAGAAAATACCTGTTGATGGCGTAATTACTAAAGGTTCATCAGCAGTTGATGAATCAATGATAACAGGAGAAAGTATGCCAATTGAAAAACATGTCGACGATAATGTTATAGGTGGAACAATAAATAAACTAGGAAGTTTTGAGTTCTGTGCCACCAGAATTGGGTCCGAAACTACGCTTTCTCAGATTATTAAGTTAGTTGAAGATGCACAAGGATCAAAGGCACCAATTCAGGCTGTCGCTGACAAAATTTCTTCATGGTTTGTGCCTGCAGTTATTGGTGTTGCTATTTTAACCTTTGGCGTTTGGTATTTTGTTTTAGGGTCAACTTTATCCTTTGCCCTAATGGCCTTTACAGCTGTAATAGTTATTGCTTGCCCTTGCGCTTTAGGTCTTGCAACCCCTACTGCAATAATGGTGGGAACTGGTTCTGGTGCAGAGCATGGAATATTAATTAAAGGTGGGGAACCATTAGAAAGTGCAAGTAAAATAAATACTATTATCTTTGACAAGACAGGAACAGTTACTAAAGGTAAACCTGAAGTTACAGATATTGAAGAACTAGGTGACTTATATGAAAAAGAGATATTAACAATAGCCGCAAGTTTAGAGAAGCAATCAGAACATCCACTAGCTGAAGCAATTGTTAACTATGCAGAGGAAGAAAAATCCATACTGAACGAAGTCGAAGGGTTTGAGGCAATTCCAGGACATGGGGTTAAAGGTAAAATTGGCAAAACTGATTACTTTTTGGGTAATAGAAAATTAATGATCGACAAATTAGACTTAGACATTGATAAATTTGAAAGAAAACTTGAAAGACTTGAGGATCAAGGCAAAACTGCCATGATACTTTCTTCAAAAAAAGAAATATTGGGAATTATCGCAGTTGCAGACACCGTTAAAGAAACTTCTAAAGAAGCTGTAGAAATGCTTAAAAAACGTGGAATTGATGTTTGGATGATTACGGGGGACAACCAAAGAACTGCTAATGCAATAGCTGGTGAGGTGGGTATTACAAACATTTTAGCTGAAGTCTTACCTCAAAATAAGGCATTAGAAGTTAAAAAATTACAAAGTTTAGGAAAGTATGTTGCCATGGTGGGAGATGGTATTAATGATGCACCTGCGCTTGCTCAAGCTGATTTAGGAATTGCCATGGGAAGTGGGACTGATGTTGCCATGGAAACTGGTGGAATAGTAATTATCAAAAACGATCTTCGAGACGTTGTTAATGCTTTAGACCTTTCAAAATCGACAGTTTCTAAAATAAGACAAAACATGTTCTTTGCACTTTTTTATAACGTAATTGGAATTCCTGTAGCTGCCCGAGTATTCTCGTTTATGGGGCTAGTTTTAAAGCCCGAACTAGCAGGTCTTGCTATGGCACTAAGTTCGGTTTCTGTTGTTGGTAATTCCCTTCTTCTTAGAGGTTATAAACCAAACCAGAAAAATTACTTGTCAATGTATGCTCCTTTTGTTATGGCAGTAGCATTCTCCTTCCTGTTTTTTGAATTTGCTAAATTTAGTTCGCTTGGAATGGAAAAGTAGTAGTAATATAAAAGGGGGTGATTATTAAATGAAGTTATCAAAAATAATGCACATTATTAGTGTCATTGTTGGTTTTGTCGGAGCTGTTTCATTTCTTGGAGCAGTATTTGGAGGAGCTGACAACGTTGTATTTGGGATTACAAAGTTGGATGCGCTTATTTGTTCTGCAATTTTGGTTCTTTTTGCAATTTGGGGACAAATTGGAGCAATCCATCATATGATGCTTGAAAAGCGTGGAGAGGTTTTATAAGGTCTTCATAAAATCTTAATATATCAAGGAATATAATTTGTTTGATGTCTAAAACGGTTATTTTATTATTATCAGTTGGGTTTTTAGTTTTATTTTTTGGTTTGGCATATTTAATGACCAAAGATCAAAAACCAGATCCTAATATTCAAAATTATTCTAAGCAGCAAACCGATAGACCTATAGCAGAAGCTCAAAGCAACTTTATGGATATAGGTGAGATGAAAGTTAGTGAAACAAAAGAGGTTAGTTTCACATTAAAAAACTCAGGCAATAAACCACTTCAAATTTTAAATATAAACTCAAGTTGTAATTGTACTTTTGGAAAAATTATATACAAAGATCTGGAAACAAAACAATTTGGAATGCATAAACAAAGTGGTTATGTTACAGATATTGCCCCAGGAGATATTGCAACAGTTAAAGTTATTTATACTCCAGCCATCATGCCGGTTTATGGTCCTGTTAGTCGAGATGTAATTGTAACTACCAACGATCCTAATAACCTTAAAATAATTTTTACATTGAAAACAACAGTTAAATAATATGGATACAAATTTTCTTTTTGGAATTTCACTCACAGCATCATTTCTAGCTGGTGTTTTAGCTTTGTTTGCTCCGTGTTGTATTACCTTTCTTTTTCCATCCTATTTAGGAACAATATTTAAAGAAAACAAAAGAGTAATGTATTACACACTAATATTTGCAATTGGTTTGGCCTTTGTTTTAGTTCCAATAGCACTAGGCTTAAGGTTTGCAATTTTATTTTTAGATACTTATCATTTACAAATCTATTATCTCGGAGCATTTGTAATGTTTTTAATGGGAATAATGACGTTAAAACCAATTCTTCACTTGCCTCAACTATTCCATGTAACAGGAATTCAGGGAAAGAAAGTTAACAGCTTTTCAGTTTTTGGTTTGGGATTAATGTCCGGGTTAACTTCCGCCTGTTGTGCCCCAGTACTTTTTGCTGCAGTCACATTAACTTCTTTGTCCCCATCTATATTTCAAGCGTTTTTCGTTTCAATTGCTTACGTAATAGGAATTGTTATGCCATTATTTATAATGTCAATGTTCTATGAAAAAGCGACATCTAAAATTGGGGGAGCTAACAGGCAAAAAATTTATAATATTTTAAGATATTTAGGGTCAGCAATATTTTTTGTAACAGCAATTGCAATTACGATCTTAAATTTCCAAGGAAAACTTGTAATGGATGATGCAGATTTATACGGACAGAAAATAAGAATGATTGTCTTTGAAATAAGTAAATACTTTCAGAACATCTTCGTTGATTTGGGAATATTTTTAAGTATATTATTTATCTTTTACAAATTACTTAAATTTAAAAAATGACAAAAATTAGAATTTTAATTGCAATAATACTTTTAAGCGTGATAACTAATATTATTCTGATTTTAAAATTGCCAAAAAAAGTTACCCCAATCGCTATAAAATCAAAAGAAAACAACAATCAATTGTTTGAAGAGATTAACCCCACAGGAGGTTTTGAAATTAATGCTAGGTTTAACAATTTGGGTCCAATGATGATTGCTTCAGGTATTATTGATAAGGATAAGTTTATTAATATTTATGAAAAGTCTAATCAGCCTTTAACAGAAGATCAGGTAAAAATTCTTGTTTTCGGGTCAGATGAAAAAATTAAAATAACTAGAGAAAATTCATATTTCTTGCTTAATTTTTTCTGGGCAGTTGGACTAAATAATAAATCTAAAATTCTAGACGAGGGTGACATGATGAAATATGGAGGACTAAAAGGTGCAGGAGACTTTGCCTCGACAGGTGGGTGGTCACTCGCTAGTGGCAATACAATGAATTATTACTCGAAAGCATCTCTTATAACTCTAACTTTAGAACAAGAGAAATTAGTAGAAGAAGTTTCATCAAATATATTTAGACCGTGTTGTAATAATTCAACGGCTTTCCCAGATTGCAATCACGGTATGGCCCTTCTAGGAGTACTACAGCTCATGGCAGGAAACGGTGCATCAGAAGGCGAAATGTACGAGGCGGGGAAGTATTTTAACGCCTTTTGGTTTCCTGGGAATTACTATGACCTAGCAATGTATTTTAAAAATAAAGAAAACTTAAATTTTACCGACATTGATGCAAAATTACTTTTAAGTAAAGATTATTCTTCTGCAAGTGGCTCTAGAAATATCAAAACATGGTTATCTCAACAGGGGTTAGTTGCAGAGCCTCCAAAAACAGGCGGTGGATGTGGGGTATAATACGTATTGTATGAGAGTATTAATTATTGAGGATGAAGAAAGACTCAATAATATTTTAAAAAAGGGCTTTGTTGAAGATGGTTTTGCTGTTGACCAGGCGTTTGATGGAGAAGAAGGCCAATTTTTAGCAGAAAATGAAGACTACGATTTAATAGTTTTAGATTTAATGTTGCCTAAAATTGACGGGATAGAAGTTTGTAAAAATTTAAGAGCAAAAAACATAAGAACTCCAATTTTGATGTTGACCGCTAGATCAACAGTTGAAGATAAAATAAAAGGCCTTGATAGTGGAGCCGATGATTATATAACAAAACCGTTTTCATTTATGGAATTTAGGTCAAGAGTACATGCGTTAATAAGAAGAAGTCACAAAAATACGTCTCCGATATTGGAAATTGATAATTTAAAACTTAATCCATTAAGTCATAAGGTAACAAGGGATGGAAAAATAATTAATTTAACTCCAAAAGAATTTGCGATTTTGGAACTTTTGATGAGAAATAGTGGAGAGGTAGTAACTAGAACAAAAATAATCGAACATGTCTGGGACTATAATTTTGAAGGGATGAGCAATATAGTCGACGTTTTGGTTGTTACACTTCGCAAAAAAATAGACAAAGAATATAAGAAAAAACTTATTAAGACAATTCATGGTGTTGGTTATACTATATGATGAATATTAAAAGTTTAAAATTTAGAATAGTAATATTATTTAGCTCAATATTAATTGTTGCAATAAGTATTATTTTTACAAGTTTTTATATAGTTACTAACAAGATTATTTATCAGCAAGTTGATAAGGAATTATTGCTCCATTCATATAATCTAAACCAATTCAACAGCGTCCCAGGGATGGTGATAACCCTTCTTAATCAAAACGGAAGTATAGTTGACAGTTCCCTTAGTTTTGACACACCTTATGTATCATACAAATATTTATTTGAGGTAGCCCAAAAAAATAGATCGATTACTTATACAAATCAGAATATTGGGAATACACCGATGAGGTTTTTAGTTAAACCAGTCTATGAAAATGACAAACTTACTGAAGTTTTACTTATTGCTCACCCAATTGAGGCAATCCAAAAATCTTTAAACCTTCTTCTGTCAATTTTGGCTATAATTTTTGCTATTTTTATAGCACCAGTAATTTTAGGAGCCATAATGTTTACAAATAAAATTATTAAACCACTCTCAAATATTATTCAAAATATGGATGATATTACTTCTGAAAACTTAGATAAAAGGTTAGAAGATCCAGGATCAAATGACGAGATTCAAAGACTTACTTTAACATTTAACAACCTTCTTGATAGATTACAACAGTCTTTTAAAAGGGAAAGGCAATTTATAGAAGATATTGCCCATGAACTTAAAACTCCAATTGCTACTTTAAAAGGTGGGATTGAACTTACTCTTTCAAAAGACAGATCAAAATTAGAATATGAAAAAACGTTAGAGGAAACCTTGATAGATACTGATAAAATTTCAAATCTAGTTAAGAATTTATTGGATCTTGCCTGGGTTGGAGCATCTCATAATGAAACTATCAATAAACAATTTAATTTATCAAAATTGCTTTATGATTTATCACAAATTACCACAAAACTTGGACAGCAAAAAAAGATTAATGTAAGCTTTGATCTTGAGCCAAAAATAAAGATATTTGGTGATGAAGGCAAAATTAATAGGGCATTGGTAAATATTATTGAAAATGCAATAAAGTACACGCCAAATGGTAAAAAAATATCAGTTTCTTTAAAGCTGGTTAACAAAAATGCAATAATGGAAATCAAAGATGAAGGTGTTGGTATTGCAAAAGAAGATTTAAGCCATGTTTTTGAAAGATTTTACAGGGGATCAAAATCCACAAAGACATTAGGGTCTGGTCTGGGCTTAGCTATAGCGCAAGGAATAATAAATGCACATGGTGGAAGTGTTAAAATATTAAGTAAGATTGGAACGGGGACTTTAGTAAAAGTATATCTACCAACGATATGGACAAAATAATAGTTTTAATTTCTGGACTTGGATTAATTGGATTTATATGGTGGTTTTTCCTTGGGAAAAAATGACAAAAAAAACATTTCCAGTTGTTGGTATGCATTGTGCATCTTGCGCAAAGTTAATAGAAAGAAGTCTTTCTAAAGTTCCTGGTATTATAAAAGCCTCGGTAAATTATGGTAGTGAATCTGCTACTGTCGAGATAAACGATCGTGTCACAGATCAAGAACTTGAAAAAGCGGTTAAAGATGCTGGATATAAAGCGTTACTAGATCAAAATTCAAATGTCAAAGATCAAAATGTCGAGGAAATTAAAACAAATGAGTTAAAAAAACTAAAAACAAAAGTAATTATTTCTTCAATTCTTTCAATACTGGTTTTTATTGGTAGTTTTCCTGAATGGTTTAGCTATTCTCTAATCTCTAATCCTTACTTTCTATTGTTTTTAGCAACTCCAGTACAATTTTGGGCCGGAAAGGACTTTTATTTAGCCACATGGTCGGGACTTAAAAATAGAACTGCTAGTATGGATACATTAATAGTTATTGGTACAACAGCTGCATATTTTTATTCGATACTTTCTATGTTTAATATTGTAGAGGGAATGTATTTTGATACGGCTGCAGTTATTATCACACTAATTTTACTGGGACGGTTTTTAGAAGCTAAAGCAAAATCTCATACCTCTGACGCAATTAAAAAACTCTTAGGTCTTGTTCCTAAAACCGCTCGCTTGATTAGAAATGGTGTGGAGATTGACGTGCCATTAGGTGAAGTTGTGGCGGGTGATTTAATAAGAGTAAGGCCTGGGGAAAAAGTGCCAGTGGACGGTGTTATTACTGAGGGAAATAGTTTTGTTGACGAATCAATGGTAACTGGAGAGTCATTCCCTGTTGAAAAATTAATTGGTGCAAATGTAATAGGATCAACCTTGAATAAATCTGGAAGTTTCATCTTCAAAGCAACAAAGGTTGGAAGTGAAACAATGCTATCCCACATAGTCGAAATGGTTAAGGAAGCTCAAAGTTCGAGGGCACCAATAGCTAGAATGGCAGATTTGGTTTCTTCCTACTTTGTACCAATAGTATTAATGCTTGCTGTTGCGACATTTGTGGTTTGGTATGTTGTTGGTTTACCGACAGATGCTTTTATTAATCTTGTTGCAGTTTTAATTATTGCTTGTCCTTGTGCAATGGGTCTTGCAACACCTACAGCAATAATGGTTGGAACAGGGAAGGGAGCAGAAAAAGGTGTATTAATTAAGGATGCTACAAGCCTTGAAACTGCACACAAAATTAGAACGATTATCTTCGATAAAACAGGGACTTTGACTAAAGGTATGCCTGTTGTAACTGACATTTCAGACACAGAAATCCTTGAAATTACTGCGTCCTTAGAAAAAGGTTCAGAGCATCCACTTGGAGAAACAATTGTGTTAAAGGCTAAGGAATTGGGATTAAAGACCAAAAAAGTTAATGGTTTTAAGGCAATAGCGGG
Source organism: Candidatus Woesebacteria bacterium GW2011_GWB1_33_22 (assembly GCA_000989765.1). Classification (GTDB taxonomy): domain Bacteria; phylum Patescibacteriota; class Microgenomatia; order UBA8517; family UBA8517; genus UBA12026. Next base: position 8,548 of record LBOW01000003.1, on the reverse strand, counting down.
TGAAGGGGTCGAGGGTTTTATTCAAAACAAAAAATATTTTTTTGGAAAAATTAAAGAAAAATCAGACAAGATTAAAAATCTTGAAAGTCAAGGTAAAACAGTAATGGGTCTTACGAGGGAAAATGAACTATTAGGTTTTGTTGCTGTAGCTGACACTTTAAAGACTGGGGTAAGAGAGGTAATAAAAAGTTTAGAAGATAAGGGAATAAAGACATGGATGGTAACTGGGGACAATCAAAGAACTGCTAATGCTATTGCAAAATTAGCTGGAATTAAAAATGTTATGGCAGAAGTAATGCCTAATGAGAAATCAGAAAAAGTAAAGGAGTTTACAAACGTAGCCTTTGTTGGCGACGGGATTAATGACGCCCCAGCTTTAGCAGCGGCTGATGTGGGAATTGCTATGGGAACAGGAACTGATATTGCTATGGAGTCTGCTGGAATTACGCTTTTAAATTCCGATTTTAAATCTGTTTTAACTGCTATGAATTTAAGTAAAGTAACAATGAGAGTTATCAAACAAAATTTATTTTGGGCTTTCGGTTATAACGTAATATTAATTCCTGTAGCAACACTTGGACTTCTAAACCCAATGTTGGCTTCCTTTGCAATGGCCGCAAGTTCAATCTCTGTGGTTCTAAATTCCTTGAGGTTAAATAGGGTGAAGATCTGATACAAATATGAATTTGTTAAACACTTGGGGGTTGACGGGAGACTTCATAAACTTGTATATTGTTTCTTGCTATGGCACTAAATAAAGTTACCGATTCTTCATTTGATCAAGATGTATTGAAAAATTCTCTTCCAGTTTTGGTGGATTTCTATGCAGACTGGTGTGGACCATGCAAGATGGCTGAACCAATATTGGAAGAACTTAGTGAGAATTATAAAGGTAAACTTGTCTTAGTTAAAATTAATGTAGATGAAAATCAAATAACATCTGGGAAATTGGGAGTTATGTCAATTCCTACTACAATTTTATTTAAAGATGGGGTAGAGATAGGGAGACAAATTGGTTTTGGAGGAAAACAATCATTTGAAGATTTAATCAAAAAAGGCTTGTCCTGAGCGAAGTCGAAGGAGGTGATTTTTAATGAACGATAATACACCAACAGCAAATCCAACAACAGATACACCAATTGCACCCACAATGGGTCAGCCAGTTACAACAGTTCCTGTTGCACAAACACCAATTGTTGAACCAGTAGAAACAGATACACCAGTTGCAACTGAAGTTCCAACTGAAGTACCGGTACCCGCTGATACTACTACACCAACACAAACTGTATAATTAGATAATGCAAGACACTATTTGGGATACGGCCATAATTGGTTCTGGACCTGCAGGTTTAACTGCGGGTGTTTATACTACTCGTGGAGCAGCTTCAACAATTATATTAGGTGGAGATGTTTGGGGAGGACAGTTAATGCTAACTTCAACTGTTGATAATTTTCCTGGATTTCCAGAAGGAATAATGGGACCTCACTTAATGGAAAAAATGAAATCTCAAGCTATTCGTTTTGGTGCCAAGTTTGTTCCTCAAAATGTAACTAAAGTTAATTTTTCTGTTCGACCTTTTGTGTTGTTTACCGTAGACCGTGAGCTATATGCTAATAGCGTTATTATAGCAACAGGTGCAGAAACAAAATGGTTGGGAGTTCCTGGAGAGAAGGAATTAATTGGTCGTGGAATCTCTTCTTGTGCTCCGTGTGATGCTCCATTTTTTAAAGAAAAATATGTAGTTGTGGTCGGAGGTGGAGATTCGGCAATGGAGGAGGCTTTGGTTTTAACAAAATATGCTTCAAAAGTCACTATTATTCATAGAAAGTCAGAATTTAAAGCGAGTAAAGCAATGCAAGAAAAAGTTTTTGCAAATTCTAAAATAGATGTAATTTGGGACAGTGAAGTAAAAGAGATACTAGGAGATCAGAAACTAGAATCTATAACAATTAGAAACAGTAAAACCGAAGAAGAATCGGAAATTAAACTAGATGGTTTGTTTGTAGCCATCGGACATGATCCATCAAGCCAAATATTTAAAGGCTTGATTGATCTTGATAGTAAGGGCTATATTATTCCAAAAGAAAATTCTAAAACTAATATTCCTGGGGTTTTTGTGTCGGGAGATGTTCATGACCATACTTACAAACAAGCAGTAACTGCAGCAGGTTACGGTTGTATGGCAGCTATGTCCGCTCTAAATTATCTTGCAGAATTGAAATGAAATTTTTTGCTAAATCAAATTTTCTAACTACACTCTCTGATCTGTTTGTGAATTTATCTGCGGGTTGGTTTGGTGCGATTTTGATACTACCTTCTTTTTGGCAATCATCAAATATTGATACAAATGCTATACTTATTTTGTTGAACGTATTGTATGGAACTTTAGCATTTTTTATTTCGTGGTTATTTAAAGATATAAATTATGGAAATTGATATAGCAAAAATAATGTTTAGAGCTCAAAATGTTTTCGGGATTTTCGTTGTAATAATTCTCAGTTTCTTGATATATTACAGAAACAATATCATTGTTAAAAAATAATATTATGAATATTTTAGAAACACCATGGCCATCCTTGGTTTTGATACCAATTATTTTTTTTATGATGTGGAAACTATCTCATACTGCAAAACCTGCAAAAATTAAAAAGAAATAAATTTATGAAACCTATTAAATATCTATATTTTATCCTGAACAATCAGAAGAGATTTAATTTTTTTGTTGGTTGACAAAATACAAGGCTTCTGGAAGAATTAACACATGTCTGAAAATTCTGAAAAGAAATCAACACTTCTTGAAAAGTTTGTTCCAGCGCTTCTAGTTATCACAGTAGGTCTTGCCTTTTTGGTGGGTGTCCTTTGGCAAAAAGTTGAAAACATTGGAAAAGGAAGTACAACAGGCACCACAGATACAGTTCAGCAGGGAACGGGCGAGTCTCCCATATCGGTTGATAATTTAAAAAAGATAGCCAAAAAACTTGACTTAAATACTAATGATTTTAATAAATGTCTTGATGATGGAATCAAAGCAGATGTTGTTAAAAAGGATAGTGATTATGGAGGAACTGTCGGTGTAAGTGGGACTCCTGCATTTTTTATTAACGGACGATTTTTAGGTGGAGCATACCCATTTGCCTCATTTAAAGAGGTAATTGATAGAGAACTTGATGGTAAGGGGTCAGATGATTACAAGACATATTCAAAAGATTTGCAAGATGCTGCAGAACAGAAAGATCAAGCGGGGAACCCTTCACCGTCGTTTATAGCCGTCGCAAAAAATATTGATACTTCCAACTCTCATGTTTTGGGAAATAATGATGCTAAAGTTACAATCGTTGAATTTACTGACTTTGAATGCCCATATTGTATAAGACATTTTACTCAGACTTGGCCTGATATAAAGAAAAATTATATAGATACAAATAAAGTTAAGTTAATTGTTAAGAATTATCCTCTACCATTTCATCCAAACGCTCAAAAGGCGGCAGAGGCTGCAGAATGCGCCTCTGACCAGGGTAAATATTGGGAAATGCATGATGCAATTTTCTCTGCTAAATAAATAACTTCTCGTATACAAAATGAATAATTTAGGTAAAAAAATAGTTAAATCTTCACTTGATGCAATTAAAATTAATCTTTTCGTGGAGAAAAATGAACTTCTAAAAAAAGTTTTAGACAACATTAATAGTAATAATGAGATAAAAACGCTTTGGAAGATTATGAATATTATGGCCATTGATAGGTTAGGAATGAGTGATCATGGGCCAACTCATTTTAATATTGTGGCTAATAACGGCCAAAGGCTTATTAAAATACTAGAGAAAAATAATATTCCAATGTCAATTGTTACCGATTTTGGACTAACTAATGATCATGCTGAAGTTGTTGTGTTTTTAGCATGCATTATGCATGACTTGGGAATTTCAATTCATAGAGATGGCCATGAAGGATACAGTCTTTTCATTGCACGAGATATGCTTAAAGAAATTCTTTCATTTATGCCGATTGAAGAGAGAATGGTAGTGACTTCAGAAATACTTCATGCCATTATCTCTCACCGTGCAAACGGCAAACCTAAGACAATAGAGGCTGGAATTATGAGGATTGCAGATGCAATTGATATGGGCAAGGGAAGAAGTAGAATTACTTATAAAAGGGGAGAGGTCAATATTTATTCTGAGTCAGATTTAGCGATTAATAATGTTGAGATATTGGAAGGAAATAAAAAACCAATTGAAATTAGAATTCATATGACAAACCCTGCAGGAGTATTTCAACTGGACGAAATTATGACAGAAAAACTAGTAGGATCAAACTTGGAAAAATTTGTAACGATAACTGCATACATGATGATTGGTTCTTCAGAACAACTTTACAAAGAATATAGTGTTTAAAGATTTTCAATGACTTTATAAGAAACAATTGCTAGTGACCCCCAGACATTTAGGGAATTGTTAATTCCAAACATAGGTAATTCTACAATTAAATCTGCCATGTCTAACACTTCTTTTGATACACCAGTAGTTTCATGACCGACGACCAATGCGACTGGAAGTCGCAAACTGTCTACGGTCAATTGTCTATAGTCTACAGCTTTTGCATCTTGCTCGACAGCAATAATTTGCACGCCTTGTTTTTTGAGTTTACCGATTAAATGAGTTACTGAATTACTGTGTTCCCACGGTACCCATTCTTCTGTGCCTACTGCAGCTTTATGAATTCTAGAAGATGGTGGATATTCAGAATTCTCTCCACAAATATAAACTTTTTCTGCTACTACTGCGTCAGCTAGTCTAAAAATAGAGCCAATGTTATAAGTATCCAAGACATTATCTAAAACAAAATAAATAGGGTTTCTCTTGATATGCTTCATATCATCCGCCTTGGGCGGGTTCTTCCTTAAATATTTAGAATTCATCCTATTTAGCATATGGCTATTATATCAGCTTCATGGTAAAATAGCCTTAATGACAGGTAGTACTTGTACAAGATGTGGTAAACCTAGAATTGTAGTCAAGACGTACGATGAAAAAATAGATAATTCAACTGTTACATATACTATAACAGAATGTTCTGATCCAGAATGTCAAAAAATGGTAAATAAAACTCTTCTCACTGAAAAGAAAAAAAGACAATTTATTAAGGATGAACAGGTCAAAAGAGAAGAAGCAAGAAAACAGATAATTGAAGATAAAAAGAACCACAAAGATGACGACGAAGATTAAATTAACGCTTTAAGTAATGCTTCGCGGATGTTTTTGCCACCAATCCAAACATTAAGGAATACAATTGCAGGTTTACTTCTATTCCACTCCTGAAGATAATATTTGTTTATACGACCACCCCTTTTAATTAATGCGTTAGCTAGTTGGTCTACTGAAAAATTTGTATTTATAAGATAAGTATAACACATTTTTATTGAGTATCATGGTCTAGAACCATTCGATCCTATAAACACCTTAACATTGTTCACAATTCTTTCTATGGAAACCGCACTCTCTGCAAGACTTAATTCTTGGCGAAACTTCCCAGTAATATAAATCTCCGTCCTCATGGACTTCGGGTGGAATTATTGCAATATCCTGACAACTTCCTGAATCCTTTAATTTACATAAGGGCCACAATCTTTTACTTTGACTCATCATTATTGCATCCTCCAAATCAATATGGGGGAATTTTACTTGTCTAAATTGCCGTTGTGTTTTATATCTCATGTCTTGGCTGGGGGACAGGGATTCGAACCCCGATACTTGGTACCAAAAACCAAAGTCCTACCATTAGACGATCCCCCAATAAATTTAATACAATCTGTATTGTACCAGCTCGATGTTGGTAATTCCAAGTAAATTTGCTAAAATACTGAAGTTTGATATATTTTGGGTCCATAAGCATAGCTTGTGTGCCCTAAGTAAAGTGAGGGCCCATAGCTCAGCGGTAGAGCGGTTCCCTTTTAAGGAAAAGGTCACAGGTTCGATCCCTGTTGGGCTCACAAAATAGTAGCCTTGTTTTAAATGGCCCCATCCGTCTACAATCCGCGATAGCGGAGTGCTACACGATGGGACGAGCAAAACGAGGCCCCATCGTCTATCGGTTAGGACGCTAGGTTTTCATCCTAGAAGGCAGAGTCCGACTCTCTGTGGGGTCACAAATTTTAGTAACATTTGCTTTTTAACTCTAAAAAGTATTAAAGTTAACTATGGCAACTTCAAATATTGAACCGCCTTTGGTTGATGTTAAAGTTACAAATCCTGTTACATATTTAAGGCGTTGGTGGGAGAAGGTAATAGGCAATGAAGGAATGGAAGTTAAGATTACAATAAGGCCTTTAACTACCGTAGTTGCCTTAGTAATTTTGGGTACAATTGTTTTTGGTATAGGTAATATTGAATCTGATGCGTCTCCAACTTCAAGCCCGTCATCAACTATAATATCATCTTGGAAAGAAACTGCCTTTACTGGTAAATTACAACTTTCGTTAACAACTAATAAATATTTTTTAATTACCACTTCTTCAGAAGCAATTACTTTAGATGTGCCTGATAATTTGGATTTATTAACCCTTGTAGGTAAAAGAATTTTTGCAATTGGGCAATATAATAAAACCGAAAGACTTCTTAAAGTCTTTGATGTTAAAGATTTAGAAGTTTTGTCTAAAACTCCAGTTCCAATACCAACAATTGAGCCAACCCCTAGTGCAACTCCAATTGCAACTGATACAATAGAAACACAATGAAAAACAAAAAAGTTTTATTTATTTTAGTAAGTATACTTGTTCTTAGTCTAATTGGTTGGGTTTCATATATAAAGTTTAAAGGAAATAATACTGTTGGCCAAAATGACAATAAAAATGGTGTCTTTGCTTCAGTTAAAGATGCTTTGACTCAAAAGATGACACTTTCTTGTGAGTTTACTGATGAGACGGGAACTATTGTCAAGTCTTATATTAAAAATGGGGCAGTAAGAGTGACTTCAACAGGGACAGGGGGGGGTCAGTCTAACGAAATTATCATTAAAGATCAAAAAATGTATATGTGGGATTCTAAAACCAAAGAGGGTTTTGTCTATTCGATAAACGAGGAAAATGGAAACTCAGAGGCTGTTAAAAGTGATTCGTATTTTGAAGCAATAGATAAATATAAAGATTCATGTAAAATTGCAACAGTAATGGATTCATATTTTACCATTCCAACTGATGTTAATTTTCAAGACATGAGCAAACTTCTGGAAGATCTTCAAAAATATGGAAACTCTAAGTAACCTTTTTAGTTTTGTGTTACATATTGATACCTATTTAGGTGACATAATCAATAATTATGGTGTGGTTTCCTATTTAATTTTATTTTTAATAGTTTTTGCTGAAACTGGTTTTGTATTTACACCCTTTTTACCAGGAGATTCACTACTTTTTGCTGCCGGAGCTTTTGCGGCAATTGGAAGTTTTAATATTTTTTTAATTTTAGGGATTTTATGGCTGGCAGCTTTTTTGGGAGATACTACAAATTATTGGATAGGGCATTTCTTTGGTCAAAAGATAATAGATAGTCCAAAAATACCTTTTATTAATAAGAAACATATTGGAAAAGCTGAAGAGTTTTACAAAAAATATGGTGGTAAGGCTATATTTTTATCTCGTTTTGTGCCTATTGTCAGAACTTTTGCTCCATTTGTAGCCGGAATTGGAAAGATGCATTATGGAGATTTTATTAAATATAATTTAGCAGGTGGATTTGTCTGGGTCTTTGGTTTTACTCTTTTAGGCTTTTTCTTTGGTAATATACCAGTCGTTAAAAATAACTTTTCATTAGTTGTGCTTGTAATTATTGGATTATCAATTGCACCAATAATATATGAATTTGTTAAAGTAAGAAGAAAATAATCACTTATTGATATTGAATTTAATAATGTTATAATTCTTCTTATAAGTTTAAAGGTTGACTCGCCTGTTCGACTCGCAAGAGCTCGCTCAGGATGATAACCTCCAAAAGAACCTTTACTTTACAAATCAGATTAGTTATTAATAAATAAGTTTTAAATATAGATTTTTTGTGGCTTATTTATTGATAATTACATATCTTTTTGTACTTTGAAATTGAAATGTAATATGACAGTAAACTATGTAGTCTAGTATGACTACAAGTTCAAGATGTGACTAGGAGTGTGTAAGATGATTCCGAAAGGAACCGTCACTTTTTGAGGATTTGATCCTGGTCCAGGATGAACGCTAGCGACGTGCTTTAGGCATGCAAGTAGAACGAGAGTAGTAATACTCTAGTTGCGAACGGCTGAGTATAAAATAGGAATCTACCCAATGGTGTGGAATACCTCCGCGAAAGCGGAGCTAATACCACATGACTCCTGAGAGTAATCGAAGGAAAAAGCGCTTAACCGCGCGCCGATGGATGAGCCTATTTCCCATCAGTTAGTTGGTAGGGTAATGGCCTACCAAGACTATGACGGGTAGGGGATTTGAGAGGATGACCCCCCAGAATGGGACTGAGACACGGCCCATACACCTACGGGTGGCAGCAACCGGGAATCGTGCGCAAT
>LBOW01000002.1 GCA_000989765.1 Candidatus Woesebacteria bacterium GW2011_GWB1_33_22 | reverse complement strand
TGGGTGTTTGATTTTACCCCACACAAATTCACTTTTCATACTAACTCCTGTTGAAATTGACATTATTCAATGTCGAATAAGTATCTGATCCTACACAATGTTTTTTAATGATAATAGATATGGCAAGAGTTAAATTAAATTTTGGGAAAATTATAGGCCTTTCTATATTAGTTATTGCATTAGCCGTAGCAATTATTCTAACACAGCAAAAACAAATTTTTAATGAGAAGGCGTTCATGTCGAGGCCAAGTTTAACGCCAATTCCTCCAGTCAAAAAACCTACACCGACTCCTTCGGCGACCTATAAAGGCAAAGTACAACTTCTTGGTACACCAGTTAAAAGTTATTAATTTAGGATTGCAAATTCCAAAGTTTTTGATATACCCCATTTTTATTTGTCAATAATTCTGAGTGTTTGCCAATCTCTGTTATTTTTCCATTATCCAAAACTACAATTCTATCTGCTTTAGCAATAGTTGAAAGCCTGTGTGCAATAACAATGGTGGTTTTTTGTTTTGCGTAACGCCAAAATGCATCTTGAATAAGTTTTTCTGATTCTGAATCCAGATGAGAAGTTGCTTCATCAAAAATTATAATATCAGGTTTACTCATAATCATTCTAGCAATTGCCAACCTTTGTTTTTGGCCACCAGAAAGTTTAATCCCTCGTTCACCCACATTTGTTTCATATTTATTGGGTAACTTGTTTATAAATTCATCCAAATGGGCCATGCGGGTAGCATCTGTTAAGGTGAAACCCTGCTCTTGCAGGGTTTCACCTTGCAAGGTAGCTCCATAACTTATGTTATATCCAATTGTGTTGTTAAATAAAACTGCTTCCTGTGGAACAACACCAAAAAAACCTCTTAAATCTGACTTATTGAAGTTTTTGATATTAATTCCGTCAATTGTAATCTCTCCTCCTGTTGGGTCAAAAAATCTCATCAAAAGTTTTGTAATTGTGGTTTTACCTGATCCACTTCTGCCTACAAAGGCAACAGATTCACCTTTATTGATGGTTAGATTTAAATTTTTTATGGCATTTTTTGTTCCGCCAACATATGAGTGGGAAACATTTTTAAATTCAATCACACCTTCAAGGTGTGATAATTTAATAGGTTTGATGGGATCTAAGACTTCTTCTTTGTATTCTAAAAGTCCAAAATATTTCTCTATATCTGCATAGTTTTTGGCTAAATCTCGTGTACTCCAGACCAAGTCCCAAAGTTTGGGGTAAAAGGCAGATAGAAAACCTGTAATTAAAACAAAGTCGGGGACTGTTAAATTTAAGCTTATGGCTTGATTAATGGTTAGGTAAAGCACAAAAAATATGCTTAAATTGATTAAAGTACCCATTACACCGTCAATTAGGCGGAAAGAATTACCATAGCCCCAAAGTGTTTTGGTCCAAGGTTTAAACGATTTTGAAAGCCTACTGTTCTCCCATTTTTCTTTTGCAAAAAGCTTGACTGTTTCAAAGTTGATTAAGTTATCAGTTATAATTCCACTAATTACATCTTCTTCGTGATTAAATAACTTTCTTTTGGCAACATTGTTGGCAACTAAAAATTTGGCTGAGATAACAGTTAAAATTAAGGAAGTAGTAGTTAAAACGACAATTAAAGGATTTAATTGTATTAAAAAATAGACCATGACTAAAAATCCAATTAATACTCCCAGCATTCTGACATGAACGTCATGAAAAAACGAAAAAAGTGCCCCGTCACCTCTTTTAAATGCAGAAATTAAACTGCCCGTTGATTTATTGGTATGAAATGAAAAGTCTAAGTTTTGAACATGTTTAAATATATCTAGTCGAGCATTTTTGGCAGCTTCAAAAAGTACAACGTCTCCTACATAAAAAGCTAGTAAATCGGTAATAACGCCAAAAAGTCTGACAGCAATAAATATAAATAAAAGATTAATTAAATAGTTTTGCTCCAAAGAGGGGATTGCCTTAACAAAAAGTTGATAAAAGTAAGGGTTTAAATTCATGGCAATATTACTAACAATTACCAATAGAAGAAAAAACCCAAAAAGAGGTTTGTTTTTTAATAAATACTTATAAAATACAGCAAAAACCTTTGAAATAGACATAGAGAAGTGTAAATTTTACCACAAACTTGTATTCTTGCCTATAGTTAATGATTAACTTTTCGGTTCTCCCTCTTTATTGAAACCAGATTCCTCCACCTTTTCCTCCCATATACGAGCCAAACGAACCCCCTTTTCAGTTTTTGGTACATATTGTTGTGTAGGAGGTTGTTTATCAGCCAAGATTTCTTGTAATATAGCAACTTGGTCGTTTGGTGATAAATTACGATCCTTACCTGTGCGATGATGAGAGTACATGATAAGTCTATTTTAATGAAATTATGGTATAATGCAATCACTAATTTATTTTTCCATGAAGAAAGTCTTTTTTATATTTTTATTGGCTTGGGGTTTTATTTTGCCTAGTTTTGTTTTGGCTCAAACTACAAAAAAATTAAGTCCTTCTCCTGTCGTAACTATTAAACCTAGTCCTACGGCTACTGAAATTTCTCGTGTTGATATTACTCAAAAATCTGAAGAATCGTTAGGACCTTTAGAAAAACTTATTAGAGATCAAAAGTTAGGCTCTGTTTGGCCGTTTAATCCTATTAAGTATGCAATTCTAAACTCAATTAATTCTGGAGTCCCTGCAAACACAATAGTACTCTTACTTCTTTTGCCAATTGTAGCAACTGTTATGGCAATTGTCAGACAACTTGTTGGTATTCGTGGGTTTGGTATATTTTTACCTGCTGCACTTTCTGTTACTTTTGTAGCAATTGGCCCAATTTTGGGAATACTTTTATTTATGGCAATTGTTGCAATATCAACAAGTGTCAGGATGATTACTCGTAAACTTAATTTAAAGCTTCAGTATTTACCCCGTATGGCTCTTATTTTATGGTTTGTGTCCTTTGGAATATTGGGAATATTATTTTTATCGCCATTTATAGACTATTCTGATCTTAAAAATGTCTCGATTTTTCCAGTTTTAGTTCTGACACTTTTAACTGAAGATTTTACAAGAATCCAACTTGGTAAATCAGTTAAAACAGCGTTTGGTATTACATATCAAACTTTAATTCTTTCTTTAATCTCATACTTAGTTTTAACCTATGCACCAATACAAAAATATGTATTATTAAATCCTGAAATTTCACTTGGCGTAACATTTATAGTTGATATATTGCTGGGTAGATATATTGGTCTTCGTTTTATGGAATATTATAGATTCAGAAAATTAATCAAATCAAAATGAAGGTTTCTAACATTCTTGGTCTTAACTCACGGGGGGCTTTGTTTACTGGAAGATATAATAGTAGAAAAGCAAAAAAGATTGCCGATTCTAAGATTCAAACCGATAGAGTGTTAAGACGTGCTGGTGTTGCTCACCCCAAAATTCTTGTTAAATTTAGAACTCCAAACGATGTATATTTATATGATTGGAATAAATTGCCAGATTCGTTTGCACTTAAGCCGTCGCGAGGTTTGGGTGGTGAGGGCATAATTGTTATTAAAAAGAAACTTTTAAGTGGTGTTTGGCTTACTACATCAAAACAAAAAGTAACAATTGAGGATTTAAAGCTTCAAACTTTAGATATTTTGGAAGGGGCGTATTCAATGGGTAATGAGCCAGATGTTGCTTTTGTGCAAGAGTATGTTGGTAGACATTCAACATTTAGAAAACTCTCGTATAGAGGAACTCCTGACATTAGAATTATTGTTTTTAATAAAATTCCAGTTATGGCAATGCTTAGGCTTCCAACCAAAGAGTCAGGAGGAAGAGCCAATCTACATCAGGGAGCATTAGGACTTGGTGTTGATATCGCAACAGGAATAACAACAACTGCTATTTGGCATAATCAACCTGTTTTATTTAAACCTGATTCAAAGAGAAAACTGCGAGGCATTAAAATTCCGTTCTGGCAAAAAATTTTAGAAACAGCAGTTGAGGGCCAAATTGCGTCAGGCTTAGGTTATGCTGGGGTTGATATTGTACTTCATCCTGAAAAAGGTCCACAAATTATTGAACTTAACGCCCAACCTGGGTTATCTATTCAACTTGCCAATATGGATGGTCTTAAAAGACGCCTCAACAGAGTTGATGAAATGGACGTTAGAGATGGGGTGCATGGAGTTAAAATTGCCAAGGCACTTTTTGGAGGGAAGTTTACAAGTAGAGTAAGAATTGATGATGGACCAATTGCTATTAAAGCAGTTGAGGAAGTCAAGGTATTAGATAGCGAAAAAATTAGACACAAAGTTTTAGCAAAAATTGATACTGGCGCTTGGTCTTCAGCGATTGATAGAAAATTAGCCAAAAAACTGGGATTATTAAGAAAAGATAAGATTCTTTGGAAGAAGAAAAAGATGTCAAGTCTAGGAATGGAGGAAAGACCAGTTATTAATGTGACAGTTTTTTTGTCTGGTAAAAAAATAAAAACCAATATGACAGTTGCTGATAGAAAGTTATTGCGTTACGATATTTTAATAGGTAGGGTTGATTTGCAAGGGTTTTTAATTAATCCTGAGATTGATAGAGAGAATTTAGTAAAGGCAAAATGGTAAATATATTAATACTTACATCTGGAAAGGTGTCAAAATTAGACGCATTCTCAAACCTTGTTGATAAGGGTAGTTTTGACGACATATGGTATTCAACACAAAATCAAAATTTAAAAATCAAAAATCAAAATTTGAACAATTATAAATTAATTTACTTTAGAATGGTCGGAAGAAGTTTGGAAATTGCAACTTTGGTTACTAACTACGCTACCAAAAATAATATAAAAATAGTAGACGAAATCTATACGAAATCTAATCTTATGCCCATGTCTTTGGGAAAGTCTATAGAGCTTAGAAAATTAATTGAAGCTGGCATTCATATACCTAGAACAGTTTTTGGCGATTTAAATAAATTACCGTTTCCATATGTAGTTAAATCAACAACGGGTCAAAAGGCTAAAGAAGTCTGGCTTGTTAAAAATAAGAAGGAGTTAGAAATTTTACGATCGAAGATCAATAGCCATAAACTATATTTTGCTCAAGAATTAATTCCCAATGCCTATAGGATTAGGATATTGGTTATAGGGGACAGAGTAATAGGGGCAATCAAACGCCAAACAAAATGGAATAAAGACGAAACAAAAGAAACATTAAATCCAATTCCCCAAAAGATGATTGATTTGGCCTTAAAATCGGCCAAAGCGGTGGATTTAAATATTTGTGGAGTTGATATTTTAATAAACAGTAAAACAAATGAAACGTATGTGATTGAAGCAAATGCAGCACCTAGTTGGAAACTAATTAATAAATACTGCGGGGTAGTAGTTGAAGATGAAATCATTAAATATCTATCGAGCAAAATTTAAAGAATTCGGAAGTGATCATAAATCACTACTCTGGAAAACAAAGGGTGCTGCACATCAGCGCTTTAGAGAGTTTTGGAAAGAAATAGATTTTGATAATAAAAAAGTATTGGATATTGGCTGTGGATTTGGTGAAATGGGCAATTTTCTTGTGAAAAGGTATAAAAACGTAGTATATAAAGGTGTCGATATCACGCCAGAATTTATTACAAACGGACATAAATTATACCCTAGTCTTGACCTCGAGATTGCAGATTTTCACGGGCTAACAAAAACCGAACAGTATGACGTTGTTTTAACAAGTGGGGTTTTAAATAGTAACTATGGAAATGCGATAAAAAATTATGATTATAGAAAAAAGGCAATCAAAAAAATGTTTTCTTTAACAGATCATGTTTTTGTCTTTAATATGTTAGGAACTCATCCATCCTTTAAAGGTCCAACCTTTAAAGGTAATGTTTGGTATGCAGATAGTTTAGAAATTTTAAAATATTGTATGAGTTTAACTCATCGAGTTGTACTACGTGCCAATTATCATCCTAAAGACTTTACAATATTGATGTACAAAATACCCAAAGGCCTATGCTCCAAAAAGGCTCGAAACTGAAGCCCAATTGCAGGGTTTCACCCTGCGAGTCATAATCAAGTATTTTAACATTGCAAGGTCTGACCTTGCAATGTCTATTTCATCTTAGATCTGTGTCAGAAGATAGATCTAATTTTTCATCTGCATATTTAAATTTTTCTACAAAATATTTGTATGATTTTATATTATGACGTTTCATAAATTCACTTTTATTAAAATAATCTAATATAATATTTTTATTGACCCACGCTGTATTAACTAAGCCTAAATAGATAGAGTACGATGAGTAACTTTCGATTAAATCTTTTGTGTATTTAAGCGGATTTTTATGGATATATCGTGATAGGTCTAAAAGGTAATCTTTATCAATAACATTTGTGGCTTTATATCTTCCTTGAAACAATGAGCCAGAACGTCGATATTTTCGATTAAAATATATAGAATACCTTGTAAATAATGATTGTGTAAATTTTTTGATTGCGTTTTTATCTTTTTGTTTAATTAACAAATGTACATGATTAGGCATCAAACAAAAAGAAAGCAGTTCTATTTCGCCATAGTAATTTTTAGATGCATGATATTGCAAGGTCTGACCTTGCAATACTTGACGCCTGGGTTCAGTCTCAGGATTTGATAGATATTGTTTGAGGCAGGTAAGGAAAACTTTGTAGTCTTGTTCGTTTAAAAAAATTTTCCTTTTTTCAACTCCACGATTGTAAATATGATAAATTGAGTTTTCTCTATAAATTTTAACAGAATTCTTAGCGGGCATTCATACATCATAACATTGCAAGGTCAGACCTTGCAATATTGATCTTGTGGTATACTACAGGATATATATGAGCGAGACAATGAAAAAGGTATTGGTCTTGGTTGATAGATTAAGTTTAAGTAAAAAGAAATTAACTAGATTTTTAAATCAAAATTCTAAAGGAATTTATAAGGCAGATTTAAGATCTTTTGAAGATCTACTGTTTGAAATAAAAACTGGCAAGGTAAAGATTACAGTTAAGAATAAAGATCTTAAAAATTATGACCTCGTTTTTGTACGACGTGCAGGAAAATATGTTCGTTTTATGGGTGCAATTTCAAAGTACTTAGATTATCATAAAGTTTCATTTATTGATCCAGCTTTTCGTGAAATTGGTATGTCTATGGATAAGGCCTCAAGTGCTGTAAGACTAGCGATTAAAAAAGTTGTCATGCCTGATAGTTATTTTTGTTTTCGGCCTGCTGTTATAAAAAATAAAGATAAAATTATCAAAGATTTAGGCCTGCCAATAATTGCAAAAGCTATTAATTCTCAAAGAAATACAAATATTTTTATCTTAAGAAATGAAGAAGATTTCACAAAATTATTTAAAAAATCAAAAAAAACATTTATTTTCCAAAAGTTTATTGATATAGATAAAGAATTTAGACTTTTAGTTATGGGTGGAAAAGTTGTTGTTTTAGAGCAAAAATCTGTCAGAAATTACAAAAAAATTAAGGTAGAGTATTTAGATCCCAATGAACCATCTGTATTTTTAAAATTAGATTCAGTTTGTGAAATTATTAATAAAATGGCTATTAAATCAACAAAAGTTTTAAATTTAGACATAGCAGGGGTTGATATTGCAATTGAAAAAGGTACAAATATAAACTATTTGATAGAAGTAAACAAAGGTCCTGGAATTATTCCTAATTCCAAGACCTCTCCTGAACTTAAAGCTTTTTCTGATTATATAAACTTAATTACCGAACGAACATCTATTTTGTGTGATTTCCGCTTGACAACTAGCTGAAATGGTGTTATTATAGCAATATATATGAAATTCAAGCGTATATTAGAGGATACCATACTCAACAAGTTAGAAACTTCAAAGAAGGGAATTATTGTTTATGGTCCCAGACAGGCTGGTAAGACAACCTTGGTCAACGACATAATTACCAAATTACGCCTAAAGACCTTGTTTATAAATGGAGACCAAAGCCAATATGTTGATATTATATCCAGTAGAAATTTAAATGAAATTAAAAAACTAGTTTCAGGTTATGAGATGCTGTTTATTGATGAGGCTCAAAGAATACCTGAAATTGGAATAAATTTAAAAATAATTTTAGACTCCATTGCTGATTTGAAAGTTATAGTTACAGGTTCTTCATCGCTTGATTTAGCGAGTAAAATAAGCGAACCCTTAACAGGTAGGGTTTGGACTTATAAACTCTATCCTATTTCTACCTTAGAATTAACAAGTATTTATAACCCAATTGAGATTGATGATGATCTATCTGAAAGACTAATTTTTGGTTCTTATCCTGAAGTATTTTTATATAATAGTTATTCAGAAAAATATGAATATTTAAGAAAGTTGACAGATGCCTATTTGTACAAAGATCTTTTGGAATATGGAGGACTTAAAAGTTCAAATAAAATTAGAGACTTACTTAAATTATTAGCATTTCAAGTTGGTTCACTTGTATCACTATCTGAACTTGCTACAACTCTTGAGATGAGTAAAGATACTGTTTCAAAATATATAGATTATTTAGAAAAATCATTTGTTATTTTTAGACTTTCAGGGTTCAGTAGAAATTTGCGCAAAGAAATAACTAAAATGGATAAAATATATTTCTACGATATTGGTGTTAGAAATATGCTTATTGATAATTTGAAGCCAATTAAAGACAGAGGCGATATTGGAAAACTTTGGGAGAATTTTTTAATCGTTGAACGAATAAAATCAAATGAGTATAAAAATCGATTTAATTCAAATTACTTTTGGAGAACTCATACAGGAGCAGAACTTGATTTAGTTGAGGAAAAGGGTGGAGAACTATTTGGATATGAAATTAAGTATTCAAACAAAATAGTTAGATGTCCAGTTACTTGGAAAAAAACATATAAAAATTCAAAATTTGAATTGATAAATAGAAGTAATTGGCAAGAATTTTTGACACGATAATATACAAAAAATCCCGTGATTTCTCTCGGGATTTTTTGTTGTAAATCAAAGTAAATTACTTTAATTCTACTGTTGCACCTGCAGTTTTTAATTTTTCGGATGCATTCTTAACATCTTCTGGTTTTGCATCTTTTAGAACTTCATAAGGCAAAGTTTCTGTTGCGTCTTTTGCTTCTTTAAGACCTAATTGCTGATTAATTTCGCGAAGTGCCTTTATAACTGCAATTTTATTATCTCCTGAAGCAGTTATTACTACAGTTTGATTTCCACCAGATTCTGCTGCTGGTGTTTCTCCTGCCGTAGCTCCTGCTGGAGCGGAGACTGGGACTACTGGTGCCATAGCGCTTACTCCAAGTTTGTCTTGAAGTGCGGTCACCAATTCTGATAAATCTAAAACTGTAAGTTTACTAATTTCTTCTACTAATTTTTCTGTTGTTTTACTCAATTTAATCACCTGCCTTTGATTTTAGAATATAAATTAATTTTTGTAGATTTCCTTGCAGAGTATTGGTTAATCCATACATTGGAGATATGAGCGAGCCTACAACTTGACTGAACAAGACGTCTTTTGTTGGAAGTATTGAGATTTTTAAAAGAGCCTCTTTATCTTGCAAATTACCATCAATAATTCCCACTTTAAATTGGGGAACATTATTTTCTTTAGCAAATTTGCCAATTACTTGAATTGGAGCTATAGAATCTCCTTCTGATAAAATTAAGGCTGTTTGACCTGACAGTATCTGTTCATTTAATATTTCATCTGGCAGACCAGCTTCTTTACCAGCTCTTTTAATGAGTGTATTTTTGATGACCGTCATGTCAGCACCAATTTCTTTTAACTCACGCTTTAGTTTTTGTTGTAAAGTTACTGAAAGTCCAGCAAAATTTACAAAAATAAGGCAACTAGAATTTTTTAACTTTGGGGTTAATTTTGTGACTAAATCAATCTTACCTTGTTTTAACATATTTTT
This sequence comes from Candidatus Woesebacteria bacterium GW2011_GWB1_33_22, assembly GCA_000989765.1. Lineage (GTDB taxonomy): Bacteria > Patescibacteriota > Microgenomatia > UBA8517 > UBA8517 > UBA12026. The sequence goes on along the minus strand of LBOW01000002.1, from coordinate 142,534 downwards.
CCTCGATAGGACTTACCTTGTATGCCTATTTTCTTTGGACTAACAGTATTATATCACAATTTTAACACTTGGTGACATAGTAGATTTCAAAAATCCTCTAATTATTGTTTTACTTCCACCAAGTTTATCTAAAATTGTTTCTGCATTTTTAATTAACTCCTCATCTTTTTGTGAAACTTTCCCAAAAAAAGTGTGAATTAAAGCTACTTCCTTTTCAGTTTTAAGCTGAAGTGTGTTGCCCGAAAATCTTTCAGCTTCTGCCTTAGATTTAATAATTGTTCCATTTTTAGGATTTGGCATGAGGCCTCTTGGACCCAAGAGCTTAGCAAACATTACAAGTTTTGGCATCATCTCAGCCGAAGCCAGCAGTAGATCAAAATCAATTTTAGCGGTCTTTAATTTTTCAATGGTTTTTTCATCCGCGATTTCGACCTTTTTCTGTTTTTCAGCAGAAAAGGGGAGTGTGACGTTAACGTTTACTCCTGTCTTTTTAACTACTAAATGCATTTCCATTGTTCCATCAAATTTTGAATATGAAACTTCTTTAATTAATTTAATTGCTTCAGGAAGTTTATATAAATTCGATTTGTTTATTTTTGATTTAACTTCTAAGTATTTTTTACCTCTTTGTTTTTCTGTTATCTCTCTTTTTTGTTTTGGTGTTTCCGTTTTTGGTTCATCATGTAATACTTGTTCTACTTCTGGTACTTGTAATATTTTTTCTTTTTCTGCTTCTCTTTTGGCTTTTTTGTCAGCATACTTCTCAGCTGAAGTTTTTTTCTCTTCAACTGCTTCTCCTATGAATGCTGTTTTTGTCTTACCCATTGACGGAAACCCCCATACTTCTTGCAGTTCCTTCAACAATTTTAACTGCCATTTTAAGATCTTTGGTATTCAAGTCATCCATTTTTTCTTTGGCAATCTCTTCAGCTTGACTTTTGGTTAATACGGCAATTGTTTCTCTACCAGCAGTGCCAGATGCTTTTTCAAGACCTAGAGCTTTTTTAATCATTGCTGAAACTGGTGCCTTTTTAATAATAAAATCAAAACTTCTGTCTTCGTAAACTGTAATAACAGCTGGGACTATCTGGCCTTTCATGTCTTTGGTCTTGTCATTGTAAGCTTTGACAAAATCCATAATGGCAATACCGTGTTGCCCTAGAGCTGTACCAACTGGAGGTGCAGGGGTGGCTTCACCACCCTTGAGGTTTATTTTAACTAATGTTTTAATTTTCTTCGCCATATATTCTATATTTTTTGTATCTGCAAGAAGTCAAGTTCAACAGGTGTTTCCCTTCCAAAAATACTAACTAAAACTTTTACTTTTCCTTTTTCCTCGTCAATCTCATGAATTGTTCCTAAAAAGTCAGTAAATGGACCATCAGTAATTTTGACAGCTTCACCATTTATAAACTTGGTTTTATATCTTGGTGCAGGGGAGCTAACAAACTTTTGAATATTTGCAACTTCTAATTCAGATAGGGCAGTTGGTTTATTTCCGGCTCCTACAAAACCTGTTATTCCTGCTGTGGTACGAACTGCAAGCCATGTAGGATCATCTAAAATCATTTTAACAAGTAAATAGCCTGGAAAAATCTTTTCCTTAATTTGAGATTTTTTGCCTCCTCGAATAATAATTTTATCTTGTGTTGGAACTAGCATTTCAAAAATTGATGATTTAAGACCCATTGTTTCAATTCTCTGACGAAGTTGTTCCATAACTCTAATTTCATGGCCTGAAGAAGTGTGGACCACATACCACTTGGACATTGGATTTTCGGTTGTTGACACAATCATGTGGCCAGGAATTTTTTTGCTTCCTGTCCCTTTTTCACTAATTTGTGCCTCGCTTTGATTAGTATCCATATTATTTTGCTAGCAAACTCTCTAAGAGTTTGGTTAAACCAAAATCAACTACTCCTACAAAAATTGCAACAATAGCTGAAATTGCGACAACTAAACTCAGCAATTGTATCACCTCATTACGTTTTGGCCAAGAGACTTTTTTAAGTTCTACTAAAACCTCAGAAAAGTAAGAAAAGATTTTTTTCATATAAATTATTTTTAGTTAATAGTTTCTCTTTTTTTCAAGCATTCGCTGAAATTCAATTTTATATTTTTTCTCTTTTCTTTTTTCAGAAGGTTTTTTAAATCTTTCCCTGTCACGAAGTTCAAGCATTAGACCTGAGACTATTGTCTTTTTGCGAAATCTTGCCAGTAATGAGTCGTCCGACTCTCCTTTTTTCTTTGTTACTATGAGCATAATTAATTGCATCACACTGCCGTGTGAAAAAATCGCCTCCCTTCAAGAATATCATTAAGATGTATTTTAGCACAACATATTAAATATTTGTAGGAGGTGTAATGTGGGGAAGATTATTTTGTCGCTTGTTTTTAAGTGCAAGAGAGATTGTGGTAATTACCAGGATTACAAATCCTATAAAAATATAGACTGCGTATTTTGCAAAAAACATGTTTTCAGGCTGAGAAATTTCCTTTGTTAATTTCAATGGTTGCTCGGTAGGTAAAAATGGTTTTTCAGTTTCTAAAAAGTAGGTAGGGGTGGATATCGGTGATCCAAAAACTGTCGATTTGGTCGTTGATGTTGCTTTTGTTGTTGATTTTGCTGATGCCGTTGGTGTAATTGTTGGGTTTGGGCAACTGCAATTTACCTCGTTTTTACAAAGTGGATTTCTACAATATCCTTCAAAACAAAAATAATTGGCTTGACAATTATAGTTACTTCCACATGTTCCAGCACATGAATTTGGTGACCCTCCACCAACCGGAGGGGTTGTGGGAGATGAAGTCGGGGTTGATACGGCTGTAGCTGTGGCCGTCGCTGTTGCGGTTGCTGTTGACGTAGCAGTTGCGGTTGGAGAACAGATACAATCTTGATTTGAAATACACACAGGGTTTTTACATGATCCAGATGGTGAACCATTTTGTATAACACAAATCAGATTTGGTGAACAATTACTATTACTTACACAACTTAAACCACAGCCGACAATTGGTGTTGGGGTTGGACACCAACCATCAATGGGTTCAGGTAACAAACATGGAGGTCGTGAGTCAAGACAGATAGGCCTTGGAGCACAAATCTCGGCCTTTTCTCTGACATCAAATTTCATGTTAACAAGTGACCAAACAAAGAGGGGTAAAGCAACAAACAAGGCCAAAGTAATACCTAATATTAAGAGGTTTTTTGATTTTTTTGGTAAACTACTAAAACTACTAGAAATTGACATCTATACACATATTAGAAATATGTTATTATATTGTCAATGGTAAAGAAGGCTTTAATTACAGGAATTACCGGCCAAGATGGTTCTTATTTGGCAGAATTTTTACTAAAAAAAAGTTATGAAGTTTCTGGAATTGTTAGAAAAACCTCACATGAAGATTATGCCAATATTGGTCATATACAAGATGATTTGAAACTTTTTCAGGGAGACTTATTGGACCCCGTGTCTTTGCGCGAAATTATTCAAAAAGTAGATCCTGACGAGGTTTATAACCTAGCATCTCAATCTCATCCTTCAGAAAGTTTTAAACAGCCGATTCATACAGCCGAAATTACAGGAATTGGAGCCCATAGAGTACTTGATGCAACTTTGGATGTTAATCCTAAAGCAAAATTCTATCAAGCGTCATCTTCTGAAATGTTTGGTTGGGTAAGAGAAGTTCCTCAAAATGAAGAGACACCTTTTAATCCAGCCAATCCGTATGCTGCAGCCAAACTTTACGCTTTTGCAATGACTAAAATTTACAGGAAAAGTTATAATATGTTTGCAACTAATGGAATTTTATTTAATCATGAATCACCCCGCAGGCATTTGGGATTTGTAACACAAAAAGTAACTTATGCTGCTGCATGTGCCGTTTTGGGAATTACTAATTCTGACCATTTAAATGAGGAGGGAGAATTGGTTGTTAAAAATGGCAAAGTGTCTCTTGGTAATTTGGAAGCCAAAAGAGATTGGGGATTTGCCGGAGATTATGTAGAAGCCATGTGGTTAATGATGCAGGCTGACAAGCCAGATGATTTTGTTGTTGCAACTGGAGAAACTCATACTATTCAAGAACTTTGTGAGGAAGCTTTTTTATGTGTAGGCTTAGACTGGAAGAATCACGTAGTGATTGACAAGAGATTCATAAGACCAACCGAAACAGGTCCATTGATTGGTGATGCTTCCAAAGCTAAAAAAATTTTGGGCTGGGAGCCAAAAACTAAATTTAAAAAACTTGTCAAAATCATGGTTGACGCCCATCTTGCTAGGTTAAAGTAAAAACTAATGGGAATTCCAATATTTGGAATAAATATCCCTGCCCCAAATGTCAAAATTGACAAATCTTTGTTGGAAAAATATGCAGATTTGTATCGTGGAATTCGTGACCGTAAAGATACTGTTTCTTGGCGAACACTTATTATTTCAATTCGTGAATTACTGGGAGAAAAATATCCTGATTATAAAAAAGTAAGCCATAGGTTTCATACAAAGGGCAGAAAATTAATTCAACTATTAGTCAATAAAACATATTTAGAACCGCTTATTCCAGAAATTGAATATGCTGTTGGAATACGTGGTTCTGTCGGTCGGGGAGGAACAGATTTAGATCTCTTGTTATTAAGTGGGCGTCATTTTCCTGAACCCATTCTTTGGACTCTAGCAGATTATGCCAAATCATTAGGACAAAATGTTTCTGTTATTAATCCAGTGGGTCATTATAATGATGGACAAACTAGAGTTGTTGGGCCGTATAAATATTTTAGAAAAATAAAAAATTTAATTATTTTAGCGTCTACTCAGTCAAAGCTTGGGGGAAGTGTGTCAGTTTTGGCAAATGTTATTAAACTTATCAGGAATTGCGATTTGGCAAAAAGAATAGAAAAAGTTGAAGTTATAATTCCCATGTTTGGTGGATCGAGGGGTCATAGGTTTGGCCAAAGTCAGGAAGCAGGTTATGAGGTAATGGAAGCTGGGTTTAATGCACAAATGCTTGCACTTATTACTGAAGATATACTAAAACGACTTAAAAATGAAATTAAAAACTTGCCTACTGTCAGATTTTCTTCAATTGATATTCACAACGATGAATTTCCTAAAAAAACTTTTAACGAAGTTGGATTAGAATTTGTGTCCATAAGTTCTTCGAGCAGTTTAGCTGAAGGTTTAATTAAACAATTGCTTGAAAGAAAAATTAAAGCACCATTAAAATTGGTGGCCTGTGATACAGGAGCAATACCAAGGACACAAAAATTGGCTAGTAATATTTTGTTTGCAGAAAAATCAATTTATAACAGTATTCAGCTTATTTATATGGAAAAGAAAAGAATTTCAGCAGGAATTGTAACGGATACCGCAATTGCTAAAATTGAAGAATGGAAAAGAAGGGGAAAATCGATTCGAATCAAAAATATCAAAGTTTCTCAGAAACCAGTTTTTAAAAACACGATAATAGTTTATTCAGATGATATGATTGATACAGGCGGAACCGCTGAAAAAGATCTTAAGTTTATTTCTGGCTTTTATCCTAACTGTGTTTTAAAAATATTTGTTGCAACACATCCAGTTCTTTCCAAAGGGTTTAGTGCAATTAAAAGAATTGGAGCAGATGTGTATATATTGGGAAACACTTTAAAGTGGGAGGGATTGGAAGATGTAAAGGGAGTTGAGATAGTTGATTTTTCTCCAGAGATTTATAATTTCATTGGTCTTTCTCAAGAGGTTGATTAAAAAATGTTTCTGACCAAAGCTTACAGGGGTGTGGCTTACGCCATGTGTGTGGGCAGGAAAGACAGTGATCATGATATAATCCCAAACATGTTAGCCGAACGCGTAATTGACTGGGGTGTAAAAACTTTTGGGAAACCGGGCACTGATGGTAAATTGATTACTGAATTTGACCCTTTCCAAAAGTTTCCAGAGTTACTTGAAAAATCCGGAAAAGAAGAACCTTCAAGAGCATTACTTCTAACTGCCAGAGGATATTATTTTAAGAAAGAAAGTTATCCTGAAATTGCTAGAGATTTAATACCCGACCATCTTGAAACAAGACGTCAAACATTTGAAGGTATACCCCACTTAGGAATTTTTGAAATTGCTGACGAATTAGCAAATAACGGAGTGAAGTCTGACATTGGAGATTTATATGATTTAGATACGATCGAAAAAGCAAATGATGGTACATATGATCTTGTAATGATTTCCATGATGGATATCGCTAAGGAATGGGTAATGGAAGTTGTATTACCTAAACTTGAAAGATTAGTTGATGGTGGTCAAGTAGTACTTGGAGGTTATGGAGCAGAAGGCTTAGAAGATATAATTCATGAAAAGTTTCCAAATGTAGTAGTTATAAAAGGTTTTGCTTCTGGAGAAGTAAAACAATATCTAGATGATCACGAGCAAGGTACTGAGAAAAATACTTATGAACGAGGAATTCCTCAAAATGTACACAACCTTAATGATCCATATTATAAAACAGATATAAGACCTTATCGGGAACATCCAAATTTAAAGATGTCTAAATTCCAGCCACTTTATTTAGGTACTGGTTGTACTGAAGAATGTGCATGGTGTAAAACAGGTGTAGTTTCCCCTAGCTTTAAGCCGTTAAAAGTAGTTGAAAAAGAAATAAGCCAATTAACAATGGGGCTTGATAAATGGATGTTTTTTCTTGATCAAAATTTATTTGCATATCCAACAAATTATGTAATTGATGTCTTTCAAATGATAAATGGTATGGGTCATAGATGGATTGGTGAAGGAACAATTGGACGAGTAGTTAATAATCAAAAATTAATGGAGACGCTTGCTATTGGTTGTTGGGGACTACTGGCAGGAACTGAAGATTTATACAATTCAAAACCTGGAGCAAGTATAAAGGACATGTTTACTGCAAACATTGGGCCAATTTCAAGTTATTTGAGACAGCTAAAAATACCAATGTCCTACTCGATAGTTTTTGGTTTAGATAATCAAGATAAAAGTATATTCAAAAAAACCACTGATCGAGTTAATGAATTAGGAATTAATGCACTATTTCATATCGCAACACCAAGAGCAGGAACTATTTGGGAATCACAACTAAAAGAAGAAGATCGTTTGCGTGGTAACTACTTTCAAAGGAATCAAAAGTTTGATGTAACTTTTGAGCCAAAGAATATGAGCCAATCAGAATTGTTAGGCGGTTTTGCTTTAGTTCATGATCAAGTTTTTGATCAAAAACAAGTTGATAAAAGATTAAATCAAAATTTATATACAGGAGTAACACACGGACTTCTTGGAATTATGCTTTATTTAGCAGGGCAAAAAATGCAACATGGAAGTAGGATCGATGCAGGTTTAAAATATTTCTTAGCAACTGCACTAATGGAAAGAGATGGAAAAGATACAAAAGAAGTATTAAATGTTATGTATTCTAAAGAGTTAAGTGAAGCCCGATCTTTTTAGTTTGGTGTACAATATCCCCAAATGAAAGAATTAAGTAGAGAGAGACTACCTGTTAGCGTTTCCGCAGCAGTTTTTATAGAAGATGAACAAGGAAGGCTTTTACTTCTTCAACAATCTTCAGAGAAAGAGGGTAAAAGGTGGGGTCCTCCTGCTGGTGGAATGTTTCCTCATGAAGATCCATTTGAAAATGCTAGGAGAGAAACAAGAGAAGAAATAGGTGTTGAAATTGAATTCATTGATGTTTTAGGAATTTATACAATTGGTAGAGGAGGTACAAAAACAGGAATTGGGTTTGTATTTAGAGCAAGAATAACTATCGGTAAAATAAAACCGACTGCAGGAGAAATAGATAACTATAAATTTTTTACACCTGACGAGATAAAAATGTTAATTGACAACGATCTTTTGTATAAACCTGAATACAACAAACAATGTATCGAGGATTGGATTAATGGATTATCTTTTCCACTTGGAGTTATAAGGCCTTTAACTAAGAACTTTAAAAGATTACAATCCAATTTCACTATTTATATATTTCTCAAGAACTTTATAATCACTATGAATTTGTCCATGAGAATTTGATTCGACCATCATAACTGTCCAATTTAAAGTTTCTATATTTTTGAATGGCGCTTTCATATCTTGTTCAGAAAAAATACTTAACACTTTATTTTCAGGCGGTTTGATTTGAACAACGCTTTTTAGAAAATCACTTTTTGGAGAAAGTTGTCTATATGTTTCACCCCAAGATTTGACTAATTTTGCAGGAGGAGAACCAAACAATGGCGAAGTAATTGTTATTAATTTCCTAAAATCATTTCTAAGAGTAGCGACATATTAATCCTGGTTTTATTATTTTTATTGCGAAATTGATATGTTTATATTCAGTTGAACTTTTTACTTCACGCAATATGATAAAAGTAGGACTTTTCTTTACAAATTAAAGTAAAAGTAGGGCGCGCGACAGCTGACGCTGTCGAAAATTTTAAGTCTTTTTGTTTTTCTTCCTTTTGGTTTCGCCAACTAAAACCGTACTTAAAAAGGACCTTAATTGATCGTATTTCCTTCTTTGCAAGGTCGGAAAGAGTCGAACTTTCATTAGCGGTTTTGGAGACCGCTGTCCTGCCGTTGAACGACGACCTTATCTAATATCCTTTAAGTATTATATCAAATGTAACTTCTAATTGATTCTGAGGGATTATAAGAATAGAATATCCACTTAATAAAATATGTCAAATGGACCACGCAGGGACTCACAAAAATTTCAAATTGCAAGAGCTATTATTAAAAGAGCATGGGGAAGAAAAATATTAAATACAGATTTAGTGGCTGAAGATGTTGGTATTAATGGTAGACATCGAGTAACAGAAATTCTAAGCAAAAGTTTTCCTGACCATATTTGTACTTCTGGAGGAGTGATTGGTTTTATGGCTAGTGATGGTGGAAATAAATTTCTAGCCCATATAGAAGGATTAGAAGACCGAATTATTGAGTTTGAAAGAAGGGGAAGGGAATTATAAATTTGCAATTTTGGAAAAAAATGAGAAGATTTCTACATATAGTGTCAGAATATATTAAATGGACAGATGAGAAGTTGAGAAACGAAATTGTTAATATTTTAGGTGGTGGTTTGATGGACCCTACAAGATTAGAGGGAATAATGATGAGGAGAACAAGAAAATTTGTCTAAAAAAATGATTGATTAATTAGTTAAATTATAATCTAGTCTTTTCTATCATACCCCTTACCCCCAACAAGTTTACTATTTTTCTCGCACGGTTCACCATGAAATTTCCTCAGTAAATCCACCTTAAATTTTGTGTTATTAATTATCACTGTTCCGTGGTCAATATGACTTCGAACCTCCATTCCCTCACCTTTGGGATATTTATGGGTAACAACAGTAAGCCCATCCTCGATTTTTACTTCTGGTATACCACCTTGTAGTTTTGTATAGTCTTCTGCAGTCGCTATTTTTATCGAAAACAGTCCCATAATATTTGATATAGTTATTTTAACTTACTAGTTTCTTTGTGGTTAGTTACTTTTTTGCAAGTTTGGCAGAATTTTTTTAATTCAAGTTTTGCTTTTCCTTTTAAATCCATATTAACTTTGTTTCTGTCTGTCACGTAGTTTTGTGATTTACAGGTAGAACAAATCATTCCTACTAATTCTGAGCCAGGATTGAACTGGCGACCTTACCCTTACCATGGGCACGCTCTACCAACTGAGCTATCTAGGCTTAAAGTGATATGATTATATCATGATAGATAAGCTTATTTCTTCTATACTTGCTTTCTTTTTATTTTTAATTCCTTCTAGTCATGTATCTAAACCTCAAACTACAATTTTATTTACAGGGGATATAATGCTTGGAAGGTCTGTAATGGGTGCTACCTTAGATAATAATGATCCATTTTACTCATTTAAGAAAACTGCAGATTTATTAAAAAGTGCAGATATAACTTTTGTTAATTTAGAAAATCCGATTGTTAAGGATTGCAAAAGACATGTGGGGGGGTTTACATTTTGCACGACGCCAGAAATTGCAAAGGGATTAAATTTTGCAGGTATTGATGTTGTAACTCTTGCCAATAACCATTCAGGTAATTATGGAAAAGAAGGTTTGGAAGAAACTAAAACATATTTAAGCGAAATGGGGATTGACTATGTGGGGGAGAATAACTTAGTTATCAAAGAAATAAACGGCACAAAGTTTGGTTTCTTGGGTTTTAATTATACATTTGGATATAGTAGTTTAGACAGTGACTTGGCCCAGATTGCAAGGTCTGACCTTGCAATTGATATATTGATTGTGGGTGTGCATTGGGGGGAGGAATATAGGTCGATAGCTAATAGTCTACAGACTAGAGTAGCAAAACGAATGATAGAAAATGGGGCAGATGTAATTATTGGGCACCATCCCCATTGGGTGCAAAACTATGAAGAGTATAAAGGTAAACCAATATATTATTCTTTGGGTAATTTTGTTTTTGACCAAATGTGGAGTGAAGAAACTAAAAAAGGATTAGTTGTCAAAATAACATTCGAAGGACCTGAGCTTGTTAAACGAGAAGAGTATAAAACATATACACCTCTCATTGGTCAACCTGAAATCTTCACAGAATAATTGAACTATCTCCAAAAGAGTAAAAACGATAATTTTTTAAAATTGCCTCTTTATATGCTTTTTTCATAAGATTAATTCCGCCAAGAGTATAAACTAATGCAAGAAGAGTTGATTTGGGAAGATGAAAGTTGGTAATAAGGCCGTCAATAAACTTAAATTTATATCCTGGGTAAATAAAAATGTTTGTTGATCCTGTATTTTTAAAATCATTATGAGCTAAAGTTTCCAAAACTCTAGTTGATGTGGTTCCAACAGAAATTATTCTTTTGTTATTTTCTTTTGCTTGTTTTAATCTTTTGATTGTTTCTTTTGAGACAGTGAACTCTTCTGAATGCATTTTATGATCTTCTAAATTAGTAGTTTTAACAGGAGCAAAGGTTCCAAGACCAACATGGAGTGTTACATATTCAAAGGTAACCCCTTTCTTTTTAAGCTTTTTAATTAAATCTTTTGTAAAGTGAAAACCTGCAGTTGGAGCTGCAACTGAACCTTCACTTTTGGCATAAACAGTTTGGTATTCTTTCCTTAAGATATTTTCATTTTCTTGAGGATTGATATATGGAGGTAGTGGAGTTATTCCAACTTCAGTAAGTTTTGTAAGTAAGTCGTTTTTATTTAAATTAAATTTCAAATAGTGAATTTCTGTATCTCTTTTTATAACTTCTGCACTAAAGCCACTAAATAAAACTTTTACACCCACTTTAATACCAGGTTTTGTTAGAGCTTCCCAAGTAAAATCATCAACTGATTTATTTAAAAGTATTTCCAACTTTCCACCCGTTTCTTTTTTACCAAAAAAACGTGCTGGAAAAACTTTGGTGTTATTTAAAACTAAAACATCGTTTTTGTCTAATAAATCTACTAAATCATAAAAGTGTTTGTGTGCTATAGTCTCATTTTTTCTATCAATTACCATTAATTTTGAATGATCTCGAGGTGAGATGGGGGAATTGGCAATTAAATTTTTGGGTAAAGAATAATCAAAAAGTGCAGTTTTCATTTTAAAATATACTTGTGCCATAGATTATTACTATGGTCGGGCCTCTGCCAATTGTTTCAATAATACCTCAGAAAAGTCTTAAATTCTAGAAAGGTGGTTTCAGAAACATAATGGTTACTATTAACCTATCACCCAACAAGTTGTAATTTCAGATGATATTAAAGTGGTCATGCAAAAAGATGGATCTAATGTTAGGGCAGGTATTGCAGCGAATGGTGAGTTAGATTCTGAACGATTCCGTAAATTAATAGCTGATCAGGGTGGACATATGGCAATTATTCAAAATGCCTTAGATGCAGTCGGGGTTACTCAACAAGTAGAGGAAGGATCAGGTGTTCTTCGAAGTGTTCAACACAATGCGGATACAACAAAAGCATTAAAAGAAAATTTTAAGTGGCCAAGGTAATTGCCCTTTTATCTTCTTGCGAGAATTAACCCGTATTTTTAGTCAAAATCTGCCATTTTTTGTGCCAAGGCTAGGATTCGAACCTAGGTATCCTTTCGGAGCGAGTTCTACAGACTCGTGTAATTGACCACTCTACCACCTTGGCTAAAAATACAGATTGTATTATATCAATACTCCCACTTATCTACCAGGTCTTTATAGTTTTTCTTTATATTAATGTAATGTTTCTTAAGTATTAATTCTAGTTTGATATCTGGGTATTTTTGTCTAAAAAGAGTATCTCTCATCAAAGAATAACCACCAAGATAGTTTTTGATTTCTACATAAGTATCAAAGTTGGGTAAGTAAAAATCCGGTCTGTAGGTATGTTCTCCTAAGTCAAAAATTGTAGGGGAGTATTGCCACTGCAATCCTACTAAGTTATAAACCCTGGCAATATTCGCTTCCCATGTACTGTAAAAATTAATGTTCGGACTAATATCGTTTCTAACTCCGTTTTTACCTTTAGAAGCTTTTGGTGAGGTAGTTTTTCTACCAAGTCTGACGATATTACAGTGAATACTGCAGTATTTTTGTCTTTTTGCTAAGTACGGTACTAGTTCAAACGTCTTATTACAATTAAGACAATTCATTTGGACTTTTGGTTTCGAAAAATGAGTTCCCCGTTTACTAATTGGCAATAACTTTAGAGTGTTTGAAATCTTCATTTTAGTTAAGTCAGACATTTTTCTTCCCGAGTTGTTTACAAGAGCAGAACAATGTTGAGAGCAATAAATTTTACGATCATTTGGTTTCGCTAAAAAAACATTGCTACAGCTTGAATTTTTACAGTGCCTTTTGATTAGAGGAATGATCTTGCTGTCATATATACCTGCTTTCCAATTTCTTTTGGAGATCTCCGATTGTTTCTTCTTGTATTCTGGATCAGTATAAAATTCATCAGCTGAAGAGGTCATAAATAAAAATTTATACCGAATTGTTCACGAAGTCAATACTAACTAAGTCCAAAGATTTGAGCCTCCTGACCGAAATCGAACGGTCGTCGACGGTTTACAAAACCGTTGCTCTACCATTGAGCTAAGGAGGCGTAGAGGTATTATATCAAAAAAATGGCCCTGTAAGAAAAGAGCCTCGGTGAATTTCCTGAATTACTCCAGGTGGGTGAACTATCTAAAATCATTATAACCCTAGAAACTGTTCTCCCAATTCAACGATTTAGTCAGGAAAATCTGACCTCAACTCTAATCAAACAGGACCAAATATATTATATCAAATTTGGAAGTAATATTTTAAGAAATAAATTAATAACTGGAGAAATTATGGAAGACACAAAAGATGAACCTCCAAACGAGGGCAAAATTAATAAAATTAAAATAATTGTTCCAAATCTATTTAAAAAGGATTCAGTTTGGTATGCATATTGTTTTGGAAGTATTCCTACTAATATTTTACCTCCATCTAAAGGATGGATTGGAATTAGATTAAAAATAGCTAGTGAAACGTTTAAAATTACAAACGGAACTGCAATTATGGCAAAAATCGGTATAAATCTGGCAATAATTGAAAGAGTTAAGGCCAGAATCAAGTTTGAAGCAGGGCCTGCAAAAGAAATTATAGCAGAGTCCCTTCTTGGGTTTTTTAAATTGTATTGATCAACTTCCACAGGTTTTGCCCAGCCAAAAGGAATAACTGGAGCTCCCAAAGACCTCATTATTGAAAGAATTAAAAGAAGTGTGGTTCCAATTGGATCATAATGAACTAAAGGATTTAAAGAAAGTCTGCCCATTAATCTTGCTGTTGGATCACCCAATCTGTCTGCCATGTAAGCATGAGAAGCTTCATGAATTGTAATAGCAACAACAAAGGCCAAAATCCAAATTAAAGTCATAATTGTAACTTTACCATTTTCTTAGTATAATTTGCCACTATGAGTATGATCTGTGAGAATTGCGACAAGGTAAAAGTCTTTGGATCTAGTCAATCCCATGGACGTGGTGTTGCAGGAAAAAGATGGAAGAAAAGAGCGCAAGAAACAAAAAGGTTATTTTCCCCAAATCTTCAAATGTATAAAGGCCAAAAACTTTGTACAAGTTGTCTTAAGAAACTTAAGAAGTAACTAGTTGCTAGAAGCTAGAATCTAGATTCTGGATAGGCAGATTTGAATTGTTTCCAAGATACAGGATTTTTTCCCTCAAGTTGAACTTCATCTAAAACTAATTCATTGTTTTCTAAATGACATTTTAGAATTTTTAACCGTTTAGCTTGCCCTGATGAGTCTTGGCGAAGAAGGGTCCACACCCCTGGCCAAGGGAAATAAGCTCTTAGTTTTGCCTCAATTACTTGTGGATTGTCTTTTTCTAAATTGACAAATCCATCTTGTTTACTCACAATTTTGCAAAAAGTCGCTTTGTCATGATCCTGCGGTTTCAAGTTAATTTTATTTTTAGAATAATTAGGAATTAGGTTAATTAGAAATTCAGAGGCTTGTTCAAATAATCGAATTCTTAAGGTTTCAAAAGTGTCAGTAGGTAAAATATCACATTTGAATGAAGATACAATCGGTCCATGGTCCATTTTTTCATCCATTTTAATAATTGTGACACCAGTCTCTGTATCAAGATTGGAAATTGCTGACTGAATTGGGGATGCACCTCTATATTTAGGTAAGATTGATGGGTGAATATTTAAAATTCCAAATTTGAAATGGTTTAAAATTTCTTTTGGAATTATCATTCCAAAAGCTGCACAGATGCCAAGGTCAGCTTCTGGTAAATCGGTAAAATCAAAAAACCTATCAATTTTTTTCTTGAAAGCCCATTTATCAACGGAAGAATATTCGATAATTTTCTCTCTGCCTACAGGTTTTGGGGGTTGTGTAACTACCGCAACAACCTCGTGATACTTATTCAAAATATCTAAAACTGGTAAAACATAATCAGGTGTACCAAAAAAAATCAGTCGCATATGATGCTCCAATTCCTAATTGTACTAATTATACTAATTGATCTAATAAATGACATAATTATTTAACTTTCCTATAAATTGTATTAAAAATCAAATGAAGTTCTTTAGCCTCTTGCCATAAATTCCTAATTTGATCAGTAAATTCTGGATTAGTTTTTGCAAACATTCTCAAAAAGTGTTTTGATTCTCGAGCTTCCTTTTTACATATGCCAATTTTATGTTTAAAGTCTCTTCCACTTTCTGCATCGTCAGCTTCACAATAATTTGCACCAACACTAGTGGATGATTTAACAAGCTGTGTAATTAATGGGCTTGTAATTTCGTTCTTTTTAATTTTTAAACAAAATTCAATTATTGATTCACCAAATTTAGCTGTTCTTTCTTCGAGATCAAACTTTTGGTCTTGTGTCATTTTTGTGTTTTTTAGGTTAATTAGACATTAGAATAATTAGGTTAATTTCTAGATTTCTACCTCCTCCCACTCATCATTTTCATCTAATTTATATAATTTCTTTTTTTGCTCTAAGAGTCTATCAACGAACAAAATTCCATTTAAATGATCAATTTCATGTAAAATTATTTGAGCATTAAAATCTTTAAATTCTTCTATAGTTTCTTTTCCAAATTCATCCAAATATTTCAGTTTTATGTAAGTTTCTCTTTTTAATGGTCCATAATAATGGGGAAGCGAAAGGCAGCCCTCAAGAATCTCGTTCTTTGTTTTTTTGTTTTCCCTGTTCACTGTACGCTTTTCGCCAATCGCTATTATTGTTGGATTAACTACAATTCTTTTAAAATCTTTGTAATTTACAGCAAAAACACGCAAATTTACTCCTATTTGAGGAGCTGCAAGACCAACACCTTCTGGGTCATTTTGAATCTCAAGTGTGTCACGTAGATTCTGAATCAAGTTTAGAATTTTTCGATCAAAAGATCGAACAGGTTTACTTATTTCTCTTAACTTTTTGTCTCCCGACTGGACTATTTTTTGTACCATGAAGTAATTATATCATTTTTGAGCCTGAAGAAGATTGTCTAAATATTTTTGAGTTAGTTCATCTTTGGAGTCTATTTTTTCTAATATATATTTTAATTCATTTTTAGCTAATTCAAATTCTTTTAAATCTATATATGTCAGTCCTAATGCAAACCTTGCATCTTTATAATTAGGTTTTAATTCTACTGATTTTGTAAAATAAACGGCTGCGTTGTTTAAATCATTTATTTTTAAATAATAAATACCAATTTGATAATAATTCTTTGGATCGCTTGGAGTATTAATTAGAAAAGATTGTAAAACTTCAATTGCCTTTGCAGGGTTACTATTTCTATTGTAAATCCCCGAGAGTGACCTCACTAAATTAATATTGTAAGGGGAAAGTAGCAATGCTTTTTGAGATATCTCAATATTATTGTCAGCAACTGCCATTTCGTTTAAATAAAGTGGTTCATTTGGGGAAATTTTTAAAGATTTCAAAATTTCCTGTTTAGCCATAGGCAAATTTCCTGATTTGTTAAAGAGTTTTGCTTTATTAAAGTGAATATCCGCTATGAAGTAGCGGAATGTAGAATGTAGAATGTAGAATGTAGAAAGCAACACAACAAAAACTAAAAACCATTGGTTAATATTAATTTTTTTTTGTTTTACCCATTCTACTTCCTGCATACTACTTACTACCGCCATAGCTGGAAATAAAAAAAACAATAATGATACTGGAACTACTGAAAAACCAAAAAAGTTTGTTACTAATATTCCGACATAACCTGCTAAAAAATCATATTTTTTAGATTTTATAAAAATAATAATTGAAGTAATTATAATTGTCAGGTAAGACAAAAAACCTAGGATACCTGTATTTGCTAAATAATTTAAAAATTCATTATGTGCTTTGTTATAAATGAAATCCCACTCTGAAGTTAAATTGTGTTCCATGGGTTTATACATTGGAAAGGAAAAAGCGAAAGTCTCAGGTCCAGTTCCTAAAATTGGATGAGATTTAAAAACGTTTAAAGCACCCAACCAAACATATTTTCTAATAGTTCCTGATTCAGTTCCACCAACTTCTAATACGGGCCCTACTGTTTGTGAGGAAAGAATATCTTTGCCTGTAAATGGGGATTGAAATATAAGATAGATCAAAGCAAACAAAAAGGTTAAGCTTAAAAACACCTTTATATGTTTAAGTTTAGAAAAGTACAAATTAATTCCCCAAAAAATAATAAATTCAAAGCCAAAGGCAAGTATTCCTGATCTTGACTTTGTAAATAACAAAGTTACAAAAAATAAAATAGAGAGTAGGCCATATGCTGTATGCCGTAGGCTATATGCCCATGTAATAGGAATTAATGCAACTAGTAATGCTGCAAGCCAATTGGGTTGTCCAAGTGTAGAGAAAACTCTCGATTGTACATCTTGAACCCAACAGGATTCTGTAAATCCGAGTTTCATTAAACCGCAAGTTGTAAATATGCCAAAATGCTCGCCAATTGCTAAAATACTTGCAATTGCAGTAGAAAGTAGAATGTAGTATGTAGAATGCAAAGATTGCCTTTTGTTTAGATTTGAAACAAATGCCCAATATAATAGGACATAACAAATTTGGGATAACAAACCTCCGTTGAATCTTGAATAATACCCTAATAAAGATGTTCTGGGATCAATTGAAAAGATAGTAGACACTAAATAAACAAGCAAATATATAACTAATGGCCAGTCTAATATTGTACGACTAAAGATGAATTTCTTGGCAATCATACACTTGTACAACCAGACAGCAACAATTAATACTGTAGAAATATAAAGTATTATAATTTTATTAAATTCAAAAAGTTCTGAAGTGGTTTTAAAAAATATAAGTGGAATAAAGGCAAATAATATGTTAAAAAGTACAGGAATCATGTCTATTTTTAAAAGTATACCAAATCCTATTAATTTAATCCTAGGTTTTTTTTCAACCGACCTTGGAATTGATTTGGGGACTGCTAATACACTCGTTTATATTAAAGGTAAAGGTGTTTCAATTCGTGAACCTTCGGTTGTTGCAAGAAACAAAAAAACAAAGGAAATATTAGCTATAGGATCTTCTGCTAAAAAAATGTTAGGCCGTGCGCCTACCTCGATTGAGGTAATTAGACCTCTTAAAAATGGAGTTGTTGCTGACTTTGATGCAACCACTTCAATACTTCTTCACTATATTAAAAAGGTCCATGAAACAGGAGGGAATTTACCTAAGATTCCAAGACCTCATGTTATTGTTGGAATTCCATCAGGAGTTACAGATGTGGAAAGAAGAGCTGTAGCTGACGCTTGTATGGATGCGGGGTGCAGGCGTGTTGATTTAGTTGAAGAACCAATGGCTGCTGCAATAGGAGCAAATTTGGAAGTTAATTCTGCAGAAGGTAATTTCATCGTAGATATCGGAGGCGGGACTTCTGAAATTGCTGTTATTTCACTAGGTGGGACAGTAATTGGAAAGTCATTAAGAATTGCAGGAGACGAAATGGATGAAGCAATTATTAATTATGTCAAATTAAAATACTCTCTTCTTTTGGGTCAACCTTCTGCAGAGGTTGTAAAGATTGCAATAGGTTCTGCGACAAATTTTGGTGGCGAAGCCAATTCTTCTAAACCTAAAAATCAAGTAGTTAGAGGAAGAGATTTGGAAAATGGATTACCCCGTTCTGTAAAACTAACAGATGAGGAGATTAGGGAAGCCTTGGGACCAATAATTCATGAAATAATTACAGGCATCTCAGATGTATTAGAGGAAACTCCACCAGAACTGGTAAGTGATATTATGGAACGAGGAATTTATTTAGCAGGTGGTGGTGCTATGATTCATGGAATTGATAAAGCAATCTCTGATGCAACAAAAATGCCAGTACATATTGCAGAAGACCCATTAACTTGCGTAGTCAGAGGTTGTGGCATGCTTTTAGAAAATCCAATTTTATTAAATAGAATTAGAATTACAAAAGGGTTATAGGAGTAGTATTATTGATTCATGCAGACGTTGGCCGTTTCTAATAAAAATCAGTCTTGGTTTTCTTGGTTTTTAAGGGGGGTTTTAATTTTAGGCTTTTTGGTTTTAGTTGGAAGGCTTGTTGAACTTCAAATAATCAAAGGTGATTTTTACAGAAATCTCTCTGAAGGTAATCGAATTGAAAGAATAAAAATCACAGCCCCCCGTGGAAAAATACTTGCTCGAGGAGGAGAGGTTCTGGATGGACCTGACTTTTCTCATATTATTGGTTATCTTTCTGAAACAAATGAAAATGAAGTAGGTAAGATTGATCCCAATTGCATAGAAAAAGGCCCTTTTAAATTAGGTCAGATTGTAGGTCGTGGAGGGTTGCAGGAAAGATATAATTGCATTCTTTCAGGCGTTGATGGCGAGGAGTTAGTTGAAGTTAATAGTCTTGGAGAAAAAATAAGAAAGATTGGTATTAAAAAACCCATTTTTGGACAGAATCTGAAAACTAATATTGATTACAATTTGCAAAAAACTATTGCAAAAGAAATGGAAGAAAAATTAGGGTCAGTTGTAGCAACTGACAAAAAAGGGCATGTTTTGGCCTTATTTTCATCTCCATCTTTTGATCCAAATGACATAAAAAAAGCACTTACTGATTCACAATTACCACTTTTTAATAGATCAATTGGAGGTTTATATCATCCTGGTTCTATCTTTAAACCTTTAATTGCCGTGGCGGCACTTGAAGATGGAAAGATAGATGAAAACTTTCGCTTTAATGATACAGGTGTTGTAACAGTTGAATCAATTTATGGAAACTATTCATATACTAATTGGTACTTTACTCAGTATGGTGGCAGGGAAGGAGAAGTTGATGTAACACGCGCTCTTGCTAGGTCAACTGATACCTTCTTTTACACAATTGGAGAACGTGTAGGCATTAATTCGCTTGTTGACTGGATGAAAAAATTTGGGTTAACAAAATTAACAGATATTGATATTTCTGGTGAAGTTTTATCATTAGTTCCGTCCCCTGACTGGAAACAAAAGACAAAAAAAGAAAAATGGTTTTTAGGAAATACATACCATTTTTCAATTGGCCAAGGAGATTTAGCTGTTACGCCAGTTGGAATTCATAGGGCAGATTTAGTGGTTTTAAATGGTGGTAAACTTTGTAACTTAAAAATTATTGGGGATACATCTTGTGTAAATTTAAAGATCAAAAATCAAAATTTAAAATTAATTGAAGAAGGAATGAAAAAAGCTTGCACTACTGGTGGCACAGGATACACCTTTTTTGATTGGAAAGGTTCTACTGTTTTATGCAAAACAGGTACTGCAGAAACAAATGAAGATGGTAAAACTCATGCATGGTTTGTGGCATCCCTTGATGATTTGGTGTTAACTGTAATGGTTGAAAAATCAGGAGAAGGAAGTAAAGTTGCAGGTCCTATTGCCAGAAGTATTTTTGATGATTATTTTAAGAATTAGATTGTAATTGATTCTTTTTATTAAACAAATTATAGTTAATTAATGCTTGATATCCGCTCTCATATTTATTTAGTTCGTGGGGTTCAAGTTATGCTAGATGAAGATTTGGCCTCATTGTATGGCACTAGTACAATGAGATTAAACGAACAAGTTAAAAGAAATAAATCTAGATTTCCTCAAGAATTTTGTTTTCAAATTACTAATATTGAATATGATAATTTGAAGTCACAAATTGTGACTTCAAACTTGATATCGCAATTTGCGATATCAAAAAAACACGGAGGTCGTCGTAAATTACCATTCGCATTTACTGAGCAGGGTGTCGCTATGCTTTCAGGCGTTCTTAATAGTGATATCGCTATTCATATTAGTATTCAGATTATGTCTGAATTTGTTTCTATGCGTAAATTAATTCAAGTTAACTCACAACTTTTTGCCAGAATTGATAACATCGAGCAAAAGCAAATTTCTGATAAAAATGAAACTGATAAAAAATTTAATCAAGTCTTTGATGCTTTAGCTAGCAACAAAGATACTCCTAAGCAAAATCTATTTTTTGACGGCCAAACTTTTGATGCATATGTATTTGTCTCAAAACTTATTAAGTCTGCTAAACAAGAAATTATTTTGATTGATAATTTTGTTGACGAAACAGTTCTCATGCTTTTGAGTAAGCGTAAAACTAAGGTGACTGTTACAATTTATTCTAAAGATGTTAATTCCAATCTGTTGCTAGATCTTAAAAAATATAATTCTCAATATCCATCAATAGTAATTAAGAAATTGAATTTTTTCCACGATCGTTTTCTAATTACCGATAACAAATCAATTTATCATTTTGGCGCATCAATTAAAGATCTTGGTAAAAAGTGGTGTGCAGTTTCTAAATTAGAAATAGACACCATAAAGATGCTTGAGCGTTTGTCTTGAAGTCCATACCTATTATGTCGGATTTGCCATACTTAAGAGTTTGAGTATTTTAAAAATTAAAATAGTATAAAATATCGTTTATGAACAGGGAATATTTATCGTTTTTAAAAGATAAGTGCTCTAATGAAATTCCTGACGAAATTGTTCGAGGTAAAGGGTTACTTAAAGTGAGAAAGAATTGATGGCAAGGTTTGCTTGGTCAGTTAGGTTATGAAATTAACAAGGGTAATATACCTTCTGAGTTAGTAGAAGAAGTTAAAGTTTTTATTGATAAATATTCTAGTAGTGGAAAAGGATCCCTGGGAAATAGAACTAAAGCAGAACAAATTGAAGAAGCAGATAATTTGATAAAAAAGATTCTCGGCAATTAATACTTAAATAATGAAAAGTGATCTTTATATACTGGGAAAATTAAAAAAAGAAGACAGAAGGGCGGTGGCGGTTGTGGGAACTAGACTACTTACTGAAAGAGGAAAAAAATTAACCGAAAAGTTTGTTAAAGAACTTGTTAAAAATAAAATAACAATTGTCTCGGGGTTGGCGCGCGGAATTGATACAATTGCGCACCTTACAGCTCTAAATTGTGGAGGTAGAACAATTGCTGTAATTGGTTCTGGCCTTGATATTATTTATCCCCCCGAAAACAAGAAATTAGCTGATGAAATTTCAAAAAATGGCGCTTTAGTATCCGGTTTTCCTTATGGTACAAAACCTGAGGGCAAAAATTTTCTAGCAAGAAATCAGTTAATAGTAAAATTATCCCAAGCAGTCTTAGTTATTGAAGGACGAGCGCGATCTGGTACAATCTCTACCGCAAATCATGCAGCAAACGATGGAGTAGAAGTTTTTGCAATTGCAGGAAGCGAAGCGACTAATTATTTAATTGAAAATGGAGCAACTAGTGTACAAAGTCCTAAGAGAATAGTAAATTATTTAAATGAAACTAATAATAGTTGAAAGTCCAACAAAGGCAAATACGCTATCCAAGTTTTTGGGTAGTGATTATGAAGTGGATTCGACCCGTGGCCATATTAAAGACTTACCTAAAAGTAAATTAAGTATTGATATAGAACATGATTTTAAACCAGATTATCAAGAAATAGAAAAGAAAAAAGCAGTTATTAAAAGCTTAAAGCAAAAAGCCAAAAGCGCAGAGCAGATTTTTATAGCTACAGATCCTGACCGTGAAGGGGAAGCTATCGCAGCTCACGTCGAGGACGTGATCAGTTCAAATTTAAAAATCAAAAATCAAAAATCAAAAATTAAACGCATAACTTTCCATGAAATAACTAAACAAGCAGTAGAACATGCACTTAGTAACCCAACAGTTATAAATAGGAATCTTGTTGATGCTCAAATCTCAAGAAGAGTACTGGATAGGTTGGTGGGTTATAAACTCTCACCTCTTCTTTGGAAAAAAGTAAGAAGAGGGTTGTCTGCTGGTAGAGTTCAGTCAGTTGCCGTAAGACTAATAGTTGACCGCGAAATGGAAATAAAGGCTTTTAAGCCAGAAGAATATTGGGAAATATATGCAAATTTAAAATGCAAAAATCAAAATGCAAAATTTGTAGTCCAGTTAATTAAACAAGAGATACATGATAAAACTACTGCGGATAAGATACTTGCTGATTTAGAAAAGGCAGAATATAAAGTATCTGATGTTAAGAAAAGAGAAGTTAGAAAAAGTCCTTATCCTCCTTTTACAACTTCAACATTGACACAAGCTGGTGCAAGACTTTTTGGTTGGAGTGCTAAAAAGACAATGAGTGTTGCTCAAAAGTTATATGAAGAGGGTTTAATTACCTACCATAGAACGGATTCTTTAAATCTTTCACTTGATGCTGTTAACACTGCAAGAGGATTTATTGAAAAAGAGTATGGAAAAGAATATCTTCCAGAAAAGCCACATTTTTACAAAACTCACAGTAAATCGGCGCAGGAAGCACATGAAGCGATACGACCTACGGTCGTAAATTCAAAAGTCAAAAATCAAAATTTAAAATTGGAACAAAGTGAACAGAAACTATATGAATTAATTTGGAAAAGATTTATGTCTTGTCAAATGAATCCCGCAATTTACAACGAAACAACAATTGATGTAGAAGCCCTTCGGCAAGCTCAGGGTAAACTAATTCAATATTCATTACGTGCTAGTGGGCAAATAATGAAATTTGACGGTTGGAGAGTTTTGTTTCCAATTGATACAGAAATAGTTTTACTTCCTGAAGTTAACAAAGACGAAAAACTAGACAAAGTACGAATTTGGGCAGATCAAAAATTCACTTTAGCTCCTCCAAGATATAATGAGGCATCTTTAATTAAGACATTGGAAAAATTGGGAATTGGAAGACCTTCTACATATGCTCCAATTATTACAACAATTCAAATTAGAAGTTATGTGGAAAAAATTGATAAAGTATTTATTCCTACAACAATTGGTTTTGCTGTAACAGAATTTTTAGTTAAAAACTTTCCAATAGAACTAGATTTCGGTTTTACAGCGGAAATGGAGGAGGATTTGGATAACATAGCTCTCGGCAAAATAAAATGGGAAACTGAAATGAAGAAGTTTTGGACTCCCTTTGAAAAGAAATTAAAATCTGTTGAAAAAACAGCAGAAAGAGTAAAAATAGAAACAGAAAAGTTAGGTAAAAAATGTCCTGACTGTAAAGATGGGGAGCTAGTTATACGAGTTGGAAGATTCGGCAAGTTTATTAGTTGCTCTACTTTCCCAGAGTGTAAACATACTGAAAAGTTTTTGGATAAAGTGGGTATCAAATGTCCAGATTGTAAAACTGGCGAGATTGTTGTCAAGAAATCAAAAAAAGGCAAGTTTTACGGCTGTAGCCGTTACCCCGATTGTAAATTTGCTAGTTGGAAGAAACCTAATATCTTACAGTTTCAGAAGAAATAAATTCCAATTTAATTTTTGCTATTTTAAACATTGCTTCACTTTCAGCTCCTGCATGATATTTGTTTTGGGCTATTACTCTTTTAATGCCTGTATTTATAAGTAACA
Organism: Candidatus Woesebacteria bacterium GW2011_GWB1_33_22; assembly: GCA_000989765.1. Lineage (GTDB taxonomy): Bacteria > Patescibacteriota > Microgenomatia > UBA8517 > UBA8517 > UBA12026. The sequence goes on along the minus strand of LBOW01000002.1, from coordinate 118,160 downwards.
TTGCACAAGTTCTACAAGGGGTCATGTTTACATAGACCGTAGATCCTTCAAGAGATACACCTCTTTTTGCAGCTTGGCAAATTGCATTTTGTTCAGCATGAACTGTTCTGACACAGTGTTCAGTAATCGTTCCGTCCTCGTGAATTATCTTTTTTAGTTGGTGTCCAATTTCATCACAATGTGGAAAACCAACAGGTGATCCTGCGTATCCAGTTACTAAAATTTGTTTATTCTTTACAAAGACACAAGAAGCATGACCTCTATCACAAGTTCCTCTCTTGGATACGGTTTGCATTATTTCCAAAAAGTATTTATCCCATGATGGGCGGACTTTTTTCAATTTCTTCATATAAGTTTTCTAAACTACCATCATTATTAAATAAATAATCGCTCATTTCAATACATTTTGGAAGATTTTGTGCATTTGGGTCTGTATTTTGCATTTCTCTCATCTCTTGTTTTATGAATTCATCAAATGTTACAGAGTCTTTTTCAGATTGCCTTTCTCTTATTCTTTCATATCTTGTTTTTTGATCAGCAATAATTGCAAACATAATTCCGCCATGTGATTTAATAAATTCAGCTTCTTTTGGGTTTCTAATACTTTCAATTATTGAATTCTCTTTCTTTTTGTTTGCGAGATTAAACAGTTGTTGAGTAATGTAGTCTGGTCCAAATTTTTCGCGCAGTTCATTGCCAACATCTTGTAGATTAGTTCTATTTATTTCTAAATTTCTTTTTTGTAATTCTTCCTTTAAATATCCACTTACAGAATAATGTTTGAAGTTTTTGTTTTTAACTAAATATTCAACAATAGTTCCTTTCCCAGCTCCCAAAGTTCCTGTAATTCCAATAATTAGCATTATGTATTTTTAGCAGTTAATAAACAAAAGTTAAAGTGTTAAAATTAAATTTATGGATTTTGATGAATATCAAAAAGAAGCAAACAAAACAGCAATTTACCCTGTAATTGGTCAAAAGTTTGTATATCCTGCATTAGGCTTGGCAGATGAAGCAGGCGAAGTTGTTGGAAAAATAAAAAAGGTAATGAGGGATGATGGGGGAATTTTAACAAAAGAGAAAAGAAACGAAATTAAAAAAGAGTTAGGGGATGTTCTATGGTATTTGGCTCAACTGTCAACAGATTTGGGAATTAAACTTTCAGAAGTAGCAAAGGCAAATGTAGAAAAACTTGCTTCAAGGATGGAAAGAAATGTTCTTCATGGTAGTGGAGATAATAGATAGTAAATCAAATGATTAATAAAACTTATACAGTTAAAGTAACAAATGGACGATTTACAATTCCAGTTGAAATAAGACGAAAATTTGGATTTTTAGGAAAGAAAGTTGAGCTAAAGGCCAATTATGATGATGACAAACTTTTTATAGACTTCAAAAAGATTAAAAGATAGTTAAAAAAATAATTTTCCTCCTTGAAGTTTTAGTGAAGTTAGGGTAATTTGCAAACATGACTGATAGAAGTCACTTTTGTAGATTAGACCTTTCTCGTAATGAAACTCTACGTCCAGTTAATATTGGGGCTGAAGAATGGATGGGAGTCGTTGTCCCAGTATTGGATCATGGATTTTTATACTTAGTTGATTATTCTGGGACAGACGAATCTATTGAACAAGCAGCTAGGGTTTCATATGGTGAAGGTACTAGAAAAGCCAGTGAAACTAGAGGACTTTTAAGATATCTAATGAGGAATGAGCATACCTCTCCTTTCGAAATGCCTGAGATTAAATTTCATGCAAAGATGCCGATTTTTGTAGCAAGACAATGGGTAAGACATAGAACTGCTAGCTTGAATGAATATTCAGCAAGATATTCAATCGTAAAAGATGAGTTTTACATTCCGGAACCAGATGTAATTTCTGTCCAATCAGTTAATAATAAACAAGATAGAGGAAATGCAGTAAATCCAGATGTTGCTGAAGAAATTAAGGTTAAATTATCAGATTTTTATAAAGATGCAAATAATTTATACCAAGAATTGTTGGGTGAGAATGGTGCTGGTTTTGGCCTAGCAAGAGAACTTGCACGAACTGTTTTACCCGTTGCTAGTTATACAGAATGGTATTGGAAAACAAATTTACACAATATGCTTCATTTTTTAAAACTTAGAATGGATCCACATGCCCAATATGAAATCCGTGAATATGCAAACAATATGGCGATGGTCATTAAAGATGCATTTCCTCTTACTTGGGAGGCGTTCGACGATTATCAACTTAATGCAACCAAAGTTACTAGACCTGAGAGAGAAATCTTAATTGATATGTTAAATAAGCGAGGAGTTGTTTTTTCATCAGAGGAAATTAGACAAATTGCAAATGAGAAAGGGCTTAAAAATAAAAGAGAAACAGAGGAATTCATTGATAAAATTAAGAAGTTTGGGCTTTTAGAATAATTTCCCTCCTTGAAGTTTTGTCTACTCTAGGGTAACTTGCGTCTAGATATGAACAAGATATATGTTGTAAATGGGTTGCCTGAAAGTGGAAAATCTGAATTTGGAAAACAAGTTGGACAAATATTGAGAGAGAGGTATTAACTTCTTGCATGCGTCATCAGTTGATCCTGTAAAAGATATTTTAAAACCATTTAGTACTTGGGGAGATGAGTTTAGGAACAACATAGGCACTTTAACACTTTTAAAAAAAGAAGTTACGTCAGACGACTGGGATGGGGTAACAAAGAATGATTATTGGAGAGGTATAATGTCTGATCTTAAAACTAAGATGACGGAATGGAATCCGATGTTAATTCATGGGTTAATGTTAAATAAAATTTATCAACTTTCTGTTCCAAGAGTGGCGTTTGTCGATATACGAGAACCAATAAACATTAAAGCTTTTCAAGAGCACGCAATAGAAACAAAACAAGATATTCAGCAGGTAGAAACAATATTTCTTGTTTCAGACAGGTCAACTCATGCGAATAATTTTTCTGATATGTCAGTACAAAATATGAAATACGATATTGTAATAGAAAATTTAAGAAACCCCTTTTATCGTGACAGCGATGCTTTATGGTTTTTGAAGGCAAGAGCAAAAGCCTTTGTTGAACAAGAGATACTTGAAGGACGATCTAAAGAAAGAATTTATTGAATTTTAAGTTATAATATAAAAATGCAAAAGATTGTTGAGTGTGTGCCGAATTTTAGTGAAGGCAAAAATAAAAAAATTATAAATGCGATTTTTGATGCTTCCCTTCGGCAAGCTCAGGGTAAACCAGTTAAGGTGTTTGAACTTGAGTACAATGCTTCACATAATAGAATGCTATTTACTATAGTAGGTTCTCCTGAGGATGTTTTGAATTCTGTTTTTGAATCAATTAAAGTAGCTTCAAAGTTAATAGACATGAATTCCCATGTTGGCGAGCATCCAAGAATTGGAGCCGTTGACGTCGTTCCCTTTGTTCCTGTCTCAGGCGTTTCGATGGAAGAATGTGTAAAACTTTCAAATAAACTAGCCAAAAAAGTTGCAGACGAACTTAAAATTCCAGTTTTTATGTATGAAGCTTCAGCTAAAAAAGAGGAATATAGAAACTTGGCAGATGTCAGGGTTGGAGAATATGAAGGGATTAAAAAAGTTATGCGTAAGCCTGATTATGGACCAGATAAACCACATCCAACTGCGGGAGCGGTTGTAATTGGGGCCAGGAAATATTTGGTTGCCTATAATGTTAATTTGGAAACGAATGATGTTAATATTGCAAAAGAAATTGCAAAAAAGATAAGAGAAAAAGATGGGGGACTTAAAGCTGTTAAAGCATTAGGTTTTGAAGTTGATGGGATGGCTCAAGTTTCTATGAATTTGGTTGATTTTGAAATAACAAACTTTGATAAAGCATACAGAGAGATAGAAAAAGAAGCTAAAAACTTAGGAGTTGGGATCAAATCTTCAGAAATTTATGGTATGATTCCGCTTGAAGCGCTTGTAAAAGCTATTCGAACAACCTTTAAAGGTTCAACCTTTAAAGGTGATCAAGTATTAGAAAAGAGACTATGGGAGTAATCAATTCCAAAACCTTAAAACAATTTCAAAAAGAGTTGGGGAGTAAAAATCCAACACCTGGAGGTGGAGTTGTGGCTGCACTTTCAGGAGCTTTTGCGGCATCTTTAGTTGAAATGGTTTGTAATTTAACTTTGGGTAAAGAAAAATATGAAAAAAATAAAAAAGACATTATTAGGATCCATAAAAATGTTGTCGAATTAAAAGAGAAACTAACCAAATTGGCAGAGGAAGATAAGAAAGCGTATGATAAGGTGCTTATAGCTTATAGACTACCGTCTACAGATAAAAAGAGAAAACAAGAAATAACTAAAACTCTAAAATATGCAATTGAGGTTCCAATGGAAGTTAGAAAGATCTCACAAAGTTTAGAAAAATTGGCATATAGAATTAGTAAAATTGGGAATAAAAATGCAATTTCTGATGCTAAAACTGCAATTTACTTGGCTCATGCTGCGGGGAAGTCTGCACTGGAAAATATTAAAATAAACAAACAAGCACTTGTTAAACTCTAATCTTTAAATTAAAATACACTCCATGGCTATTAAAATTTCATTAGAAGATTTACTTGAAAGTGGTGCTCATTTTGGTCACCAGGTTAGACGTTGGAATCCAAAAGTAAAAGAGTTTGTATATGGTGAACAAGATGGCGTTCATATCTTTGATTTGGTTAAAACTAAAGAATCTTTAGAAATTGCTTTGGCTGAAATTACTAAAACTATTCAAGAAGGCAAAACTATTTTACTTCTGGCTACTAAAAAACAAGCTAAAGACAAAGCTTTGGAAATTGGTAAGGAGACAGGAATTTCCATAGTTACTGAACGATGGCTTGGTGGAACAATTACCAACTTTAATCAAATTAAAAAATCTCTTGACAAGCTTGCAGATATTAAAGAAAAACTTATAAATGGCTATTATGCCAAATATACAAAGAAAGAAAGAGTTTTAATAGAAAGAGAAAAAGATAGACTTGAGAGATTTTTTGGAGGTATTACAAACTTAAAAGCAGTACCTGATCTTTTAATTGTTGTTGATATTAGAAAAGAAATAACTGCAATTCATGAAGCAAATAGAAAGAAAATCAAAGTAGTTGGTATTGTTGATACTAATTCAGATCCTAACATGGTAGATTTCCCTATACCAATGAATGATGATGCAACTAAAGCACTTCATTTGGTTTTGGAATATATCAAACAAGCAATTCTTGAGGGTCAAAAAGTGCCAAAAACTTCAAAAGTAAAAAAATGAAGATAAATGCAGATTTGATCAAAAAATTAAGAGAAGAGACTGGGGCTGGAGTAATGCGTGTCAAGCAAGTGCTTGAAGAAGCTAATGGCAATCGGTCTACGGCTCTAGAAATTTTGAAGAAAGAAGGTTACGAGAAAGTTGCCAAGCGATCGGAAAGAGAAACAAAACAAGGAAAAGTGTTTACTTACGCACACCACACAGGTAAAGTTGGCGTTTTAGTTGAACTATTTTCAGAGACCGATTTTGTAGCTAGAAACGATCTTTTTGAAGCTTTAGGAAAAGACATTGCTCTTCAAGTTGCAGGAATGGGAGAAAAAGAGATAGAGAAACAAGAATTTATCAAAGACCCAAGCAAAAAAATAGGAGATTTAATTAAAGAGGTTATTGCAAAAACTGGGGAAAATATTAAACTGGGTAGAGTAGTTCGAATAGAACTTGGCAAAGAATGATAGATCCTTCGGTAATACAAAAATTTCAAAAAGTAGTTGATCTTGTGGCTTCTGATATCTCTGGAATAAGAACTGGTCGTGCAACTTCAGCAATGGTTGAAAATATTGTCTGCCCTGCATATGGCGGCACACAATTTTTAAAGGTTATGGAGCTTGCTTCAATTACAGTTACGGACCCAACTCAAATTGTTATTTCTCCATGGGACAAATCAATTATTGGGGACATCAGAAAAGGTCTACTTGAAGCAAACTTAGGTTTTAATCCTTCGATCGATGGCGAGGTAATTAGAATTTCAATTCCTCCAATGACAACTGAAGACAGAGAAAAATATGTTAAACTCTTATCTTCTAAACTTGAAAACGGTAAGGTAATGATCCGTCAAGTTAGGGCTGATGAAATGCATGAAATAAAGAAAAAGTTTGAAAGTAAAGAGATTACAGAAGATGAAAAGTTTAGTGATGAAAAAACACTTCAAGAATTAACAGATTCTCATATTGCCAAATTAGAAAGTTTGGGCGAAGCCAAAAAAGCAGACTTACTCCAAATTTGAAAAAACTTAAACATAATCCATGACTGGATAATCTAGTCGGAATTGAATATCTCTAACATTTTCTACAATTTTGATATTATTTTTATCAAAATGATCAATTGTAAAGTCGAGGGTTTTTTGAATTTTTTTGATATCCTTTCGAACTGGAATAAGTTTTTCCTCAACCAATCCTCCAATAGCATTTAAATCTTGTTTAGTTAACATATTTTAAATATACTCTTGTAATATGTTTTGGTCAATTTTGATTTTCTTTTTAGTTCTTTCTATTTTAGTAATAGTTCATGAGTTTGGGCATTACATTGTTGCCAAGAAAAATGGAATTTTAGTTGAAGAGTTTGGATTTGGCTTGCCACCTCGCATTTTCGGTAAAAAAATAGGGGAAACTCTTTGGTCAATTAATCTTCTTCCTTTTGGGGGTTTTGTAAAACTTCATGGGGAGATGTCAGAAGAAGGAGTAACTAAAAAAGAAAGAGCCTTTGTATATAAATCAAAGAAGATTAAGATAGCAGTTATCGTTGCAGGGGTTATTATGAATTTTTTATTGGGGATATTTGCATTTGCGATTGTCTATTCCTTTTCAGGAATACCAAAAAATACTGAAGTAGTTAAAATTTTAGATATAACAACAAACTCTCCCGCGCAACTAGCTAAATTGATAGTTGGGGATATTGTCAAAAAAGTTGATGGTGAAGAGGTTAAAAGTGTTTCGGAATTTGTGACTAAAGTCGAATCTAAGAAAGGCAAGAAAATTACACTTGACTTGGGTGATAGAAAAGTTAGTCTTGTACCGAGAATTAATCCTCCTCAAGGGGAAGGATCTTTGGGGGTAACAATTTCATCGACTGAAATATATTTTCCAGCAGTTTGGCAAAGGCCTTTTTATGGAGCCTATTATGGATTTAAGGAAGCCCTATTTTGGGGAAAAAATGTTGTAGTTGGATTCTATACAATTTTTACAGATATGTTTAACGGGCAGTCTCCTAAAGATATTTCAGGTCCAGTTGGCGTATTTGCAATTACTTCAGAAGTTGCAAAAACAGGAATTTTACCATTAATTAATCTTTTAGGGATAATTTCAGTTAATCTTGCAATTTTAAATATCTTGCCTTTTCCAGCTCTTGACGGCGGAAGACTTTTATTTATTTTTATAGAAAAAGTTATAGGCAGAAAAGTAATTCCAAAAGTCGAGGTTGCAATTCATTCTATTGGTATGATAATTTTGTTGGGGCTAATTTTGGCCATAACTATTAAAGATATAAGAGGATTAATTTCTGCCGGTTCCATTTCAGGCTTCCTTGAGAACATGGTGAAATGAGACAATGAAGTGATACAATAAGTTCATATGAAGCAATCATCACTATTTCCTAAAACAAGAAAAGAAGCGCCTAAAGACGCTGAATCAATAAATCATAAACTTTTGGTCCGGGCGGGTTTTATGGATCAATTAATGGCTGGGAGCTGGACCCTATTGCCTATGGGCTGGAAAGTTGTTACAAAAATTAATCAGATAATTAGGGAAGAAATGAATGCTATAGGGGCACAGGAAATGTTAATGCCACTTTTGCATCCAAAAGAAATTTGGAATGAAACTGGTAGGTGGGATAAGGCCAATGATATTATGTATAAACTTTCGGATCCAAGGCAGAAGGAATATGCACTTTCATTTACACATGAGGAAATTGTGATGGATCTTCTTCGTAAAAACATAACTAGTTATAAAGATTTACCTGTTTCCGTCTATCATTTTTCGACTAAGTTTAGAAATGAACTACGCGCAAAATCTGGGATATTACGTGGACGTGAATTTATGATGAAAGATTTATATTCAGCTCATACAACTGAAGAAAACTTGATGGAGTACTACGAAAAAGTAAAAGATGCATATTCGAAAATTTTTAGAAGATTAGGATTTAATTTTAAAGTGACCAAAGCTTCTGGTGGTGTATTTACTGACAAGTTTACCCATGAGTTTCAAGTTCTTTCGGATGCTGGAGAAGATACAATTTATTGGAGAGATGGTGATCCAGAAGCAATTAATGAAGAAGTGTTGAAAGGGGATAAAAAAGATTACAAAAGTTCAAAAGCAATTGAGGTGGGGAATATTTTTCCATTAGGAACTTGGTATGCAGAGAGAATGAGAGCTTATTTTACTGATGAAGACGGGAAGAAAAAACCAATCTGGTTTGGAAGTTATGGAATTGGACCAACCAGGGTTATGGGTACTTGGGTAGAGGTGAGTCATGATAACAAAGGTATAATTTGGAACAAAGAGATTAGTCCTTTTCAGGTTCATTTGATTGGGTTAAGTGGTAAGGGTGAAGATATTTATGAAAAACTTAAAAACGCTGGAATTGATGTTTTGTTTGATGACAGAGACGTTCCTGCGGGGCAAAAGTTTAATGATGCTGATTTAATCGGTATTCCAGTAAGACTTGTTGTGTCTGATAAAACTGGAGACCTGTCTGCGCAGGCAGGTGAAATTGAATACAAAGAACGCACTTCAGACAAAACAGAACTTCTAGATTTCGAGGAAGTTATTAAAAAAATAAAATAATATGAATGATTGTATTTTTTGTAAAATTGTAAGAAGAGAAATACCATCTGATATTAAAAAAGAAACTCACAATTTTATTGTGATTGCTGATATCAAACCATCCGCGAAAACACATTTTTTAATTGTTTCAAAAAATCACATTGCAGACATAACATCATCTACTGACAATTTATTAATTGAAGCAAAAAATATCGCACTTAAATTGCAAAAAGAATTAAAATTAGATGAATTTCAGTTTAGAGTAAATTGGGGCAAACTTTTGGAAGTTAACCATTTGCATTTTCATTTTATGGCAAATTTTAATTAACATGATTAGCCAAAAAATTACAAAACTAATAGGGGAGGCTATGAAGGTACATGATAGTGTTAGACTTTCAACACTTCGTATGTTATCTAGCGAATTTAATTATGAAAAAATTAAATTACAAAAAGAATTAACAGAAACAGATGAACAAAATGTTATAAGAAAGGAAGCAAGAAAAAGAAAAGATGCAATAGAAGCCCTTTGGCAAGCTCAGGGTAAACATGATGGTATTGAAGAAAGGATTACCCTAGAACAAGAAGAACTTAATATTTTACAAGAATTTTTACCACCAGAATTAAGTGATGAAGAAGTAAATCAGTTAATCAGTGATTCAATAAGCCAGTTAAACGCAAAGACAATACAGGATTTAGGTCGAGTAATTGCAGAGGTTAAATTAAAATCTCCTGGAGTTGACGGATCTAAAGTAGCCGAAATTGTGAGGTCAAAACTGTCATGATAGACGTTAAAATAGCAAAACAAAGTAATTATCCAATTAGTGCAGTTAAAGTAAAAAGTTTTTTGAGAAAGTTTTTTATTGAGCATGGAATTGTTTCGGATTCAGAAGTAATTGTTTCTTTTGTTAATGAAAAAGAAATGCAAATTTTAGCCAAGAAATATTACAAAGATACAAAATTACACAATGTCTTTTCGTTTGTCAATTCTGAATCTATGAAATTTCCGAGTGATAAAATTAATTTAGGTGAAATTGTTGTTTGTTTTCCTGTAGTTGTTAAAGAAGCAAGTATGGAAAATAAATTAATCGAAGAAAAAGTACTAGAGCTAGTGGAACATTCTGCGTTGCATTTATTAGGTGTTCATCATCTAGAATGACATTTTACTTAAAATATAGACCACAGACTATTGAAGAACTTGATATGCAGTCTGTCAGAGAATCTTTAACTAGCATTGTCAAATCAGGTAATATTCCTCATGCATTTTTATTTGCAGGACCCAAAGGAACTGGTAAAACTTCAGCTGCTAGAATTTTAGCCAAAGTAATAAACTGTGAATCAAAAAAAATATGTAACAAATGCGAACAATGTATATCTATTACAAAGGGGTCAAACATCGATGTAATAGAAATGGATGCTGCTAGTAATCGAGGAATTGACGACATACGAGTTTTAAGAGATACAATTAGGCTTGCACCAGTAAAAGCCAAAGCAAAAATATATATTATTGATGAGGCTCACATGTTAACAACTGAGGCTAGTAATGCACTTCTCAAAACTTTAGAGGAACCTCCAGATCATGTTTATTTTATTTTAGCTACAACCAACCCAGAAAAATTGATTGATACTATTAAAAGTAGAACTACTTTAATTCAATTTACCAAAGCAACCACTGAAGAAACAAAAAGATCACTGAAACGAATAATTAAAAAAGAAAAGTTTATTACGAAGTCGGTTATGTTAATTAAGAACGAAGAACTAGATCAGATTATTAAATTATCAGAAGGTTCGTTTAGAGATGCTGTTAAATTATTGGAACTTTATGCAAAAGATAGCGGTTTTTTGAAAAATGTAGGAAGTTTCAATGTAGATGAATTAATAAAAAGTTTATTTGAAAAAAATAGTAAAGATGTTATTTCTAAAATAGAGGATGCGATTAAAGAGGGTAATGGAATTGACAGGATAACAAAAGATATCCTAGAGAAACTTCAGCAAAAACTTTTGCAGACTGAAGATAGTAAGGTAATAACCTTAATTGAATACATACTTGGGGCACAAGAATTTAATAAAGTTACTCCAATTGAAGAACTGCCCCTTGAAGTGGCCCTCACCAAGTGGTGTAAACTGGAAGAGTAATGGATGAAACTACTTGGAACAAAATCCTTTCTAACATTAAACCAATTAGTCCTTCAATTGAGGCCCTACTTCGCTCCTCTCAACTTAAAAACTTAGATGGTGATAAATTAAAATTGGCAGTTTATTATAAATTTCATAAAGACAAGTTGGAAGAAAACAAAAATAAAAAATTGATTGAAGATTCGATTTTAAGCATTCTTTCCAAACAGATAACCATTGAAATAGGGTTAGTTGATGTTCCTGCAAAATCAGAGTTGACGGAAAGTTTAAATCAAAATATAATGACAGCAGCAGAGGAGATATTCCAGTAGCTAGAATCTAGACACTAGTTTCTAATATCTAATTACTATTTTTATGTTTGATAAATTTAAACAATTGGGGGAACTTAACAAAATGCGCCAGCAGGCAAATGCTTTGCAGAAAGAGCTTGAAAAAATAATTGAAACCTTGGAGAAAAAAGGTTGGTCGGTTTCTGTAACTGGTGATCAGAAGATCAGATATATTAAAAAAGATGGGCAAGATTTTAATGATCTAGTTGAACTTATTAATGAGGTCATGAAAAAAGTTCAAAAAGAAGCAGCTAAAAAAATGATGGAAATGGGTGGTGGACTTTCAGGTTTATTAGGTGGACTTGGAAAGTAACTTCATGAAAATACCAAAGGCTATTTCTTCGCTTATTGAATCGTTTGAGAAACTTCCAGGAATTGGACCAAAGTCAGCGCAAAGACTGACATACTATTTACTTCATGTTCCACAAAGAGAACTTGATGATTTTAGTCTAAATTTAACAAATTTGAAAAAAAATACTTTACTTTGTTCGACTTGTAAAAATGTAGGAGAAACTGACCCTTGTAATATCTGTTCAGACGCGATGCGCGACAAAACAACAATTTTAGTAGTAGAACAACCACTTGACTTAATTGCTTTTGAAAGAAGTGGTAAATACAGAGGCCTTTATCATGTGCTTCATGGGGCAATTAACCCACTCGATAACATTGGGCCGGACGAAATTTTTATTGAAAGTTTGCTCTCACGAATCACAAGTCACCAGTCACTAATCACAGAAGTAATTATTGCTACAAATCCAACAATGGAAGGCGAAGCAACGGCTATGTATTTAAACAAAAAAATTAAAGAATTAGCTCTAGACAGTAGACTATTGACTATTAGCAGATTAGGGATGGGAATTCCAACTGGGGCTGACTTAGAATATGCTGATGATGTAACATTAACTCAGGCTCTTGAGGGTCGGAGAGAATTATAAATAAATTTATGAATAAAAAACCTGCCAAAAGTTTTAGTGATGAACCATTAGAACTTCTAAAAACTGCAAGGGCACAGGTTACGGGTGAACAGATGGCAGATTTGGAACAAACAAAGTCAGATCCTGATACGCATCAGGATTTACAGAAAGAAGAAGAATATAAGAAACAAAAAACTGAGAGCGAAGGTAGGACTTTGCAAGCCCTTGAATCAGAACTCAAAGATATAAGACGCGAAAAACTTTTCAAAGATTTAATGGAGAGAATTCAAAACGGAGAAGACGTTCCCTTAGAAGAATTTAGTGAACTTTCGTATGAACAAAAAGATGTTTTAAAAGCTCAAATTGAAGCTGTTCGTACTCGTAACTCGCAACCCGTAACTGATCAACTGATCGAACCTATTTCTAAAAAAGGCCGTCAGATGTTTGGTCAAAAACAATCCGCACAGAAACAAACTACCCGTGTCGAAAAACCAGTTCCCCCAAGCGGTTGATTTTAGTACAAGTTTGATTTAATATATAAACATGGAAATATTTTATGCAACAGTTTCAAGATCAGGAAGTATAACTATTCCAGCTAAATATTGAGGATTGTAAAATAAATATATGAAATTAAGTATTAAATTTGCTTGTTGTAGCTCCTTGATCTAGGGGAGCGCTTTAGTGTTTTAGTTAGCTCCCCAAAGGGAGCTTTTTTAGTGGGTAAACTTAGTTCATAAAATGTTACAATAAAAACATGGATTTATATTTATATAATTCGTTAACCAAAAAGAAAGAACCCTTCGGCTCTGCTCAGGGCAGGCCAATTAAATTGTATACTTGCGGACCAACTGTCTATGATTATGCACATATTGGACACGGCCGAAAATTTTTGATGGATGACATTTTAAGAAGAACTTTAGAATTTAATGGTTACAAAGTTAATCATGTTCAAAATGTTACAGATGTAGGGCATTTAGTATCTGATGCTGATGACGGTGAGGATAAACTCGAAAAAGGGGCTAAAAAGCAAGGTAAAACAGTTTGGGAAGTCGCAGAGTATTTTACTAAAAGTTTTTACGAGTCTATGGATGCACTTAATTTTCTGCGCCCAACCATAATTTGTAAAGCTACAGATCACATTAAAGAACAAATAAAGTTAATTGAAAAATTGTTTGAAAATGGATATGCATACGACACAGAAGAGGCTGTTTACTTCAACGTCTCAAAGTTTACAGATTATGGAAAAATGCTTGGTCAAAAAATTAGTGAAAAACGTATAGCTGTTAGGGACGAAGTAAAAACTGATCCTAACAAAAGAAATAATGCGGATTTCGCATTATGGTTTAAAAGAGTAGGTAGCTTTGTGAACCATACTATGCATTGGGAAAGTCCTTGGGGAGATGGGTTTCCCGGGTGGCATATTGAGTGTTCTGCAATGAGTATGAAATATTTAGGTGAACAAATAGATATTCATACAGGAGGAGAAGATCATTTATCAATTCATCACCCTAATGAAATTGCTCAAAGTGAGGGTGCAACTGGTAAGAAACCTTTTAGTAAATTTTGGATACATTCTGCATTTTTGACAGTAGATGGGACTAAAATGAGTAAATCATTGGGTAATTTTTACACGATATCAGATATTGTGAAGAGAGGTTTTGATCCTCTTGCTCTACGGTATTTATACTTAGGGGCACACTATAAAAAGCCAATGAATTTTACATGGCAAGCACTAGATGGTGCTTCAAAAGGTTTGAAACGATTACAACAAACAGTCTACAGTCTACAGACTACGGCTAGAACAATACTTTCTGAAGAAAAGAATAATAAAATATTAGAATTTAGAGATAAGTTTAATCAAGCGATTAACGACGACTTAAATACAAGCAAGGCCATGGCTGTAATGTTTGAGGTGTTAAAATCAAATATACCATCAAGAGATAAATATGATCTAGCAGTTTCTTTTGATGAAGTTTTAGGATTAAATCTTAAATGAAAATAATAGTTTATATTAATTTTGTATTAACAATTTTACTAATTGGTGGCTTTTTTTGGTTACTTTTTTATCAAAAACCAAAAGAAATTGTTTATGTTACTCCAAGCTCCGCTCCTGCTGAAACTAAAGTTGAAGAAGTTATTAAAACAGTTTTTATAACACCCGTTCCAACAGTGACAGTTACTAAAACGAACCAAACTACCTATATTCCAATAACAGGACCGATAACAACCACATCATCTTCTTGGTACGATGCTCCTGGAACTGAGTTCTATTTAAATACAGCGGATTATGGCAAGACACCTTATTTAACATGGTCGGCTTCTTTAAAAGTGGCACATGGTAATGGAACGGTTTATGCCCGACTATATGATGTAACTCATGGGATTGCTGTAAATGGGAGTGAAGTATCTATTTCAAATAAAGCAGATCTAACCCAAAGTTATTCGGGAAGTTTAAATTTTTGGGCAAACAATAATCTTTATCGAGTTCAGGTAAAATCATTAAACACTTTTGAAGTAACCTTTGGAGGTGGAAGAATAAAAATTATTTACTAAAAATTAATTTTGTTAATCTTAAATTTGGGAACTATGACCCCGATATAATCAATTAAGGGATATGTTTTTCTAACTTCTTGCATAAATTTTTCAGACAAATTTGTAGTATAATTTCCAAAACCAGCCTTTTCAGTTTGTGAACAGAGTTTATTTTCCCATTCTCTAATGATCTCTAATATTTTCTTACCTTCGGTGTTGTATTTATCTTGGAGATTGCCTTGGTCTTTAATATATTGGTTATACAGTTTATTAAAATCATCAAATTTTGATTTGTTGGTAAGTATCATTCTGTCAAAATAATCTTTATATTTTGTTGCCATACTTATGTTATTTAATAGATTTAGGCCCTTGATTTCAAGACCTAAAATGTGACATTATTAATCTATGGCAGAAGGGGACATTAAAGTTGTAGGTTTATCCAGCCCAAAAGGGAAGGCTAAAGTTAATTGGAAAATTTTAAGTGCAATAATTGGTATTGTTGTTTTATCTTTAGGAATAATTGCTGGTATTTTATTAGTTAGACAACAACAGGACGTACGAGAAAAGGCCCAACAAGCTCAATGTCCAGAAGTCCAAGATTGTGCTACGACAGATCCAAATTTACTACGCAATTGTAATCCACCTGAGGGAGATAATACCCCTAAAGAGTCTAGGTGTATTTTGGCAGGAAGAACTGAAGTTTGTGGAAATGATAATTTTTGTTGCCCTACGGCTGGTGGTAGTTGGACCAAAGATCTGACAAAATGTCAAAATCTAGCTACACCAACAACACCTTCTTTTGGAACAATGACCTGTTCAGACAATTTTTCTGATACTTTTGATAGCACAATTGATTCAACTAAATGGAGCAAAGTTGGAGATGCAAAAGTGTCTTCTGGTCAATTAGTTCTCGATGTGACATCAGGGCAACAAACTGGATCTAAAATTACTAGTAACAAATATATAACAGGAGATTTTACGATTACTTTTGATCTACCCACTCTTACTAAAACGGGGACAGGGGCGGTTACTGGAACACTTAGCTTAGTAAGTTCAGACGGATCAAAAATAGTTACAGTTGGAAGAAATATTAAACAAGAGGTGCATAACGTGGCTAGCAATTTTGTTCCGGGGAACCAAAACAAATCTGTGACAATTAATGGGACAGACAGTGTTAGCTTTAAGGTTGAAAGAAAGTCGGGTAAAATTACAACTTCATATAAACTATCTACGTCGTCGAGTTTTACAGAATTAATTGTTTTTACAACCACACTAACTGATGATTTGATTATCAACCTCATTGCTATGCCGGTAACTGGCAACCCTCTTCCAGCAACAACCGCAAAGTTTGATAATTTTACAATTTCGTGTGCAGACATTGTTACAACGCCTACCTCGACTTCAACATCTACTTCAATATCATCTAATACCGCAACTCCTACAGTAACAGCAACAGGAACATCTTCAAGTGGAACTAAAACTGCTACACCAACTTCCACAACCAAAGCAACAGGTTCTGGGACCGCAACAACAGCGCCAGTTCCTGTAACAGGAGCCAATTTACCAACAATACTCGGTGCAGGTTTTGGATTAATTATGATTCTTGTATCACTTACCTTAGTCTTATGATCATAAAAAAGCATGAGTGAAGCTTATGAATGAAACAATAAATTTATTTTTATTGGCACTTCTGGGAAGTTTAATTGCCCTTTTTGGTGGTGTAATTTTTTTGTTTAATAGGACATTATCCTCAATTTTAGAAAAATATTCTGTTCCTTTTGCTGCTGGAGTTTTGGTTACAGTTTCATTAGTTGGTTTGATTCCAGAATCTGAACAGGAAATTGGTGAGGTGACCTACTGGATAGTTTTAGCTTCATTTTTAGGAGTTTATTTATTTGAGCATTTGTTTTTTGGCATTCATCATCACGGAGATGGTGAAGATCATCATGAAGTTAAGGACTCTTCAGTTGGTCTTGTTATATTTGGTGATACAATTCATAATTTTATTGATGGTGTTGCAATAGGGGCAAGTTTTATGATTAGTCCAAACTTGGGATTAATCACAGCCCTTTCAACATTCTTACATGAAGTTCCTCATGAGATAGGTGATTTTGGAATATTATTAAAAGCAGGATGGAGAAACTCTAAGATTCTTTTAGTTAATATTTTTTCATCATTAACAACAATAGTTGGAGCTTTTCTTGTTTACTTCTTTAATAGTAACGATTATTTAAACGGTTCTTTAATGGCTGTTTCTGCCGGAGTATTTTTATATTTAGGGGCAAGTGATTTTTTACCAAAAATCAAAGAACAAAAACTTCATAGAATTAAATCAATACTTCCATTAATTTTAGGTTCTATAATTATTATTTTGACATTACTAATAATCCCTCACGAAAGCTAAATAATTTTGTCTTCAAAAGTAATTTATTAAATCTTGTTAAAATAAATTATGTCGAAATATTATGAATTGTTTATTGATGAACTTGGTCAAGCAAATCCGATAAGTAAGCAATCTGAGGTGTATGTGCTTTCTGGTTGCACAGTTGAAGAAAGTCAGAGAGATTTATTAAAAATTCAGGCAGATCAAATTAAATTTAAATATTGGGGGCATACAGATGTTGTTTTCCATTCAAGAGAAATTGCTAGGAATGAAGGCTCTTTCTCGATATTCAACAAGAATAAATCTAAAAAGAAAGAAACGAGTAATTTGATTTTTTTACATTTTGTAACTTGGCTTTTAGGTATTGCTAATGCAAAAGGTAAAATAAATATTGAATCAGCAACTGCCGAAAAAGATAGATATTATCTAAACACTTTTTCATATTTTTTATCACCAGGGAATAAACAAATTGATATTAATTATAAAACTATTCAAGAACTATTAACCTCAATCTCATTTGTAACCAAAATAAATCACGACACAGAAGAACAGTTAGCCGACCTTTTCGCTTATGCAGCAAAATGTAAGTATTTAAGGCTTATAAAGAAACAAACATTTAAAATTGGTACATATGAAGACAAAATTATTAAATTACTTGATTCTAAATTGTGGCATTTACCGCAATTAGCAAAAGAAAAGAAAATGCGGTTCTATAAAAATATTGAACCATTCTGTATAATTCCTAAAATGTAAAAAAACGAGCTCGAGCCGAAACCGGTCTCTCCCTCGTCTTTTGTAATAGAAGTATAACAATGCAAAAAAACAAAGTCAATAAAGGAGTTACTAAATGAGTTTATCTGTAGGGATAGTGGGGTTACCAAACGTGGGCAAGTCCACACTGTTTAATGCTCTTTTAAAAAAGCAACAAGCATATGTTGCTAATTTTCCATTTGCTACGATAGAACCAAATATAGGAGTGGTTCCAGTTCCAGATGAAAGATTAAATAAATTAAGTCCAATTTATAATAATGCTCCCATTGTTCCTGCAACTTGTGAGTTTGTTGATATTGCAGGTTTAATTGAAGGAGCCAGTAAAGGCGAGGGTTTGGGGAATAAATTCTTAAATCATATTAGAGAGGTGACGGCTATTTGTTTTGTTTTACGTGCCTTTTCAGATCCAGACATAATCAAGCAAGGAGTAAAAGACCCCAAGTCTGACCTAGAAATACTTAAATTAGAATTAGATCTTGCAGATTTAGAGCATCCAGATGCCCCATCTTTTAAAAATAAGCCTTTCTTGGTTGTTTTAAACATTGACGAGGGAGAGGTGGCTAGTAGTCAGAATCTAGAATCTAAATATGCAGAAGAGCTTGGATTAGAAAAAGATCAAGTTGTTGCTGTTTGTGCAAAAATTGAAGCTGAACTTGTTGAATTACCCGTAGAAGAACAAAAAGAATATTTGAAAGAATTGGGAACCGATTCTTCTGCTTTGGATAAACTAATTCAAAGAGCATTTAAGACATTGGGTTTAATAACCTTTCTAACAGCAGGAGAAAAAGAAGTTAGGGCTTGGACCCTTCCGTCTGGCTGGCCAGCCGTCAGGGCAAGCCAAGTAATTCATACTGACTTTGGTAATAAATTTATTAAAGCTGATGTTTGTGATTTTAATGACTTTGTTAGTAATGGAGGCTGGAAACAAAATAGAGAATTGGGTAAAGTAAGAAGTGAAGGAAGAAACTATATAGTTTGTGATGGAGACGTTATTGAATTTAAGATTGGTTCTTAGTATACTAGCTCAAGTTATGAAAAACTATGAATTAACTTTAATTTTGGAAGGCAAAGTAACTTCTGCCAAGAAGAAGGCTGTTTTAGAGTCTTTGGAAAAGATTGTTAAATTATTTAAAGGTCAGATGGATAAAGTCGAAGACTGGGGAGTAAAAGAAATGTTTCATGAAATAAAGAAAAATAAAGAAGGAGCTTATCTTCATATTCCACTTGAATTACCAGTTGAATCAGTTAAACCTTTTGACGTAAAATTAAAAACTGAAGAATCTATTTTAAGATTTTTGATTGTAAAAGTATAATATGAAATCACTCAACAAAGTACAACTAATTGGCAATCTAACCCGAGATCCTGAGTTAAAATATACAGGAACTGGTATGGCAGTTTGTTCTTTTACTGTTGCCACAAACAGAAGCTGGACAACAGATAGTGGTGAGAAAAAAGACGAAGCTGATTTTACAAGAATTGTTTCTTGGAATAAATTAGCTGAAATTTGTGGGCAACTTTTGAAAAAAGGTAGAAAAGTATATGTAGAAGGAAGACTAAGTAACAGAAGTTATCAAGATAAGGAGGGAGTAACAAAATATATATCGGAAGTTGTTATAAACGATATGATTTTATTGGATTCTAAGCCAACAGAATCAAGTGAATTTAATGTTCCAGATGAACCTCTGACAGAGCCTGTTGAAAAAATAAATGACAAAAAGGAAAATGTTAAACCAGAAGAGCAAGTGTCTGATGATATTCCATTTTAAGAATAAATGGCAAAACTAAAACAAAGACGAAAAATAATTAAAGAAAGACCACTTTCCACAAGGTGCCTTTTTTGCGATGCTAAAAAGGATCCTGATTACAAGGATTATGAGAACTTGGCAAAGTATCTTTCGGACAGGGGAAGAATATTCTCAAGGGAAAGAAGCGGAGTTTGTGCAAAACATCAACGTAAATTAGCATCTGAGGTTAAGAGGGCTCGATTTTTGGCCTTACTACCATACTAATGAATTTTCCTGCCGTTCGTAAAACAATTCTTGTTGTTATTTTAATTGGAGTAATTTTTTCTTCAGGTTATTTTTTAGGTTTTAATGGATTTAGATTAGAAAGCGCTAGTTTTCCAAAAGTTAAAATTTCAAGAGAAATTCCCAAAAATAGAAGTGATGTAGATTTTTCTCTTTTTTGGAGAGTTTGGGATACACTAGATTCTTCATACTATGACAAGTCTAAAGTAAACATATCAAAAATGGTCTATGGTGCAATTTCTGGTATGGTGGCTTCCTTGGGCGATCCATACACAGCTTTTCTTCCCCCTGAAGAAAATAAAGTTATTGAAGAAGATCTCTCTGGTTCATTTGAAGGTGTTGGAATTCAAATAGGGTTTAAGGGTAAGAATTTAGCAGTTATTGCTCCACTGCCTGGTTCACCAGCAGAAAAGGCTGGAATTAAAGCTGGGGATTTTATTGTTGGCATTAAAGATGAAGTTAAAAAGATTGATACAGGAACCTCAGGAATTACACTTAGCGATGCCGTTAAAATTATTAGAGGGAAGGCAAATACTAAGGTAACATTACTTCTTTTAAGAGATGGGTCAAATGAACCAATTACTGTTACTGTAGAAAGAGCCAAACTTGACGTGCCTTCGGTCATTGTAAAATTTATAGACTCACCTGCGCAGGCAGGAGAAAATGACACAATTGCGCACATTAAACTTTTGAAATTTGGTGCAGATACTGATACTGAATGGAACAAAGCAGTTGCTACCATCAATGCTAAATGCCAAATGCTAAATGCTAAATGTGAAGGGATAATTTTGGATCTTAGAAATAATCCTGGAGGATATTTACAGGGCTCGGTTGATATTGCTGGAGAGTTTTTAACAAAAGGCTCAGTTGTTGTTATTGAAGACAGGGGTTTGGTCAAAAATGATTTTAAAACAGATAGGATTGGAAACTTTACAAATAAAAAAGTTGTAATCTTAATTAATGCAGGTAGTGCTTCTGCCTCCGAAATACTTGCTGGTGCATTAAGTGAAGTTAAGGGTTATAAATTAATAGGGGAGACTACTTTTGGTAAAGGAACAATTCAAGAACCACTACAACTTGAAAAAGGAAGTTCACTTCATATTACAACTGCAAAATGGCTCACGCCGAAGGGCGTGTGGGTAAATGAAAAAGGGATAACTCCAGATATTAAAGTTGAGGATAATTCAGAGACCACTGTTGACGAACAACTTGAGGAAGCTATAAAACTAGTAACTAGTATCTAGGAGTTAGAATTTAGATTTTTGGTGGATTCAAGGTTGCAGAAAATGCATAGATTTAGGAATATTTGCATAGATAGTATATAATAGACAGATGGATAAAAGTTTAGTTTCAATTGGGCAAGCAGTAAAATTACTGGGTGTTTCTATTGATACCTTACGTAGATGGGATAAAAATGGAAAATTTTCCTCAGTGCGTATTAAGCCTCATGGAAATCGATATTATCGAATATCTGATATTAATTTATTTATAAATGATCAATTGGCAGTTGCTCGAAAATGGGCTACAAGCAATTTAGGATATGAACCTGAATCAGAATATTTTTGTAAAACTCGCGATGTTTTTCAGGCAAGGCTCGAACACTTTCAGGCAAATTTAATTAAGGATTTAAACTCAAACTTATCGTCTTTGATATCGGCCATTATTGGAGAGATTGGAAATAATTCGTTTGATCATAATTTAGGTAATTGGCCTGATATCTTGGGGGTATATTTTGCATATTCTTTATCAGAAAAAAGGATAGTACTTGCTGATAGAGGTCTCGGTATCCTTGCGACCTTGAAAAAGACGATCCCTAGCTTATCTAGTCATAATGAAGCTTTAATTGTCGCCTTTACAGAAACAGTTTCAGGTAGAGCTCCGGAAAGTCGAGGTAATGGTTTAAAATTTGTTCGCAATGTCGTAACCCAAAACCCTATAAAGTTATTTTTTCAAACAGGGGACTCTGCTATAAATCTTGATAATAATAATACTGATATCGAGGTTGAGGAAACAAGTGAACCTATACGAGGTTGTTTG
This sequence comes from Candidatus Woesebacteria bacterium GW2011_GWB1_33_22, assembly GCA_000989765.1. GTDB lineage: Bacteria > Patescibacteriota > Microgenomatia > UBA8517 > UBA8517 > UBA12026. The sequence continues at coordinate 96,236 of LBOW01000002.1, read as the reverse complement.
GCTGTTGTAGAATATTAAAATATGGTAATTAACCTTAATAAATTTGGTACAACACTGGTTTCAAGGCCTGCTGGTAAGGAGGCGTCACTTGCCTTTAATCCAACATTACGAGAAGTGAATGAAAATGAAAAGATTGAGGTTGATTTTACAGGAGTTGAAGTCTTAACCCCCTCCTGGGCTGATGAATTTTTAACCCCTCTTTATAATTCATTCAATGGAAGAATCAAATTGACAAATACTGGGAACTCATCAGTAATTGAAAGTCTTAAGATATTAAACTTTTTGTAAGTTCAACTATTTTTTCTAAGTTTCCTTCAACAATTGATTCAAGGTTGCCCCAGGATTTTTTTAACCTATGATCTGTAATTCTATCCTGTGGAAAGTTATAGGTTCTTATCTTTTCAGATCTCATGCCTTTACCAATTGCACTTCTGTAACCTGCAATAGTTTTTAATTTCTCTTCTTCTTGTTTTTCCCAAAGCTTGGATCTTAAAAGTGAAAGAGCTATGAGTCTATTTTGCTCTTGAAATCTTTCCTCTCTTGATTGGACCACAATACCAGTTGGTATGTGCCGTAGTCTGACAGCCGTAGACACCTTGTTAACATTCTGTCCTCCATGACCTCCAGCTGTTGTAAACTGCCATTCCAGGTCACTTGGGTTAATATTAACATCAGTTTCTTTAACTTCAGGCAGAACTACTACTGTTGCAGTTGAGGTGTGGATTCTTCCTCTTTTCTCAGTTGTTGGTACTCTTTGTACTCTATGAACTCCTGATTCATTTTTTAAGTCATCAAAAACTCCAAATCCTGTTATTTTTAAGGTTAGTTCATCAATTTGGGACTGTTTCCAGGTTTTCTTGGTTGCAAATCTAGAATACATACGAAGTAGGTCCTGTCCCCAAAGTTTGGCTTCGTCTCCACCAGTAGCACCGCGAATTTCTAAATATACTATTTGATTATTTGGATACATTTTTACGAAGAGCCTCAAGTGTGTCTGGTCTATTTAGTTCTTCCTGAATTCTTTTTTCTCTTTTAGCTTTTCTTTTGTCGGCCTTACTGATGTTTTTGGTAGCCTTACCTGTTACTCTTGTTTTAAACTTTTCAACTCTACCTGCAGTATCCAGAAATTTCATTTGTCCAGTATAGAAAGGGTGACATTTACTACAAACATCAACACGAACTTCTTCAGTTGTAGCACCTACAGTGAATGTATTTCCACAAGCACAAGTAACTTTTGCTTCTTTAAACCATTTAGGATGAATTGCAGTTTTCATATCAGGTATTGTATCTTTTTTTCTTGATCTCGGCAATGGCTACTCCAAAAATTGCAACTGCTGCACCTAGTCCTAATTGTATAGTTACCTTGTCACCTAAAATAACTAAAGCTGCGATTGCAGAGATGGCTGGGTGAATGTAGGCAAAAAGTGCAGCTTCAGAAAGCTCAATTGTTTTTAGAGCCAAGTTATCAAGTGCATAGGCAAGTGTTCCAGATATCAATGCCATATATAAAACGCCCAAATGGTATTTGGGCGCAATGCCAAATGCTAAATGCCAAATGCTAAATGGTTCAAAAAGCAATAAAAAAGGCAAAAGGGTTAGAAAACCGACAACAAACGAAAAATTAACTAAAAAAAATGGGGGAATATTTTCCCTCATTAGTTTTTTAACCAAAAGTGCAGAAGTTGCACCACAAATTAAAGAACCAAATATTAAAAGGTTTCCAATTAATCTTTGTTCTCCTTGGCCATTATGTGAAATTGGCTCAAGGGCAATAATAAGGGATCCCAAAAAAGCGATAGCAATCCCTATTTTTTCCTTTATAGTCACATGTTCTTTCAAAAAAAAGGCTCCCAATGTAACCATCAAAAGCGGACCAAAAAGGGAAAGAAGACTCATATCAAGAAGAGTTGTTTTATCTGTTCCCCAAAACAACAATCCTAAGGTGGCAGTTGAATTTAAAAAACCATACAGAAGAAGTAACCAAAAATTCTTTTTCAAGTTATAGAGTTTGGGTATTAAAAAAGGCAATGCGACCAATGTTGCAATTCCAAATCTATATGTAATGAAAAGTAGTGGGGGAATACCAACTAAAGTTAGTTTAATAACTGGACCTGCAATTCCCCAAATTAGGGCAACTCCAAGGAGCATAATGTAAGCTTTTACACGAGGAGTAATCTGCATACTTCATCTATTGTAACTTTCTTTTGTTCTTTTGTCTGCAAGTTTTTTAAGGTAATTACTTTATTTTCTACCTCGTCTTGACCAATTATAATTACGTATGGAATTTGTTTTTTATCTGCATATTTTAGTTGTTTATCAAGCTTTACGTTTGGATCAGGATAAATCCCAGTTTTAATATTATTTTGTCTTAAAAACCTTGCTGTCTTTAAAGATTCATCCAATAAATTAGGTGAAAAAACAGTTACTAAAACTTTAGTATTAACATTATTTACTTTGATTAATCCTAATTCATCCGCTGCTTCAACTGTTCTGTCGAATCCGAAAGCTATTCCTGTTGCGGGTATATCAAGACCTGTCAATCTTTTCATCATCCCGTCGTAGCGTTCACCACCACCAACAGAGCCTACTTTGTAATCCTCGATGACGATTTCCCATATTGGACCCTGGGAATATGAAAATGATCTGGCAAGAGTGGGTTCGAAGCGATAGAACTCACGACTAAAACCTGACTTCTCTAAATATTCAATAATTGTTTTTATAGTTTCATCTGGTTTTATTTGAGAGACAAATTTTAAGTATTCTTTAGCTTTTGAGTTGGCAATTCCTTTTTTGACCATGTCGGAAATTACCCCCTCTGGCCCTATTTTTTTCAATTTATCAATGGCCGTAATTGCTTCGTAGGGGACACCTTTCATGAGATCGCGGTTATTAAATATGATTACGGGTTTTTTAAAACCGATCGAAAGATATGTGTCAATGTTTTCGGCAATAACCTCAGCATCTGCAGTAGGGCCAGCAACACCAAAAATATCAAGATCAAATTGCGTAAATTCCCTGTATCTTCCCCTTTGAGTATTTTCAGCTCTAAATACAGATTGAAATTGATAACGTTTGAAAGGAAAAACCAAACTGTTTTGATTGTTCGCAACAAACCTGCATGTTGGAACTGTTTGATCATAACGAAGCATTACATCACGATCGCCTAAGTCCTTGAACTTGTAAAACATTTTTTCATCTTCACCAACCTCACCTTTGAATAGAAAATATGACTCAAGTGTGGGGGTTTCAATTGGTTCGTATCCCCAGCGTTCAGCCGTTTTAACCATAATATCCTTAACCCAGTTTCGTTTATATACTTCACTGGGCAAAAAGTCCCTAAATCCTTTTAATGTTTGTAAATTATTTGACATAATTTTATTTTACTACAGATAATATTTTATTTGTTAGTAATTTTTCAAAAAACTTTTGAGCCTTATTAATATTTGATATCTGCACATATTCATCAGCTCTGTGAGACATACCTTTTTCTCCAGCCCCAAAAGAGAAAGTTGGAATTTTATTAAATTCTTGCCAAAGCATTTGAATGTCAATATAACCTGACTTTTTTGCACTTTTAACATTTTTATTATCAGAAATTTTAATAATTTCTTTTAAATCTTCCTTTTTGGTAATCCAATTGCCTAAATCATGTCTAACTTTAACTTCATCAATTTTAAGACTAAGATTTTCAGATTCTTTGATTATAAAATCTTTAACTTTAGTTGCATCTAAATTTTCATTAGCAACTCGAATTTCTACAATATATTCACACTTTTCGGCAATTATATTACCTTGATCACCACCTCCGTTTATATAAGCAATGTTTAACGTCGAGTTTCCAAGTTCCTTTGATCTAAAAGTTTTAAGCCATTTCTTAAGATTATTAATAACTTTGAAAGATTCAGTGATTGCATTAATTCCTGATTTTGGATTGGCTGCATGACCCGCCTTTCCTTGTGCTTTAATTTTTAACTCAATCAAGCCTCTGCAGGAATTTTCAATTTGGAGTCCTTCTCCGTCAAGAGAAATTATTAATTTTGGCTTAATATTGCAAGGTCTGACCTTGCAATATTTGATGAAAGACTTCATTCCCAAAAAATCATATTCTTCATCGCAATAAAATAAAAATCCAGCGTTGTTTTTTAACTTCGCTAAAGTTGTGAGATAAAGCATTATTGCGATACCTGATTTCATATCTGTTGTTCCTAGTCCATAAAGTTTGTTTCCTACAACTTCTGGTTTAATAGGATTTCTTGTCCATCCTGAATTTGGTTGTACTGTATCCATGTGTCCAGTTACCAAAACATCAATTTTATTTGAATTTTGAGCCAAAATATTAAATCTGCCGTTTCCGATATTTTGTTTAGTAACTTTTAATTTAGAATTTTCTTTCAAAAAATCCACTATCCAATTGCCAACCTTTATTTCATTGGTTTTACCATCAACCCAAGAGGGGATTGAGACTAAAGTTTTTAATATTTCAGTAGTATTTATGTTTTTCACCTTCATTTCTGTATCAATGAATTGATTCATTGATACACCATTTCTTTGGGTGGGGGAGGGGGAATGATCCCCTGATTCAGGCTTCACAGGCCTGCGTGTTTCCAACTACACTACACCCACCATAATAATTAAAAATTCAAAAATCAAAAATCAAAATTAACACAATAAAAATCCCGTTTGTCAGATCAAACGAGATATATCACAAAAAACAAAAAAGACGCTCTCCGCGCCTTAAATATTTTTTATTTCCATCTCTACTTTGCGGTGACAATGGTTGGTGTCTTTTTACGCTTTTCCCTGCGTCAGGTATTTTGACCTGCTTCTGGCTTCGCGTGACTGAAGCTCGTAACGAATTTATTTAAATGTAAAATGTATTATATCAAGAAATATCGTCCTGTCAAATTTTAACTTCTGTTAAGGTGAGACCTTTTTACAGATTAACTTTTAAGGTCTCACCTTACTAGATCCGGAACGAAAATACTTCGCAAAGAGAAAATGTCGTTTTCTGTTTTTCCTGTAACAATTATTTTTTGTCCAATTTCTAAATCTTTAACATTGGGTCCAACCCATTTTTTGGGTAGTGTAATATCATTAATTTTTGTTTTGGTTAATTTTTCAATTGTTATTAATTTAGCCTCAAACTTATTTTCTTCCATTGGAGAAGTTATTAAAATTCTTTTGGTTTTTAAAACTTTGTTGCCATTAATAAACCCCATGGCAACAATGTAATCTCCAATTGCAAGGTCAGTTGATTTGACCTCAATATTTTTTTTCAAAGTATTTATATATTTTGTATCATCCTCTACTGAGGCTTGTTTAATTTCACCTTGGGGATCTTTAATTTGAATTGTACCCCCTGTTATATCTGTAACTGTTCCAACATAGGAAGTGGCACCTAATTCTTTAAATTCTGAGGAAAAAACTAGGTTTATTTTTGTATCATTAATTTTAACTTCACTTAAATTCTGTGGGAAAGTTACAATAATTTCAAAAGAGCCCTTTGCATTTGATTTGGTTAAAAAATCTTTTTCCTCAGTTATTACTAAAACGTTTGAATTTGGATTGGTTAATCCAGTAAGTCTGTATTCTTTATCTACAATTACATCAAAGCTAGATAGTTTGTCTAAAGTTACAAATAAATCTGTTTTTTGTATAGGAGTAGGTCTGGAGGTTGAAACTGGTACATTTCTTTTTATGTTTTTAATAAGCCTCCAACTACCAAAAGCAAAAATTAATCCAATAGAGATTCCCGCTAATATGGCTAAAATTGTTTCTTTTCTCATAGCGTTTGTTAATATACGGTTAAAAGTGCCCCCTTGTCAACATTTCAGTTTTAAGATATAAAGTGATAAGGTAAATATAGTATGGATATAACAATTAAAAATAATGAATTTAGAATTAAAGGTAGGACTGGTGTTTTATACTCAAAGCCAGATGGAGTGTCGATAGAAACATCAGACGGCACTTCTTCAAAAGAGCTTTTAGGGGCGGGGGAATATGAAGTTTCAGGAATTTCTGTAATCGGCTTGCAAACAGAGGAAGGAAATTTATTTATTTATGAAGTAGATGGGTTAAGAATTTGTAACTTAAATAATTTAACTAAGAAACTTGCCGATTCAAAAGTTTCAGCAGTGGGTGATGTTGATATTTTATTACTACCCGTTTGTGCAACATCAATTGTGATGATGCAACAACTTGAAAGTTACTATGTAATACCCTTTGGGCAAAACAATCAAGAAGAATTAGACAAGTTTTTAAAAGAAAGTGGAATGACTGTTGAAAAAATGCCCAAATTTAATCTTAAAAAGGAAGAAATTATTGAAGAAACTCCGACGACGATCGTTGTTCTAGATTCTAGTCACTAGATTCTAGATTCTAACAAATTCTGCTCCAAAGGGAAAATATTTATGGCTCAAGATAATAATCAAATTAGAGTACCACCCCACAGTGTTGAGGCTGAACAAAGTGTCCTTGGTGCACTCCTTCTTGATAAAGATGCGGTTATTGCTGTTGCCGACTTCTTACTTTCTGAAGACTTCTATGATGAACGTCATAAAGAAATATATGAAGCAATGTTATCTCTTTTTGAAGAAAGATCTCCCGTTGACGTTTTAACAGTTACTGAAAAACTAAAGAAAAACAAAAATTTAAAAAAAATTGGTGGAGCATCATACTTAACTGATGTTGCTAACAAAGTTCCAACTGCAGCTCACGTCGAACATTATGGAAAAATAGTTAAAGACTTAGCCGTTAAAAGAGCTTTAATGAAGGCAGCCTCACGCTTATTGGATTTTTCAACTGATGAGGGAGTTTCTTCAGCAGAACTTTTAGATAAAGCCGAATCTGAAGTTTTCTCATTAACTCAAAAACATTTAACTAAAGCTTTTACTTCCGTTCGTGATACCTTGGCTGAAAGTTTTGATCGGCTTGACGAGCTTCATAAACAAGGGGAGGGTTTAAGAGGTATCTCAACAGGATTTGAAACTTTAGATAATGCTCTGGCTGGTTTACAAAAAAGTAATTTAATTATTTTAGCAGCTAGACCTTCTATTGGTAAAACATCTTTTGCTTTGGGTATTGCACAAAACGCTGCCGTAGTTGACAAAAAAAATGTAGGCTTTTTCTCTCTGGAAATGAGCAAGGAAGAATTGGTAGATAGGCTTCTCGTTGCTCAAGCAGATATTGATGCTTGGAGGTTAAAGACCGGAAAATTAACAGAGGATGACTTTACTAAACTTTCAAATGCTATGGGGATCTTAGCTGAAGCATCCCTTTACATTGATGATACTCCAGCACTTTCTATCTTAGAAATGAGAACAAAAGCAAGACGTCTTCAAGTAGAACATGGACTTGATTTAATAATTGTAGATTATCTGCAACTTGCTAGAAGCAGGAATTTAGAAAACAGAGTTCAAGAGGTTAGTGAAATTTCTCAAGGACTTAAAAACTTAGCAAGAGAGCTTAAAGTTCCAGTTCTTGCTCTATCACAATTATCTCGTGGAGTGGAACAGAGAGGAACCAGAAAGCCCCAACTTTCGGACCTTCGTGAATCTGGATGCCTTTTAGGAAATAGTTTAATAACTTTATATCCATCTGGTAAACGCGTACGAATCGATTCATTAATTGGTAAAAATAACCTTCAAGTTAGTACATTGAATTCAAATTTAAAACTGGAAGAATCAATAATAACAAAAGTCTTTTTTAGCGGGATAAAGAAGGTTTACAAATTAGTTCTTAAGAGTGGTAGAGAAATAACAGCTTCTGCTAATCATAAATTTTTAAAATTGAATAATTGGATACGGCTTGACGAATTAAAAATCGGTGATAGATTAGCGATACCGAGAATTTTATCTGTTATTGGCAAAGCAAACATATCCAACGATAAATTGATTGTTTTGGCACACATGATTGGCGATGGCTGTTATGTAAAAAGACAACCGATTCATTATACAAATTCAGATATGAAACTAATTTCAATTGTTAAAAAAGCAGCTGTTAAAGAGTTCTCAATCACTCCAAGAATTGTAAAACAAGAAAATTGGTATCATCTTTATTTATCTGCTTCTGAAAGATTGGCTAGAGGAAAAAGAAATCCACTTGTAAAATGGTTGGATGAGGAATTAGGAGTATATGGTCAACATTCAAGAGAAAAGATTATTCCTGATCAAATTTTTGAGCTGAATAGCAAAAAAATTAAGTTATTTTTAAAACACTTATGGGCTACTGATGGTTGTATCCACACGCAAATTGGTAAAAAGTCAAAAGTATCAGTTTATTATGCCTCAGGGAATAAAGATTTGATAAAACAAGTTCAACATTTGTTATTGCGTTTAGGAATAATATCTAAAATAGGGAAAACATCAAAAGTGGGCTATGAAGATATATGGAATGTTTATGTTCAAGGGAAAATCGAACAATTAAAATTCTTGCATGATATAGGTTGTGTTGGTAATAAAAAAGAGCAAGTCAAAAAAGCAATAAACTTTTTGGAAAATATTACAGAAAATCCAAATAATGATGTAATACCAAAAGAAATATGGGATTATATTAAAATTTTGCTAAAGCAAAACAATATTACCACAAGAGAATTTCACAAAAGAATGAACTGGGCATATAGTGGAACTCAAAGATATGAAAATGGGATTGGTAGAAATAGACTTTTATCTATTTATAAAGAGTTAAAAAATCAAGAATTAAGAAAATTTGCTCAATCAGATATTTATTGGGATGAAGTTCGTTCAATTGAATTTCAAGGAATTAAAAAGGTTTATGATGCAACAGTACCTAAAAATGCTAATTTTGTAGCTAACGATATTATCGTTCATAACAGCATTGAACAGGACTCAGATGTGGTTATGTTTTTGTGGCGTGAAGATGAAGACAATAATGAAAATATAGTTTTAGATATAGCTAAACACAGAAACGGACCCCTTGCTTCAGTTCCATTATTCTTCAAGGGAGATAGAATTAAGTTTTATCCTCGTGACACAAAACACACAAAATAATTTTGTGGTACGCTAAGCGTACCGATTACCACGTTAAACGTGGTGGCTGGGGAGGGAGTCGAACCCTCATGAGGTGTTATCCTCACAGGTTTTTGAGACCTGCGCGTCTGCCATTTCGCCACCCAGCCAAGAATCTTGATTCATATTGTATCATTGACACTTTTCTTTTCAAAGAATATATTTAAATAATGATCAAGAAAAAATTAAGTGAAGTTGAAAAATTAAGGATCAGAATGGATTACAAATTTTCTCAAGTAGATGATAAATTAAGTAGTTTGGAAGGTAGATTTGATAAAACAGACAACAAACTAGATATTGTTCTAACTCAACTTGATTCTATTGCTGGACAGTTCAAAAAGTTTGATGAAGAATTAACTATGCAATCAGGACGAATTGCTACATATTCAGATGAAATTAAACAACTTCAGAATGTAGTTTTCGTCGGAGCCTGATATAATATCTACAATATGGCAAATGTGAATGCAACAGACTTAAGGGCGGGGATTGCTTTTCTTTATGAAGGAAAGCCTTTTAAGGTTACCAAATATAACCTAATTAAAATGGGTAGGGGAGGAGCAACAGTAAGAGTTAATTGTATTAACCTTGAAAATGGAGCTAACATTGAACACGCTTTCTCAAGTAACCTAAGTTTTGAAAAAATTGATCTTCAAAAAAGAAGTCTACAATATCTTTACAAAGACAGCAAAGTTGCCACATTTATGGATCCTCGTAGTTATGATCAGATAGAAGTTCCACTTTCTATCTTAGGAACAGATATTTTTTATGTTAAGGAGGGTGAGGAAGTAAATATTTTATTTTGGAACGATCGCGCCATGTCAGTTGACCTTCCTCCTAAGGTAACTTTGAAAGTTACTGATTGTGACCCTGGAGTAAAAGGAAATTCTGCTAGTAACTTTTTAAAATCTGCAAAGCTTGAAAATGGACTTGATGTTAAAGTTCCATTATTTATAGAAGTAGGAGAAAAAATTAGAGTGGACACACGAAGTGGAGAATATGTAGAGCGCGCTAAGAACGAGTGACTAGAATCTAGAATTTAGCTAAAGACCCAATAAAAAGAAACTAAAACAACAATAGTCTGGGTTAAAATTCCCCAAACAGGTCCAACTTCAACTTGAATTGACCTTTCAAAATCTACCCATTTTTTAATTAATCCAAATCGCCTGTTACAGAAAAAGTAGGGAATTTTAATTTGGTCTGGAAGAACTGAAAGGAGAGAACAAATAAGAATAAGAAAAGATTTATTTACATCAGGCATAAACTTATATGCTATAAATAAAGTCAAGGCAATGGCAATCATCTCATCAACAACTGCAATATAAGTACTAATTTTTTTAGGTTGCCCAAACTTTTGAGTTTCAGTATAAAAATGAGGATTCCAATGTGGGACTCTGTCGAGTAAAAAGTGACTAGCAAGCGATAAAGGTATTGCAACCCAAGGGTTACCAGTTTTAACTGCCATTGCAATTCCAAGTGCTACGTGTGGTGTTTCAAGCATGTAACTAATATGATATTATCTTTACGATGGTAATTGCAAATATTTTAGGATTTTTTTTATTTTTCTACCTATATTGGAAGAAATTAAAAGATGATTATTCAAGTGAAAAAATTTTTAATTCTGGTTTTGTTTTAGTACTAGGTATTTTACTTGGAACTTTATTTTCGAAGTATTTATTTGTAGCCTATTGGTTTTGGATTACACTACTAACAATAGCAATCGCGCAATTGATTGTCATTTTTAGATTTAAATTAAAACTATTTGAAAGTCTTGATGCTTTAATTGTTTCGATTTTACCTTGGTTGTCATTGTTTTATCTAACCGATTCTATTATGCGTTCCAATCTCTCATCCTTTCTCATCTTTTGGGTTAGTTTGACTTCTATTTTTATATTTTTTCTTTTTGACAATTTTTATAGAACTTTTACTTGGTACAAGTCTGGTAGGGTAGGTTTTTCAGGTTTGGCAACTTTAGGTATATTTTTTATAATCAAACTTTTTTTTTCCGCACAAAAATTTGAATATTTATTTTCTGGTACTATTGCTTTTATTAGTTTTTTGTTATTATTTAAACTATCAAAACGTGATGGCTAGACAACTCACATTTCCCAAAAATTTATTAAAACCCGTTGGAGATTTTTTGACCGCTAGACTTGCTTCTTTAAAAATTAACAAGAAGAAAATTTCCTCAGAAGATCCGTTTAATGATAAAACAAGAGATCTCGACAATGCTGCAACTGATACTGAAGCTGAAGAACAGTTTGGACACGCAAGGGTAACGGCTATTAAAGAAGAATTAAATAGGAAATCAAAGCAAATAAAAAAAGCACTCGAAAGAGTCAAAATTGGTAAGTATGGAATTTGTGAAGACTGTGGCAAGATGATTGATACTGATCGTTTAGCAGTTTTTCCTGAGGCCACAATGTGTGTTTCTTGTGAGAAGAAAAGAGAAAAGTAATTTTTTTCCTTGTATTGACAAGTATTCCTTGCTATTATATAATCTCCTTGCATATGAATTATTTAGCTACAATTACTAGCAAGAGACAATTTACCATACCATCAAATTTATTTAAAATTGTAAATTACAAACCTCAACAAAGACTTTTAATTAACGTTGTAGATGCAGACGCAGGATTAATAACAATAAAACCAATGAGCCAGTTGGTTGAAGATATGGCTGGTTCAGTGCCTGTTACAAGCGAATATAAGAATTTAAGTTTAAACAAAATGGTTGAAAAGGCTAAAGACGATTATTACAAAAACACAATATGACTTTTGTTGATACAAATTTCTTTTTACGTTTTTTACTAGCTGATGTTACAAATCAACACAATGAAGCTAAAGAGTTTTTTTTAAAATCTGCTGATGGTAAATTTTCTCCGTTTACTTCTGTAATTGTTTTTTTTGAAGTATATTGGGTTATCCTTGGACAATTTAAGAAAGATAAAGAAAAGGTAATACAAACCCTGAAAAAGATATTAAGCCTGAAGTTTATAGAAATTGAAAATTCTGATTTGTTGGAAAAAGCAGTAAACATCTACGCGGGTTCAAGTCTAGGTTTAGTTGACTGTTACAACTTGGTTTATGCAAAAAGCAAAAATGCGATTGACTTTAAAACTTTTGATAAAGATTTAATTAAAAAACTATTAAAAGAAAAAAGTAGTTGAGATAGATTTATAGTATAATTTCTTCATGATTTCTTTTCAGATTTTAGGCCTAGTCTTTTTTTCATTTGTATTAATTAAATCTGCAGAGTGGGTGATCGTTTCCTTAAGAAGAATTGCAAGGAAAAGTAAGATTGGTGTTTTTGCAATCTCTGCAATTATTCTTGCTGTTGGAACCTCTCTTCCAGAACTTTTTGTAGGTATTACATCAGCCATTGAAGGGTCGCCAAATATTTCTTTGGGAGTAGTCCTAGGAAGTAATATTGCCAATACAGCAGTCATAACTGGCATAGTTGCTCTATTACTAGGAAAAATAAACGTTCATGGTGATTATCTTAAAAGAGATGTTTTTACAGCGCTTGTAGCAGGAGTATTACCTATGGCACTTGCTGCAGATGGAATACTGGGAAGAGTTGATGGACTGGTTCTTCTTTTTGTTTATGCAAGTTACACTGCTAGTTTTTTCAAAGAAAAATTTGCAGAAGTTACCAACCAGCACAGTCAAGAAAGCTTTTTCTACAAGTTTTTAAGAGAGATTAACCACATTGATTTTGATATTAGTAAAGAGTATGGAAAGATGTTTGTAAGTCTGGCTTTAATGCTTTTTTCATCACAAATGATAATCCAGTCTTCACAAAGCATGGCAATTTCTTTTGGTATACCCATTTTTGTCATTAGTCTAATTGTTCTAGCTATAGGCACGTCGCTACCTGAACTTATTTTTTCTTTAAAAAGTGTTAAAAACGGCGAACCAAAAATGTTTTTTGGAAATTTACTAGGTTCAACAATTGCTAACTCAACACTCATTGTTGGTTTGACTGCGGTTATAAGTCCAATTAATATTGTTTCCTTTATAGATTATAGAAATGGGGTAATTGCCTTCGTTGTCATATTTTTAACTTTTTGGTTTTTTATTCGTAGCAAGCATAGACTGGACAGATTTGAAGCTTTAATTTTAGTTTTAATGTATATTGTTTTTATAGTCTTGGAATTTATATTCTAATGCAAAACCCAAAAGTAATTTTTGAAGACGAGTCTCTTTTTATTTTGGAGAAGCCTTCAGGCTGGATTACAGACTCTGCTAATACTACTAAAAATCAACCTGTTATACAAGAATGGATAGCAGAGAATTTACAATTTTCAATTAACAATTTTCAATTTCGAAACGGGATTGTTCACAGACTTGATAAAGAAACTTCTGGAATATTACTTGTGGCCAAGACCCAAAGTGCCTTTGAGGACCTTCAGAGGCAATTTAAAGAGAGGTTGGTTAGTAAAACATACACCTCTTTAGTTCATGGAAAAATAGAGCAACCAGAAGGTTTAATTAATGAGCCAGTAGGTAGGTTACCATGGAGAAGAGATAGATTTGGTGTACTAATTGGTGGGAGAGAAGCCGTAACGGAATATAAAGTTATAAAATATTATAACGATTTTACATTATTAGAATTGAAGCCAAAAACGGGGAGGACTCATCAGATTAGAATTCATTTAAAACATATAGGTTTTCCAATAGTTGCCGATGAGTTTTATGCTGGCAGAAAAACTGCTCGAAAAGATAGAAAATGGTGTAGTAGACTCTTTTTACATGCTGGAGAAATATCTTTTAATCATCCAAAAACTCAAAAAAAAGTAAGTTTTAAAATAGATTTGCCTGAGGATCTTGGTGAAGCTCTAGTAAAGTTATCTAAATTAACATAAGATTAATATTAGAAATGGAAAATTCTTTTACCCTTGGGCTTTTCTTAGTTACTGTTTTTGCACTTTTGGGAGGTTTTGTTGCAAAAAAATTTAAAGCTCCAGCAATTGTTGGCTATATTTTAGCAGGGGTTGTTGCTGGTGCAATTTTTCCAATCAAAAATTATGGTCTAGAGAGACTTGCTGACTTGGGTTCAATACTGCTTTTATTCTCAATAGGATTAGAATTCTCAATTAATAAATTTAAAGGTCTTTTGAAACGAATCTTTGCTGCATCTATTTTGCAGATGGTTATTGTTACAATAGTTTTATATTTTCTCCTGAAGCTTTTTGGAATCGATAATATATCATCACTGGTTTTATCAATTGGTTTTTCGATGTCGTCTACTGCTGTAATTATTAAGATGCTCTTTGACAGGGGTGAAAGTGATAGTGTTCATGGAAAGTTAATGGTGGGGTGGCTTCTTATTCAGGATTTGGCTGTTGTTCCGATAATGATATTATTACCCTTTTTAGTTAGCAGTGAAGAAGCAGTTTTTCTACCTGTAATTTTAGCCTTTACAAAATCAATCTTTTTAATTCTTGTAGCAGTTATCTTGGGTAAGAGCGTAGTTCCTTTTATAATTCATAAAATTGCAGCTCTTAATTCGAGAGAACTTTTACTTTTAACCTCAGTTTCCTTGGCTGTAGGAACCGCACTTCTTGCAACCTTTTTTGGAATTTCGCCGGCATTGGGCGCTTTTATTGCAGGTTTTGTAATATCTGAATCTCAAGAAAACCATGCGGTTTTTGCTGAGACAAGACCTTTAAAAAATTTGTTTGTCGCGCTTTTTTTTGTGACATTGGGATTTTTTGTTACACCTCAAGTAGTTTTTGTTAATTTAGGAATGATTATTGCAATATCAATTCTCATTATTTTAGTTAAATTTGTTGTGATACTAATTATTAATTATATTTTTAGATTTAATGGTAAGACTATGGTTTTGACAGCCTTAGGACTTTCTCAAGTAGGAGAGTTTGCATTTATTATTTTTGGTTCTAGTACTATTTTACATCTTATGCCAAAAGAAACTTCTTCAACGGGGGTTGCCGTTGGTTTGATTACTCTTCTAGTTTCTCCACTCGTTTACGCAAACGCATTTAAATTATGGCGATTATTAAAAAACAGGTTTAAGATGTTTTCGTCACTTGAAAGAAGTTCAAATACTCGAAATAATCTTAAAGACCACATCATTATTTTGGGTTTTGGTAGAGTGGGGGGATGGGTTGGTAAAGCATTAAATGACAATGGGATTGATTTTTTGGTTGTTGATTATGATCAAGAAATAATTACCAACTGTCTGCAAAAAGGAATTAAGGCAATTTATGGAGACCCTACCGAAAAAGAGGTTCTAGAAATGGCTAATGTGTCATCTGCCAAGGCCGTAATTGTGGCGATTCCTGATAGAATTTCTCAAGAATCGGTTATTGCCCATATCCAAAATCTATCTCCAAACACAAAAATTATTTCGAGAGTTCATCTAGATGAAGATTGGGAAAAATTAAAACTATTAAGAGTTGATAAATTGGTTCAACCAGAGTTTGAAGCCGCAACATCAATTATCAAAAATATTTTAATTTCTATGGGTAAGAGTAAAGACGAAGTTAATAGGAATATTAAAAGCATTAGATTGTCACATGCGAAGATCTAGATTTTTGTTACTTATAGCATTATTTTTTTTAACTTTTTTGTTTTTTAAAGTGAAAACATTAGATAAGTTTACTTATATTAACAATAAAGATGGTAATGCTGAGATAATTGTTGTGGATCCTTTAAAGGATGATCTAATAAAAATTTTTATTGATAAAAATTTCAATCTAGAATCTTCAAGAAATTTTGGTGAATATAAATTAGCAAGCCTTTGGATTTTAGGAGAAAAGGAGAAGTATAATGGTAAACTTGTAACTGAAACAATTGTTAAGAATTTTAATATTCCGGTCTATCTTTGGAAGGATGGTGATTCAACAAACCTAAATTTATATCAAACAATAAAGGTTTTTTGGTTATTTGATAAAAAAAATGACTATGATTATTCTCTAACATCAAAAACAGTAAAAGACTCAATTCTTATTAATTTTGTCAATCCTTATGTAGCTCAACGAATGCCAAAAGTACGAATAGAGAACTTGACTGGTGAAAATGGAGTTGCTGAAGACGTCTCTAAAATCTTAGAAATAATAGGTTTTAAAACTGCAGATTATTCCAAAGGATATGATGAAAAATTAGACTGTGAGGTGATAGGTAGTAATAAAAATTACAATGAAATTGTATCAAAAATTTTTAATTGTCAAAGTTTTATTGATTTAAACCAAACCATTGATTTAAAGATCAGAATCGGAAAAAGTTTCAGTGACAGATTCTGAAAGCTCTCTTGGAAAGGATTGAGTGTTTTTAAATTCATCACCACGACTTGTTTCTTTGATCAAAACTTTAACGTTTTTTCCATCAACAGATTTTACATAAACTCTATATTCATTTCCACCCTTAATAAGTCTTCTTAATTTTGCAGATAAATCATCTGGAAGTTTTCCAATATATTTTCCATCAAGATTTGTTAAGGAGACCTTGTGGGTGTGGGTAGCTAGAATTATTTCATCTCCAGAGCTAAGGCAGGCACAGGTGTAACTTGATCCAAGATTAATTAGGTTAATTAATTTTGTTTTTCCTGGTTCTTCGATAAAAACTGAAGGATCAACATTCCTGTGATCCTTAGTACTTCGTGGAAGTTTTAGCTTATATTTTTCCACCGCCTTCATGGCAATACTGTTATTCTTATCATTCCTTAATACCTTAAGAGAAGTCTTTTTAGCCTTAATTAGATCTCCGTTTTCATAATATGATCTTGATAATCTATTTAAGGTGTCAATATCATTCGGATTTGTCCTTAAAATTTTCAAGTTTATTTTAACTGCTTCAGTCCAGTCACATTTTAATGCTAATTCTATTGCTTTTTGGGTCAGGTTCTCTTCCATAAATTTTTATTGTATAATTGTTGCTATATAGTATGTCAGGGCACTCACATTTTGCAACCATTAAAAGACAAAAAGGATTAAAAGATGCACAAAAGAGCAATGTCTTTGGTAAGCTATCTAAGATGATTACTATTTCTGTTAAGTCAGGTGGAAGCCCAAATCCTGACATGAACTTCAAATTAAGAGTTGCTATAGATAAAGCAAGGGAAAGTAACATGCCCAAGGAAAACATTGATAGAATATTAAAAACTGCCTCAGAAAAAGCTGATAGTTATGAAGAAATTAGATATGAGGGTTTTGGTCCATTTGGTATCTATGTAATTGTTGATTGTGCAACAGATAATAAAAATAGAACTTCCCAAGAATTAAAAAATTTATTTGAGAAGAGTGGGGGAACTATGGGCGGACCAAATTCAGTTGCATATAATTTTACAGATAAGGGATTTTTGCTTGTTGAAAAAGCTCAAGATGTAGATTTACAAACTTTAACTTTGATTGATTTGGGAGTTGATGATATAGAGGAAATAGATGATGGTTTGGAAGTTTTTGTAACTCCAGACCATTTAAAAGAAATTAGTGAAAAAGTTGTTAGTGCTGGCTTTAAAGTTTTAAAAACCGAGCTTAATATGATACCAAAAACCTATTCTAACATTTCTGATGACAATCAAACTGCTAAAATAACATTTTTCTTAGAGAGTCTTGAGGATCACGACGATGTTCAAAGGGTTTATTCCAATTTTTAATATTTATGTCTAAAAAACTTCGTTTTTTGATTAGTTCTATTGTACTTTCTATTGGCTTTGTTTTTATACAATTTTTGGAAGGAAAATTTAAATTTCCCGCAATTTCGCTATTAGTTTTATTGACAGGAGCCTTCTCAGCCTGGTCTTTTTACGAAGGTTTAGGTAAAAATATGACTTGGGTGTCACTGGTTTTGCCTATGCTTTTTACCTTAAGTGTAGGTATTTTTTGGTTTTTATTACCAGCAAACATGTTCACCAGAATTCCCATCGTAATTTTTTATGCGATTGGTATTTATGTTTTGTCCTCAACAATGAATATATACACAGTGTCCTCATCACTTAGAACAATTGGTCTTTTAAGGGCTGCTAGGGGAGTTGGATTTGTTTTAACCCTCATTACCAGTTTTTTAATTTTTGATGCTATCTTTTCAATTAAACAAACTATCTTTATTAATGCTAGCCTAAGTTTTATTTTATCTTTTCTTTTATTAATTCAAGGGTATTGGTCAATTAACCTTGAAAAAAAACTTGAGAAAAACATATTGATTTTATCTTTAACTTCAAGTTTGATAATTGCTGAACTTGTAACCCTTATCTATTTCTGGCCAGTAACAGTCGTTGTCGGTTCACTTTTCTTAACTAGTGGGGTATATCTTTTATTGGGCTTGGGTCAGGCCAAACTTGAAGATAGACTTTTCCCATCAATTACTAGAGAGTACTTAACATTAGGTTTAATTGTCCTTATCGGAATGTTTTTTGCCACCAGATGGGGCGGGTAGTGGGGAAGTGGAGGACTAGATATCCTATAATAATATATTGATATATATTTTCACGGGGCTGATGATAGTTTTCACGGATGATATAGTTTGATACATAATGTGGATAAGTCAAAAGTAGGTACTAGAGATTAGTAATTAGGAATTAGTATGAAACATATAATTAATTTCTTTAAATTCCCTTAATCTGCTTAATGACTTCAACAGTAGTTCTCTTAGTTATTAACCCTTAACAATTAACCTTAATATAATGTCGTACAATAATACTTTTACGACGTAAAGTAAATTGCTGAGTGTAGTGTAGTAAATTAATTAATAGTTAACAATTAAGAATTAATAATTATTTTTATGATACTGCAACTCAAGTTTTTCTTGCTGTTTTTATGTTCTTTATGTCTTATATCTAGTTTCTAGATTCTAGCTTCTAGTTGCTTGTTCGACTCCCCTAAATTTTAAAAAACGGAGAAGTGTTTAGTTAGCCCGAAATGTTGGGATAAAGTCAAGAGACTAGTTATACGTCTTTTGCTCCAGACAGGCCTTAAAATCGATTTGGTGAAGGCGCTTTAATGATTAATCTTTAGTCCTTAATTTTTATCCTCCTAGCGGGGGACTCTCCCCTATTTTTTATTTGTCTCGTGAAAATCGTGAAAATTTTGACAAAAATATTTTTTACTATATCATTCAGGCATGACTGCAGAGAATGCCCATACATTTATAGAAACCTTGTCAAATAAGCAGATAGTGTTACTTCGTGATCTTTTCGAATGGTTTTGATTTTCAAGATAGACGAATCGATCAGTGGCTTGCACTGGCTCATTGGGCAAAAGCAAAAGGAGCAAATTTTGAAGAGGCTTCAAAAACAGAAGCTGAAGTCTGGGCAGATGTGGATGTGCTTATGCGAGCCAAACCAAACTTACCGATACAAACTTATTCAAAATTGGCTTTTGATCATGGAGTTAGTCAATTGGTAGTTACAACTAGAGTACCCGAACTTGCCGATGTTACTTTAAAGTGGCTAAATAGTAATTATCCATGGATAGATACAAAAAACATCTTTATTCGTTCTAGTACATACATGAATGGCGATGTCTTTAAGGGGCATATAGCATGCCAGCATTGTTCAATGATACATTTTGATGATTCCATCTCATCCGCGACAGAAGTACTCAAACAGTCCGATGCTAACTTAATGATTTTCCCTAGAGCCTTAGAGATGGGTAAATTTAAAGGTAACGACAGGGTTATAGAATTTCCAGATATGGATTTATGGTTCAAGCTATTTGGACTACATCAAGATTATGATATTGCAAGGTCTGACCTTGCAATATAGTCGTACAATGTTGTTGACACAATCTTCAAAAACTTATATCCTAAATAAAGATGTTAGATGCCCAAGGAAAAATAACAGAGATAGCAAAAAAAATAGATGAGTTTTTGGATTATTTATCTGTCGAAAAAGGTTGCTCCCCTCTTACAATTAGAAATTACAAACATTACCTAACCAGATTATCAATCTGGTTAAATGCTAAAAAGGCAAATGCTAAATTAGAAGACATAAAACAGGACGCGATTCATGACTTTAGGGCATACCTCGCTAAACTTGGTTTGGGAAAGAAGACTCAAGGATATCACGCTATTGCTCTCCGATCCTTTTTAAAATGGCTAATAAGGAATGACTATCAAGTTATGGCACCTGATAAAATTGAACTACCTAAAATTCCAGACAGACAAGTTAAATTTTTAAATGGTGAACAAGTAGATAGACTTCTTAATGCTCCAACAATGTCAGACATTCAAGGGATTAGAGACAAAGCAATTTTGGAAGTTTTATTTTCAACAGGTTTACGTGTATCTGAACTAACAAACCTTAATATTGAAAAAATAGATTTTGAAAGACGTGAATTTGGAATTACTGGTAAGGGAGGAAGAGCAAGAGTTGTTTTTCTTTCTTCTCGTTCTGCTGATTACTTAAAAAAATATTTAAATGAAAGAAAAGATCATTTTAAACCTTTGTTTATACGACATAAAGGAAAGTTTATTGATACTCCTGACCTGCCTGCGCAGGCAGGCGAAAAAATGCGCCTCACTCCCCGATCAGTGGAACGATTGGTTAAAAAATATGTACACAAAATTAAATTACCTGTTGAAATTACGCCTCACGGGATCCGCCACTGTGTTCATCCTGAAACAAGGATATTTTTAAAAGATCAAATTATTTCAGCTCGAAATTTATATTATCAAAACCAATCAGACATTTTGGGATTAAATCTGGTGAATGATAAGATAACTAAAACTAAAATTTCTGGTAAGGAATCTCATTTATCGGATCTTTACTCAGTTTGGGCTGATGGATACGAATTAGTTTGTTCTAATAACCATAGGCTGTTTACCTTAAGAAGTAATGGAATTAACGAAATATTTGTCAAAAATTTAAAAGTAAACGATTATGTGTTAGGAATTCGGAGAGTTAAAATAAAAGGTTTAAAATTCATAGATCCAAAGATATCCAGATTAGTCGGATATATTTTAGGAGATGGTGTAATTAGTAAAGTTCGAAGAGGGGTAATTATCCACGATAAGAATAAAACAATTCTTGAGTTATATCAAAAAATTATCAGAGATTTATTAAATGCTGAAGCTAGAATTGAACCCAATCCAAAAACAAATTCGTTTAGATTGAATTTTTATTCAGATCAATTTGTAAATTTTTTGCAGAAGGATTTAAATTTGCATGAACATTCAAAAGATAGACGTGTGCCCTATTTGATAATGAATTCAACTATTGATGAAATAAAAGAATTTATAGCTGGAATTTACGATGCTGAAGGAAATTCTAATGGAGCGCCAAGAATCTTTTCCTCGTCTAAGGATTTTTTGAAAGATATCCAAATGTTACTTTTGAGGCTTGGTATAGATGCTCATTTGATGGAGAGAGACAGAACGGTCAAATTACCTCAAGGTAAATTATTCAGGCACTTGTTTTACACCCTCCAAATTATTAGTAAAAATGATCAGAAATTGTTTATTAAATTAATCCCAACCTTAAAAGGTAAAACATTATTAGATAATTCAATTTGGGAAGAAGAAAAAATACCAGCTCAATCGGTCCTGAAGTCTATATTTATTGATTTAGAAGAGAATGGAAAAATAGGATTTAGATATGCTATGCAAAAGAATGAAAATATAAAATCAAATCGATATTTAGATAAGATTGTTCCGTTAAGATCTACCCTAATTAAATTTATTAGACAGATTGAAAATTTTGGTTATAAAGATCAAAAACTCAACTTATTAAAGCAATTATATAGATCCAAAAATTATAAATGGTTAAAGGTTAAAAAAATCAAAAAACTACCTTCATTTAGATATAATGTTTTTGATTTTACTGTCTTAGATACTGAAAATTTATTTACTGATGGAATTGTAAGTCATAACTCATACGCGACAGATTTACTTAATGCAGGAGCCGATATAAGAAGCGTTCAAGAAATGTTGGGACATAAAAACATTTCAACTACTCAGATTTATACACATGTTACCAATAAACAACTTCATGAAATCCATGAACAGTTCCACGGGAGGGGTAAATGAAAAAATTATTAGAAAGTCCTAATTTTGTATTTCTTTTAGTTTTACCTGTTTTTTTAATTGGTATGTATCTTGGGACTTATGGCTATACAAAGTTTGTAACTAATAATCAATCATCAATTGCCAGCATCCAAACAAACTCTTATCCCCTACCTGAAATAATAGTGGAAGATAGGGTTACTACAAAAAATGCTAAATTTTTAAATGTTTTACTGACTGGTCATGGGGGTGCAGGACATTCAGGTGGAGGTTTAATGGATGCTATTATAATTGTGTCGGTTAATGTGACTGATAAAAAGGTAAATCTAATTTCAATTCCCAGAGATCTTTGGTTTTCGGGACATAAGATAAACGCTGATCCATCACTTAAAGATGCAGTGGTTGATGTTACTGGTCTTTCAATATCTAACTTTATATCTATTGATTTTATTTCGTTTATGAAGATGATTAATTCTATAGGTGGGATAACAGTAGATGTTAAAAAAGCATATACTGACAATTTTTATCCTGTTAAGGGGCTTGAAAACGAACTATGTGGTTTTTCGCCTGAAAAGGTAGAAGAATTTCATCAAAAATATTCAGGTTTTGAACTTGAAAAACAATTTACATGTAGATATGAATCAATTAGTTATGGAGTTGGACCTCACCAGATGAATGGTGAGGAAGCTTTAAAATACGCCAGAAGTAGGCATGGGAGTAGTGACTTTGATCGTTCCAGACGGCAGTTTGAAATATTAAAAGCAATACTTCAAAAAGCAAATGTCAAAAGTTTTGCTTCTGCATTTTCTTTTGTAAATACTAATCTAACAGTAGAAATGGTTAATGATATTTTGCAAGAAATTGGCAATCCACTTGAATATTCTGTTTCCTATATTAACCTAAGTGAAGAAAATGTATTAGTTTCAGCTAAAAGTTCTGGCGGAGCCTATATATTACAAACAAGAGAAGGACAAAGCATTAAAGAATATATCAAAAAGGCTATCTAATTTCGTAGGAAAGAGTAATTGTTACTTCTATTTCAGTTTCTCCTGGAGTAATATTAGCTGTTGTTACGGGTTCGGAACCTGAAATGGCTTTGTCATACATTAAAATAGGTCTTGGTTCAAAACCTCCAGATTCGGAAACATTAATAATTTTCCCTAAAGTAATACCTGCAGAATTGGCAAGACCTTTGGCTTTTGTTTTTGCTTTTTCTACAGCTTCTTCTCTAGCCTTGTTGGTCAATTCCTCTTTAGTTTTGTCATTTACTTCAAAAGAAATATTACCAATCATGTTTGCCCCATTGTTTGTAGCTACAACGACTGCGTCATTTATCTTTTCAAAATCTTCTATTTTGATTTCGTATGAAGTAGAAATTCTGTAGCCATTAATTCTATATGGACTATTTTGATAGTCATATTCTGGATAAACATTGTAACTTACTGTTTTAATGTTTTTTTCCTCAATTCCAAGTTTCTTTAATTCATCGACAATTTTTTTGGATTTAACATTTATATCGCTTTGAACCAATTTTAAGCTTTGACCTTGACCTTCAACTCCTACAGTAATTTTTGCAACGTCGGGAGTAACAGCAACTTTACCAGTTTCAGTTACCATTAAGGGTTCACCTTTTGTTTGAGTTAAAACTGAAATTGGAAGTGATGGCCCCCATTTGGAGTAGGCAAAAAGAAGTATAAAAAATAAAAATACACCTCCTATTTTCTTCATGATTTAAATATACCAGAAAAATTTGACAAAAAGAAGTAAGAAGAAGTAAAATACCTCCAAATGACAGAAAGAGTTTTATTGAGTTTGAAAAGACAAATTGATGATCTACTTGAAAACAGTCTAGGATCCAAATTTAAAAGTTTTGGTTTAAATACACATATGGTGCAAGTAAACCAAGCTCAAATGGTAGGAATTTTTCGACCAGAAGAAGGACTTACTCCAGATGAAGCAAATAAACTTAGAAAATATATTTTAGATTCGAATGAGAAGTTAAAGGTCTGATATTTATTCTTCTTCCTCATCCCCTGTTTTTTCAAGGACTGTGGCGGCGGCGATGGAATCTCCTTTATTTGCAAATCGCATGATAATAACCCCTTGTGTTACTCTGCCTAATTGTGGAATATTTTTAACTGGAAGTTTAATCACTTGCCCTTTTTTAGAAGTAATTACAAGTTGATCAGAGTTTTCTGTAACTAAAGATGCACAAGCCAAGTCTCCAGTTTTAGCTGAAACTATACAAGCTTTAACCCCTTTCCCTGCTCTTTTTTGAATTGGAAATAAATCAAATCTTGTTCTTTTCCCTAACCCATGAATTGAAAGAGTTAAAATATCTCTAAAGACCTTTTTTCTTTTATCAACAGGTACTCCTAATTTTTCAGGAAAAACTTCCATGCCAATTACACTATCCCCTGCTGTCATCTTAACACCTGTTACGCCAGTTGTAGCCCTACCCATTGGCCGAACGTTCCCTTCCGGAAATCTAATAGACATCCCCTTTTGAGTTAGAAGCATAATGTTATCTGACCCAAAAGTTAAATGGGCAGAAATTAAAGAATCAGTCCCTTGTAGTTTAATAGCAATAAGCCCATTTGTTCTTAAGTTTTCAAACTGTTTAAGTTCTGTCTTTTTAATTATCCCCGACGCAGTTGCCAATATTAAATTCTTGGCACTTGATTCTTTATCCATTGGTAAAATAGATTTAATATCTTCTCCCTGTTCAAGATTTAAAAAATTAACAAGTGCCTGCCCCTTTGCTTGCCGTGAGCTTTCTGGAATCTCATACGCTTTTGCACCAAAAACACGACCTTTATTAGTAAAGAATAATATCTGATCATGTGTGCTAGCTGTAACTAAGTGATCAATTTCATCTTCTTCTTTGGTGGTCATTCCAATTACTCCCTTTCCACCTCGTCTTTGAGCCTTGTAAGCATTTCTTGAAACTCTTTTAATGTAACCTGTCCGAGTTACAGTTACCAAAACATCTTCTTTGGCAACTAAATCTTCTTCAGAAAATTCCCCAATTTTACTTTTATAAATTTTTGTTTTTCTTGAGTCTCCAAATTTTGCCTTGAGTTCTGAAAGTTCAGTATTAATAATTTCTAAAATTCTTTGTGGATCTTTTAGTATTGCAATTAAACTATCAATTAACTTTTTAATATCTTCATATTCGTTTTCTATTTTTTCTCGCTCCAGTGCAGCAAGTCTTCGAAGTTGCATATCAAGGATTGCGGTAGACTGGATCTCAGAAAGCTTAAAACGCTTCATCAAATTCTCTTTTGCTTCCTCTTGGGTTTTGCTTTCTCTAATTGTTTTTATGACAGCATCTAAGTTGTCAAGTGCAATTTTTAATCCTTCTAAGATATGGGCTCTTCTTTTGGCTTCAGTTAACTCAAAAATTGTTCTTCTAACCACCACTTTCTGTCTGTGTTTTATATATTCAGTCAAAATCTGCTTTAAATTTAATGTATGAGGTGTGCCATCAACTAGGGCTACAAAGTTAGCTGGGAACGTAGTTTGAAGTCTGGTGTGTTTATAAATATTATTTAAGACTGACTTTGGCTTGGCATCTCTTTTAAGTTCAATTACAACTCTCATACCGTCCTTGTCTGATTCATCGCGAAGATCAGAAATCCCAACTAATTTCTTGTCTTTAACAAGCTCCGCAATTTTGGCAACCATTTCCGCTTTATTAACTTGATATGGAATTTCAGAAATAATTATTTGAGTTTTACCACTTTTATTTTCAGAGATTTCTGCAATACCACGAACCACAATTCTTCCCCTACCTGTTGCATAAACTTCTTTTAAAGAATTTGCATCATATATTGCACCACCTGTAGGAAAATCAGGACCTGGCAGAATTTCGCAAATTTCATCGATTGTTGTATCAGTTTCAAATGATATGCTCTTTGGATCTACCTCTTCTTGCGTAAAACTTTTTTCACTTCCTTCCGCTATTAAATTAATCTTTTTAATTACAAATTCATTTTCCAAAGTGTGGATTTTTTCATCTTCTATTATTACTTTACCCCTTTTAACCATTAGGGTAATTGCATCAATTACTTCAGTTAAATTATGAGGCGGAATCTTAGTTGCCATTCCTACAGCAATACCCTCAGAACCCATCAGAAGTAAATTTGGGAGAAGGGCGGGCATGAAGACAGGTTCTTTTAAGGTTGCGTCAAAATTATCAATATAATCAACAGTATCTTTCTCAATATCCATGAGCAAATATTCACTAATGGATGACAATTTTACCTCAGTATACCTCATTGCTGCAGCTGAGTCACCATCAACTGATCCAAAATTACCCTGACCTTTGACAAGAGGATATCTCATTGAAAAATCTTGAGCCAAACGAACCATGGTGTCATAGACTGCGGTGTCTCCGTGTGGATGGTATTTTCCTAAAACTTCTCCAACGACTTTGGCGGATTTGGTAAAGCTTCCAGAGTGTTTTAGTCCCATTTGGGCCATGGCATATAAAATCCTTCTATGAACTGGTTTTAAACCATCTTTAACATCAGGAAGGGCACGGGCAACAATAACACTCATGGCATAATCAACGTAAGATTTAGAAAGTTCTGCAGTTATTTCTGCGTTTAAAATTTTACCAATATCCATAAGCTCAAACATTGTAGCTCTTTACTTTTGGCCTGACAAGTACCACACAATATAATCGGCAGCTGTTTGAATTTCTGGTTTGTCAAGGCTACTTGGGGATCCCTTTTTTGCTTTTTCCTCGCCCTGTTGGTGAAAGTGGTTAAACATCTCTTCCCGTGACCAATTATTTGCAACCTGTATGTTTGCTAACTGCTGTTCTCTTTGTTCTCGTTGTGCACGGAGCCTTGGATGTTCAAATTCCACAAATAGAACATAATAAAAAAGATCTACTATCCACAACTGGCAAAAATTTGTTACAATTATAATTCCTCACATTTTTATTGCTGAAGAGACTGCTTTTACAACTCCTTTTTCAAATGGGCTGGGAATAATTTTTTCAACTGTTGGTTTTTTAACTAATTTAGAAAGATTTATAGCAGCTTGAATTAACATTTTGTTAGTTATTCTTTTTACTTTATGATCTAACGCCCCTCTAAAAATTCCAGGAAAGACTAAACAATTATTTATTTGATTGTTAAAGTCTGACCTTCCTGTTGCAATAACTTTTGCTCCACCTAATTTTGCTTCATCTGGCATAATTTCAGGAGTTGGATTTGCCATGGCAAAAACGACGGCATCTTTGCTCATGTTTTTAATGTCGTTTTTATCAATTAAATTGCCCTTAGAAACTCCAATAAAAACATCTTTATTTTTAATTATTTGATGGATGTCCCCTACCTCATTATTTATATTAGT
The DNA here is from genome assembly GCA_000989765.1 of Candidatus Woesebacteria bacterium GW2011_GWB1_33_22. Taxonomy (GTDB): domain Bacteria; phylum Patescibacteriota; class Microgenomatia; order UBA8517; family UBA8517; genus UBA12026. The sequence continues at coordinate 68,886 of LBOW01000002.1, read as the reverse complement.
AATTTTAACAAGTCTTTTTTTCTCAGTATTTAAATCTTTTCTATGTTTACTAATTGCTCCCTGGGAATCACAAATAACTATATTTTTAAATCCATATTCTAGTAGTAAATCACAAACTGCAGTCCCTGCTGCACCTGCGCCGTTAATAACAATTTTTACAGATTTGTCTTTATCTACAACCTTGAGTGAATTTAATAAAGCTGTCAGAACAACTACTGCTGTTCCATGCTGATCATCATGCATAACTGGGATATCAAGTTCTTTAATTAGTCTTCTTTCTATCTCAAAACACCTTGGAGCTTCAATATCTTCTAAGTTTATGCCACCAAATACAGGAGCGATATTTTTGGCTAATTTAATTATTTCTTCATTGTCTTGGGTATTTACACAAATTGGAAATGCATCTACTCCGGCAAACTTTTTAAAGAGTGCAGCCTTACCTTCCATTACAGGAATTGCTCCATAGGCACCAATATTTCCAAGTCCCAAAACTGCAGAACCGTCTGAAAGTACCGCGATAGTATTTGATTTTAAGCTTAAAGTGCTTGCCATTTTAGGATCAAGGGCCAAAAGTTTACTAACCTCTGCGACACCTGGAGTGTATGCAAGAGATAAGTCAGATCTATTATTTATTGGAGATTTTAATTCAGTTCCAATTTTCCCTTTATATTTTTTATGATAACTAATTGAGTCCATAACAATTGATAGTATAATGTTTAGTTACCTATGTACCAAGAGGTAATTTTTGATTTAGAAACACAGAAATTCTTTGATGAGATAACAGGGTCAGACCCTGCAGATCTTGGGGTATCAGTTCTTTCGATGTATGTCAGAACTTTGGATTCTAATTTTGTTGAAACTAAAGGTGAAATGATTTCTTTCTTTGAAAGCGAACTTGCCAATTCTTGGGGTTATTTTAAGAATGCATCAAGAATTATTGGTTTTAATTCTAAACATTTTGATGTTCCAGCATTAAAGCCCTACTTACCTTTAGAGTTAACTAAGATCTCTCATCTTGATATTTTGGAACATGTAAGGGAAGTGAATGGCAGAAGAGTATCTTTAAATGCAATTGTTAAAGAAACATTGGGAGACCATAAAGCGGATGATCCAGCAAATGCAATTGCCTACTGGCAGAAAAGGGATGAAGAATCACTAAAGAAACTTAAGTTCTACTGTGAAGAAGACGTAAGGCTTACAAAAGAAATATATGATTATGGATTAAAAAACAAAAAACTTCGCTTCAAAGATTATTGGAATACGGCTCGGGAAATTGAAGTAGATTTTAGCTATCCAGTAATTAAAAATGAAACAGAAGAACAAGCGAGTTTGTTTTAATTTGCCTTGAACTTTTCAAGATAACGGTTGTTACTTTCCTCAATTATTTTCCAGGCATCTTCTTTACTTCCCCAACCTTGAACTTCAGTTGAACCTGGCTTTTTTAAGTCCTTGTAATGCATAAAATGATGTTTAAGTTTTTCTTTTAAGACTTCTGGTAAATCTGTAATCTCATTTACAGTATCTCCATCGTTTCTATCATCATCTGGAATACAAATTATTTTGTGGTCATTTTCCCCACCATCTACAAAATTTAATACCCCAATCACTCTTGCAACAACTAAAACCCCAGTTGGTAATGGTTCAGAAGTAATTATTAATGAATCGAGTGGATCATTATCTTCATCCCAAGTTTGAGAAATAAAGCCATAATTTACAGGTTTTGCAAAAATATCAGGTTCTACTCTATCTAATGCAAATAAGTTGGTCTCATGTCTATATTCAATTTTATGCATTGAGCCCTTTGGAATCTCAACGAATGTATTAACAGTTTCCCCCGTTTCACCTAAAGAGATGTCATGCAGTAAATGTGTCATATGAAGATATTAAATCTGTAGCTTTCAATTTGCAATATGGAAAAAATGTGAGGGTTGAACCCTCACATATCTGGTTCATATTGGGGCATGTCTGCTTTATATTCTTCTACAAATTGTTTATTAATCACAAGGTTGGTCCTTGTGGTTCTTTAATCACAAGTTAATCACAAGGTTGGTCCTTGTGGTTCTTGTGATTATTCGCCCAGCGTGTATTGTGGAAGGTCTTCCTTATACTCCTCAACGAATTGCTTGTATGTTTTTATTTTGTGGTACTTCATATATGAGCTTTTATTAAATTCTGTTAATACAATAAATTTATTTAACCATTGTGTATTGGTGATTCCCAAATAGTCTGAATATGAAGAATAAGCATCAATTAATTTATTTGCTTTTTCTGACGGATTTAAATGAATATATTTTGAAATATATAATAAATGTTCTTTATCTATTACATTTGTAGCTTTGTAAATACTTTGGAAAAGTGGTCCAACCCTTTTATATTTTTTATTAAAGTACATGCTATATCTTGTAAATAATGATTTTGAAAACCTTTTGATTGAATCTTTATCCTTTTGCTTAATAAGTAAATGGAAGTGATTTGGCATTAAACAAAAGGCTAAAAGAATTATTTCTCCATAATATTTTCCAGTCAGTTCTCGATACAACAAGGTTGATCCTTGTTGTAATGGTGTTAAATACTCTTCTATGTAAGATAGGAAAACTTTATAGTCTTGATTATCTATAAAGATAATTCGTTTTTCTACTCCTCGATTATAAATATGATAAATTGAGTCAGAAAGGTATTGTTTTAATATATTTCTGGCGGGCATATTTCATGATATCATAAAATCACAAGGACCAACCTTGTTATTTCGTTACAAAATTAGCAATATGAAAAAATGATATTAAAATAATATTTAATGAATGAAAAAGACCTTAAAAAAGAGGGGCGGATGACATAATAATCGAGGGAATTTTAAGTATTCAAAAAACGACCCATCGAAGTTTAGAACAAATAATTAGAGAAAAAATTGAAGAATTTGAACTAATAGGTCAAATGGAAGAACATATTGAACGTTTACAAAAACTTCTTGAAGGTGATACTAAACCTTAAACTATACATCCAAAGTTGCCAGTTTGGCGTGAGTTTGAATGAACTTTTTGCGAGGAGGGACTTCTTCTCCCATTAACATGGTAAACATATTACTGGCTTCTTCTGAATTATCAACTGTAACTTGTTTTAAGGTTCTTGTGGCTGGATTCATGGTCGTATCCCAAAGTTGAATTGGGTTCATTTCTCCCAAACCTTTATATCTTGAAATAGTATATTTTTTGTTGTTAGCGAAAGTTTTCATTAAATCATCTTTTTCCTCATCATTATAGGCATACTTTGACTCTTTACCTACTGCAATTTTATAAAGAGGTGGGAGTGCAATATATAAATAACCTTTATTAATAATTTCTGGCATGTGTCTAAAGAAAAACGTCAAAAGAAGAGTTTTAATGTGTTCTCCATCAACATCAGCATCTGTCATGATTATAACCCTGTGGTATCTAACCTTTTCATAATTTAAGCTCTCCCCAATTCCAGCTCCAAGGGCAATAATCAAATCCTTTATCTCTTCAAATTTAACAATTTTATCCAAGTGTGCTCTTTCTGTGTTTAATATTTTTCCTCCTAACGGCAATATTGCTTGGAATTTTCGGTCTCTACCTTGTTTTGCGCTTCCTCCTGCTGAATCTCCCTCTACAATATAAATTTCTGAAACTGAAGCATCTTTACTTTGGCAATCTGCAAGTTTTCCTGGAAGTGAGGCACCATCAAGTGCGCCTTTTCTTAAAACCGCATCCTTTGCAGCACGTGCAGCAAGCCTTGCTTTGGCTGCAAGTGTGACTTTATCAATTATGCGACGGGCGTCTGTCGGATGTTCTTCAAAATATTGATCTAGCCCTTCTCTGACAGTTACGGCCACGAAGCCTTGAATTTCAGGATTGTTAAGTTTTGCTTTTGTTTGACTTTCAAATTGAAGTGTTTCTGAAGGCATTTTGATATAGATAACAGCTGATAAACCTTCTTTTAAGTCATCCCCTGTTAAAATTATCTCATCTTTACTGGATTTATTGCCATTTCCACCATTCGTTTGTTTTTTAACATAATCAGTAATTGAGCGGGTTAATGCAGTTCTAAAACCTGTAACATGAGTTCCACCGTCAGTTGTGTAAATCCCGTTAACAAACCCTTTGACATTTTCATTGAAGGCGTCAGTGTATTGAATAGCTACTTCGCAATGATTATTTTCATCTTTATTTTGAACATAAATTACATCGCTTAAGATATTTTTACCTCTATTAGAATGAGCTACAAGTGATTTTATTCCACCTTCAAAGTAGTAGCTGGTTTCATCTCCATCTCTTTTATCCTTTAAATTAAATGCAAGTTTTGCAATTAAATATGCTCTATCCTTAAGAAGTAATTTTACTTTTTGTTTTTCAAAAACTAATTCCTTGAATATTTCTTTATCTGGCATAAAGGTAGTTATGGTTCCAGTACCTTTTGCTTCTACTCCCCACTCTTCAAGTTGTTTTACAGAAGCTTCAGTTACTTTCTTAATTGGAACCCCCCTTTTATATTCTTGGTAATATGCCTTTTTATCTCGAAGTACAACTACTCTAAAATAACTAGACAGCGCGTTGACAACTGAAGCTCCAACACCATGGAGACCTCCTGATACTTTATATGCGCCTCCTCCAAATTTTCCTCCTGCATGAAGTTTGGTCATTGTAAGTTCCAATGCAGAAACTCCACTTTTATGCATATCAATTGGAATACCTCGCCCGTTATCTTTTACAGTTGCTGAGCCATCAACATTTATAATTACTTCAACTTGCGTAGCAGTACCAGCAAAACTTTCATCAACCGAATTGTCAATTATTTCTCTTAAACACTCATGAAGTCCTCTTGAATCTGTCGAACCAATATACATTCCAGGTCGTTTTCTGACAGGCTCTAAGCCTTCTAGAACTTGAATTTGATCCGCGTTGTAATCTGTAGATTTAGCCATGGCTACCCATTGTAACAACTAAATTAGTCATCTGCAACGAGATATTGCCATTAGCTTTTAGATTCTTTAAAGTATATAAATAATTTTCCATATTTTTATAATTATTATTTTCCCGCTCTGTCAATATTAGATTATTTACAAATTCTATTGCATCAATTCTTTCTTTAATCTTTCCAACCATTTCAAATTTTTTAGTTAAGCTTTGTCCCAAAAATTCTTTTGTTTGATAACTAGATTCTAAATTCTGAATTCTAGATTCTAGTTTAATTACTTCGCATCTTGAAACTATAGTTGGTAATACATTATTTAAATTAGTTGCAGTTAAAATATAAATTATATTTTTATTTGGCTCTTCTAAATTTTTCAAAAAGGCATTTGACGCTTCTTCAGTAGCTTTATCTATATCATTAATTACTATTGCGGTTTTCTCATTAAATGTAAACTTAATTATTTTTTTTAAGTCTCTCGCATCTTCAATTTTTTGTAAACTAAAAGGTATTATTTTTGCCTCAATTTTTTTGGCAAATTCCTCTGGATCGGTATTTAATAGCAAAAATGCATGCATATTATTATCTAACTATGATATCATGAATTAATGCCTAATACTGCCAACGTAGTGCCTGTCGGAAACAACTTAGCTGATATTTTAGTTTCAATGGGGGCAATGGACTCTAAACGTGCTGAACAGGTTAAAATGGCTGAAGTTCAGTATGGTTCTACTCAGGAAGAAATAATTAAAAAACAAAATTTGGTAGGAAATGAAGTTTTAGTTAAAGCTAAAGCTGTTCTTTATAATATTCCCTACCTTGATATTTTAAATTCACCATCATCTCCTGAAGCTATGTCTGTTTTACCTCAAGAGGTTGCTTCTAAATTTAAAGTTTTTCCTGTTAACGCTGATAGGCAAAGTAAAAGTTTGACCCTTGCCATGGCTGACCCACTTGATTTGACTGCAATTGAGTTTGTTGAACGTAAAACTGGATTTAGAGTTAAACCTATGGCTTCCGAAGAAGAAAAAATCATGGAAGCGATAACTATTCGTTATGCCACTTCTCTCTCACAAGAAGTAACAGAGGCTTTAAAAGATGTTGCACCTGAGAAAAAAACAAGTGCCAGCGAAAATTTTAAAATTGGTTTTATCAGAGAAGAAAAAATTTCAGAGATTGTAAGTCACATCCTAGAATTTGCCGTTAAAAGTCGTTCTTCTGATATTCACATAGAACCTCAAGAAAAATCAACTAGAGTAAGGTACAGAATTGATGGTATTTTACAGGAAAAATTAACAATTCCAAAAGAACTTCATGAATCATTGATCTCAAGAGTAAAAATTTTGGCGGGTATGAAAATTGATGAGAAAAGAATTCCTCAAGATGGCAGATTTAACTTTAAAGCTAATGATCAGGATACTGATCTTCGTGTAAGCTCTCTTCCCACATCTTGGGGAGAAAAGATTGTTATGCGACTTCTTAAAAAAACAGGAGGTGTCCCCGACCTTCCAGAACTAGGGCTTCGTGGAAAAGCAATTAAAAACTTGCAAGATGCAATTTTAAGGCCTCATGGAATTATTTTGATTTGTGGACCAACTGGTTCTGGAAAAACTACAACTCTTTATTCAATTATTGCTCGTATTAATACACCGAAAGTAAATATTGTTACGCTTGAAGACCCTATCGAATATAAAATGGTTGGGGTCAATCAGGTTCAAATAAATCCTGCTGTAGGCTTAACTTTTGCCTCTGGACTTAAATCTTTTTTAAGACAAGACCCCAATGTCATTTTAGTTGGAGAGATTAGAGACCAAGAAACTGCAGATTTGGCAGTTCAAGCTTCTCTAACTGGACATTTGGTGTTTTCAACTTTACATACAAATGATTCTTCTGGCGCTCTCCCCCGCCTTTTAGATATGGGTGCAGAACCATATCTTCTGGCTTCGTCTATGACAGCGATTATGGCCCAACGAGTGACTCGTAAAATTCATGATGATTGTAAGGAAAGTTATACCCCTGATCCTAAAATTATTGAAGATATTAAAACTGTCTTGGGCCCACTCTGGCCATCTGCAAAAGATGTAAAACTTTATAGGGGTAAGGGTTGTGAAGCTTGTGGCAATTCTGGTTATTATGGCAGAGTCGGAGTATTTGAGGTCTTGCCAGTAACTGATGCAATTGCTAAGCTAATATTAGAAAGATCTCCTGCCTCAGAAATTGAGAAGAGAGCAAAAGAAGAAGGTATGATAACATTAAAACAGGACGGATATTTGAAAGTTATTGAAGGTATAACAAGTATTGAAGAAGTATTAAGGGTAGCTCAAGAGTAATCATATGATTGATGTAAAAAACCTGCTCCAACAAGCTGTTGATGCTAAAGCATCTGATCTTCATTTGCTTGTTGGCAACCCCCCTACATTAAGAGTTGATGGCGAGCTTTTGGCAGTTCCTAATTCTGGAATACTTACTGAGGATTTAGTTTCAGAAGGTTTAAAACAAGTACTAAGCGCTGAACAATTTGAAAGATTAACAGTAAATAAAGAAATTGATTTTTCACTATCATTTTCTGACAAGGCCAGATTTAGAGTAAATAGTTATACCCAAAAAGGATCTTTGGCTGCTGCATTTAGGAAAATTCCCTTGGAAATTCCAGATATAGATAGTTTAAATTTGCCTAAAATTGCTCATAGTTTTGCCAATTTAAGGCAAGGATTGGTTTTAGTTACTGGTCCTACAGGGCACGGTAAATCAACAACACTGGCTGCAATTATTAATGAGATAAATAAAATAAGAGCCTGTCATATTGTGACCATTGAAGATCCTGTTGAGTTTATGTTTAAACCCATAAAATCAATTATTTCCCAACGTGAGATGAGATCGGATACTCATTCATGGCAGGTTGCCCTTCGTTCCGTTCTCCGCGAAGACCCTGATGTCGTTTTAGTTGGAGAAATGAGAGACTATGAAACAATTGCTTCAGCGATGACGATAGCTGAAACTGGTCATTTAGTGCTTGCTACCCTTCACACAAACTCTGCTTCTCAAACAGTTGATCGTATTGTTGACGTTTTTCCAGAAGATCAACAACAACAGGTCAGATTGCAATTATCCTCGACCTTAGAAGCAGTATTTTCTCAAAGACTGATTGCTGCTGTACCAACTGGACGTGTAGTTGCCCATGAAGTAATGCTTGGTACAACTGCTATTAAAACCGCGATTCGAGAAGGAAAAACTCATCAGATAGATTCGATTATCCAGACCTCTCTTGAAGTGGGTATGTCCACACTGGAGCATTCTCTAGCAAATTTAGTTAAAAATGGAAAAATCACTCTCGAAACTGCACAAAGTTGGTCTGTTAGACCTGAAGAGTTAAATAGACTTATTAGAGGCTCTGTATGAAAAGATATAATTATAAAGCCAAAGATAAAAGTGGAAAGTTAATTAAAGGTGAAGTTGAAGCAGTAAGTGAATCAGGCGCGGCAAAATTAGTCAGAAGCAAGAGTCTTTTGGTTCTGTCTATAAAACAGGCTTACGAAAGCCCAATCGATTTTATTAAAAAGTTCAAAAATAGAATTACACCTGCTGACGTTGCTACTTTTACCAGACAATTTGCAACAATGGTAGGTGCAGGTTTACCTATTACAGAGTCTCTTTTAATACTTCGGTCTCAATCAAAAGGTTCAATGGGTAAAGTTGTTTCCCAAGTTCTAGCTGATGTTGAAGGTGGAGAATCAATGTCAAAAGCATTTTCCAAACATCCGCAAGTTTTCTCCCCTACCTACATTGCTTTAGTTAAATCTGGTGAAGTTGGAGGAGTTTTGGATACCGTTTTAATTCGTCTGGCTGATTCATTAGAAAAACAACAAGAATTTAAAGGTAAGGTTAAGGGAGCATTAATTTATCCTGCAATTATTATTATTGGTATGGTAATTGTTGCTTTTATCATGATGATTTTTGTAATCCCTCGATTAACATCACTTTATGATGAATTTAATGCGGAATTACCACTTCCCACGAGAATTCTTATTGGAATGTCTGATGCTGTGATTAAATTTTGGCCAATTACACTGCTTGTTGTTGGAGGTGCTATTTATGGATTTCAGGCTTATAGAAAAACAAAAGAAGGAAGACTTAAAACTGACGAACTTCTTTTTAAACTTCCAATTATTGGTAGTTTACAGAGGGAAGTTATTTTAACAGAACTAACGAGTACTCTTTCTTTAATGGCTGGTGCTGGTGTTTCAATTTTAGAAGGATTAAATATTACCTCTGAAGTTGTTGGAAATTCTGTTATTGGCAATGCTTTAAAAGATGTTTCTAAACAGGTCGAAAAGGGTTTTCCTGTTTCTTTTGCTTTTGCAAAACATCCTGACGCATTTCCGTTTATTCTATCTCAGATGGTAGCTGTTGGTGAAGAAACTGGAAAAATGGAGGAAGTCTTGGGTAAAGTTAGTCATGTCTTTGAAGTTGAGTCAGATCAAAAAGTAAAAACTTTAACAACAGCAGTAGAACCAATTGTTATGGTAATTTTGGGTCTTGGGGTTGGTTTTTTGGTAATTGCAATAATTTTGCCAATATATAACTTGACAAGTCAGTTTTAAAAATACAATAATGAATATAGTTAAAAAGAATCGAGGTGATTAATATTAATAAATTTAAAAAAGCTTTCACACTTGTAGAACTTTTGATAGTTATAGGACTTTTAGGAGCAATTGCTTTAATTGTTATTGCTGCTATTAACCCAATTGAACAATCTAATCGTGCAAGAGATACAAGGTTTAAAGCAGACGGAGGTCAGCTTATTAGTGCAATTGATAGATACTTTACTGCAAGAAGTGAATTTCCATGGGTAACATCTGGTACTGCAACCAGTATTGATGAGTCCTATGGATTTATTACATCATCAAACGTTGATGTTGGTATTTGTGGCGCTGCATGTTCTGCCGACGGTCTTTTACTTTCAACTAACGAATTAAAATCTGAATTTAGAAATAGAGATTTTATCCAAAATTCAACTAATCTAGATCAACAGATTATGATTGGTAAGGGTGCAGGTTCATCCTCGTCAGTATATGCATGTTTTATACCTTTAGCTAAAGCGACAAGAGAAAAAGCTATTGCAGATGGCAAGGTTTATACCCTTAGTGCTGCTGATGGTACAAGAACTGTAACAGCTGCATGTGATGTTGCTACTGCTAACTGGGTAACTAACGCTTGTTATGTTTGTATTCCTGAATAATGTAGGCATGGTTGAACTTACCCTGCTTACATTGTTAGGATTGGTGATTGGGTCTTTTGTAAGCCTTATAACTTACAGAATCCCTAGAGGTTTGGGTTTTATCAGTGGAAGGTCTTTCTGCGATTTGTGCAAAGAGAAACTTGCTTGGTATGACAATATACCGCTAGTTTCTTTTTTGCGCTATAGAGGTAAAAGCCGTTGCTGTAGTAAAAAAATCTCAATCCGTTACCCACTAATCGAACTTGCTACGGCCATTGGTTTTGTTTTTTTGTATCCTAACTTTGTTTTAATTCTTTTATTTTTATTAACATTTAGCATTTTAATTATTGATGTTGAACATCAAATCATCCCCGACGAGTTGAGTTGGTTAGTTTTGTTTTTGGGTTTACTATCCCCTATCACCTATACCCTATACCCTAGTCTGTTCGCCGGCTTTCTCTCTGCTCTTGTTCTCCTTTTTATTCACCTTATTACCAAAGGTCGTGGCATGGGCTTGGGCGACGTCAAGTTGGCTATAGCTTTAGGCCTCTGGCTTACAGTCGACCAAAGCCTAATATGGCTAATGACCGCCTTTATAATAGGTGGAATAGTATCCGTCTTCTTGTTATTATTAAGACAGGCGAAGTTAAAAACAAAAATTGCATTTGGTCCGTTTTTAATTATTGCCTTTTGGATCATATTACTAACATGAAAAAAGGAATGACCTTAGTTGAACTAATGGTTGTTGTTGCCATAATAGCTTTATTAGTTACTGCAATAACAGTTTTTTTAAGAACACAAGTCTTTAAAGCTAATGATGCAAAGAGAAAAGCTGAGATTAAAAGAATAGGAATTGCTGTTGAAGAATATGAAAAAGATAATGATTGTTATCCCCTGCCCAGTTTGGTTGTTTGCTCGCCAGGTACAGGGCTGATGCCTTATATTGATAAAATACCTTGTGATCCAATTACCAAGGCTTCATATATGTATGATCATGAAGATTCAACTTGCCCTAAGTGGTACAAAATATATTCAAAGTTAGATAACACAACAGATGTTGATTATCAAACTGCTATTGGTCCAAATAGCTCTTATAGTTATGTTTATGGCAGTCCCAATGCACCAGTTGATGTTTCAGGACAGCCAACTTCTGCGCCCACAGGTGGAGGAGGTACTCCGCCCCCGGAGGATAATTTTTATGGCTGTTTCTCAGGTGTTTGCCTGCCTATAAATTGGGACCCAAGTAGACCTGGACCTGAGTGTGATCCTAATTTTCAAAACATCGCCTGTTATAATCAATGTGTAAACCCTGAAAATGAATGCACTGCTTGGCAGAACTAAAAGAATTTATGTTACATCTTTTTAATAAAACAGAGATTAAATATCTATTAATAATATTTACGTTTTTAATTTTAGTAACAGGAATTAATATTAAAACTTCACTTCGTAAAGGTAGAGATACTACTCGTAAAAATGATATGTCCGCTATGCAAAAAGAAGTTGATACTTTTTTGCAAAAATATAAAGAATTTCCTAAATCAACCATTGACGGGAGAATTATTGGATGTTTTATTGAAAATCCAGTTGTTGATAATGAAACTAGCCATGCATTAAATGCTGTAGCCTGTGATTGGGGTGTTTCTAAATTTGAAAATATTAATGTAATTAATAATGACCCTAGTTATAGAAAAGGACGAAAATACTTATATATTTCAGATGGAGATAAATATGAAATATATGTTTCTCTCGAAGGTAAAAATGAAGATGAATACAGCCTAACAATAATACAGAAAAACTTGCATTGTGGCGACTTTATATGTAATTATGGAAGGTGGGGCAGTTAATATGAAAAAAGCATTCACCTTAGTTGAACTTTTGGTTGTGATGGCAATTATTGGAGTTTTAGCATCTCTTGCAGTAGGCAGTTTTAGAACTGCCCAAATGAGAGGAAGAGATGCCCAGAGGAAATCTGACTTAAAACAAATTTCCCATGCTTTAGAACTTTTTTATTCAGATTACCATAAATATCCAAACGTAGATGAAATTGACTTAATTTCTGGAACAGATGAGTTTTCTGATAGCAAAGGAACCATTTATTTCAAAATTTTGCCAAAGGATCCTTCTTCAAATTTTAATTATGTATATCAAGTAGTAGCAGGTTCTCTAAACCAAAAATATCAACTTTTTGCAAAACTTGAAAATAGCCAAGACAGAAATTTGGATTTAACAATTACTAACAGTGGTTGTGGAGGGACAGGTAATTGCAACTTTTCAGTTACTAGTGCAAACACGAACGCTAGTGAATAGTGATATGATATAAAGTGATAAGTACGATGAAAACACAAAAGGCATTTACACTTGTTGAACTATTAGTTGTGATTTCATTAATTGGAATTTTAGCAACACTAGTTTTGGCAAATTTAAATTCAGCAAGAGAAAGAGCAAGGGATGCAGAAAGAAAATCGGATCTGCGAAATATTCAAACTGCCTTAAGGCTTTATTATAATGATAATAGTATTTATCCATTAGTGGGAGATTTGCCTGTCTGGGGTTCTCCCTGGACAGACGGGAGTGTTACTTACATGAACATCTTACCTGCTGATCCTTTATCCCCCACACAAGATTATGTATATGCAAGAGATGCTGTTGATACTGATTTATATACTCTTTATGCTTGTCTTGAAAATCCTAGTGATGATAAAGGTATTGTTGAAGCAGGTTGTGCTAGTGGATATAAATATGAAGTAAAACCATGAGAAAAGCCTTTACATTAATCGAAATGTTAATTGTCATTTCTCTTATTGGCATATTGTCTGCATTAGCTTTAGTTTCTTTTACTGGAGCTCAAAGACAAGCACGTGATGTGAACAGAAAATCGGATATGAAACAATATCAAACTTCTGTTGAAGAATATGCAAGTAAAAATGAGGGTCTATATCCGATACATCAAATTGCGGTAAGTATTTCAACATTATGTACTGATTTAAGTTTAACTAATTGTTCCCTAGATCCTAAAGACCCAACTCTTGTTTATTACTACATTACTGACGCCAATGGTTTAGGGTATGTTCTTTGGGCAACTTTAGAAAATGAATCAACAACAACTTATTGGGTGGTTTGTAGTAACGGCAAAAATGGAAAAACAACAACAAGTCCAAGTAGTAGTGCCGGAGTTTGTCCAACATTACAATGAAAAAAATATACAAGGCTTTTACTTTAATTGAATTATTAGTAGTTATTTCAATAATAGGCATTTTAATAGCCATTTCAATTTTTGGTTTGTCAGGTGCCAGAGAATCGGCAAGAGATGCTAGAAGAAAATCTGATTTGGAACTTATACGGTCAGGCCTTGAGCTTTACAAAGCAGATTGTAATACATATCCTGGTTCAATTACCTTTGGTAATTCTTTAATTGGAAGTGGTACTCCGACATCATGCGCGGTTGCAAATACATATATTTCATTAATCCCTGCCGATCCTGTTGCTGGAAAAAATTATGTTTATCAAGTTTCAGGGAGTGAATATAATTTATGTGCTTCTCTTGAACAAGGTGGTACAACAATAAATTGCGGTTCATCTTGTGGTAGTTTAGCGTGTAATTATAAAGTTACTAATCCATGAAGCGAAATTCGGCATATACATTAATTGAACTTTTAATAGCTATAACAATTATAATAATTGTTTTTACAATTGGGTTTGTTAGTTTTAGAGAGTTCTCCAGACGTCAAACACTAACAGGAGTTTTAAAAGCAGTTAAGGCTGATTTAAGATCAGCCCAACAATTTGCCTTGACTGGTCAAAAACCAGAAGGTTGCGTAACTCTTTCAGGTTATTTATTTAATCTTTCTGATTCTTATGTTTATGAATTAATAGCCAGTTGTGAACCTAGTGACATTATCATTAAGACTGTTGATTTATCATCCAAAAATATAACAATTTCAAGTTTACCAAGTTTTATTAAATTTAAAGTATTAGGACAAGGGACTGATCTAATTTCTTCACTTACTTTGACATTAACCCATGATTTAGCTGGGACAACGGGGCAAGTCACAATTGGCATTGGAGGAGATATAGAATGAAAACTGATTCAGGCCAATCAATGTTTGAAGTACTTCTGGCCCTTTTTATTATTACTTTAATTGTTGTTGCTGTAGTTATTCTTTCTACGATTTCAATTTCAAATTCGCTGTTTTCAAAAAACAAGACTTTATCTTCAAAATATACTCAAGAAGCAGTCGAATGGCTAAGATCCCAAAAAGAAAGTGATATTAATTTATTTTTAACAAACTCAACTGATACATACTGTTTAGATCAATTAAATTTTACTAACCAAGGATTATGTGCTGAACTTGAAATAATTCCTAATAGTATTTTTACTAGACAAATGGTATTTACGAATTCTGGAAATATAGTTAGTGTTGTAGTAACAACATCTTGGACTGATTCAAAAGGAATTCATCAGGTTTCAACATCAACTGATTTTACAGACAGGAGGGAACAATGAGAAAAGGCCCGCCCGCCGTTAGGCGTGGTTTTAGTTTAATTGAGATACTTGTTGTTATTTCAATTTTTGCCGTAATTGGAATTTTAACTACTAGATCGATATTTTTAACAATTAGGGGTGCTAAAAAAAGCGATTCGTTAGTCAGGGTTCGAGAAAATGTTAATTATGCAATGGGTGTAATGGAAAGACAAATAAGAAATGCCCAAAGTATTGATTGCGTTAGTTCGACTGCTTCCATTATCTATTACACCGCCCTAGAAGGTGTGGATAGCACTATCTCGTGTGTCGATGATTATATTGCATCTGGTTCTGGCAGATTGACATCATCCGATATTGTTGTCACAAATTGTTCCTTAAGTTGTATTCAAACAGACATAAACTCTCCAATATCTGTGAGAATTAGTATAGCTGCTGAGGATACTGTTTCAACATCAGTTGAAAAAGGTAGCGTAACTTCAGAAACTGAAATAATTGCTAGAAATTATTAAGTAACCAATTCAAGGAGAGAAAAGTTAAAAAAATGATAAGATTGTAAATATGATTAAGAAAGTTTTCGTATTGGCAGATATTGGAGAAGATAATAACAAGTCATACCACATTGGTGATGAGGCGATGTTTCTCAATAATTTAAGAAAGTATAAGTCTAGGAACATAGAAGTTAGTGCTTCATCCAGATCTATTAGCCATAATACATTAGGTTTTAATGAAGTTTTAGATATTTATATAAAAAATGTATTTACTTTATTTTATCTTATCATTTGTATTTATTTGCTTCGTTTTTTGAAAATAAATATATTTCCACTTAGATTTCAAAAAACAGTTAGTGAATTAGTATCGTCCGATCTTCTTCATATTTCAGGTGGGGGCAATTTAAATAGTTTTTGGGCGGGACATATCTATTATCGTTATTTGATGATTTCTTTGGCAACCATATTTAATAAAAGTGTTATTTTAACCAGTCAAACAATTGGGCCATTAACAAATCATTTTCATAAGTTTTTGTTAAAACTTTGTCTCAAAAATGCAAAATCAATCGGGGTGCGTGATATAGATTCTCAAAAAGAATTAGCTAAATTGGGAGTTAGTGAATCTAAAATATCAATGTCGATAGATGATGCTCAATCATTCAATGTTAGTAATAACAAGATAATTGATAGAATTTTGTCGACTAACAACAGTTTTTTTAAAATTGGAGTTTCTGTTCATCAATGGAGTAAATTCACCAATTATAAATTTTTTAATAATATGTTTTATAAAATTGGGGAACTTGATCCTGGGATTTCATTTACTCTAATACCTCATTTTTTCGACAACAAAGATGGCTTTGATGTTAATTTTATGAATAACATAATGAAGGGAGTTAAAAACAATGTTCAATTTATTAAGTACCAAACATTAAAACAAATAGAGAAAGAGACTAAGTTGACATTTGCTGAAATAATAAAGGTAATCTCGTCAAAAATGCAGATGGTTATTTCTTCGAGATATCATGGATTAGTTTTTGCTTTATCGTCAAATATACCAGTTCTAGCTATAAATTATGACAACTATTACACAATGAAGAACAATGCTATTCTTAGTATTTATTTTAAAAACCTTAAGAAGTATAGTGTTAATTATAATAAAATTGTGTTATTTTCAATTTTAAACAAAGTGAAATATATTATTAACAATAGAAAACAAATTTCCTTAGCCTTAGAAAGTAAGAACAAAAATTTATGAAAATATCAAATATCCAGGTTTCTGAAAAGAGAGGTATAGTAAAACTTACTTGGGAGTTTGATTATAAGGGCAAATTAAGAAGTGTTTGGTTCGAATTAAATAAGAAACAGGTTTTTAAGAAAAACCTAAAATCTGGTACTTCTTTTCTTTGTTTTGCTTTGCTACCAGCCATGATTGCTGAAGAAGATGTTGATTTGAACGGTTTATCAATATCAAAAAGACTATTTGAAGAGATCAATAAAATACAAGACATTTATATAAACTGGTTTCCAAAATTGAAACTTAGTAAAGTTGGTATAAAGAATTTCAAGCTAATTACTGATGTTAAACCGTGTGGGAAAAGAATTGTCTCTTTGTTTACGGGGGGTGTTGATTCTTTTGATACTATTTTACAGAATAGAAAAATGAAAAATGAAAGTAGAATAGATTCTCTTTTGTATGTTTTTGGTTTGGATATTCATTTTCGCGATAAAGAATTAATAAACCAAACCAAAATATATATAGATAATGTAGCTAAAGCTCTTTCGTACGAGACAATATATGTAAAAACCAACTTGCGAGAATTCACTGAAAAGGTTGTCATCTGGGATTTTTTACTCGCACCTGTTTTTAGCTGTATTGCTAACTTGTTTCAAGGATATATAAGCCAATTGTTTATTCCAAGCACAACAGACAATGAGCATTTATTTCCAGACGGTTCACACCCACAACTAGATTCACTTTTCTCAACTGAGAATATAAAGATAATTCATTATGGCAGTGAAAGGAAAAGGATCGAGAAAATCTTAATAAACATTTCCAGATCCAATATTGCGTTAGAAAACCTTAGGGTTTGCTGGCTTAATTATGGTGGTAAAGTAAACTGTGGTGTTTGTGAAAAATGTGTAAGAACAATGATAGGACTAGAAATAGCAGGAGTAGCAGGTAGGGCTAAAACGTTTACAAATAGACTTAATTTAGAACAACTAGAAAAATTAGAGATTAATAAACCCACCTTAAGACATTTTTATCTTGAACTGTTTGAGGAGTCTAAAAATTTTAAGAGTAATATTTTATTAAAACTAAAACCAAATCTAAATATGGCGTTGAAACATTTTGATAAGAACTTCCTCGATCAGAATGTTCCCACTTCTTTTAAGAAAAAGAATAAAAATATAGTTTTTTTTGATTTTAACGGTGTACTCTCATACAATAAATTTTGGAATTCCTTATCTAGTAAAGATCATGAGTTACATAAATTCCAAACTCAAATAGAAGAATTTCTTTTTAAAGAAAATAAACAAATAATTATTGACTGGATGATTGGGAAATATACAAGTGAAGACATTAATCAAATGCTTGCTAAAAACCTAAATATACCGTTTAAAAAATTATATAAAACATTTAGAAATGATTGCTCTAAAATAGACATTTCAGAAAAAATTTTAATAAAAGCTGGAAAATTAAAAAAATACTATAAAGTAATATTAGCGACAGATAATATGGATTCTTTTGACAGATTCACACTTAAAAATAATAAACTATTAAAGAATGCTTTCGATTATATAGATAATTCCTATAACATCAAAACCTTCAAAACTTCAAATGAAGGTAAGTATTTTTTAGATAGAATTTTTGAAATGAATGCTGTAACCTCGAACTGTATTCTAATAGATGATTCTAAAAGAAATTGTGAATTATTTAAAAAACTAGGTGGAATTGCATTTAACGTTACTGGTGAGAGTGAAGTTATTAAAATATGTAATTATCTTATTAAAAGATCCACTTCGAAATGGGAATGGCAATACTAAAAGATTATCTTTCCAGCAAGCACATCATGATTGAATCGACTTATTCCATTTGATTGCCTATTTCGGCTTTTTAGTTTATCTATAAACTCAATTATTTGTTTTGAAAGACCAACTTGATTAAATTTTACTGAATCTAATATTATAAAACTTTCGTTATCAATGTATGTATTCAAAAAAAAACTTATAAATTCATTTATTGCTAAAACACTTTTTCTATTACACAAAAATTTTAACGATTTATTAGCGTTTTCGATATTTATTCTTGCCCTGACCGTTTCAGGGCTAACTCTGAGAAAAACATAGCCACAGGGCTCTTTTAATATTGTTGTTTCGTACAACATAGAATATAAACCTGAAAGATGTGTAAATTCATACGGAAGTCCTAGCTTCATTTTTGCATATTCAAAGGCAAAAAGAGATATTGAAGATCTCTCAACAATTTGCAAACTATTTGGAAACTTATCCTGTAAATTAAGCTGATGTACTCTTCTTCTAAATTCAATTTTTGACCATAGAGTGTTTGATTGAATAATATCTTGAACATTATTAGGTGGAAATTGAGGAAAACTTTCATTTTTCTCAAAATCTATATAATTTCCATATTCTCCAATATGCGGTAGTTGTGTTTCTTTATGAACAAGTAAAGATGTTGAAGTCTTTCCCGCACCAGAGTTGCCTTCTATTGCTACATAATTAGGTAAACCGACACGATTTGGAAGCGGTATAAGTTCCATTTCAAATTTATTAATTCCTGTAAAGAACGGCCTATATAGATTTTCAGTTCCCATACTATTGAAATTTAATAAATAGTATATCATACTATATCAGTGGATATATTTCTTTGGGTGGTAGTATTGATAGTTCTAATCAGAGGATTAACAACTCTACCTTCTTTATTTAAGTCTTTTTCTTGGCTAAAATCTTTTGAGATTGATATCAAACCTATACAACCACACAAACATAATTTTGTTTATATTTTAATTCCAGTCCTGCGAGAGCAAAAAAGAATTATTCCAACTTTAAAATATTTTGTAAAACATTTTGGTAGAAATAAATTTCAAATTGTAGTAATTACTACACAAAAGGAATTTAAAAAACCAATCTTCAGAAGTTCTACATTTTCAATTGTAAGAAACTTCATATTAAAAAACAAGCTTGAACAGATAGTGACATATATAAATTACCCATCCAAAACAGGAGGAATGGCACATCAGTTAAATTTTGCCTTATCTAAAATTAAGAACAGAAATGCATTTATAGCTGTTTATAATGCAGATTCAAGACCTCATCCAAAAACTTTTATTTTTTTTCACGAAGAATTGGAAAGAAATCCAAACGGAAAAGCTTTTCAACAATCCGCAATTTTCTTGAAAAATTATCAGGAGATTGACCGAAATAAAAATTTGGCGAAATCATTATTTTTAAGAGCCTCAGCTATTCTACAAACTAGATGGACATTGGCACATGAGATTCCTCGCCTCCTTAGACAATCTACTTATTATCCAAAATTCTTACAAAAATTTGTAAATGCTCATGTTGTTGGTCATGGACTTATTATAAAAATAAATGTTTTACGTGAAATTGGCGGTTTCCCAACAAGTTCATTAACTGAGGACTTGTTTTTGGGATACCTTTTAAGGTCAAAGGGAATAAATATATACCCAATTCCAGTTCTAGAATTTGCTGACGCGCCAGCATCGGTTCTTGGGTTATGGAACCAAAAATATGTGTGGTTTTGGGGACCAATGAAATACTTTAGTTATTTTAAATTTGTATTAAAAAATAGAGAAAAATTAGCTGTTAATGACATGTTTGTTCCGTTTATCTTGACAATCCAGGGTCTTATATCCGCTATTGCTTGGATTGTATCTGGCCCTTTAATTTTAGTTGCATTGTTATCATTCATAATTAGTAGTAATTATTTTCTAATATTTTGTGCTTACTTTTCGGTTTTGATTTACGGACCGCTTCAATACGCTTTGGTATATCAAAGATTTGTGAACTCGAAAATATTGCAAACAATTCTAATAGGTATAGCAAGTATTCCTGCCATTATATTTCATAGTATTCCCCCAATATTTTCAATTATTAATGAAATTAAACACTCGTTTGTTGGAAAAGAAATTTACAAGCCAAAAACAGATGATTAAAATTTAAGGAGCCACCTCAGTCCACCTTGTTCTACTGTAACCTAAGCTTTCTGGAAACAACAAAAGCTGATCAGGTGCAAATTCAAAGATTTCAGCGGGTGAACTATCATCAGCAAGGTCTCTTTGTAACGACATTCCACCATATGAAGCAACAGATCCCCTAACCAAAAGTGGCGCATCCAAATCTGGTCCCAGTGATCCTGTTTCAAAACCTGTGTCAGTTAGATAAAGACCTTCTAGGCTAGTAACAGTTGGACTTATTATGATATCTCCTGAAACAAATACTCCAAAGAAACCTTCCCCATCATCAAGGGTTATATTGCCATTTATTGTCAAATTTCCATCAACAAATAAAATTACTTTTCTATTTGAATAATTAGTTGCTTCTAATGTTGTTGGGCCAATATTCTTAATCCACTCATAACCATCAAGATCTGTAGTTCCAAAAATATCGCTTTGAACTAAATCTTCAAAATAATTATAATCAAATCTTCTTGAAAAAGATGTTATAGAGTTTGCATTCCACATTTTAGTTGAAATTAAATCAGGTGTAGAGGATAGATTAAAAGAAGTTCCATAAATAGGAACTCCAGGAAACCCCCCTGCTCCATCAAGATCAAAGTAATTGGAGCTTGGGACATCAGAACCAATACTGCCGTTTGTCAGCACATCACCATCGATTACTTGCCACCAAGGCCCGCTAGCCAAAACAGTTAAGGGTGATGTGTCAGTACAATACGATGTTCCTCCAACAGTTACGTCTACATTTATATTGGTATCTCCAACTGAAATTGCTGTAGCTGTAGTTTGGGTAGCGCCTGTGGTTGGAGAAACCGTTGCTACTTCTGTATCAGTTGAGGCAAAAGTAACGGTTGGATTTTCGGTTGAAGCCTTGAGGTCAGACGAGAAAACTTGAGTTTCGGTAGGATTTAAAGTTGCCGATATAGGAGTTAAATCGCAGGATGAAAGAAATTTAGAAGTTGTTTCTGCACTACAGGCTGTGTCTTTATAATTTACAACCTTGACATAATAAAAAGAACCTGTAGCCAGGCCAGTAACAGTCTTGGGTGATGTTTCAGTGGTGCCATTAACTACACAATTTGTGTAATCTGAATTACTGCAAACATAAAGACGTTCGTCGATTGGGTCTAATCCCCCCGTTCCACTTGTCCATGAAATGATTGCTGAACTATTGGAAGGATTGACAATCAATATATTTGCTGGTGCAACAGCAGTACAAGCTGGACAGGTAAGCGTTGCACACCATTTTTTACCAGGTGCGCAAGTGGGCCCTTCAAAAAGTTCGGGGCATTCCCCTGCTCTCAGGCATACCCATTCAAGTTCAGGATTATCACATTCAAACCCCCCTCCCCCCGCCCCCGAACAACAACTGACTTTCTTGTTTTGAGTGATCGGATAACAACCGCCTGTGCAATCAGTTACTGTTCGATCGTATCCATAACATTCATCTTCTGTTACTGTGCAGTCAATTGTTGTGGTTCCAGCTTGTTGCCTTTGGCAAGCACCTTGAATAATTTTACATTCGTAGTCACCAACTATTTTTGTGGATTGGCAAAACTCAGTTCCTCCGCACCCGCTTTCTGCTGAAACTGATTTATACAAAAAAACATAGAAAATTATTAATAAACCAATAAATACAACTCTCTTCATGAAACAATATTACACTTTTGAAAGTATACTTTCTAGATCCACAATTTAATTACCAAGAGCCAAATCCATAAGGAATTAGTAAATAGTTATCAGCATAGGGATTATCAACAAATAAAAGATTGTTTGGTATAGTTGATTCTAGCCATGGGTAAGCCTCCCAAGCACTTGTTATTTTTTTAGCAGGCAAAGTGACAGTGACATGACGGTCTGGCGTATAAATAATTGCATAATCAAACACACTTTTCATTTGCCCACCCATGCCTTGCATCATGTCTAGGCCATCACCGTTATCTGCGTGGGCAACATATTCAAAAGTAAATTTAGAAGTTCCTGGCTCTTGTCTTGATACTGCTTCAACTATAACCATATAGCCCTGTAACTTTTCCCCCGTTACCAAGTCCCTTCTTTTTTCAATTCTTACCCGTCCTGTTGTTTTGGCACGAACATCCCAGTCTTTATACTGGGACCTATAAAGAAAAGCATTCCCGTTAGGGCCTTTGCCTATGATATCTTCGACTGTTACTTTATCCCATCCTTCAGGAGTGGAAGCCCAGAATTTTACAATTTCCCAATTTTCCCCAACTTTTTCAAAAGAAAGTTCAAAATTGCCGGTGCCTTCCCAATCTACAAGGACTTGGTTTTCAATCACTTGGACGCGGTCTGGCCCAAGTTTTTCAATTTCAGCAGCATACCTTTCATCCCCACCTAGGTTTTTTGGGAGGGAGAGAACTTCAGAATTTGACTCACCTGACACTTGAATAGTGATAGCATTAACTTTACCAAACATCCGTTCGTACTGGATATTAACTCCGCCTGGTATAAAAATTAACTGTGAGGCCAAAAGTTGCTCTGTTGACATCTGGGATACTTGAGTTTCTGTTAATCCAGTACTAAATATCAATATTGGTTCTGCCAAATCTTCTCCAGTGTTTATATCTTGTGTTATGCCTAACCCCACAATTCCATCACCCGTTACAATGCGATTTAAAATAGGTGCTTTTACTACTCCCGGTTCTGGAACCAAAACCATTGCAGTAAGTCCCTTATTTTCTTTTTCAGATAGTGCAGAAAAAAATGGGTAAACAACAATTCTATTTTCAACTGTATCAAATACTTGTATTCCCATTGCAGAAAATTTTATAGTGGATGGATCTTCAAATTGTGCCAAGAGTCCAGAGTCTTTTTTGAATATTTCTTCATAAAATGTGTCCAAAAGCACATATTCACCTGATGTCAATCTAGCTACTGGTATTTGCAATACCTCAGTTTCAGATAGAAATTTTACACCACTTGGATTAGTAATTACCTCTGGTGTGGATGGAATATCTGTAGGTTGAAACACCTCTTGGGTTTTGGGTTGAGATTGATCATCAATTTCAGGAGTTACGATACCTATTTTTTGGCAAGCGGCGTTTACGGCCAAGCTAACAACGGTCAATGCATGCGCGATTTTGACTACAGGGCTAACACGATGTTCATGTAATTCTGTCATTGCTTTATATCCTGGAAATCTTTCTGACATTGGCTTGCTTATTATGTGTAATAAATCTATTCTTTCTTTCATGTAGTTTGTATTTTAACATATATTAAGCTAATAGCCTATAATATTACAATTCATAGATTTTGTCAAATTTAATGTTTTTTTGCTTGACTTCCTTTTTAATTGGTATATAATCATATTTATAAAACATGAGGTGGTGATGTTCGTAATCCCCACCTTATTTTTTTGCAAATTTTATAGTTTCTTTTAGTACACTTAGATTATTAAATTGAACCTTCTTAATTGTTTTAATTTCCTTAGCGGTTCTTCTACTGTTTGCAATAACTACAACTTCTTTATTTAGTTCAATAAAATAGTTTAAGAGTATGAGAAAATCACCGTCTCCTGTTAGAAATATACATTTATTAAAAAGTTCTTTGTCCCTCATGGCATAAAAAGTTAAATCAACATCGCAGTTTGCTTTTCTTACTTTTGATCCGTCAGGCTGTAAATAGATTTTTACAGGTTTTAGTATTAATTCATAACCAATTTTTGATAGGAGTTTATAGAAATTAATTTGTTTTATGTTCTTTGAGTCTAATCCTGCAAAATAATAAATTTTTTTACAATTATATCTTTCAGAAAGGTATTTATAGAGTTTTTTAAAATCTACTTTCCAACCCTCGTCGCGAGTTCCGTAAATTATATTTGAGGCGTCTATAAAGGCGTATGTTATGGAGTTTTTATGGGGTGTTGCTCCTTTTTTCATTCAGTTTGTTTAAAATATCGATAAAACTTGCCTTCTTGTTATTTGTTCCCTCTCAAGTTTCATTGTTCTGTAAATCTAATGCAGAATTCTTTTTTTTGTTTGATAAATATTTTTTGTATATTTTTTGAACTTTTGTCATATTTAAATTATATCACAGTTTAAGAAAAAACCTCCTTTGTGGGGAGGTTTATTTCAAGTTTTTAGCTTTAAGTCAAATTTTTGTAAACCTTCTTCTAATGCAGATGCAATAAGTTTTTCCAAATTCGAATAATTCCCCTCATCTGCCTCCTGCATGGCTCGTATATACTTTTTTCTATCACTTTTGTTATCTGCTTTTATTTCAATTGCAGGTAAATCAAATTTTAATAGTAAAAATGAAGTTAACATTCTTGCTGTTCTACCGTTATAGTCATTAAATGGATGTATTTGAACGAATCTGTGTTGAAACCATGATACAAGTTCAATAACATTTGTTATGTATTTACTGTTATTTTTTGAAGAAAGGTGGTTCATTCTTACTTTTAGATCTAAACATAAATTAGTAATCGCTTCTCTTACTTTAAAATATTCAATTGCTTCTTTGCCTGAATATGCCACATCGATAGTTCTAAATTTACCTGCCCACTTTGGGAAAATCCAAGCATATGAAATTTTGTGAAGTTTAAGAATCAGTGGAATATCAATATCTGTTGTTTTAATTACGTTTTGATTAAGTGAAGATATATAATCTAGTCCCTTTTTAACCCCTTTTTCTTCTAGTTTCACTAATTTCTCTCGGGGTAAAATTCCAAAGTTTGTATCTTTGAAAGATGTTGACCCGTATTTTGCCATTATTTATGTAAATAGAGATAAAATTCTTCGTCTTGTTGACGGTTCTCCCTCAAGTTTCATTGTTCTGTAAATCATTTCAGGCATGAAAGATTTAAAAAAATCTAATGCAGAATTCTTTTTTTTATTTGATAAATATTTTTTGTATATTTTTTGAACTTTTGTCATATTCAAATTATATCATGTTTTACTTCACTTCAATCACGCTTATGACTCCGTCAATTTTATAATTTGAAATTGTTTTTTCATTTGATAAATCCCCTGTTAAATTAATTTCCTTGCCTTGAGTTATAAAATCATCAGCAATATCTTCCAAAATATAATATTTTCCATCATTTGTAGCTAATCCTAAGGCACAGTCTGAAGAATTTACTTGTTCTCCATTAAGTAAAGGTAGGCAAGAAATTTTGCCGGAGTATGAATTAAAAACTGATGTTGTTTTATTGTTACTGTTAATTTTTTCAACTAAAATAAATTGATCGGAGGCACAATTTTTCTTTCTTGGATCGTTGTTTGGTAAAATATCATTAAATTTGGCTTTCAGAGAAACTTCAAGATCACGGTATTTTGCATAAACTATTGAGGCTTTTTCATTTCTTTTGTCGGGGGTTCTTAATTGGTATGTTTTATCTTTAGTTACAATGTAGAGTTCGTTTGGACAATAATCTTTTTGAGGTGATATATCTTTACCTTTTTTGATGGTTCCAGTTAAATTAAGTTCAAGATTTTCTTGTGGAATCCTGGTTTCTTTATAATATCTAAAGGCCAAATAGGCTGTGGTTGAGACTGAAATTGAAAATAAAAAGAAAAGTAATATTTTAGTAGCCCGTGCCATACTTAAAGTATAGCAAATAAAGAAGTTTTTGTGTATTGTTGAGTAATCATTTCAAGTGTCTGTTTGATCTCTGATGGTTCATAGCTTTGGTTAATAAACTCAATTGGGACTATGTCAAGGTCATTAAAGTAGACTAGTTGTTCCAAAAATAACTTTTCACTAAATTCCCCCCCAAATCTTTTTTTAGCATCTTTAATAATATTTTCTATTTTAACGGTATTATTTTTTAATAAACAAAATAAATCAACATAATCTCTCCAAGTAGCTCTCCTACCAATAGTATAAGCTTTGTTTGAAGCTATATCCCTAAAACCAAACAAGGAAATAGGTGCATTTTTTATTATTTGGTGTAAAGGTTTATATGGATAATAAACTAAATCTACTTTAACCCCCTGTGGTGTTGTAAAAAGCAACAAACTATTGTTATCTATCAATATATGAATGCTATTACCAAACACCTTTTTTACTTTTCGAAGCAAAGATTTATTTAGAGGTTTCTCTGAAAAACAATCAAAATCGTAACTTTTGCGATGGTTAATTTGAAGCATTAATGATGTACCACCAGCCAATACAAAATCACTATTAAACGCCTTTAGTTTTTCATAAATTATTAACTGATTTTTATTAAGATTTTGAGTGTATAACATTGACATAATTTTTGGGTGGTATGTTTTGGTCTTTTAAATTGAGAACGAAGTTTTTAACAAAATTAAAACCCTCTGGTGTGTATATTTTCTGAGGTTTATCTATGAAGATACTTTTAATATCATTATTTGGATACACATTAAAAAGCCATTTAATATCATCAAAACTACCAAACATAAGTATTTGATGAGTTAAATATGATTTATGAACTTTAAGATCAATTTTATTGAGAGGCACTGACCATAAAATACCTTGCAATTTACTTGGAATCTTAATCATATCTGTTTAGTATTATATACTATTTTTATGATTTTATTAAATTTGATGTAGAATTATCTCTCGCTTCTTTCTGTTGATGGTGTACTTTCCCTTTCCTCTCTCAATCTCTTTTTGCTAATTTCTCTTTGTAAATCTTGAATTCTTTTTAATTCTTCTAAAACTTTTTCTCTTTGTTTTGGGTCCATTTGTACGATTTTAGGTTCTCCTGGTTTAGGTAGCATAGTTTTATCTTTCTTAACAATATGTTATATTTAAAATAGCATGAAGTCAAGAAATAATGAGGGCCCTGCCTACCGGCAAGCAGGTCAAGCTGTTTTAATAGTTCTTCTTTCACTTTCTGTCGTTTTGATTATCGTTTTATATATCATGTCTCGTTCAGTTACTGATCTTTCACTTTCTTCAAAAGAGGAAGATTCCTTACGTGCTTTTTCAGCGGCAGAGGCAGGTATCGAGAGGGCCTTGATATTAGGTTCTACTGGTCCTTCAGAAATAGGTGGAGCAAATTTTGAAGCAAATGTTTCAAGTTTTGGACAAGGAGAAACAAGTGTCGTTTATCCTGTTAGTTTAAAATCCGGGGAAATTGCCGTATTTTGGTTTGCTCCTCATCAAGGCGTTGTTGGTGATTCACAATTTGATGGCAATCAGGTTACTTTCTGTTGGGGAGATTCTGATACTCCTGTTGATGGATTTGCACCTGCAATAGAGCTTACTGTTTATTATGGTGATATTTCTAACCTGCAAATTGCTAGAGCAGTATTTGACCCCAATTCTGCAAGAGCCGAATCAAATGGTTTTGATTCTGTCAACTCAAATTGCACAATTGAAAATGAAGATTTTGAATTTGAAACTAACGTTAATTTGGCAAGCCTTGGGGCAAATTCAGATCTTAAATATGCCAATGTTAGAATATTATACAATACTACAGTTGCCCACAAAATTGGAATTGATGTAACAGGGTTTGGACTGCTTCCATCTCAAGGGAATAAAGTTATTTCTTCTGGATCATTTGGAGGAGCTAACAGAAAAATAGAAGTCTATGAGACTTATAAGGTAGCTCCCCCGATTTTTGAAAATAGTATCTTTAGTGCAAGTGGTGTTGTAAAATAAATTAAATAAACTGCTCATGGTTGGAATAGATATTGGATCAAAAAGTATAAAAGTTATTGAACTTACAAAAGAGTCCTCAAAATGGAATCTTAAATCTTCAGGTGCGGTGGGTTACTCTGGAGCAAGCCCTGATAAAATGATTGATGAAAAAGAATTTGTAGCTCTAGCTGAAATTCTTAAAAAAACACTAAAACAAATAGGTATTACTGAAAAGGAGGTTAACATCTCTCTCCCCGAGCAATTAGCCTTTACAAGAATTATTAAGTTTCCTCTTCTAACTGATGAAGAAATTGTTGCTGCTGTTAAATGGGAAGCTGAGCAATATATACCAATTCCAATTAATGAGGCGGTTGTACAACACATAGTACTTGATCGACGAGAGGCTGAAGCTCAAACATCAGTACTTTTGGTTGCAGCCCCAAAAATTGTGGTTGAAAAATATGTTAAGGTGATTAGACTTGCAGGTTTTAATCCATCTTCAGCCGAAACAGAACTTACAGCATTGGCTCGTAGTATGTCCCCCGAAAAAGGAACATCAATACTTTTAGACCTTGGTGCAACAAGTACTGATATGGCCATAACCAGAGACTCCAAAGTAGTATTTACAAGGTCAATTCCTGTTGCTGGCGAGGCATTCACAAGGGCTGTTGCTCAGTCATTGGGTGTTAACCAATCTCAAGCTGAGGAATATAAAAAAACCTATGGTTTATCCACTGAACAATTAGAAGGAAAAGTCAAATTGGCTCTTGAACCAATTTTTAGAATGGTAGTTGATGAAATAAAAAAAGCTATCCATTATTATCAAAGTGAAGAAAAAGGTGAAGCACCCTCATCTGTTGTTATTTCAGGGGGGGCATCACTAATGCCCAACCTAATATCTTATTTGACTGAAGTTTTAGGCATTGAGACAATTTTAGGCAATCCTTTTGCAAAGATAAATCTAGAGCCTGAGACCGCAAAAAGTTTGTCGCAATACTCTTCAATTTATGGAACAGCGGTAGGTTTAGCAATGTATGATTAACAAAAAAATAAATTTAATTCCAAGTGATTTAATAGTGCCAACAAAAGTCAAAGCAGTCAAAGCTTTTTTTGTAAAAGTTAATCTAATTCTCTCAGTCATTTTAGTAATTTCTCTTCTCGGTGCGGTTGGAGCTTATTTTTATTTTTCTCTTGAACTTAAAAAATCTACTTCGGCTGTTGCAGACTTAAAAACTATAGTTACTTCTTTAGAAAAAAGTGAACAGAAATTAATTTTAGCTAAGGACAAATTATCAAAAATCTCAAAACTTAAGAAAAGTAAATCAATTTATGAAAACTTAAGCCAAGTTAAAAATTTAACAAGCGCATTTTTAAGTTCGTCTGATGTTGGAATAACTGAAATAAATATAGACCATAACAAGATGGAAATCTCGGCATTTTCAAAGACATCAAACAGTTTAGCCTTTATGTTTAGTAAACTTGTCGAAGTTGCAGGTTTTAAAAAGGTTGTTTTATCTTCGCTTGGTTTTAATCCATCATTTGGGTATACAAGTGAGATATTATTTAGCAATTAAAAAAATGAAAGAATTAAATAATCAAATAAATTATATAATAAAGCCGGTTGCTATATTTGTAGTAATTTTTTGTTTGCTACTATTTACTACTATTTTTGGTGTTAAACAAATTAATGATATTAGGAGCAAAATAAGTGATGCAAAAAAAGTTGAGTCAGGTTTAAACAATAAAATTTCAACACTTAGAACTGTTGATACTAAAATATCGGAAAATATTACATTTGTTGATGTTGCTCTCCCAAACCGAGCATCGGCACTTTACGCAATGAACCAAGTTAAAGTTAAGGCCTTCAAGTTTAATGTCTTGGTTTCAAATTTGAGATCAGGTAATGCGGTTTCGGAAGATAATTTAATAGAATCAAATCTAATTTCCTTTGACCTAGACGGTAAAATATTTGATATCTACAGTTTTCTAGAATCGTTTACAACGACCTTGCCTATTGCAAACATTACTAAAGCAAAAATAAGTTTAGTTGGAGATTCATCTAAAACTGCAGTTTCATTAAGTGTTTATTCAACCGAGCTTCCTAAACAAATTCCTTCTGTTACATCTTCTGTTGACGGATTAACAACCGAAGAAGAAAAAATACTGGCAGAAATATCAAAATATGATTTACCACAGTTCATTGAACCAAAACCTTCAGAAGGAGTAAACCAAAAAGAAGATCCGTTTAACTGACGAGGTTGGTGTTACTTATTAGCATCTGTTGTTAACATAAAATTGACAACAAGTTGTATAATAGCTAAAAATGTCTTCCGAATATAAACAAGATATAAAAGAACTTCTGTCTTTTGTAGAATATTCTTTAAAATCAGGGGTGTTCTTGGTTGAAGGCTTCTCAAGATGTG
The DNA here is from genome assembly GCA_000989765.1 of Candidatus Woesebacteria bacterium GW2011_GWB1_33_22. Classification (GTDB taxonomy): domain Bacteria; phylum Patescibacteriota; class Microgenomatia; order UBA8517; family UBA8517; genus UBA12026. Next base: position 38,563 of record LBOW01000002.1, on the reverse strand, counting down.
CATTATATGATATTAATTCTGGAAATGTTTATTCATTAGACAAAAATGCTCAGGATGTTTTAACTGGACGATCGAAAAACACTAATTTCTGGAAGAAATTGGTGTCAATGGGATTATGTACCGATAAAAATCATCTTGAAAAACAAATACTTAGTGAATTGGAATATAAACCTAGTTTGCAATTTGCTTGATTTGAAATAGTTTCAAAAGATTGTAATGAAAGATGCTTACATTGTTATGGGGATTTTATGCCTCCAACATTTCAAGAAAAGTCAGATCAGGTAGACAAAATTAAACTAACTTTTGACCAATGGAAAGCTCAAGAAAAAAATGTTCATGATTTGGGTTGTGAAACATGTCAATTTATAGGAGGTGAACCTTTTTTATATAGAGGAGAAAAAGGAGAAACTGTTTTAGACCTTGCTGAATATGCAAAAGAATTGGGATTTAAATTTATCGAAATATTTACAAACGCAACACTACTTACACAAGACAGAATTAATCGTATAAAAAACTTAGAAATTAATGTCGCAGTTTCTTTGTATTCTACTGATCCTGAAGTTCATGACAAAATTACAAGGACAAAAGGAAGTCATAAAAAGACCATGGAGGCTTTGGAAATGCTTAAAGAAGTAGGAGTTCCAACTAGGGTCGAAACTATATTAATGAAACAAAACGAGGAAAGTGCTGAGGAAACTCAAAAATTAGTAGATGAAATGGGGTTTTCTCACAGAAGACTTGATGTATTAAGGCAGAATGGTCGAGGAGATAATCTCAATTTACTACCAAGTAATAAATCATTACTAATAAACGGAATTATGACTTCACCAAATTTTTACATAAATAAAGAAACACTATCAAAAAATTTACATAACAATAGTTGTTTATCTGGAAAAATTGCAATAACAGATAATGGAGACATCCTACCCTGTGTTTTTTCAAGAGATCAAGTTGTTGGCAATATTATTGAAGCTCCATATCCAAAATGTGCTTATAACCCATATGAAGGTAAATGGGGAAAAGGATACTGGAAATTAGATCTTGAACATAAACCAATTTATATTAATATAATGGAAGGGGGTGAAGAAATAAATGAAAGCTGAACTTAACTTAGAACCAGAAATTGTTTTGGTTACACCTATAAAATTAGCTGGTTGTCCGCCAAATGATTGCCCACCGAATGCGGCTTGCAGACCAAATACTGATTGTTATCCCAACAATTGTCGACCAGCACTGGGACCGTGTGGTCCGGATACACTGCCTTGTTATCCAAATGGAAAAGCACCTGAGCCACCAAGACCGTTTCCAAGACCATCTTGCTATCCTGGTTAAGCGAGTTTTAGAGGTTTAATAAGAATACTCACCCAGTCTTTTAGAGATTGGGTATGTAGTGTTTTTCCTGCAACTAGAGCATAATCATGCGGATTGATATTGGCTTCAAGAGATGAATCCTGCACACCAAGATCTTTGTTTTTTTCTTCCAAAATCATTTTTTCTATTCGAAGAATTGCAAACTTATCAAAGTATTTAATATGTTCTGGCCAAAAAATTTCACTGGCTGAGTATTCTGTACAAAATGCAAATATTTCAGAGACAAATCTTGGATTTGGGAAAATAATATTAGTTTTGGTTGATATATTATCTTTCATGTAATAGCCTTTCGCAGTTTTTAGAAAATTAAGATTCTCTTTTTTATCTGAAGGCCACCAAAGCTTAAAACTATCCCAATAAATATGACCGAACTCGTGTAAAATCGTTGCGTAATAACTTTCTTTCGTAAAATATGGATCACTCGATGTTTTACTAATTTTTTTATGTATTTCTGTAAACGGTGTTAATAATCCCCCACAAGGTCCATTTATAACCTTCCCTGTTTCTTTTTTTAGAATATTTTTAATTTCTTGAATATAAATTCCAGATCTCCATCCTTTTTGTAAAGAATCATCGATTTTTTTAATATTGTGTGTAAACTTAGATAGGTTATATTTATTATTTTTTCTTGTCCAAAGATAAATATATTTTGAATCAAAACTAGTTACAGGAATATTTTCAATTCTTTCTTTGTATTTAAATATATAATCTAATTTTGGATTCCAAAGAATTTCTAAAGCTTTTTCAACTGCCAGTAAATCTTTTTTTGAAGCGATATAATTATCAAACATTCTGATATTAGGGCTGGATTTGGGGATTAACTAAAAGAATTACCTTTTTCTTTTCGAGAACGGCTTTAATTCTAAGAATGTTTCTAATTGCTTTAATAATTTTTCCTTGTTTTCCTATAATCATTCCCCCATCTTCATCTTTTGTCTTAACAGTTAAAGTAACCATACTGCCATCATCAACTTCATCGATTTCAAATTTAGCCGTTTTCCCCAAAATGTTTTTAATAATAAATTCAAGAAGCTCTTTCATTTTTTGATAATTTTTCTCACACCTTCAGTTAATATAGCGCCCTTACTGATCCAATCCTCAAGCATTTTTTTATCTAACTCTAACTTTTTCTTTTTTGGATCGTAAGTTCCGATTACACCCAAGTTTTTACCATCCACTTTGGATCTTGTGGTTCCAGCCACAATTCTATAAAAACAATTATTTTTGGCCCCAACCCTTGAAAGTTTTATTGATACTGACATAATTTCCTATTTTACCATGTTTCTAAGAGCGTTCATAGCTGCATCTTGTTCTGCTTCTGATTTACTTTTTCCTATTCCTTTAGTTTTTTCTTTACCGTCAATTATAACTTCAATCGTAAATATTTTATTGTGATCTGGTCCATCTTCTTCTGCAACTTGATATTTAGGTGCAGGAAGACCTTGGGCCTGAATTTTTTCTTGAAGTAAACTTTTTGGATCTTTAAGAGTAGTTTTTGTTTTTTCTTCTATATCTATTAAGATATTATCTTTAACAAACTTTTCAGCAACATTAATACCTTGATCTATAAAAAGAGCCCCAATTATTGCTTCAACCGTGTCAGCAAGAAGTGAAGGATTATTTCTTCCTCCTCCATCTTCTTCACCTTTTGAAAGTAAAATCATTTCCCCAATTTTTAAATTTAAGGCAACCCTTGATAAATTTTTAGTATTAACTAGGTTTGCACGAAGTGCTGTTAAATATCCCTCTTCTTCTTTGGGAAATCTATCATAAATTTCTTTAGATACAATAAATTCTAAAATTGCATCTCCTAAAAACTCTAATCGTTCATTTGTGCCGTTATTTACTGGGTTTTCGTTAACCCATGATTTATGAGTTAAGGCTTGCTGTAATAAATTGTTATTTAAAAATTTCATCATATACTGTCCCTAATACACCATTAACAAATGGGCCTGACGATTCTGATCCAAATTCTTTGGCCAACTCGACCGCCTCATCAATAATTACTTTTGGTGGTGTATCTTCATTTTTAAGTTCGTAAATGGCTAAATGTAATATAGCTAAATCAATTTTATTAATTTTATCAATTGGCCAAGTAGGAGCAGATTCTTCAATTATTTTATTTATTTTTTTTACTTGTTTTAAAATGTTTTTAACAAGTTCTGGTCTGTTTTTCTGAGGCGTAAAACTCTGGGCAAATAATATTTTTACAGCCGTTCTTCGTCTTAAGTGTCTTGGGTCAGTTGCTGTCTTCATTTACTTATATGCTCCACAGTGAGGACAAGCTTTGTGAGGTTCTTTCAATTTTCCACAACTAGCACATTTAGAAATAGCAGAAATAGAAGCTTTAAATGTGCTTCTTCTTTGAGCTGTTCGACCGTGACTGTGTTTTTTCTTTGGTAATGGGGCCATTAAAGTAATTATACATTGTTCACTGCTTCTGATGCAAGCTTGATTAGTTTAGTGTCGGACCAATCGGCAATTTTTAGGTTACCAAAACCTGACTGTTTTGTTCCTAAGACTTCACCTGCCCCACGGAGTTTAAGATCTAACTCTGCAAGTTCAAAACCAGAAGAAAATTTCGTTAATGCTGTAAGTCTTTGGGTCGCCTTTTCCGATTCGTTTTCAGTAAATAAAAGGCAGTAGGATTCGGATTTACCGCGTCCAACACGGCCTCTTAATTGATGAAGTTGAGCTAGACCAAACCTGTCAGCTGCCTCAATTAACATAATCGTTGCGTTTGACACATCAATCCCAACTTCAACTACTGGTGTTGAAACTAAAATATCAATCTTTCGGTTTTTAAAATCGTCTAATACTTTGTTTTTATCTTTTTCTTTAAGTTTTCCATGCAGAAGTCCTAACTTTAATTTTTTAAATTTTAACTTTAAATTACCAAATTCTTTTTTGACCGATTTGACAGATTTTAGCGTTTCTGATTCCGATTCTTCAACTAAGGGACAAATAATAAAGCACTGTGATTTGTGACTAGTGATTTGTGAAGAGATCCAGTCATAGGCCTTACTTCGTTTCTCATTAGGAACTAGCCAGGTTTTAATTTTTGGCCTATTTTCTGGTATTTCATCAAGAATTGAAAGATCCATGTCCGAAAATAAAGTTTGTGCTATGGTTCTAGGGATTGGAGTTGCTGTCATTGTCAATGTATGAGGATTTTTCTTTTGTAAAAAATTAATTTGTTTAACACCAAATTTATGTTGTTCATCAATTATTAATAAACCGATCTTTTCAAACTTTCTATTAAGTAAGGCATGCGTTCCGATTATTATGTCAGATATTCCTTCATCTTTTTTAATACTACTTCCAGTAATTAGAGATATTCTAATTTTATAATTTTTAAAAAGACTATTTAATGTTTGGTAATGCTGGTTTGCAAGTATTTGAGTTGGAGCTAAAAATATAGTTTGGTAGCCATTTAAAAATGTTGCAAAAGCCCCTACTGTAGCCACAACAGTTTTTCCACTTCCTACATCACCTTGCAGAAGTCTATTCATTGAAATATTTTTCTCTAAATCAGAAAGTATTTCTTTTGTAACTTTATTTTGCGAATCGGTAAGTTTAAACGGCAAAGAATCAATAAAATTGTTAACAGTTAATTGGTCAACAATTAGAGCCACACCTCTTTTTTTTAGTAATTTTCTTTTTCGCTCTTTTGCCGTTATTAATAAATTGTAAAATTCGTTAAAAGCAAGCCGTTCCTTTGCCTTTTCGGCTTCTTTAAAAGTTTTAGGAAAATGAATTTTTTTGATTGCATCTTCAAAATTTAATAAACCTAATTTATTATTTAAAAACTCTTCAATCTTAATTCGATCCAGTGCATATTTAATTCTTGCCTTAAGCCATTTATTGGTAATTCCTGAGGTCTGAGAGTAAACCCCGATAATTTTACCTGTATGAACTGTATTAATCCCCTGCCTGCCGGCAGGCAGGATTTTTTCATACTGAGGTGAAAAAAAAGCTAACTTTCGGTTAAACCAAGAAGCTTTTCCTGAAATAATTAGTTTAGTTCCTGGAAATAGCATCTTTGCCAGGTAAAACTGGTTAAACCAAACCATATTAATAGTTCCTGTTTCATCTTCTAAAGTTCCTAGTTGCATTAATTTTCCGGACTTTGTTGGTTGATTTTTGATAAAAGTCATTGTTCCAAATATTGAAACAACTTCATCAATTTTAATATTTTTTATTTTTGTAAATTTAGAAAAATCCAAGTATCTGTTTGGAATGTGATGTAATAGATCAGAAACTGTAATAATTTCTAATTTTTTTAATTTTTTTTCAAAACTTGGACCAACGAATGGGATAATATTCACAGGGTCAGTTAATTGAAGCTTATTTGTGTTCATGTTCTTCTAGTATCTAGTAACTAGAATCTAGTAGCTAGAGATATGCAATAAATGGCAGTATTGATCCTGCTAGTAATGCAATACCCGCAAGTATTGCTAAAACTGTAAATATTTTTCTTTGTTTTCTAGTAATCATACTAATTTACCAAATATTTTTTTACCGATTTTTATCTTATCACCTTTTTTTATTTTGTAATTTAAATCTGTGACAACATCTCCATTAATTTTTATTGCACCTTGTTGAATTAATCTTTTGGCATCGGATAATGATTTTAAACTGGTGAACGGCGCAATTGTTTCAATTAAAGATTTCATCATTTTAATTCCAAGTAAATATTCTGGATTCTTTGTTTTAAAAGATTTTTCAAAAGTATTCTTAGCTTTAGTTGCAACTCTTATGGAATGTAATTGTCTAGTAATTGCAAAAGCTAATTCTTTCTTAAGTTCAATTGGGTTTACTCCACTTTTTAATGCTTTTGCAATATCCTTAATTTTTGCCTCACTTGTATTTGTGACATTTTCAAAGTATTCAATTATAAGCTCATCAGGAATACTCATTACTTTTCCGTACATTTCATCGGCAGAGTCTGATAACCAAATTGCATTTCCCCAACTTTTACTCATTTTTCTACCATCAGTACCAGTTAGGTATCCTGTAACCAAAACAAAAGACTCTTTGCCTCTTAGTTTTGATTGAAGTTCGCGACCAGCTTGCATATTAAAAGTTTGATCAGCACCACCAATTTGGATATCTGTATCTAGGATATAACTGTCATAACCTTGCATTACTGGGTAAAGTGCTTCATGAAGTCCAACTCTTTTTTTATCATTCAATCTTTTTTTAATAAGTTCTCTTCCAGCAAAATCAGCAAATGAGAATTCTTGACAAAGTTTAATAATCTCTGCAAATTTTAATTTAGAAAGCCAGCTACTATTGAATTTAACTTTTACTTTACTAAAATCCAGTATCTTACTTGCTTGTTTTTTGTAAGTTTTAAAGTTTTCTCTTATTTCTTGATAACTTAAAACAGGTCTTTCTGTATCTTTGTCTGATGTATCACCAATAAGGGCTGTAAAGTCACCTATTAAAAATGTAACATTGTGACCTAACTCAACAAACTCTTGAAGTTTTCTTAGAGCTAGGGCGTGGCCAATGTGGATTCTTGTGGCTGTTGGATCAATTCCTAAATATACATTTAATTTCTTTTTAGACTTAAGTAGTTCCTCAAGCTTCTGTTTATTTGGAATTATATTTGTAACTCTGCGGGTTAATACTTCATTAATCGTAAGATTCATATTCATATAAGTATATTACTATAAAACTGCTTTATCTAGGATATGTTAAAATAAATTATGAAAATTGTAGATTTATCACAACCCCTGTTTGATGGAATGGATGTTTATGCGGGGGATCCAGAAGTTCATATTAAACAAATCCACAATTTGGACAAAGAAGGTTGGAGATTAAGATATTTACAATTATCATCACATATAGGAACTCATGCAGATGCTTTTGCGCATATGGATGAGAACGGAACAACTATCGATAATATCCCACTCGAGAAATATATTGGTAAAACTTTACTAGTTAAAATAGATGATGAATTTTCCAAAAATGTAGGTTTAGCTTTCAAAGATGGTAAATTAGATTTAAGTTTATTTGGAAAACTAAAAAAGGCAAAACCTTCATTTGTAATTGTTGGAAATACTGCTGAGCTTGATCTTGAGTTAGAAAGAAAACTATTACAGTCAGGAATATTAACAATTACAGATTTAGTAAATATGAATGAATTACCAAAAGATAAAGAATTCATGTTTTACGGTGTCCCACTTAAAATTAAAAACGGAGATGGATCCCCAATTAGAGCTTTTGCAATCTTAGATTAACTTAAAGAGTTGGGTAATTGTCAAATTCTTGATTATTTGTAGTACTATTTAAGTATGACCAACTTAAAAGAAGAGATTTATTTAATTTATAAAAAAGTAAGAACAATTAAAAATCCTGATATCAAACAAAAAGTGGTTTTTAATAGATACGGATGGATTCATTTGTCATTTGACAGCAGGGGTCATAGAAGATCCTCAAGAGACAGAAGACTTAGATTAAATTTATTTAGATATGCACATGAAGTGGTTAGGAATTCAAAATGTATTATTAAAGAAACTGAAGGTAGAATAAAATCAAAACGAGGTAAAGAACGATCTGTAAAATACTACGAAATTGCAAGTATTTGTAATGGTGGAAAAAATCACATAACGGTTACTATTAGAAAGATAGAAAATGGAAACTCCCATTTTTGGAGTATACGGAGAACTAGTACTAAAACCAAAAAAGCCCTCAAAAAAGAGGGACTTCTTTAGTGTGCTTGCTTTTCTAGCGTAGAATTCTTAGCTAGTTACGGGAATTACCCTACAAGCACATCTATATAGTATTAAAATAATACCTCTTTGTCAAATTTTGTATCAGTCAACTGCATCTTTTTATCTTTTAAACGATCAGTTTAAAGTAACAAAGATCTTTGATCTTTATGTAAAAGTAATTAAGTTTGTGTTAATATGGTTCATATGTGGAGGGAGAGAAGAAGAAAACTAATTGGGCTTCAAAAGTCTAGAAATATTGCAAAGTTAGCCAAATTTGGTTTTTTTGGGATTGTAGTTATTTTTGTTATTGCAGTTATTGCCTTACCCTTAATGGCTTTTACACTTCCCTCCCCTGATAAAGTTGTCAGGCGTGAAGGATTCTCAACTAAAATTTTAGATAGAAACGGAAAACCATTGTATGATATCTTTGAAAATGAACGAAGAACTCCAATTAAGATTAATGATGTACCACTTTATTTAAAACAGGCAACAATTGCTATTGAAGATAAAAATTTTTACAAACATCAAGGATTTGATATTTTAGGTACCATTAGGGGTTTATCAAGAGTTTTTACAAGGGGGTATGCACAAGGTGGTTCAACTTTAACCCAGCAGTTAGTTAAAAATGTTTTACTGACCTCAGAGAGGTCAGTGTGGAGAAAAGTTAAAGAGTTTATATTATCAGTTCAGATTGAAAGGAAATACAGTAAAGATGAGATTTTACAAATGTACTTGAATGAAGCTCCATATGGAGGTAATGCTCGAGGAGTTGAAACGGCATCTGAAATCTATTTTGGAAAATCTTCCAAAGACTTAAATCTTTTAGAGTCCGCAATTTTAGCTGGATTTCCTCAATCTCCATCAAGATATTCACCTTATTCATCTACACCCAAGGCCTATATAGATAGAACAACTGATGTTTTACGTAGGATGAGAGAGGATGGGTTTATAACTAAGGATCAAGAACAAGCAAGCTTAGGTGAACTACCTGATGTAAAGTTTCAAACTAAGGGATCTTCATTTAAAGCACCTCACTTTGTCCAGTATGTTCAAAAAATTCTTGAAGATAGATATGGAGAAAAAGTAGTTGAACAAGGAGGGTTAAAAGTTACCACAACTTTGGATTTGGAACTACAAGAAAAAGCACAAGCAATTGTAGCTGATGAAATTTCAAAAGTAGAAAAACAAAGAATAACAAATGGTGGTGTTGTCGTAGTAGACCCTCAAACTGGTGAGATACTCTCTATGGTTGGAAGTAAAAGATTTGATGATCCTGATTATGATGGACAAGTTAATGTAACACTTTCTTTAAGGCAACCAGGTTCGTCTTTTAAACCTTTTACATACTTAACAGCATTTAAAGAGGGTTACACTCCTTCAACAATGATTATGGATGTTGCCACTACCTTTCCGGGTGGTGAGGGACAACCTGATTATAACCCAGTGAATTATGATGGAAAATATAGAGGTCCAATTCAGTTAAGGTATGCCTTGGGGAATTCAATAAACGTACCAGCAGTTAAGTTAATAGCTTTAGTTGGAATTAAAGATGTCTTGGAAACTGCGTATAATATGGGGTTAAATTCGCTCCCTCCTACAAATGAAACCTTAAAAAGAGTTGGACTTTCATTAACGCTTGGTGGTGGTGAAGTTAGACTTTTGGAGTTAACTACAAGTTATTCAGCTTTTTTTAATGGAGGATATAGAGTAGACCCTATCGCTATCTTAAAAGTTGAGGATAGTAACGGAAAGTTGCTGGAGGAAGTAAAAACAAAAAAAGGTAAACAAGTTATAACTTCTGAACAAGCGTTTTTAATATCAAATATACTTTCTGATAATGAGGCAAGACGTGAAGTTTTTGGGATAAATTCACTACTTAATATTCCAGGTCGTCAAATGGCAGTTAAAACTGGAACCACAAACGATAAAAGGGACAATTGGACAATTGGGGGAACACAGCAACGAGCAGTTGGAGTTTGGGTTGGAAACAATGATAATTCACCAATGTTAAATGTTGCCTCGGGTGTATCTGGTGCATCTCCAATTTGGAGACGTGTAATAATTGAAAGCTTATCTGGATTTGACCCCACAGGTTTTGAACCCCCTGATGGAATTCAAACGGTAGAGGTTGATAGTTTTTCAGGTAAACTTGCTCATGACAGTTTTAGCTCTAGATCAGAATTTTTTGACAAAAGTAACGTGCCTTCAGGCGATGATATTCATGTCAAGTTAAAAATCTGTAAAAATGAAGAAAAACTAGCAACTCCCTCTGATGTTGCTGGTAATAATTATGACGAGAAAGAATATTATAAAATAGTTGAGGAAGACCCTGTTTCCACTGACGGTAAAAACAGATGGCAGGAAGCAATTTTAAACTGGATCAATGGGGCAGGAGATGATAGATATAGACCTCCAACTGAATATTGCGGTACGGCCAATCCATTAAGTGTAGAGTGGCAAAATCCTAAAGATCGCGAAACAGTTTCAAATACTTTTAATATTAAAGTAAAAGCCGTTTCAACTTCTGAAATATTGTTGATTGAAATTTTTGCAGATGGAGTCAAAGTAAGATCTTTCGACAGTCTTCCATATGAAGGTGAGATTAGTCTAAACGATGGTGTACATAAACTTCAGGTTAAAGGAAGAGATAAAGATAATCATGAAACTGAGCATACAATTACAATTGGAGTCAATGTCCCTTGGGATTCGTCTCCTACCCCTACCCCTTAATAGTTATTCCGAATTTTGATTTTAATTCACTTAAAATTTTATTTCTAATTTCCTTCACTTCTTTATCCGTTAAAGTTTTGTTTTCATCTTGATATTCAATGTTAAAAGTGTAATTATTTTGATAAATATCAATCAGTTCTAAATTCGAAATACGAATATCGAAATCCGAAATAAACTTCATAACTTCTCCGACGTATGTTTTTTCTGGAATGACTAAAGTTAAATCCTCAACCTGTGGTGGGTATTTAAAAGCTTCTTTAAATTTTGTATTTGTTTTTTTACAGTTTATCAATTTTTGCATGTCAAATTCGTAAGTAAATAAATTATTTTCCAAATTTCCATATTCTCCAATCCTTTCTTTATCTGAATATATTTCTAATCTTTGGTTGGGGAAATAGCCTTTACCGTCTTCAAGTTTTTCAGTATAGTCGATCAAAAGTTCTTTTAGTAGCGTCTGTACAATGCCTTTGCTTTTTCTATAGTCACCGTTTTTAATAATTCCCGCTAGAGTCAATATTTCTTCTGGTAAATCATTTTTACGAGCTAAATATACATTTGCCATTTCAAATATATGTATATAATTTTTTTCCTGTGGGTTATCTTTAATATTTTGTATGAGAGAATCTTTCAAGTTATCTCTTAAGTATCCCGAATCTGGTCCTAATGGATTACTAAGTTTCAATTGGCCCTTTTCAACTAGAGATAAATTATATATTTCAAATCCGCCAAGAGACTTTAATATTTGTTTTACATCTAATTCTACTTTAAAATTGTTTGTAGATTGGGGTTTGGGAAGTTCTCCGCCCATTAAAATACACGGCAAATTGTGATAACCATAAATTCTAGCTATTTCTTCCGCGATGTCTTCTTGAATATCTATATCATCTGCCCGCCATGAGGGAACTGTAACTTGCAGGGTTTCACCTTGCAAGTAAACTTCAAAGCCTAAGGTTTTTAAATATTTACTAATGTCTTTAGTACTTATTTCAATGCCGATAATTTTATCTATTCTTAGTTTATCCACCTTAATCATTTTTGTTTTATAAGACTTCGGATAAATATCTAAAACTTCTTTTTCTGTCTTTCCTCCCGAAAGTTTTTCTATTAGATCTATTGCCAAAAGAATTGCTGGTTTAATATTTTCACTATCTAAGCCTTTTTCAAAAAGAACCGCAGCTTCAGTTCGTAAGTCTAATTTCATTGAAGTTTTTCTGATCACATGTTTATTATAGTTTTGAACAAACAACAAAACATTTTTTGTAGAAGAATCAATTGCAGAATTCTCCCCCCCCATGATTCCACAAAGGTCTATAAGTTTTCCACTTCCGTCTTCAATAACAATATCTCCCCCGTCTAATTTAAATTTTTTCCCGTCCAATGTTGTTACTAATTCATTCACTCTAGATTCTCTGAGTATCATCTTTGAACCAACTATCTTGTCATAGTCAAAAGTATGAACAGGTTGACCAAGCTCATGCATGATGTAATTGCTGACATCTACAAGATTATTGATTGGTCTAACACCAACTTTTAAAAGCATATTTTTAATTTTCTCTGGAGAATCTTTTAACTTGACATTTTTAATTAGTACCGCAGTAAATCTGGGACAAAGTTTTGAATCAACTATTGCATCAAGATATTTTACTTTGTTTTTAAAGTCGTATTTATTTTTTATTTCTTCTTTCTTAATTTTTAATTTAGCTGAGATTCCAAATCTAGGTAAGATTGCACTAGCTTCTCTAGCTATTCCTAAAACAGATGCACAGTCAACCCTGTTTGTAGTTATCTCAACAGAGTATATATAATCTTCATCTTTTGTCTTTTTAATTCTTTCAATTGAAGGTCCACAAAGCGACAAATACTTTGCAATTTCATCAGGTTTAACTTTAGTATCTAAAAACCTTCTTAGCCAGCTGTCAGGTATTAATATATCCATAATTATAATTGTGACAAAACACGTAAGTCTGAACTATATAAAAGTCTTACATCAGGCACAGAAAGCCCAGATTTCATCATGGCAACTCTTTCAACTCCCCAACCAAAAGCGAAACCTGAATAGACATTAGGATCAATTTTACAATTTCTTAAAACATTAGGATGGACCATTCCTGCGCCACCTATCTCAAGCCAGCCTTCTTTACATAATTTACAACCTCGTCCATCACAGACATTACAGGAGATATCTACTTCAAATGACGGTTCAGTAAATTGAAAATGATAAGGTCTTAATCTTGTTTCTCTGTTTTTACCAAAAAAGCTTTTGGCAAAGTAATCAAGTGTTCCTTTTAAATTTGTAATATTAATATTACTATCAACTACTAATCCTTCGAATTGGTGAAACATGGGAACATGGCTAATATCACTTTGTCTTCTATAACACTTAGCTATATTAATCATTCTAATAGGAGCCTGCCTGCCGGCAGGCAGGGCTTGCCTCGATAACATTTCCCTTATTTGACCACTTGATGTGTGAGGTGTTAAAAGCATTGACCCATATTTTTTTGATTCAGGTAAATCTACAAAAAAAGTTTCCCAATCATCTCTTGCTGGGTGATTTACAGGAAAATTTAAAGCAGTAAAGGCAAAATAATCCCATTCAACTTCAGAATATCTAACTCTACTAAAACCAATTTTTTCAAAAACTGATGATATTTCATCAATTGCCCTGGAAACAAAATGAATTTTACCTAGTTTATTTTTTTTAGCAGGCATTGTCGGGTCAAACCAGACACGAGCTGAATTGGTTAAATCATTTTTCTTGATTTGAATTAATTCTTCTAAAGTATTTTTAACTTCATTTAAAGTAATTCCAAACTGCTTTTTTTCTTCAATTGCGACTTTAGCAATTTCTTTTGAAATAGCGTTAAATTTTCCATTTCTTCCGAACAGATTAATTCTTATCTGTTCAAGTTCAGTTAAATCTCTGACCTCCGATATTTGTGCAATAGCTTGGTTTTTTAAATTTATGAGGTTATCACCCATAAAGATATTTTACTTCTTTATAAAAGGCTTAACAATCTTTTCGAAGACTTCTGGGTATTTGACTGCAATATCTGATAATATTTTTCTATCAAGTTCTATTTTTTCTTTTTTAAGATTTGCAATTAATTTGGAATAAGATGTACCCAATTGCTTTGCAGTCGCTGAAAGTCTGACAATCCAAATGGACCTTAAGTCTCTTTTTCTTAATTTTCTTCCTATATATGCATACTGTCCAGCATGCATTACAGCTTCTTTTGCTTGCTTAAATCTTCTACGTCTTGCAGAATGATAGCCTTTGGCAAGTTTTAAAACTTTCCTGTGTTTAATTGCGGCTTTTGATTTGACTCTTGTCATTTGTTTAGTTTAACTCCAAGATATTTTCTTAATTTTTTAGCAAAAACTTCCTTTACAAGAACAGTTTTTGAAAGCTTTCGAAGTCTTTTTTTGCTTTTTCCAGCGTTAAGATGCCGTTTAAATGCCTGACGTCTTAAAAGCTTGCCGTTTTTAGTAACCCTAATTCTGTTAGTTACTAATTGTCTGATCTTTAATTTTTTGTTTGCCATATATATTTGTGGGAGAAATGATCATTATCAAGTTTCTGCCTAAAAACTTAGGTTTCATGTCGATATTGATTCCTTCTCCCAAATTTTTCAAAATTCGATCCATTATATCATAACCAAAGGTTTTTGAACCTAGTTGTTTTAACTTAAAGTAAACTACTAATTTTACTTTATCCTTATCATTTAAAAATTCATCAATTCTTTTAAGTCTTGTTTGGTAATCCCCTTCTCCAATAAATGGGGTAAACCTAATTTCTTTTAAGTCAGAAGGTTTTGCTTTTTTGTTTGCTTCCTTCTGTTTTTTTTCTTCCTGATATTTAAACTTTCCAAATTCAATTATTTTTGCAACTGGCGGATTAGCTTTTGGTGCTATTTCAATCAAATCTTCACCTTTTTCGCGAGCAATCTTTAATGCCTCGTTTTTTGAAATAACTCCAATTTGCATACCCTTAGAATCCAAAACTCGCAAGGTAATAGCAGGAATTTTTTCGTTTATGCGCCAATAATTATTGGTAGTTTTCAATTTCAGATTTTATTATAGCAGTAAACTCTTCTAATTTCATAGTGGAGTTTTTTCCATCTCTTGTTCTGACAGAAATATTATCTGTTTCTTGTTCCCTATCACCTATCACTATCATATATGGAACCTTCTCGTTTTGAGCATCTCTAATTTTAGCACCCAGTGTCTCGCTTCTCTCGTCCAGTTCTGTTCTAATGGCTGTAGACTGTAGACTATTAGCTATAGACTTTGCGTAGCCCAAATGTTTTTCAGAAATAGGCAAAATTTTAACCTGCACTGGTGAAAGCCAGGTTGGAAACGCTCCACCAAAATGCTCAATTAAAAATCCGATAAACCTTTCGTGTGACCCTAAAGGAGCTCTGTGGATTATGATTGGGGTTTTTTCAGTACCGTCTTGACTTGTATATTTAAGTCCAAACCTTTCCCCCATGTATAAATCTATTTGATTTGTTGATATCGCAAACTCTCTTCCTATTTTGGAGTGAATTATGAAATCGATTTTCGGGCCATAAAATGCGGCGCTTCCAATTTCCTCTACCATTGGTATATCAACTTGTTTTACTGCTTCACGCATCAATTTTTCCGCTTTTTTCCACATTTCGCTGTTTCCGTGATATTTTTTGTCATTTTTAGGATCTCTTAAGGCTAATTCTAAATGATAATCAGTGATTCCTAGGGTTTTGTAATAATATTCATGAAGTTTCATAACTTTTACAAATTCTTCAACCGCTTGTTCTTCTGCGCAATAAATATGTGCATCATTTTGTGCAAATCCTCTAACCCTCATAAGTCCAAATAGTTCACCAGATGATTCGTAACGATAACAATTTCCATATTCTGCAAGTCTTAAAGGTAAATCTCTATAACTATGCTGTTGGGCGCTATATATCATGTGGTGATGTGGGCAATTCATAGGTTTTAAAAAATATTCGTCATCGCTATCATCAAGCTTCATTGGTGGGTACATGTCGTCCTTGTAATAAGGTAAATGACCAGAAGTGTGAAAAAGACCCGATTTTGTGATACTTGGAGTAGTTACTCTTTTATAGCCCCATTCTTCCTCTGTTTTTTTAGCCCAAGATTCAATTTGCTCTTTAACAATATTTCCATTAGGCATCCACAAAACAAGGCCCGGCCCAACTTGATCTGAAATAGTAAATAATCCTAATTCCTGACCTAACTTTCTATGGTCATATTTTTTGGCAAGCTCTAAATTTTCAAGATATTTATCAAGTTCTTCCTTTGTGGAAAAACAAGTACCGTAAATCCTCGTTAGCATTTTATTTTTTTCATCACCATGCCAGTAGGCACCTGCAACTGATAAAAGTTTAAAAGCTTTAATTTTTCCTGTTGAAGCAACATGAGGCCCACTACAAAGATCTAAATCTATATCATCCATTTTGTAAACAGAAAATTTTTCTTTTCGTTTTTCTATTTCATTAATCCAATCAAGTTTATAGGGATTTTCTTTAAATATTTCTTTTGCCTTATTAACATCAACAAACTCTTGTATTAAAGGTAAATCTAAACCAATTAATCTTTGCATCTCTTTTTCAATCTTAGAAAAATCTGCCTCAGTTATTTTTTCATCTAAGTCAAAATCGTGATAAAAACCTTCAGAAGTTGCTGGGCCCATCGCTTTTTTAAGTTTAGGATAAAGATTTTGCAATGCTGTATGAAGGACATGCTCTGCAGTATGCCTTAAGGCCCAAAGATTCTGTTTCTCTTTGGATAATTTATTTATTTTCTCTTCTAATACTTTTGACATAATTTATTATAACGAATTATTTTTTGTTTTGCCTAGCGTATGCATCCGCTAGGCTAACAATATTAAGAAGGTTTATCTTTCGACTCTTCTTCTTTAGGTTTTTCCTCTTTTTTTTGAGGCCCCTTGGCATTGTAGAATTCTTTTTTGAATCTTTCCTCAGCTAAGGGATCTAAAGAAGGATTACTTCCGAACCTTCTTATGGCATCTCTTTGTCTTTCGTTCAAATTAATCACCTCCTAACTAACCTCTCTAATTGAGAGGTGTCTTAAAAGTTAAAGAGTGATTTTGTAACCATTAACACACTTCCCAATTAAATGGGAATGTGTAGTTGTTACTATTTTGTTAAATATTTCCATAAAAAAACCGCCTCTTAATTTATATAAGAAGACGGTAATTATCCGTGGTTCCACTTCTTTTCCGTCAGTTGACAGATCTCTTTTCTCAAATTTTAAACTCTTTGAATTGGTAAGTTCCAAATAATAACGTTTAATAATTGATAAAAGTATTATATCTACTATTTGAATTTTTGTAAAGATACAAATGAATCACAGGGTTGAATCACAGGGTTGGTCCTTGCTATTGAAGGCTGAAACAACAGGGTGTCCGTATTAGGGTGTTATTTAATCCCCATTGATTTTTTGCGACGGGCTTCAACTTCATCTAAGATTACTTTTCTGATCCTAATTGATTTTGGAGTTACTTCTACAAGTTCTGTGTCATCAATATATTCCAAAGCATCATCTAAGCCCATAACTTTAGGTGTATTAAAGTGTTCTGCTGATCCATCACCTTTACTTCTCATATTACTTAATTGTTTTTCTTTACAAACATTAACTACCATATCGCCACTTCTTGAATTTTGTCCTACAACCTGGCCTTTATAGACTTTAACTGCAGGGCTTACAAAAAGTTGACCTTGATCTTGAACATTAACTAAACCATATAACCTTGTTTCCCCTGTTTCGTAAGCTATCATTGAGCCCCTATCCCTTTCCCTTTCAAAGCCATCATCTGGTAAATAGTCAAAAAAAGCAGTATTAATTATTCCCATTCCCTTGGTATCTGTAATAAGTTCACCCCTGAAACCTATAAGTTCTTTTGTAGATACTGTAAATTCCAAAGAAACCTGCCTGCCGGCAGGCAGGCTATTCTCATTAATACTCATATCATCCATCTTGCCGTGTCTAATTCCCATATGTTGAATAACTACCCCTGAAAACTCTTCTGGTACATCAATATATACTTTTTCATACGGAGTATGAATTTTGCCGTCAATTGTTTTATTGATAACATGAGGTCTTGAAACTGAAAATTCATATCCTTCTCTTCTCATTCTTTCAATCAAAATTGCTAAGTGTAATTCTCCTCTACCTGATACAGTCCAGGTCCCGTCTGAGTTATCTTCAACTTTTAAAGCAACGTCAGTTTCAAGTTCTTTATAGAGTCGCGCTCGGATTTGACTACTTGTTTTAAAATCTCCTTCATGTCCACCAAATGGGGAGTCGTTAACTAAAAAGACCATTTTAACTGTTGGCTCCTCAATTGAAATTAAAGGAAGAGCTATTGGATTTTCTAAACTAGCAATTGTTTCTCCAATTGTTACGTCAGAAATTCCAGTAACAGAAACAATATCACCAGCAAAGGCTTCTTTTTCTTCTTGTTTTGTTAAACCTTTAAAAGTAAAAATTGAAGTTAATTTTGCTCTTTTTTGTACTCCCTCTCTATTAATATGAATTACATCTTCTGTTAGTAATATTTTCCCATTTTTTATTTTTCCAATAGCAATTCTTCCCTTGTAATTATCTTTACCAATGTTACTGACAAGCATTTGAAGTGGTTTTTCAGGATCTCCTGAGGGTGCGGGAATGTATTTAATAATTTCTTCAAAAATAGGTGTAATATCTTTCATTTTAACAAGGTCTGGTTCATAACCTGCTACTCCATCTCTCCCGCTGGCATAAATTGTTGGAAAAAATGCGGTTGATTCATCAGCACCTAGTTCAACAAAAAGGTCAAAGGTTTTTCCCTGAACCCACTCAGAACGAACTCCCTTTTTATCAATTTTATTTACAACAACAATTATTTTTAAACCCATTTTGAGTGCATGGCGAAGGACGAATCTGGTTTGTGGCATTGGTCCTTCTTTAGCATCAACTAAAAGTAAGGCACCGTCTGCCATAGAAAGAACACGTTCAACTTCTCCACCAAAGTCTGCATGTCCTGGAGTATCGATGATGTTTATTTTAGTGTCTTTGTACATTACTGAAGCATTTTTGGAAAAAATTGTAATTCCTCGTTCTCGTTCAAGTTCGTTTGAATCCAAAATAGCTTCTTGTCCTGCATCACTTTTACCCATTTCAGTATGTGATTGGCGCAAAAGAGCATCCACTAAAGTGGTTTTTCCATGGTCAACATGGGCAATAATTGCAACGTTTCTGATATTCATGATTCGTTCTTTTGCCGTAAAAATACCGCCTGCTTATGCCATTTGGCGGTGGAGTATGTATTATAGCAGATTTAAACCAAATGTTTATTTCTGAAAGCAATTCCAGATCCAGATTTGAGATACTTTTCAAATTTTAATGCTGTTTTCTTATTATTGAAGGAAAAGTAAGAAACTAACTTTATAGGTAAATATTTTTTCGTGTACGGACTTTTTCTAGAAATATGTTCTTTAAATCTTTGTTCTAAATTTGTAGTAAATCCAACATATATCTTTTGATTATTCAGTTTAAGTAAATATACATAGTACATATTTTGTTTAGTTCCTCCTTCGCCGAGGCTACGGAGGACGACCTACAATTTGTAATGGCCTGCCTGCCGAAACTTTAGTGAAGGTCGGTGGACCTGGCGGGAGTCGGACCCGCACTTCACCCATGCCATGGGCGCGTGTTACCGCTGCACTACAGGCCCTATTAAATATTTTGTGAACCCCCCGAGACTCGGACTCGGAACCTTCTCAACGTCAATGAGACGCTCTAGCCAATTGAGCTAAGGGTCCATAAACTAATATGTATTTTACACTAAAAACGAGTTTATTTGAAGAAGGCTAAATATATTAAAACTGAAGCAATGATTAATACTCCGAAAGCTATAATAACTTTTAGATTCAAATCAACTAATTCAACCTGCTTTTTTAAGTCTTTTGTCATATGTTTAGTATAACAGCACTTGCAAACAGTATACAAGAGAGACCAATATTAGCGACAAAGATGATGGCCCGAAATCTGCCGGTTTTGGACGCTTGAACTGGGATTATAATTGCGGCTCCTAAAAATCATGCTGATAAATTAATCAATAAATCAGAAAACAATCGTGGTAGAACAATACTTAAATTGTTCATTAATTAACTATACTTTATCCTGCAGATCTTTGCGAGTAAGACTCTCCTGAAAGAAGAAAACTTGCACCCTTTTTCTTGTATTGACTCCAGAAATTTTTCTTTTGAGCCCTTGTGTTTGATCCTTGAAGCCAAGTAACTGCACTATCAATCTTTTTTCTAAAATTGGCAATCATTTTAATAATATTTTCAAAGAAATTAATTTGATATTCTGAAGCATCAACAGTTCCTTGTAAAACAGCAATTTTAATCCCCTCAGTCAACTTTTGAGTAGAGTTAACCATTTTAACTGCTTCTGCTTGAATAACTTGAAGTCGCATTCTAAGTTCTTGAATCCTATTATTTGTTTCTTGTTTTTCTTCACTAAACAATCTTCTCTCAAAAAATATCTGCTCCTCATACTTTTTTCTTTGTTCTTCTTTGCCGTTTAAAACCTCATTTATTTCGACAGATTGTCCAACAGAAAGTTCTCCTGCTCTTTTTTGATTTAAAACCTGTTGTTGACCTAAAAGTTGTTTAAAAAATTCATCAGTAGTAACTTTTGCTTCATATTTAAGCGTCTCGAATACGTTTTTAGTTTCTACTAATTTATTTTTTTTACTTTTTTGAGTGTTATTATTTGTCATGCGCCCATTTTACACCTTCTTTGTCAATTTTTCCAATGCTTTTCTTCTCATGACTACTCTTTGAAGCATTTTCTTTTGATCGTCATTAATTTTGGAAATCTCTGACCCTGTAGTTTTGACAAAATCTTCAATTTCTGTTTCAGAAACCTCCACTTTTTCATCGTTTGCAACTTCATTTAATATAAGTTCTAAGGAAATTGCATCTTTAGATTGCTTTTGATATTCTTCTCGCAATGTTTCAACAGTTTTACCAACTGATCGAAGATATCCTTCCAACTGTAATCCAAGTTTTTCAATTCTTGCTAGTAATTGGGAAAGTCTTTCATTGACTTCTTCATCAACTAATAACTTTGGAATTTCTAACTTAATAACTTCAGGAAGTTCTTTAATTAATTCATCGGTAGTTTTTGATTTTATGTTTTTTTTGTAATTTCCCAATACTACTTTTGGCAACTCACAAGTTATAGCTTTAATTTCCCAGTCTGAACCCTGTCCTATCTTCATGGCTTCAAATTTAGGATAAATTGCAGGATTAAATTTATGTTCCTTGACGCTTTCTGCAAATGCTTTTGGTAACAAATGACTTAATATGTGTTCATTTAATTTGTCAATAGAGATTGATGATTCAACTTTAGAAAGTGGAGCCATACCTTTTCTAAAACCTGGCAAGGTCATATCTTTGGCCATTTCTGAAACTACAGTTGTTTTTGTTTGAATAATTAAATTAACTGGAATTGTATATATAATTTCAATATTCCCTGCTTCTTTTTTTTGAAAACTGGAAGTTATGTTTTTCATGCGCCTTTGTGTTGATTTATTCTAAATTGAGGAGAATCACCCTTTACTTGATTGTGGGGTCCAGAGACATCGCTTTTCAAAAAATTATTTTTGTTTTTTGATTTATCAAAGATAGAAAATCTGACTCCAGAAGGCAAAGGATTAATCTTTTTCTCCCCTTGTATCTTTTTCATAATATCTATAGTATAATACTTTTTAGTGCCGTCCGTAAGGTTAGATTATATTTAGTCCCCAAGGTTAGGCCCCAAGGAGAGAAGGTGAGAAATTAATTAAAATATGAAAAAATTATTCGTAGGAAATCTTTCGTGGGAATCTACAGGTGATGATTTGAGAACATTTTTCTCAACTTTTGGTACAGTCATCGACGCCGTTGTTATAATGGATCGAATGACCAACAGGTCAAGAGGATTTGGTTTCGTTGAAATGGAAACTGAAGAAATGGCTCAAAAAGCATTAGAAGCTAACGGAAAAGACTTGAAAGGTCGTGCAATGAATGTCAACATGGCTAAACCTCAAGAAAACCGATAAGTTAAACTTGCAGCTTTGCTGTAAAAAAATCTAAAGTTTTTTTGATTACATCACTCCAAAGCGGGTTCAGATTATGATCAGCGCCGGAGTGATTGTAGTTTGTAAAGTCTTTTTCTAAACTCTTCATTTGATTAACAAATTTATCCCTCCATTCGGAGGGTATAGCATCATCGTTTGTACCATAGTGGTATTCAATCGGAGCATTAACCCTATCAAGGTAATTGGTCAGAGAATATTTTTCTACATCATAATTTGATTCAAATTTGGATAATTCACGTCTAATGTATTTGCCGTGATCGTCTGATTCGTTAGTGTAAAAAAGTACAGAATAGGGAAAGTTTTCAGTAACAGGCGCCCAAAGAACTGTAGGGTATTTTTCACCAGTAATTTCAAGTATAGTTAGTGCAATTTGGCCTCCATTGCTGTGTGCCCAGATAAAGATATTCTTCTGATCCCAATCTGGGAAATTTTCTTTGTTTATAGATTTTAATAATGTTAACGTAGTTGTGTAGGTTTGAAATCTAGCCTCGAAGATATTTGAT
The DNA here is from genome assembly GCA_000989765.1 of Candidatus Woesebacteria bacterium GW2011_GWB1_33_22. Classification (GTDB taxonomy): domain Bacteria; phylum Patescibacteriota; class Microgenomatia; order UBA8517; family UBA8517; genus UBA12026. Next base: position 16,076 of record LBOW01000002.1, on the reverse strand, counting down.
GACTCAATGTCTGAGCCCCCATATCCTAAAAAGTCAGGAGCAATTGTAATATAGCCGTTTTGTGATAAAAATTCCCCCACTCTTTTTGTTCCTGTTCCTGTTGTATAGATACTTTGATCAACATAGCCTCTGAGTAAAACAATTACAGGAAATGGACCACCGCTTTCTGGGATATTTATCAGACCTGTAACTTTCTTGCCAGCAACATTAAAATTAAATAAGTTTTTATCAACAGTAATCTTTGAAGGTTCAAAGTTTGTTTTTGACAGATTTTCTATAGTATATTTTTCCAGAGGTTTAGGTTTGTTCCAGGCTGGCAACATCTGTTCTTTATTTAAATAATTCTTGTATATATCACTCCCCCACCAGCCAAGGGAGATTAAGATTAAAGATCCTAGAGTTATATATAATTTTAACTTCATAAATTTATTATATAATAATATCTATGCAAACTCTTATACTTCCAGGATATTCAGCTAAAAATAAAGTTTGGGTTGATGAGACGGCTAAAAATTTAAAGTTTGATGGAATTATAAGACCTTTCTATTGGGCACATTGGACAGATGATACAAAAAAGTTTGACGCTAATGAAAAAGCAAATTTAATTATTAAACATTTACATGGAGAAAAGGCAGATATTATTGCAAAAGATGAAGGACTAGAAATCGCCAATATCATTAAATCTGAAATTCCTGATCAAATTATTTCAATAAATTAATCTTCTTGACTTTTGGTTTTCTTCGGCATATATTTTATTTAGTATGCGAAACATATCCGAACATGTAAATGTTATCTTAAGAGACAACATTCCCCTATCTATGACTTGGAGAAATAGAGATTACAAAATTACAAAAGTAGGACTTCATCATGATTATTTTGAAGGAAAAACTTTAGTTCATATTTTTTCTGTTTTATCAGATGATTTATTTTTAAAACTTAAGTTCAATAGCAAAAACTTAACATGGAATTTAATGGAAATTTACCAAACATAATTCATCTAGATATCAATTCTTGTTTTGCAACGATTGAGCAACAGGCAAATCCTTTGCTCCATGATAAACCAGTTGTTGTTTGCGCTTATACTACTCCATTCGGTTGTATCTTAGCAGTTTCCGTCACGGCAAAGAAACTGGGAATTAAAACTGGTATGAGAGTAATGGATGCTAAAAAAATATACCCTAAAATAATTACTCTTTTACCTGATCCTGCAAAATATAGATTTGTACATAAAAAGATTTTTAAAATACTCAAAAATTATTCAGTTAAAGTTATTCCAAAATCGATAGATGAATTTGTTTTTGCTCTACCTTTAAAGGTTGAACCTTACAAGGTCTCATTGGAAATAAAAGAAAAAATTAAAAAAGATGTTGGAGAATATATTACTATTTCAATAGGTATTTCAACTAACAGATATTTGGCAAAAGTAGCTAGCAATTTAATTAAACCTGACGGTTTATCAGAAATTAATAAAAGTAATTATTTAGATGTTTATTCAAAACTCAAGTTAACAGATTTAACAGGTATAAAAATAGGTAATTCTGTAAGGCTTAGAATGTATGGTATTAAAACAGTTTTAGATTTCTATAATGCTCCCGTCTGGAAACTAAGACTTGTTTTTGGGGGCATTGTCGGCCTGTATTGGTTCAGAAGAGTTCACGGTTTTGAAATTGATTCTTTTAGATCAAAAAGAGGAATGATAGGAAATTCATATGCTCCTCCTCCAAATATGGCAAATGAAGCTTCATCTATCATTTCAAAACTGTGTGAGAAAACAGGTTTTAGGTTAAGAAACTATAATTTAAAGGCGTCTGGAGTTCATTTGGCATTGCAAGACAGAAATGGTAACTTTTGGCATATGAGTAGAAAATTAAAAAGAGATATTTTTGAAACAAGTGATATAAATTTTGAAATAAAAAATTTATTTAAATTTAGTCCTATAAAAACTAATTTTAGAAACATTGCCATTTCAACTTTTAGTTTTAATAAACTTAACAATTTGCAACTAGAAATTTTTGAGGATAGTCAAAAAAGAAAAAATTTAACCACAGCAATTGATCAAATAAACAAAAAATGGGGTTTATATACAATCCATGCGGGATCAATTAATATGGATTCTAAAGTTGTTCAAGACCGGATATCATTTGGTCAATTTTAATATTGTTTTTGTCAGCAAAACCAGCATTAACTTCCAATACATAATCAACTATTGATGGAGCAGTATATTTTTTGAGTTCAGAATCAGTCTTACCTATTTCAGGTTGTACATTTTTTTCAATTCTAATAATTTTATTGTCATTGATCCAAATAATATCAAGAGCAACAAGCGTATCTTTCATCCAAAAAACAGGTTTAGAGTTTTTATCAAAAACAAAAACCATTCCACTATTTTCATCTAATTTTTCTCTGCCTGAAAGACCTTTTGCTCTTTCATCTGCAGATTTAGCCACCTCTACACTAATTTCAAGATTGTCTATTTTAATAGTTTTTAAACTAACTTTGGGAGTAAGTTTGCCCTGACCAAGTAATCCTACCAGAGTAATAAAAACTGCAACTGCAATAAGGGGGAGAAAGATTTGTTTAAACATTTAGTTTAACTCTGCCTCGATATTTGAGAGCTCAAAATCAAGATTATCCAAATCTGTTTCATTTAAATCCGTTTCAATGTCTGAAGTCTCATCCGATTCTGAAACTGTCTCGATCTTGGTAATTTCCCTTTCAAATTTAGCGGGTTTTGTAAGTGTATTAGTTGAAAACAAGTAAGATATACCCGCTAACACTAGAACCAAAATAGCCAAAAAAACTATAATACTTTTACTCTTCATTATTTAAAGTCTCCTACTCTAAGTCCTTTTATGTTACCGATTGCAATAGCCAGTGATTTGTGCGCTTCTCTAATGTAACCAATCACAGTTTTTAAAGAATTTCTCACGTCTTGAAAATTATCTCTGGGGTTGTCAGATGCCAGCATATCTTCTAGATTTGTTTTTAAGTTATCAAGTTCAGTTTTAGCTTTCTCCAAAGTTTCCTTGGCGTCTGTAACTGTTATTTCTACCTCAGTAGTATTTATCTCTTCGTCACCCTCTTTAATCTTTGCTATTCTTGTTTCAATTCTATCAATTAAAATTTGAAGTCTTTCAATGGTTGCTTCAATTCTAACCACCATTTTGCCAAAATAATTTCTTATTCTCTCTCTTCTTACTGCAGATATTTTAGATCTTATCTCAGCCTGTCTGGAAGCTACCTTTTCAGTCACAATTTGTTTTCTACTAAGTGGTGTTGCTGTTTGTGAAGATACTGAAGGGACAATTATCAATGAAGAAAGTATAAAAAAAGTTAAAAGCTTAAGTTTCATAATTTAATATTAGTTTAATATCTTAAAAATTGCAAGTACAGTAAAAAAAACAACGATAGGAATAAATAATAGAAAGACTCCTAATGTGCCTTTATCACTTTTTTTGAAAGTGTGAATTACATCCATAAATTTAATATAACAAAAAAAAGTGCTCCCGAGAAGAGTCGAACTTCTACTCCGTAAGGAATACGGTCCTAAACCGTACGCGTCTGCCATTTCGCCACGGGAGCTTAAAGCTGATTATACCCTATCAGTCCAAAAAAAGCCCCCTCTTGTGAGGGGACTTGTAGAAATTCTAACGCCGTAGCAAGATAAACCTGTACAGCCTAAGAACGTAATTGGCACTATAGCATATGACTATGGGCATGTCAAGTTTTTATAATATTATCCTATTTTTTTTGCAAGGATGAAGAAAGATGGGCCAAAGTTAAGCTTTGCAAGTGGAATTTGTAAGTATTTTTCAATATCTAAAAGGGTATGAATAGGAAACATCCTTTTAAGAAAAGTAGATCTAATATTACTGACCGACCTCATTTCGATAATTTCAAATCCTTTTTCTTTTAATTTCTCTAATATTTGATCGGGGTGATAATTTATAAATGGTAATGTATTCTTGTTCACCTGTCGTTTACTTCTTAAATCTATGGGAAAGATATTAATCGGATATGTTAAGTCCCCTATTAAAAAATGTCTGATATTAGCCTTTAAATGACTTTTGTTTGGAAATTCAAGTATTAAATAACCACCCTTTGTTAATAGATTTTTAATTATTTTAAAAGCATTATCGATGTTTTCAATATGGTGGAGCACTCTAACCATTATAGCTAGGTCAAAACTCCCAGATTTTTTTTTGTTTTTTAGATTTTCGAGTTTTGATTGCAAAAAAAATACCTTATTGTTTTTAGAATACTTTTTCATAGATAAAGAAATAAGTTTTGCTGAAGGATCAGTAAGAAGTGCCCTTTTAACTCTAAAAAGATATGATGGTACAAGCCTACCAAATCCTGCACCTATTTCAATTGATTTATTAATTCTAGGAATTTTTTGCAACAAACCTTTTATTGCAATAAATTCAGACTGATGTTCATAGTTTCTATGTTTCCAGTAAGAAGGATAGTCATAATTATCGTAGGCTGATGGCATAGGTTTATATTATACGCTTTTACTCCATTTCTGACATGAATTGATTTACACCTTTTGCCCAAGCTCCATCAGGAGAAGATGGAGTATATTTTTTCCAAATAGTATCAGGAGTAGTTAATCCTTTATCAATGTATTCCGTTTTAAGTCCATATGTCACAGCGTCAATTGCTTCATTATATGATGCAAAACCTAATGTTCCCTTACTGTGGATCCCCCATCCCCAACAATTGTAGGTTTCTTCGGGGAATATTTTACATAAATTACTTTCTTGCTGAGCAATAGCTGTAATCAGTCTAAAATCAAGTCCCACCTCATCAGATCTGGAGACAATATAATTCTCATTTCCTAATAGTGGTGAATTATATTTTTCTAAATAATTTTTAATTATTTTCGGCCTTGCATCTGAAGAAATAGCTAGGCCATTTACAGTAGGAAATTCACTGGGAAGTGAGGCATAGACACGTACCCCATTTGTACTCGGTTTTGCAATTTCAACTTCATGGCTACCTTGAAGTGAAAAAATAGAAAACAGACTAATGCCTAGTGTTATGGGTGTTATTGTAAAAAATACAATCATTAAAAATACATTTTTCCAAAAAGAAAACGAGTTTCCTTCACCCACAACAATACCTGTTTGCATAACTATATCAGGATGACATATAAAAAGTTTGGAGTCAAGTTTGGTATAATACCAAGGTAATGCAGATGTGGCGAAACGGTAGACGCGCAGGCCTCAGAAGCTTGTGGAGTAAAATCCTTGGAGGTCCAACTCCTCCCATCTGCACAGATTATAGTATAATAGCAAAGTTAAGCTCGGGTGGCGAAATTGGTAGACGCGCGGGATTAAGGATCCCGTGGAGCAATCCTTGCAGGTTCAATTCCTGTCCCGAGCACTATAGGTTATTATGGACATTTAGCTCAGTTGGTTAGACCTGCCTGCCGGCAGGTAGAGCGTACGTTTACAATAAAATATTATATTTGGATCCATAGCTCAGTTGGTTAGAGCGTACGGTTTACATCCGTAAGGTCGCAGGTTCGAGCCCTGCTGGATCCACAACAAATTTGATATACTTTATAAATTGCCGAGGTAGCCAAGGTAGTCACGGCGGACGCCTGAAGAGCGCCAGATTTGTGTGCAACTCACAACCTCGGCACAAGTTTATACTGAGTGAGATGTTTACACTGAGTGAAACGAAGTGCGGGTATAAGTAAACTTGCGCCTTTGGCGTAAGCAAGCTTGAACCTGCGGGTATAGTACAATGGTAATACGCTTGGTTGCCAATCAAGACACGCGGGTCCGATTCCCGCTACCCGCTCAAATTGAAATTGGCCCTAAAATACGGCCTTTTTGTATTACTCATAAACAAGTTCATGTTATTCATAAAACCAATTGTAGTCTGGATCATCGACTTCTTTAATTTTACTTTTATTCATTTTGTATATTCCTTCTTCAATTACAGTTTCCCAAGTACCTTCATAAAAGTGGTATTCAGCTTCTCCATCTACCCAATTTGTTGTTCCAAATTTAACAAAAACAGTATCATCAGTGTTTTCAAACTTCTCGGTTGAAATAACATCTACATCTAAAATATCAGTAAACCTGTTTGTCCATTCTGTTGAATTTGTTTTTTCTAAATACTTACTACTTAATAAGTTATATCCTTTTTCCATTTGTCTTGCCTTGAGATATGTATAAAAGGCAAAAACAGCATCTTCAGGAGATTTGGTAGGATCAACATTAATTTTTTTAATTTCTTGATCTGTTAAATTATTAAGACTACTTTTCCTAAAATCTATAAAATTACCTTTAACTATTGTTACATCTCCTGTAATTTCAGAACCTAATGGGTAACCCGCAGAAAGTAATGGTTCATTACTTATTAAACTAAATTCATTAGGTAAGTCATACACAAAATCAGGATATGAATTTTTTAAAGTTAAGACGGCAATATCCATATTTTTATCCCCTACAATTTTAACTGGCGTTTCAAAATGACCGTCAGGAAAAACAACTTTTGGGCTAGGTTCATTTGCTATTACATGGAAATTGGTAACAACTTCAGTAGGACTTATAAAAAATCCTGAACCCTCTCCATAACCACCAATTATTCTAACTACTGAAGTTTTTAGTTTTTCTTTAACATCAGCACCACAAAGTATTTTGTCAAAGTTTCCATACTCTCTACCTAAATAATCAATTATTACTAAGAGGGAAAGTAAAATATATGTCGTTATAAAAGTCCAAAGGATAGTTTTAAAAAAATTTGACCACTTTCTAAATGGCCAAGAAATAATTTTCCAAACAAATTTCAAAAAATAATAAGTTGAATAAGTCAGAAGCTTAATGGGAAACAAATAAAGAGGAAAAAGAAGTTTTTTAATATATGTCTTAAACTTTTTAACTATTTCCTTAATTCTGTTTTTCATAGTTTGACAGAAATGTCTAGCTATCCTCTCAGCGTATGATAGTACTCAAACCGAGAACTGACCTCAAAAGACCCTCTATTTTAGGGGGTTTTTTGTTGCTTTTGGTACTCTGACAATACCATATCCCGTTATTTTGTTGTTTTTATTATAGAAATTGTTAATAAGGCGATTTAAATATGGATATCTTTCTACCGTTTTAATGTCTAGATTCTCATTCAGATCACCATAATTTACAAATTGGCGATAAACATTATATGCAACTGTATCTGCAAGTTGTAAAAAATTTGAATTTTTAGATTTTTCAAACCTAGGTTTTGTGTGGGAAAATTTTTTGTGAAACGATCCCAAATCTATTTTTTTACTCGAAATTTTAAGTATCTGCCCTTGATTATGATCGGTAGATTTAATTTCACTATCCATTTGATCAAATACAATTACACAATTTTTGTGAGGGTGTAATTCTACTCTGTCAAAAAGTACCTGTGTCAAAATCTGAAGTGGAGTGAAGATAGTTCTGTTATTTTTATAATATCTTTTGTCAAGTACAAAGGCTTGAATTTGTATAGATTCAGAATATTTTTCCATAAAACTATACCATTCTTTTTCTATGAAATTCTTTAATTTAATTTCATCAATGTTGAAAACATCTAGATAATGTTTTTTTCTTCTATTGGGATTTCTCAACCAATCAGATTTAATTTCAACATGTTTGGTTCCAAAACAATTGATTTTAGCTTTATTAATTAAAGGATTGAGCTCTTTAATTGTTTGGCATGTTATATGTAAGCCGGCCAACACAAAATAATTTCTTCTCCAATAATTTAAATTTGTAGTGTTTCTTGTTGGTGGACTATTTATAAAATCTTTCATCTATAAATAAAAAGTTATTGTCCACAAATTAATTATATACTTTTTAGAGCTTTATCCACTGCTTCTCTATATTCACAAAAATCACAATCTTCCCCTGATTTTGGCAATTTGTTCGAATTTAAACAACTAATAGCTTTTTTAATTGTATCCTCTACCCAACCATCATTTCCTTTATATGGAATTATTTTAATATCAAACTCTAATTTTCCATCAAAAGCCTTTCTATCTGTTTTACCATTACAGTAAACAAAATAGCCAATATCAGAAACTTTAAACCCATTCATACGGAATAACCACTGATAAATTTCCATTTGGCGTTTGTATCCATCTTGCCAGTCAGCATCTAGGGTCACTTCCTCCTCTTTGGAAGTTGCTTTATAGTCAACGATAATAAATTCACCATTTGGTTTAACCCAAACATCATCAACCCCACCTGTAATTACTAAATTAGTATCAGGAACTTTATAAGTAATTCCACCACGAAGTGAATCTCTCCACTCATCAATTTTTTCATGACTCAGCGGGATTGCATCAATTCCATAACTTTCCATTAAAGGATGTCTAGTACCTTTACTTCTATGAATATCAAATTCTTTTTTCAAAAGTTTATCAACAGCAGAATTAAGTGAAAATGGATATCCGGGAGGTTGACCTACTCCAAGTCTTCTATCTAAATAAAAACACCTGGGGCAGTTAATAAACAAATCAATCTTTGATCTACTCAATCTAAACGGCAAACTAGAATCAGGAATATATAAATTATGCTGTCTGTTTGGGTTGTAATATTGAGACATGTTAATCTAACTTCTTATCAGTTTTATAAATAATTATTTCTGAAATACAAAAAGATGTTCATGCATAATCAAAAGAAAATTTAAATCCTTAGATTTTTTTACCCAAAATCCAGTAGCAGTGCAATTAAATTGTTTTTTAATTATATCTTCTTTTAATTTAAAACCAACTTTCAAAAACTTTTCCATGACTTTATATGCAAGTGGTTGGTACATCGTATTTCTACGTGTGTCACCAATTAAAATAGCGCAATATTTTTTATTCTTTAGAACTCTGTTTTTAGCTAAATTGTAAAAGTGTAAATAGTTAATTCAGATTATTTATGTATTTTTTAATTATAATCACACAGTCAACATAAGCATCTGCCTTACCTTGTATAAACTGATTTAATCCAAATTCTTCTAAGCCATTAATATTATTGATATCTTTTCTCAAATAACTTTTATAATTTTTAACTAATATCTCTAAATCTTTAAGAATCGAGTTACCAATAATTTCATTAATAAAACCAATTGAGAGCAATTTTATAGACTTATTATTATATCTTTTCAAATTATCCCAAAGTTCAAAAGTTTGATATGATTTATCTTGTTCTATTGATTCCCACTCATTGCAACATATTTCGACAAAATCATCATCTTCGGATGAATATTTCTTGCACATGACCAAAAATGGAAAATAGAATTCACAGTGTTCATGACAATACTTTAAAATTTGCACTGCTAATTTCCTATCAATTTTCATACCATTGTTTTGATCATTGATCAAAATTGGAGAAAGATCAACTACTTTAATTTATATCTCCCATTTCCCAAAAATTCTAAATAATTTTTGTCTCTCAGAAATTGTAACTGTTGACGAATTTTATCTTTGATGTGATTATTTTCTGGGTGCAATATTTTTAACTCTGATTCAAAATGATACAGGTCGTCCAAATTAAAAACCTGACTCTTCAAAGTATCAATACAATTCATTATATCTAAAATCCACCCCTTTAGATTGTTGTCATTAACATTTTTTAAAAAAACTGTTTTTTGCCATTTTTCTAAAACTTGAACCTTCGGAATTATTAAGCTATTTTCGACATAATATATCTGACCTGCCAATGGAATTTTTGAAAATAAGATATTTGAACCAACCCACCCTGATCGAATTGCGTTATTAGATAGCGGTTTTCTGGCCTCAACCATTTCTGAAATTATGAAATGTTTGGGTACTACGAAAAAATCTCTAACATTTAATAACTTAACTAAATATTCCATAAAAAAGAAATTAGGCTTTTGTTCTGATTTTATTCTTTCTATCATTTTAGAATATGATCCTGCAGAAATCTTATTTGTAATTTTTCCAGATTTAGATTTTAATTCAAAATCTTCCTTACACTTTTTACAATAAAAATCAGCCACAGGTTTATTATTTGTATATTCATGGATACTATTTCCACAGCTTGGACAATAAATTTGATTTAAAACCCAGGCCTCTGTTAATATGCGAGCTTTTTGTGAGTTACTACTATATTTTTTTATAAGTGTGGAATCAAAACTTAGGTTCATTAATTATTAATTTATAATATCATGTTTAGTAAAAACATTCCTGCAAATTTGTTAAATTTCTTTCTCAAAATCATATGTTTAAACCATTTTTCTTGAAATTCTGTTAGTTTTTCTAACAACGAAGTTGGCCAAGCTTGTTTACCACGCAAGTGGAAAAAGATTAAGGTTTTTTAAATTTAGGTCTAACTAGTGGTGTTGCTCCACAATTTGCACTTTTTGCATCATTCTCGATTTGATTTCTTATACTGTTCGCTTCTGCACTGTTTCCTAAATCTACAGAATTGTTCATTAATGCTTGTGCTCTACATCCAACTTCTGCACAAGTCCCCTTGTCCCAATAGGTACAATTTGCTAAATGTGGAAATTTTGGTTGATCTGCTGACATGTGCTGTATTTTACTACCAATGCAGTTAATTTACGATGGAGAGGTTAAATGAAGAATTTTCAGTCTCAAGACTATTGACAAGCGATAACATTTGCTATACGCTTCTTAATGAAGCGTACACTAATAACTTAAGTAGTGCTTTAGTGTTCCCTCAAGATACTTGAGGTACCCTAAAAAGTAAAACTAAAGATAACCACTATTTAAGACGTCGCTTCACCAATTTATCCAACTATTCAAAGTTGGATTTTTTGGTTTATCACACTTTTTTTAAAAAGTTCCAACCCTTCACTTAATAAATTATTTTTTAAGACTGCAAAAAATTCATTGCCAAATTTCTTATTGTTATAATATCTGTCCAATGCTCCACAAATCCAATCTGCGATTTGAATATTTACATTTGTAGTTGAATCTAGCCGTTCAATTTGGATAATTGACTTTGGATCTAACTGAGATCTAATAATTGAGGTAACTATACTTTTGAATTCTGAACTTGTTAATCCCTTTAGATTCCTTGTGTCACAAAAAACACGGAAACTCATATCTGATATTGGAAAATATGATTCTAAAGTTTTAGACACCATATCTGTATATAAATGGCCTGCCTTAATACCGTTTTTGCCAAGATAATCGTTTGGAATGTTATTTAACTTAATAAAACTGTAACGAATTCGAACATCAAGATTTGATATGAATTTTATCGTCTTGAGTCTCAATGTATCGTCAAGTCCTGTATTTGAGAATTTTACTTCTGACAAATTCCTTAGTTTACGTGGGAATTTCTTTTTCTTCCAGCCTACAAACTGTTTTTGAACTCTTTTCGAATCTCCTGTTGTAAATGACCCTATAATAAAATATTTACTATCTTTATGTTTTGATATTTGACCAGTCTCGTCAAGGTATATATTCATTTTGTAACTCAGTTTGTGTTAACTATCAAGCTTTCTAATTCTTTTTTGGGATAGTTTTATATTCTTTGGGGTTGGTAACTTTTCTGGCATTGTACCGCCAAGTTCTTTTATAGTTTGCCTTACTTTCTTACCTACTTCAAAATGAGCCTGACTTGCTTTTCCTTGACCAAATATACTTTCTCTGCGTAGCTTTGCTTCTGCTTGGGTGGCCCTAAAGAGGTTTGCTGCCAATTCCTCACTTCCCATATGGTCTAAAATTCCTTCATTTTTCTTTAATCTTTTCTTCTTGTGTAATTGTTTTTGTCTTAAACCTCCATATAAACCCATATAGCCAAAATCTTGAAAGTTACCGTAATTAAATACCCCTGCTTTTTTGGCAGTCTTGGCTAAATTTAGATTGTGAACTTTCATTTCACCTCGAAGATATACTCTTTTTTGATCTTCAATTAATGTTTCTTGAATTTCTTGTCGTCTAGTTTGAATTGCAAAGTATGTTTGGGCCGTGGCAACTATTTCTTTTTTGGGATCACTATTTTGAGCAATCAAATAACAAGCATATCTTGAAAGTTTGTAGTTAGATAATATTTGACCTTTGGTTTCACCATATTGATTACGTGATATCTGGGGTTCGCTCACGTGAGCGAAGTGCAAATTGACATCTTGGTTACTGTTAATGCATGCTGTTTTAGCTCTTTTAATTGCAGGGAGAAATTTATTATATTCTGTATATCCTAACAATTTATACAGCTCTCTAGCGCTCCAATATTCCTGATTATATTTATTAATTTTTTTAACTTTCTCAAAGACGTTATTTACTTGCATCATTTAATAATACTATATTTCGTCAATATAACTAATCTACTCCCCTACTCTTGTAAAAGATATTTTTTGAGAATATGATTAAGCTATGGATGATTTATTTGAGGAGGCAGTAACGGTTTGTTGCCAGTATGACAGAGCTTCTGCCAGTTTACTTCAAAGGCGATTATCTATTGGATATGCCAGAGCTGCAAGACTTATGGACGAACTTCAAATTGCAGGGGTAGTAGCGTCTTCTGATGGGACAATTAAACCAAGAGAGGTCTTAATTAAATCTGCTGATGATTTTCTTAAAAATTATAAAAATACAAAAACAGAAGAAAAGAATGAAAATTATAATACAGTTAGCATTAAATACACTCCCAAACCAGCTAACTTTTTGCCTTTAGAAATAATAAGCTTGAAAAATCCTCTTGATATCCCCTATTTAAATACAGATTTTATTAAAATTGGAAATTTAATTATCACTGGTAATGTAATTAGTAAAAAATATGATTTTTTAAAAATTTATTTAATTTATTTATTATCTAAATTTAATTGCGAAGAAATTAAATTAATTATTAGTGATGATACTGGTAACTTAACAAAGTTTTCTCAAATGCCGCACCTACTTACTCCAATAATTACTGAGTGGGATGAAAACACATCTGCTCTTCGTTGGCTTTGCCGTGAGATGGATAGAAGAATTGTGATTATGAACAAGGATGATCAAACAAAATTTTCCTCAATTGTGTTTATAGGAAATTATTTAGGCTTAACTTCTGTTGAGACAGAAGATTGTTTAAAGCGAATTTCATCAATGGGGGCATATGCAAAAATTCATTTAATTTTAATTGCTGATAGACTTGGAGATATTACTAAAATGATTAAGGATAATATCCCTGCACTATTGGAATTTGATAAGTTTGGAGCAAAAAATGCAATTTTTAGTTTTAAAAATAAAAAAGAAATTGAAATAAATTTAGTCTCTGATTTAGACCTAAATAAGTATTTGGAAACGTTATTTAACGGCAAAAATTAAACCAATAAGCGCAATAAGTGCAAAAATTCCCAAAATTACAAACTTTTTTTAAAATCTTTGTCCCACCAAGTTTCAAGTGGAGTTTTGTCATCTGCTTTTTGATTATAATTAATAAATATCTCCTCTCCCTTTTTAATGTTTTTAACTGAAGTAAAGATTATGGTTTGGTTTTTTAAATTTATTTCAAAAGTTGCGTTGGCATCATACGAATGATTGTAAAGTGATCCAAGACCAAGACAAAGTGCTCCAGAGTTTTTGTCAAATTCAAAATAATATTTGGCCAATATAGTTTTGTCTAAGTGTTTGAGTTCTTTGGTAGGGATTAAAATTACAGGATCAGAAGATATAATTTTACCTTTTTTAATTTTTTTATTTGTAAACACACCAAATCCATGGATTATTGATTGAGAGTAATATATAGACATTTAAACTTTAACACCTAATTCTTTAACTGTATTAATAAGAAGTCTTTTTAAAATTTCAGTAAAACTAACGTCATAAAGGTCTAGAATTCTCGTAAACGGTGATTCATCTGCTAATGGGCCAATATAGGGGTTAGTGTTGGCGTCTATAAAGAAATATCTACCAGAATTATCAAGTCTAATATCAAATCTTGCATAATCTGCCATGTCTGCAATATTAAAGGCTTTTTTAACATACTCTACTAAAATTGGATCGTTGTATTTTTGATATTTAATGGCATTTTGATATTTGGATTGCCATTGAAGTTCAAAGGATTTAAATGAATAAGTATGATCTCCTGGATAATCAATTAGAATTTCTCCCATATATACTTTTTTATTTAATCCTTCTAGAAGTGCTGCGCTTATTTCTCGACCAACAATGAATTCTTCAATAAGTACAGGCTGGTCGTAGGTTGTTGTCATGTGTTTTACTCTTTGTCTTAAATGTTTTTCATTAAACGAGATAGAATCAAAGGTAATTTCTACAGCTCCGTGAATACCGTTTAGCTTTGTTATTAACGGATATCTTAAAGTTGAATCTAATGGTTCTTTGTATGAATACATCAATTGATATCTAGGAACGGGTATTCCATTTTGTTCAAATAATTTCTTAGTTAAAAATTTGTTGTAATTTAGTGATTGGCCCAAAATTCCAGCTCCAGTGTAGGGAATTTCTAAAAGATCCAAAACCCCAGGAATGGCTGACGCCATATAGTCAATTCCTTTAAAAGAATCCACTAAATTAATAACTACTTGAGGTCTGTTTTCTTTTAAAAGTTTAGGTAGTGTGTCATTACCTGCAAACAAAAAAGGTTTAATACCTATTTTTTCAAGGTATTTGGCCATACTTTGAGCTTCCTTTTTGGCATCCTTTTCTGTTAAATATGCCTGCCTACTAGGGAAGTATTTTTTCTGTACGTCACTATAAACAATACCAACAGTCTTGGGAAGATACTTTCCATTACCATTTAAATTATTCATTTATTTATACAATAATTAAAGGCTAAATAAAATAAATGTCAATAACTTAAATTTTTTGGTAGAATATGGAATGTAAACAATTTGCCTCCGTAGGTAAACGGATATACCAACTCCCTTCTAAGGAGTAATTCGAGGTTCGATTCCTCGCGGAGGCACAAGACAGCGACCTGTCGGGTCGGCGCCGAGCGCCGACCAAGCGTTTATCCCATCTCCACGGACTGTTTTGTTTTCCAGGAAGAGGTTCGAGCCGAAGATTTTTGAGGCGAGTACCTTTATTTGCTGTTTATCTTGTGTTGATATTATTTGATCTACACAACTTGCTTCAATTATCCAATTTTTGAAAGGTTCAATCCAATTGCCTTGATTCTTTTTAAGAGAAAGAATTTGTTCTTCAATTGTTTTCCTTTTAGACATTAATTCAAACTTCTTTTGTTGAAAATCATCCTTATCAATCATCTGGTCAAGATATGAGTCTAAGAGAAGTTTTAATTTAACGTCTATTTGTTCTAAATCCTTTCTCTTAATTGAAATAACATCAAGGCAAGACTTGGATATGTCAGATTCTTCAATTTTGAGTTTCAATAGTATCTGATTAGCCCAAGTCTTTTTCAAAGTATACTTTTTGATGAGTGTGGTGAGTTGTGGCTCAAGATCAACGTCTCTAATATACTTTTGACCACACTTAATACCTTTATTCTTTTTAGTGCAATGGTAGTAAATATATTTAGCATGATGATTAGTGTTTTTATAATATTTATTATGTATTTCGGCACTAATCATCATTCCACACTCACCACACCTTAAAAGTCCAAGATATGGTTTGGGAATACGCTCTACATTGGCATGTTGCCATTGTTTATTGCGACTACTTAAAACATCCTGTACTTTGTCAAAAAGTGCCTTTGAAATAATTGGAGTATGTCTGCCCTCATACACCTCACCTCCATATTTAAAAATGCCGTAGTAAAATGAGTTAGAAAGTAATTTTTTTGTTTTATCAATTCTTAAATTTTTATTTTTGGAGGTAATAATACCTTTTGATGCCAAAAAGCTAGAAATTTCTTTTAATTGAGTATTTCCTTTACTATATCTTTCAAATGCCTGGATTATAAATGGTGAAACATTTTTATTAATAACTATTGATTTATCTCTACTATCATTTAGATACCCCAAAGGAGACCTCCCCGGCATGAAACCATTTCTTGCTTTTTGCCTTAACCCACGACGAGTATTTTCAGACAGTGAATCAACATAATATTTAGATGTGTAGGATCAGATACTTATTCGACATTGAATAATGTCAATTTCAACAGGAGTTAGTATGAAAAGTGAATTTGTGTGGGGTAAAATCAAACACCCAA
>LBOW01000001.1 GCA_000989765.1 Candidatus Woesebacteria bacterium GW2011_GWB1_33_22 | reverse complement strand
ACAATTGCCAAAGAGAGCATGAATCTTTAAACAACATGACACCTACCAACTATCTTATACAGGAAGGAGGAATGTCGAATATGTTGGGAACCTATACATATATTTGCAATTCTGAAAATTTGGAATTATAATCAGACTCATCATGCCTCAACAGTTCGGAAATTTTGTGTATCCAGATTTTTTTACGTTTGACAGTGGGTCTGCCTACTGTCGTGATTGCGGAGCTATTGCGTTAGAAAAACCACTAACAGGTTCGCTTAAATTAAATACGATGAGTTCTAATTATTCTTTACCCGCCGTTGAAGGAAACTTGATTGACCTTTGTGGGGATCACCATTTCGAACTTGGTCATAGTGGTGGAGCCAAGCATAATGTGTTTAGAATCGAAGTAAATGGTAGAACTATTGGTGAAACGAACCCCATATCATCCATGGCCACTGGGAGTGTTGTTGTTAATTTAATTGACGAAAATTTAAGAAGGCAATTCGAATTAAAACAGAGTGAATTAAATGCCGCATTTGGAAGATTTTGGCGGATTTAATATACCATATTAAATTAAGTGTTCTAAACTCGTAGTTCGATTACACTCACTATTAAAAATTTACAATGGTGTGGGGATTTTATCTGTTTCTTCAGGTAAGACTAATTGATCATCTGATTTAATTAAATCAGAGTCATGTATCTGAGCCATGTTTCTAATTTGCTTTAGCCATTTATCGATAGCCTGGTCTATCGTTTCATCACCAGCCGCAGGTATTGGAACATATTCCAGATTCACATTCATGTTAATAACTAAGTCTATATCTTTTACTGAAAATAATCCTCTTGACTTCAGGTAGCTTCTGGTTTAAATTGCAAATTACTTCTGCCCTGAAGAAAAAGGGGTGAAACAAATTGGATCTTAAAAAAATCTTAAAAGCAATAAAACTTAATGAATCAACAATTTCTATGGTTTTGGGTGCTTTAGTTATAGTAATTGTAGGAAGCTTAGTTATTAAATATATAAGAAATGCAAAAGGAACTGTTCCACAAGAATTATTAGATCAATCTAATTCTGTAGAATTGGTTCAAAAAACTCATACAGTTGCAAGGGGTGAAAATCTTTGGAACATATCCGTGAAATATTATGGTGATGGGTTTAAGTGGACAGACATCGCAACTGAAAATAAACTGGCTAATGCAAGTATTATTAAAGAAGGACAGGAATTGACTATTCCAGATCTAGAACAACAAGAAGAAACTGAAGCTATATCATCGACAACCTATGAAGTGGTTAAAGGTGATTCGCTTTGGAGTGTTGCTGTTCGTGCTTATGGTGATGGCTATAGCTGGGTGAAAATAGCTCGTGAAAACCAGCTGATTAATCCCAATATCATTCATCCTGGAAATATTTTAGTACTATCTAGGTAGATGATATAATAATCCTAAGTTTACGTTGAGAAAAACGAAACGCAGGATTAGTTAAACAGCCTAACGCTACCTTCCCAAGGTAGAGAAACGAGTGCGACCCTCGTATCCTGCTCTTATTCTTCCAAAGATTTTATTTCAGGCAAGGCTCTGCCTGTTACTCCTTGAAGATCTCCATACATTCCATGTGTATGATCAATCACTTTTCTTATTTCTTTTTCCTGTCTTGCCCATTTTCCTGCAAACCATCTTTTTTCTTTTTCTATATCATCTTGTAATACTCCAAAGCTTTCAACAATTCCCTCAACTCTAAGTTTAAATTCATTACCTGTTAAATATTCATAAAGTACTTTCATTTTGCTATCTATATTTACTGCGTTTTGTTTTTCAAAATAGATGTTAACTAAATTAAATCTTAAAGCTATTGCAAGCGGAACAAAGAACTTATGACTGCAAATCCAAATTCCATTTCTAAAGTTATAGGTTTTGATGTCTTTAGGAAGATCTACAGTTACTAAAACTGCCAAGTCTGATTTGGATTGTCTTTGGTCTTCTTTAAGTTTAGAGATCCAAGTATCCGACCATTTTGCATTTTTACTCTCCCAAATTATTGTCCCACAATTTCTATTTAATTTATCAACAACCTCTTGTAATAAATCAGCACCTCTAACCCCTTTTTTAACTTCAGAGATAGTATCTTGTGGAAATTCTTTTTTTAATTCTTGTTCAAGTGTTAATTCTAAACTTTCTCCTTGTGTTTGTTGTGACCCTTGCTCAAGTTTTCTTTTTAATTCTTCATTAGCTTTTAAAACATCCTGCATTTTTTTAAAATTCTCCAAATCTTTAAGTTTATGTTCATCTTGAAATCTTAGTCTTTCATCTTCTTTAATCTTTTCTTTATCTTCTAAAAATTTATTTCTCATTTCTGTTTGAAGTTTCTCTATTTCCGCCTTAGCTTTTCTTCTTTCTTCCAAGCTAACAGACTCTCGCACATCATGAGCCAGTTCTTCAGCCACATCTATAATTGCTCCACAATTTTTACAAGTGATTGTATTTGCCATATTTAATTTTCTTGCTTAAAACAGTAATTATACTGTAGTGGTTTTAAATAAAGTCGCTTCTGACTTTTGCCCATTTTTTGCCAGTACTGTCTAGCGCGATTTAGAGATCTCTCAGGGTCTGAAATATCCTGTAATCTTTCATTCCCAACTTTAGCCAACCATAATTTGACAGGCTCTGCTTTTGGACTTGGTATGGATTGGATTAATCTAAAAAGTGTTTCTACATCTCCAGCATCTGTCAGGTATTTTTTACCATCAACTGATACCATTTTCAGTTGTACGATTTTTTCGTACACCTCACTTTTTTCAGTTTTTAATTTTCGCTTTAGGTCTGACAAATATCTTTTGGGGATACTACTTCCTGTTAATAGTGCAACAATATCAACAACCGAGAAATAGCATTTTTCTTGTTTTTTATCCCAATGTCTGCGTATATTTTTACCTTTGAAGATCGCTAAATTTTTATCCATAATTAAAATTAATCCAAAGATAATACGAAGTCAAGAAGTAAGTTGAAATTTAATAAACTTAGGTATAAACTATCGGCTATTATGGAAAGAAAAACAATTGTTAGGTTAGCAGTGGTTGGTTCGCTTGCTTTTGCTTCTTACTTGGGATACAGGGCATTTAATGGTCATCAACAATTGCCTGAGGAGAACACTTTACCGAACAATCAAGAATTTTTGAGTGGATTCGATAATGAAGAACTGGTTACAGAAACCCCCAATTTAAACAGTGAAAGCTTATTACCCACCAATTCCATCACAAATACGATGACAGGTGCTATTTATGAATTAATATCCGATCCAATAGGTCTAGATCGTCAATGTGTTGTTATTAGTGATTATTCGAACGAAAACAAACAAACAGTTACAGGTGCGGCAGTGGCATTGGGAGTAGATCCTGGTAGCTATATTGATATACACGGAGGTGTTGTTTATGATTCAAACGGTAACGAGATTGGACATTTTGATAGAAGTCAATTACCTGATTCGGATGTCTTCAGTCTTATTCTTCCAGGAACAGTGGTTTGTGTAGATGAATAATGTAGAATAGAATTAGTACTTCTTAATAAGAAGTAATTTATTTATCAAATTGAGTTTTAAGGAGTTTGTAGGTGTTTTTCTTGGCTTCCTCAACTGTCATATCCCAAGCCTTGGCCAATTCTTCAAAAGATTTATCAGTTAGTGAGGAGCCTACAGCATCAGGTTTACCCATATTGTCTTCAGGTTCCCCACATCCGCAATTGTAACACATGTTATATAATATAAAGATGAAACTTACTCTTGTCAAGAAAATTACAGAGGCTAAATCAACAAAATCTTTTTATTTTGAGCCAGATATTTCTTTCACTTGGCTTCCTGGACAATATATATATATTACTCTTTCTAAATTAAACTATCCCGACGAAAGAGGGATGACACGCCATTTTACAATTTCATCATCACCCACTGAAGGAGATTTAATTCAAATAACAACAAGAATACGAGAAGAATCAGGTTACAAAAAAACTCTTGATGAATTGCAAATTGGTTCTATTGTTAAAGGCAAAGGACCACAAGAAACTTTTGTTCTAGATTCTAATCGTCTAGATTCTAGATTCTCGGTTTTCCTCGCTGGTGGAATTGGTATCACCCCCTTTCGCTCAATGATTAAATATAATATCGACAAAAAGTTAAATTTACCTATGTATTTAATTTATTCAAATTCTGATTCTGAATTTGTATTTAAAAAAGAACTTGATCTCTGGCAAAAAGAAAATGATTTTATCAAAGTTGAGTATATTAATACATCTGCAACTGGTCGAATTGATACATTGAAAATTGAAAAATTGATTGCTAATTGGAAATTGATAATTGACAATTACACTTTCAGTGTAGTTGGTCCCAATATATTTGTTGACGCCATGGAAGATGCTTTAGAGCAATTAAATATACCTTCTGCTAAAATACATACAGAAAAATTTACAGGCTACTAAGCTGGTGTAGCTCAACGGTAGAGCAGTGGTATCGTAAACCATCGATGGCAGTTCAATTCTACCCACCAGCTCAAAGTTTAACTTGATCGGGAGAAAACATACAATCTGATATATTTTCAGCTTTGGGGGCATTACAAATAGGTATTACCCCAAAACCTCCTGTTTTTAATTCCAGAAGTCCAAACATCATTGACTTAATATTATTAGCTCCTAAGTCAAAATTGTAAATCACAAATTGATTCTTATTATCGTTTTTAGGAGTATAAACTTTAACACTTCCTTTAATTGGTTTAGGTATGGGGAAATATTCAGGCAATCTTCCTAGTTCTTTATTACTTTCATCATATGCAATTAGAGTATTAGTTAAAACTAATGTTTCATTCTTGCCATCCCCATTTAAATCAACTTCTGTCAATTCATATTTATTACTTTTAATTTCTTTCCCTAATTTATTCTTGTTATAAAAATCTATAACTATAAAAAATTCTTGATCAGTTTTTAAATAAATATCAATCCATTCTTTTTGTTTTACAAAATTAATTATATTCTGCGAATCTTCAAGTAATTTATTTAAATTATTAGCTTTATATTTAAAATTAATCTCATCCATCTTTAAAATTAAATCTTCAGTTTTAATTTTATTTTCAGCTACATCATTTAAAACATTATAAATTTCGATGCTTTTTTCAAAATCCTGCAGAAATCCATCGTATAAATCTTGAGAAATAAAACCGTCTTTTAAATGTTTGGTTAGTACTTCCTTTTGGGAAATATATGTATTAAGTGCAATATAAACATCCATGGCATTAACTTTTTGATCCTTAGAATTATTTAATGTTTTAATAAATTCATTTCTTTTAGAAAAAACATCTTCAAGACCATTTTCATATTCTTTTAGAACTACAAATTTTTCTAATGCAAGATAATATTTATTAAATAAATTATCTTTTAATTTGTAAAACTCGTCATATTTTTTAGGTAATAAGTAAATTATTATTTTTTGATTATTTACAATTGATTTATGAGTTAGTAATAATGCTTTTACTTTTTTAAAATCATTTTTATCTCTAGCTTCTTCTATGGTAGTAAAAAGAACTTGTGATTTATTTTCTAAAAAATTAAAATAAAACTTTGGAAAAAATATACTGAAAATTATAACAACAAGAAATATATATTTTTTCATAATATATAAATATCCTGTCTTGTATCTGATACACCCACTCTTTCTCCTTCACCTCTTAAAATTCGCTCTAATGGTCTACATTTCATACAACCAAGTTGTGGACAAATAAAATGTTTAAGTTGTCTTGCAAGTTTAATTCGTCTGGCAACAGTTAATATTTTATCTTCTGATTCTAGTAAACTTGGCAATTCTTTTGGAGTTAATTCATTGTTCTTTTCTAGATACCAATATGATGCTTTTGTCACTTTTTTAGTCTGAGTATTTGTTGCTAAAAGTAAATAGATAGGAAGTTGTAATGATTTTTCTTGCTCTTCATGTTTGCCTGTTTTAAAGTCTATGATATGAACAGAATCTGTACTTTCTAAATATTCAAGCCAATCAATTTTACCACAAAGAATGATTTGGTCTTCCTCTGAAAGATAATAATTAGGAATAAAGTCAGATTGAATTTTAATTGCTTTTTTTAGAATTGCTCCAGGATTTGCAATTATTCTATTAAGCATCTTAACTCCTCTTTCTTTAAATTCTTGCTCCTGTTCATGCGTTTTAAATCCCCCCTTTTTTCCTGTTACCTTTTCCCAAGCAAGGTCAAACTTCTTTAAAAGTGATATTTTAAGTCTTTCCTCAGATGGTAAAGTAGATAAACCCTCGATTACTTCATGAACCGCTTGACCTAAAGAAAGTGCTGGAGAAGTAACTGTTATTTTGTTTCCAGTATTTGGGTCTTTAAAAACATTCCGAAGGTAATATGCCCTCGGGCAAACTACAAAGTCTGCAATTGAAGAATGAGAAACCCATGTAGCTTTATATTTATCCATATAGTATTTACATTAATCTTTTAATTACAGTTCGGCTATTTGAAACTGAAATAATGTGACCAAGCGATTCAGTATACTTTAATTTTTTTAATAATTTAAAGGTTTTCTTATCAGCTTGATCATTAGTTAAATTTACTGATAATGCAATTATCGACGGTTTATTCAATTTTACCAAGTTGTTGAAATCTTTTATATTAAATGTTATCAATATCCGTTTCTCATTTATTGTATATTTATAAACCGCATTATCACTAATTGCACCTTAAGAAGTAACTTGTATTTTTCGTGATGTTTCGTAGGCATCTAGTCCAGCTCGCATAAGATATGCTATTAAGTTTTGGATTTTCTTAGGCTCCACATGTGGAAATTCTTCCTCAAGACTCGAAGTTGAATATCCCTGCTTAACTAAACTAAAAACACGATCAACAGGAATTCTTGTTCCTGAAACCGTTGCGTTCCCACTAAGAATACTTGGATTATATGAAATATAGTTTTTTAGAGCTTTTGGCATATAGTTATTATATAATAACAACTAATGAAAAGATATTCAAGAATGGCCATGACTGAAGAAAAGAAAAATATTAAAAAGGCCTATTATTACGTATTTTTAACAATAGTAGGTATAGTTTTTTTAATCTTTTTAGGAATTCCAACTCTGGTCAAATTTGCAGGTTTCCTGGGAGATGTGGCCAAATCTGATAAACCAGTTGAGATTCAGGATACAACTCCCCCTGCACCCCCACAATTTGATGAGATTCCTGAATTTAGCAAAGAGGAATCTATAGATATAAAGGGTACTTCAGAAAACGGAGCCACGATAGCCATAACTGCAAATGGTAATTTAAGTGAAGTTGTTGCAAATAATGACGGTAGGTTTGTATTTTTATTTAATCTTCAAGAAGGAGAGAACACTATTTTAGCAATTGCTAAAGACACTTTTGGAAATGAAAGTTCCCCCACTAAAACTTTTAATATAATATTTGATAATACCGAACCAAAACTTGAAATCTCATCCCCCAAAGATGGGGATTCGTTTTACGGATCCGGTCAAAAACAGCTGTTAATCAAGGGGACTGTAGATGAAAAAGTCGATTTAAGAATTAATGACAAGTTTGTTACAGTAAAAGATGATAATTCATTTAATTTTACAACAACTTTAAATGAGGGTCTAAATTCGTTTGAAGTTAAGGCAATTGACCCATCAGGAAATGAAGTATTATCTTTGTTTTCTGTCAACTTCACTCTCTAATCCAACAAGGCTAAATAACCAAAACATAATGTGAGGATAAAAAAGACTATTTGCAAACATACTGTGCACCAAAACAAGTAAGAAACTAGAAATTAGAACAGAGGAATTAGGAAGGTGCAAAACAAAATTTAAAAACAAAATAAAACCAACTACTCCGGTGGTTGCAAGAATCAAAAGTAGAGATGAATCTGAGCCAAAGCAGGAGTGAGAATCTGGATCAACATTTTCGCGAGCTAAGCAAAAATTGTTAAATCCAACACCGATTGCTGGGGATTTTTTGACAACTTTAATTGTTTCAACATAATTTAGTATTTTATTTTGATTACTAACTACTCTCCCAAAATTAGTTCCTTCAGAAAGCATTTTAGGTAAAAGAAAAACAGTAATTACAAAAACTAAAATTGCCAAAAATTTTCTTTTGTAAACTAAAAATAATCCTAAGGCTAAATATGTCGCCCGAGAATAAGTAAAGGCTAAGCTTATTAATAAAAAATAAAATGTTTTAGTTTTTTTAGTAAAGACTGCAATTATTATCCCAAGTAAAATTATGAGAGCTAAATATGTGGGGTCAAAAAATGTCCCTACCATCCTATATAAATGATCGTCCCAACCGAAAAACTTTAAAAATCTAACATCAGGTAAAAACAAATATTGAAGCCAGCCGAAAGTGGCGCCGGCCACGCTAACAGCTAATAGCCAGTAGCTAATAGCTAATTTTTTCTTAACAAAATTTGCAACATAAATAGCAACATAAGAATAACTTAATAATCTAACTAAATATAAAACACTTTTAATTTCAGTTAATTTATAATTTACTACCAAAGAAAATAATCCTGCTAGGATAAAATAAATAAAATATCTATACCATTTTGGATATTTTGCTTTTTTAAAAAATGTTAAGACAGCTAGGATTAAAACCAGGACGTCAAACAAATTGATGCCATTCCATTTTACAAGTTGTCCAAATGGGAAAACAATTAGTATTGCCGTAAATATAATTTTGTCCATGAAAGATAAGAATGCAGTGATTGCATTATACTAAAAACAATATTTCTTGATTTAATTAAAGTTATAATAAATTTAGCCATTGGAAAAAATATAATTTTAAAAATATTTGATATTTTACTTTCTTTTTTATTTTCTTTTGCATGCAGAGTTGAATAATTATTAATTTTTGAAAGATAATCTACCAAGTTGTCAGCAGTATTATGAATAATAACAGAATCTAAAATCCCACATCGGGAGTCCTGCCTGCCGGCAGGCAGGAGAGTTTTATTCGGAGTCCATGTTTCATGAACGGCTCTTTGCCATTTTCCAGTTCCTTTCTTGACCAGTCTAACAATTTTATCTGAGCCTACATATTGACCAAGAAAGAAATTTTTTCTCTCCAATGCATATTGGTTTAATGATTTACTAAATGACTGATTTATTTTTTTACTTAATCTTTCATCACTATCTAAAAATAAATTCCAGTCAGACGCTGATTTATCAAGTAAATCATTTCGCGCTGAAGCAAAATCTGTAATATTTTTCTTATTTAGTGTTAATATTTTCATTGTCATCAATAATAACTACATTATCAGAATTGTCATCGATTTTACCACCTAAATACCAAATTAAGAATTTATAGTTTTGGGAATAATTTTCAGGAAAATAATCATAAGGTCCAACTCTTTTTATTTTGATGGAATTACCTTTATTTTCTTCAACAATTTTTTGTGAAATTTCTAATTGTTTTTTATAAGACACATAATCAATATCTGTCGGCATTTCATAACGCCAAATGTTAATAATTGAAAATACTAAAAAGATAAATATGACTTGTTTATTGCTAAAATACTTATCCATCAAAATCGACAGCATGTAAAAGACATTAGGAAATATTGGAAGAAAGTAGTGAATTGGCGGATTTTTATGTAATATTAAACCTCCAAAAACAACTAGGCTAGAAAATATTAAATAAAAATTAAAAAAGTTATTATTAACAGATTTTATGTATTTTTTATAATAAAATATTAGGATTCCAATCGAAAATATACTTCCCAAAAACCAAAACTTCTGATCCCAAAAAAATTGCATTCCAAAAAATTTGTTAAAATAATCTAGCGTTTGCCCTGAAGATTCACTTGATAAACCAAGACTTCTATAAGGTAACCAGAGAAAAATTTTTATGTCTTTTAAAATTATTCCTAAATTTGGAATAATAATTCCAATTAATAGTTTTAGATAACTTAAAAAATCATATTTTTTAATTAGCATTATAGTTAGAATCACAAAAATAAGTGGAATTTGACTAAAATGAAAACTAAAAAATATACCAAATACTAGGCCTGTCCAAAAAATATATTTACAGTTAGCTTGCCATAATTTGTGTAATAAATATATTAAGATAGGAGTTAATATAAAGAAAAACACATGAAGTTTTGAAAGCCTTGTTTGCCATATGAATAAAGGCGATAAACTAATTAAAACTGTTGAATATATAGCAATTTTTTGATTTGCTATTTCTTTAATAACTTTATAGTTAACTACTAAGCCCATAATTGAAACTGCAAATGCCAACCAAAATAAAACTAAGGGGTTAAATGAAAATATTTTAGTTAAAGGAATTAATATCCAATAATAAATTGGGCCATAACTTAGCCACTCATGTGAAGTAGTCATCCCTATTACTGGAAATATATTGTTATCAATTAAATGTTTAGTAAAAATAAGTTCTTTGCCAAGTTCACCAGTAAAGTAATAGTCGTTATTTATATTAAATTGCCTTAAAAATATTCCTACTAAAATAAATAAAAAATTAATCATTTGTTAATTTTCTAACCCAGTAAAATGCAGGAGGTATCATAACTAAACTTCCAATAATTGTTGATATTCCAGCACCAACTAATCCATAAATATTAACCAAGGGATAAATTGTTGTCCCAAGGCCTATTATTCCAATTAACGTTAGTGCCATAACTAAGTCTTGCCTTTTATTAGCCAAAAGAAGTGGAAATGAACTATTAGCAATTGTTTTAACAACACCAAAGCTTGCTAAAACCTGTAAAACAGGTGCAGCAGATAACCATTGATTTCCTAAAATTAAAATAACTATTTCTTTGGGAAATAGATACAAAACAATTCCAAACGGAATAATTATTAAAGAAGTAGTTAAAAGAGTCTTAAGATATATTTTTTTAATTGAAGCATTTTCTGCAACCATTTTAGAGTAAAGTGGAAAGGTAACTTTTTGAAAAGTTTCTGAAATTTCAGTTATTGGAAGTGTTGATATTTTATAGGCCTGTTGGTAAATTCCCAAAGGGTATACTCCCAAAAGCTTTCCAACCACAATATCATCACCGTGAGAAAATAAATAATCAAAAATTTTTGCGAAAGTAATCCACTTACCAAGGGACAGTAAAATTTTAAGTTTCTTAAAATTAAATTCTAATCTGGGACGGGGAGATATTATTGCAAAGGAAAGCACAACTTCAAGGAAAGAAGATGTAATCATTCCCAAAACAAATGCAATCTCACTTCGCATAATCAATCCAAATAAAATGGTCGTGACGACCTCAAATAAAATCAAACTTCCCCTAAATTTAAATTCACTATTAAATTTTAAATTTTTCTGATAACTAACTACTGCTGGATTAATAAATCCTCTGATTATTGGAATTAAAGATATCAAGCGGAGTGAATAAAGAGATTCTAGCGAATTAAAAAAGGTTATTATAAAAGGGGACATAAAAATAATTAATGAAGATATTAAAAATCCTCTTACAATTGATACAACCCAGCCTGTATTTATATAGTTTTTAATATCACCTTTTTCTTGAATCAAAATAACATTAACACCTGTTTCAGTCATTGTTTCTAAAAATCCTAAAACAAGTGATGCTATCCCAAAAATACCAAACTGTGCTGGAGTTAAAATACGGGCCAGGATTAAGGTTTTAATAATTGTTAATCCTCGAGTAACAATGCGAAGACTCCCCGTCCAAAGTAAGCTTGATTTAAGATTCATTTAGAAGTCATTATACCTCGAATGAATCCTGCCATAACAGCAATATCTGAAACTGGTTGCAAAATAAGTCCCCAGAGACCAGCCTTGCCGAAAGCATAGAGCATATAAATCCCTGTAAAGACACCTAAAGTACCGTAATAACCAAATGCTAAAAAGATAAACGCTAAAAGATAACGCAAGTAGATCAAGCTTATCTTTATATTGTGCGACTGAAAGCGTTTTGTAGGATGCCACCAAATACCTGCCTGTCCGTCGCCCTCAGCGTAATTGAAAATTGCTAATTGAAAATTGGAAATTGTTTCAGGCATCCCCCACTCTACAATTGCATTTTTTGCTGTGACAAATTTTACTCCTGCTTTAATTAAATTTACATTAAAAAGCGTATCTTCAGCAGTTCCGCTTAATTTTTCAGGGAATCCTCCGGCTTTTTTCCAGATTGATTTAGTAAAAGCCATTGATCTTGCAGAAGGTAAAAAATTTTTACTACGAAGTAGCAAGCTCTGCTTATTGAATTTTGAAGGTAATACTCCAAGAAATTTTCTCATGCTTTTTTGTAAATTGTTTTTGTAAGTCATGTTGTAAAAACCTGCAACTACATCAATATTTTTCTGTTGAAAAGGTTTTGTGAGTTTTTCTAACCAATCTTTTTTAGGTAAGCAACCAACATCAGTTAGAGCAATGATTTCATTTTTGGCCTTTTTAATAGCAATGTTTCTACCTATAGATCTACTGCAGTTGTCATAATCCTTTGCATCAATTATGATTATTTCATTGGGCTTTAAAGTTTGATTATTTAAAGCATCAAAAAGCTTTTTAATTGTTTCTTCCCTCTCATTTTTTGTAGTTACACAAACAGAAACTTTCATTTTTTCTGAAGTCATTTATTATCTATATTCATTTCTATCATTTCTTCAACTTTTCGTTTTGCTACATCTAATAATTCTTTTGACTTTTTTCTCGCTAAATGTGATTTTATAACCAAATCCGCAATTTTTCTTTGAGTTTCTTTTGATAGAATTGGAATTAAAATATTTTTTATTTGTTCTGGTTTCCAATGAACAATAATTGACCCTCCAGCATCTCTTTCTGCCTGCATTTGTCCTATCAGGGAACTAATACAAAGAGATAAATATTCTGGCTCGATATCACTTTTTAGTTTAAGCCTTAAAATTCCGCCTGAAATTATCCCTTCAGTGAACTCTTTTAAAACATAGGAAATTCCGGGAGTTGCATCCTTAGTTAATAAAATTTCCCCCAGTTGTGGTTCGTAATCTAATTTTAATTTTTGATAAAGTTCGTCTGATAAATATTTTTGATCTTTACCTTCAATTCCATACTTTGATAAACTACTGACCCGAATGAACAATTTTCCTTCTTCTTGATATGCTTCACTTCCGGGTTCAAGACCTTTTTTGAGAGTAACCAATTCTCCTAAAAGTTTTGCATTCCTGGTTTTTATTTTATCAGAAATTACTTGATATTTAGGTTGGAAATAATCCGCATCAACTCTACCAACTTTTCCCGTATCTGAATAATTAACAATGTAACTCAAATCTTCAGGAATTTTAAAATCTTTTAGCCCCAACTCTTCCAAAAGTAAGTTCTCTGCTTGCTGATATATTTTTTTAGAATTTTCTTTCTCATCAAAAGATAAGTTAACTAATTGGCCTATCTCATTTTGATCTTCGATTGAGAAGGCTGGTATTTTTATACTTCTAACTGATTCCTTATCTATACTTGATGGGTTTGTTCCAGTAACTCTTCTGTAAATCGACAATTTACCATATTTTGAATTTAAAAAAACATATACAAACCTAGAATCAAAATCTTTCTTTAAACGAAGCATAAAAAGATTCATTCCCAATGTTACAGGCCTATTCAATTTTGGCATAAAGTAAACATTTCCCGCATTCCCTATCTTATCTATTACTAATTCATTGCCATAAATTTTTGTTTTCTTCAAAAAGTTGTAAGAATTTTCAGTAACATATCTGACATCGTTCTCAAAGTTACTATTTTGAAGATCAACTGCTCTTACCATTAGTGCATAATC
Source organism: Candidatus Woesebacteria bacterium GW2011_GWB1_33_22 (assembly GCA_000989765.1). Taxonomy (GTDB): domain Bacteria; phylum Patescibacteriota; class Microgenomatia; order UBA8517; family UBA8517; genus UBA12026. The sequence goes on along the minus strand of LBOW01000001.1, from coordinate 173,967 downwards.
TGGTTCTGTTTGAATTTTTCCGTAATTTTTCAATATACTATAACTTCCATTGGCATGATAATCCGTAAGCATTTCTAAAATTTCTCCTAATGGTTCGTTTTTAAGGTGTGTTATTTTTCGCTCTGCCTCTAAATATTCAGGTTGGTAATACTCGGCATCAATTCGATCTGCACCCTCAAGCCCTGATTTTTGGATTATCGAAAAAGTTATCATCTTGTTTTAATAATTGTTTGGATAATATCAAAGATTGTTTTAAAATTTTCAAAATCCTTTTTTTCCGCATTTGAACAGATCCAACCAGCAAGATCTGTTTTTTTGCTGCCTATAACACTCCATTCTTGTTTGTCCTTTTCGTCTGCATTAGGTATAGACTTGTTTGTAACTTTTTCACCGATAGATTTTTCGGCTTTAAGAACCAGATCATCAGGTAGTAGATTTTCTATACCATTTTTAATAGAATTTTCTTTTAGAAATGGTATGCAACGGACATACACTTGCTGTTCATCAATATTTTCTAACTTGGTGTCACAATCAAAAAGTAATATAAGTGGTTGGAGTAAGAATTCTTTTATGTAGGACTTGTTTTTTCTGTATTTATGTAGTTCGCTACCATGTTTCTCTTCTATGTTTATGTTATTCAAAATTTGTTTCCATTCGGGGTAGAATTCTGACGCCTTATTTAGATATTGGACATCAGTAGGTCCTTCGACAAATAGAGAAGGTTTTGTTTGTTGTATAAGTATATCTAATTCTGTTTTTTCTTTTTCTAATTCAGCAATACGTTTCGTCTGGTCTGCTATTTTTGAATAAAACTCCTTGTTTGCAATTTTTAATTCGTCATAATCGTCCCTTTGCACTGACAAAATTCGTGATGATCCGGTATTTGGCTTAAATGCTTCGTAGAAACTAGCATTTTCTGGAGCTAAAGAAATTGTTGTGGGTGAGTGTGTGGCAACTATTACTAAAATTCCTTGCGATATAAAATATTTGTCAATTATTTTATAAAATCTCTCTGTTAAAGATGGATTAAAATTGGCATCAAACTCATCTAATAATAAAATTTTCTTGTCGTTCTCTTTTACGCCCGATAGTGAAGCAAACGAAAGTGAAATAATTGCTTTTTCACCATCAGATAGGTCAGCAAGCTTTCTCTGTTCATTTTCATCAATCGTACCATCACCTTTTACTTGATACAAATTTGGTTGTTCGTTGATCTGAAGACTTTTTACAAAAAAATTCTCCTTAAATCTATATTCAAACCCTAAGTCAAAAAAAAGACTATTTAACTGTTTCCATGGTGGGATAGGTAATGAAGTGGAATCAAGTTTGTTACCAGATCTTCCCGCCTCGGCTTCAGCATCATATACATCAACCGCATAGTTAAAAAAAAGTTCACCAATAAAATTGGTAAAAACATCATCTGACTTCCATACAAAATCGGTCGGCAATTTATCATGCAAATCCGTCTGTGTTATCCGACCAGAATTAAATTTTTCTTCACCGAACTTTTCAATCAAAATCTTTTTGGACTTTTCACATGATTTTTTATAATCCCATAAGTTTTCGTTGGTATAATTCAGACGATAACTGTTATACGCATTCCATACTTGATCCTTATGACTTCTTACTGTCTCTGTTCCTGCATGTGTTAACTCCGGAACATTGACATTTTCTTTAAACGATCGACGCAAAACATCGTTGAGTGTTATTTGTTTATCATCTAAGGTTATTGTTGCTGCGATAGGCTTCTTACTTCCATAGCCTTCTCGTTGTGAAACGATATCTACCAACTGAGATTTTCCACTTCCGTTTACGCCTGAAAGAATTATCAAATCGCCATTGAAGGAGTAATTAAAACCATTTTTAAAAGACTTATAATCCTGATTGAGTTGTACTACCAAAGTTTTGAGCTTTTTCATTTCCAAAATTCAAAACCTTCTTTTTTAGCAAAATTTATAAAATTGTCTGCGATTTCATCTAAATCATGATCCATTACTTTTCTTCCCCTAAAATCAAAAATTGGTTTGCCTTCTGTGTCTTTTTTATAAATATACTCACCACTATTATCCTTACCACTTCTTTTAGAAACTGCCATAAAAATTGGATAGTCTTTTAATGGTGCATCATTTTCATTCCATTTTTGAAGAAAAAGAATAGAAGTTTTAGTACCCGTATGTGGTTTGAATGTATTTACATGAAGCCCCACCACAGCCAAAATTCTAGCTTTACCAAATAACCATTCTCTAACATAATGCATATTTGTATTATTTAATACTCCTTGAGGAAGAACTATAGCTAGGCGGCCTCCAGGCTTTACAAACTGCAAATCTCGTTCAATAAAAAGAATATGCCTTTCAATTTTTCTGACTAATTCTCCATTTTTCTTACCAAATTCATACTGCCTTAATAATCCGGGGTCTTTGAGTTCTCCTGCAAAAGGTGGATTCGTCAAAACTATGTCAAAATCAAAGTCTTTAAAAGTCTTCTGATTGGTTTCTTCTTCTGCATAATCTTTGTATTTTATAAGTCTTTTCTTAAGTTCTAGCCTTGCATGAAGTTTGTCTTCATCTTCACCTTGCCATTCTCTGGCATCTAGCGAATTTAACTTAAATAGATGCGATCGACCATCTCCTGCTATAAGCATCAAGGCCCTAGAAACTTTGGCTGTCTCATCTGCAAAATCAATACCATACAAATATTCCTTTGCATATTCTTGTCTTAATTTATTATTTTTCAGGTACTGATCCATAACCCAAGCCATAGTAGAAATTAAAAATCCTCCAGATCCTGCAGCAGGATCCAAAACATATTCATTTTGTTTAGGATTTAGTATTTTAATAGCCATATTAATAACATGACGAGGCGTAAAATATTGCCCTTTTTTACTTTTAGCAACCTCAGGAATAAGATATTCGAAAGCTTCATCAATAATTGATAAATCTGATCCAAAAAGGCGTACTTTTTCCATTTCTCCAACTACAACATTTAAATGTTCTGGAGTAAGTCTTATAACTTCTTGATCAAAGAAAATCCCAGGCCACCTACGAATTGCGTTTCTAAAAAGAGTATTTATTGAAGTAAAAGTTTTTTGTGGATCTTTATACTTTCTAAAAAATACTTCTTGATCCTCTCTGTTTTCAGCTTCCTGTTCATCATAAAGTTTGGCATAAATTAATTTAAAAGTTTCATTAAAAACATCGACACCTGCATTAGCTAAAACCAGTTCTTCTGTAATTTGAATAATTCTTTTTAAATCCACTTTAGGATTTGTATCCGCTAAGGTTCTTTTTTCTGACAATAAATCATCGATCGATTTATCTGAGGCGGGTATTTCAGAAAGAGTATCTTCAAAACTATTTGGATAATTTCTATAAAGAATTACCCTATCAATTCCATTTGACCAAACGCCTATTTCACACCCCTCGGCATTTAGATAACTCTTAAGTTGATCTATACCCTTTTCTTCTGTTGGGCTTTTTACTTCAACAACAATATAAGGTGTTATTTTATCTTCTTTGTAAATGATAATATCTGCTGCTTTTGCATGAATCTCCCTTCCGAAATGAACACTTTTTTCTGTATCTATTCGTTCCAATGAATATTTGTATTGCTTATTTAATTTATAAAGCCAAAGTTGTCTAACTATTTCTTCTGGTTTTCCATTTTGAGTAGATTCGTCGAATACAAATTTATTATTCCCAGATTTTAGGTCTTTGACAAAATATCGATTATCATCTCCCTTTGAAATATAAAGAACATCTTCGAAGTTTAATCCTTCAAACTCCCTTAAGCCAAATTTAAGCGACGGATCTTTAAAGATTTTATCTATGATTTCAATTGTTTTATTTGGTTTAATAGTTGGCATAGTAATTATAAATATCTAAATTGATTATTTTTAATGATAGAAATTACTTTTCCATTAAGCATGACATTACTTGTAAAAGTAATGTTTTTGTAACTTGGGTTTTCAGGTTTCAAATAAAGGTATGGAGGTTTATCATCGGACATAAACCTCTTGATTGTCGATTCGCCATTTACATCAGCAAGAACAATATCTCCTGACGCATATTCTTTCTGTTTTTGAACCAACACATTGTCGCCATCATAAATTCCAGCATTAATCATAGAATCTCCAGTAACCTTAAGAATAAAAACTTCATCTACAAGTTTCGTTAGTTCACTTGATATTTCCTTCCATTCACCCTGAATTGAAATTGTATCTATGGGTGAACCTGCATGAGAGACTCCTAAAAATGGTGTTAAAGGTTTCTTGTTTAAAAATTCGTATCCAAAAGGTAAAATTGTTAATCCCCGTGCTGAAGATTCGTTCCTGACTATTACTTTTTTATTTTCAAGTTTATTAAGTAAATCAATTACGGATTGGTTAGAGGCGACATTTAAAGAATTTCTCATTTCTTCAAATGTGGGAGGATATCCCTCGTTTTTAATATGTGAGTAAATTATCTGTAACAAATCTTTTTGTCTTTTGGTTAATATGGGTTGCATTATATATAATATACCCGACTATTTAGTCAAGTGTCAAGAAGTAAAATAGTTACCTTTTCCACAACTTTAAATAAACATTGGCAATATCATTCCAAGTGTCAAAATTTTTTAATTTTAAAATTTCTTCCCAATATTCTTTTTTAAGTTGAGAACTATAAAAAGTTTTTATTTTACAGCCATAACTTTTTGCTTCAAGAAAAGTCAAGTATCCTGACGGTACAACTGTTTCTGCTTTTTTATAAAATGGAGTAGGATCACAAAATCCATGTACAATTCCGAATCTCTCACATTCGGATCTGAGGCTTCCATCACCAACAAAATCAACCTTAGTTCCGTGAACTAGACTACTAGAACGTAACCATTTCAGAAACTCCCCAAGTCCCGTATCTGGTTCTAACCTTCCCACAAAAAGAATGGTGTTTGGTGATTTGCCTGCCTGCGCAGGCAGGTGATTAGTAGTTAATGAACGATCTAGCCCACCGTAAATTATTTTGTCGAATTTACATCCAATATATTTTTCTAAAAACTTTCCCACCCCAATTGAACTAGTGGATAATTTAACTGCAATTCTTTTTTGCAAAAGACTTGAATATTTAAAAGGATTCCCCCACTCAAGTCCATGAATAGTTAAAAATACTTTTTTCTTGGGATATATAAATTTAAATGGCAAATACCAAATAAAAACATCATGGATATGCACAATGTCAGAATCCAGAATTAATTTTCTGTTTTTAAATAACCAAAACCAAATGTAAATTAGGCCAATAAACTTTAGGTGAGGATATTTAATATCAGCTTCAGAAATTATTTTTACTTCATTCGCCGTAGACCGTAGACATTTAGCTATTTGCTCTATATGACTTTCCACCCCTCCAATTTGAGGAGCTGCCCTACGTGTTAAAAAAACTATTTTCATTGTTTTTGACAAAAAATAATCATTAAATTAGGTTTTCTGATAGTCAACTTAAAGAAATTTACGAAAAATGATTTTATAAAATAAAATTTATCAAAGGCATAAAGATAGTTTGTTTTGACTATTTTAAATCCGTTCAGTATTAATTCAGTTTTTATAATATCTGGAGTATATACTCTAAGATGGTTGTTTGGATTTTTATTTTCAATATACAATTCTTCTAAATTTTCGTTTATGGGAACTGAAATAGTCAACATCCCTTTTGCTTTTAATGCTCTTGAAATTCCTTTATATACATCAAATGTTTTATTTACCGGTATGTGTTCTAAAACATCAAGTGCAAATACAAAGTCCATAGATTTTGTAGCATGTGGAATCTTAAAAATACTTCCGATTCTGTAAATTCCTTTCAATTCTTTTTTTGCATTTTTGACTGCAACTGAAGATATATCTATCCCATAAATTTTTAATTCTGATGTTTGAAGCCTTCTCTCAATTTCTCCTATACCAAATCCTATATCAAGAATATTTCCAGTTTTATTTTCTAAAAAATTTACGGTCCTATTAATTTTGTCTTGGTAAACTGGACTATTTAATAATGTTTCTTTATATGTCACAGTAAAACTGTTCCAAAAGATTTTAGTATTTTTATCTATAATATTGCTAGGATTTTGGTATGTTTTTAGAAATTCTTTATATTTCCTTTTTTTAGCTAATTTATCCCTCAATCTCTCCTCATCAAAAAATGAATTCATATAAATTGGTTGCTATTTCCATGCATAAATATATCCAAATGATTCCCCTGTTTTATTTACTTTTAGCTTATAACCATTTACCTTCAAATATTGCATTATTCCAGTATGATGTAATGTTGATACTCCATCATGATATTCTAATACAATTTTATCTATTATCTTCCAAGTCTTATTATTTATTGACTTGATAATATCACCTTCACTACCTTCACAATCTATTTTCAAATAGTTAATATGATTTATTTTATACATTTTAATTATCGTGTCCAATGTCATTGTTTTTACTATTTTATACTTAGTAAATTGTTGCTGATAATTATGATCAAAAAGTAACCCATGAGAATCTAGATTTCCTAAATAAAGTTTACTAAAACCATTTTTATTTGATACCGCCACATTAATAATAGTTGGGGTTCTAAAATTATTATTCTTAAAGTTGTTTTTGATTAAAGTTATATTCTCTGACAAGGGTTCAATTTCATAGATACTTCCAGCTGAATGTTTTTTTGCATATAGTCCGAACACTCCGATGTTTGCACCGATATCTACAACAGTGTCTCCTTGTTTGATATGTAAATTGTCAGGATTATATATCTGATTTATAAATATTTCAGACGATAAATCCAAAACGCTACTTCTTTTTCCACCTGTTATAATAATTCCATTCCTAAGATAAATTTCGTTTGTATTTAACCCAGTCAACCGATTAATTAGTATTTTGTACCAATTCTTATAACTTTTAATGATTTCAAATATATATTTTGACTTTCCGATTAAATTGAGCCTCATTTTATATATTACATTTTACCAAACATAAGTCAAAGACCATAAAATACTTATATTGCATCTTGACACAAAGTTTTACATATCACAAACTGTATAAGGTCGACTATGCGATACAGAATTGTATTAATTTTGACGTTTGTTTATTTTACTATATTTCCGTCCCCTATATTTGCTTCTACTTGTACTTACGAAGCAACTATTACTAACAATCATTTAGATTTTTCAATAACATCTGACACAGACAAATTAGCTGTTATTCAGTATATCCGCCGAAACGGTTCAGCAATTATTACAAATGTTTATTCCCCAGACATAGGTACGCCCTGGAATTATTATTCTGACCCGCAATGTGTAAATGAGAACGGAAAAGGAACAATTGCATGTAAACAAAACAGTGGGACAGGCGAATATTGGAGTTATGAGATCCCTTCGGGGACATATCATCTATTACCGAACGGTATTTATGGGCTTGATTTTAATATTTCACCAACATATGAATCATTAAGAATTATGTATGGCGTACTTCCTGGCACAACAGCTGAAGGGGCAACATGGACAGATTGCGCAAGAACTGGGATTGTCAGTACCCCAACTGCAACTGCCACCGCTACGGCGACGATGACAGCTACAGCAACTGCTACTTCAACACCCACAGTTACTGCAACACCAACCATAACGGCAACTCCCACACAAACACCTATGGGGGTGCCAAATATCAAACAATACGAAGGAGGTTGGGAAAATCAAGTTTATGATCACACTATCAAAACAATTAAAGATTGGGGCTGTGCCTTAACTTCTGCAGTCATGGTTTTAAAATATCATGGTCATAATACAATGCCAGACACTTTAAATAATTGGTTAAATAGTCAATCAGATGGTTACATTAGAAATGGTTTAATTAACTGGCTTGCAGTTTCTCGTTTTACAAAAATTAATGATAGTAATTCTTCTCCTACTCTTGAGTATAAACGATTAGGAGTTGATGATGACAAATTAGACAGTGAGTTAAGTAGCTTACATCCTGTAATTTTAAAAGAGCCTGGTCATTTTATCGTAGCTACAGGTAAAAAATACGATACATATTTTATAAATGATCCAGGTTATGCGACTAGAAATACTTTGGAAAGTTATGGTGATAATTATTTAGCAATAAATTCATACACTCCAACTCATTCTGATCTTTCATATATGATGTTTGTTGTTGATTTTAATTATAATTTGGAATTATTGGATTCAAATGGAAATATTATAGAGACTATTAAATATATTGAAGAATCAATTAAAAATGAAGGTGGATCGCTTTTAGTTTTAACATTTGAAAAGCCAGCTGACGGTATTTATAAATTAAAGCTGACTGGGCCAACAGGAGATTATGTATTGGATTCATATTTATATGATGAAAACGGGAATGTTACTCAAAATTCTTTTCCAGGAATATTATTTGCTAACGATCTAGATACGTATAATATTAATTACAATTCACAAAATAAAGTTGCTGTTACAATTGATGAAATTATTAAAGATCTTGATAATGCATATTCTGACAAATTAATTAAAAACAGAGGTATTTATCAAACAATTAAAGTGCATCTTCAGATTTATAAGAGATATCCAAATAAAATTATTATTAGATCTTTAATAAATCAAATCAGAATGTATACACCTAGGTTTATCGACCAAACATACTCTTTAATTTTACAGCAAAATTTGCTCTCTTTAATCGATTAATAATCGAATACAAAACAATTATCTGACAAACTGCAAAATAAACAATAAACCAAGTGCTTCTTGAGTCAGTTCCAATATTTATAGAGTGCAAAGAAACAAAATAGAAAGCTAGGTAATTTAATACGTGTAATTTTCTCCAATTTGTTTTTAACCATGGCACTACACCACGAAGTTTAACAGCCAAAACAGCAGTTGTTATTAAATAGAATGCAATTCTTCCAAAATTTATTAAAAAATCATATGGTTTATCACATATAACACAGGCATCGACAAAAATATAATAAAAATCAAATCTGTCATAAATAATTTTCCTACTTAACAAGAAAAGAATAGGATGAATTAATATAAAAGTGTAAGCTAAGATACCATTTAATTTATGAAACTTTATGGCTTTCTGACTTGCACCAAGATAAATTTGAAAAGTAATTAACCCCAAAGCAACGAGACCTGTAATTCTTTGTAAAAGATTAATAATTTCTAAGTTTGTCATTTTAATTTTTTAAGTGATGAATTATTTGTTAATGATTTTATTTGAGAAATTGCAATTGAATTAAGTTGTATTAACCTTTCAGACTGTGATATACCTCTCCGAATTAATTCAGCATTAATACCTTCAAGGTTTGCTAAAACCACAAGTTGTAAAACATCCGAGTAATCTCTAATATTGCCTTCTTTTCCTTTATTTTCGATTTGCCATTCTCTAGCAGTTTTTCCATATAAGGCAACATTTAAAATATCTGCCTCATTTGCATAAATTATTTGTGCTTGTTGTTTTGTAATCGACTTAGGTAACAAGTTATCTTTAATTGAATCTGTGTGAATTTTATAATTTATTTTAGTTAATTGTCTTTTTAAATCCCAACCTAATACCAATCTTTCATTCTCTTCAGTTTTCAATCGCTGAAATTCCTTAATCAGATATAGTTTAAATTCTGGTGAAATCCAAGATCCAAACTCAAAAGCTATATCTTTATGAGCATAAGTTCCCCCATATCTTCCCGCAGTTGCGCGAAGTCCTATCGCTTTTGTTTTTTGTACCCATTCCTTGATACTTATTTTATAGCTATTTAAACCAGTCTGACTTTTAATTATGGCGAATTCGCCCCAATTAAAATTTGGGTTATTAATTCGTTCCCAAATCCCCAAAAACTCAATAGTGTTTCGATTTCTAAGCCAGTCAGAAATAAAAAAATCCCCATCTTTTGCTCTCAACATATCAGTTAAAGATATAAAATCTCGTTCACTACCAAAAATAACGGTTATTTTATGTCCCTGAACCTTGATTTTTTTCATATTTTTACGGATTTACAATTTTACTAGAATAAATTTTATCACAAAAGTTAAAAGGCATGAAATAAAATTGGCATGAATTTTGTATTAATAGTAGACAAGGAGGTGATTTATTAAAATGACAAAACAATCATTAGTTTTAGGTTTAGGAGCATTGGTAGTAGGAGTAGGTATTTTTGCTATAACTACGTCAAATGCTTTTGAAAACAAAGACTTTAACGCCAGGTCAAACTTAATGCAAGGTAAAGGTAAAGTTACCCAAGTTGTTAACAAGGATAACTTTGCTAAATTTGTAGAAGCTCAGAAAATACAAGCTGAGTTAGGTCTTGGAATGAGTAGGTTTTAAAAGATAATCGTTATCCATATGCCACCCCGATTAATTAAGATCGGGGTTTTGGCATTTATCTTAAAAGTATTAAATGAACAAAGATGAACAATTACGAAAAAACAACGGATGAAGAGTTGGTTGAAATTATTAGATCGAAAGATCAAGAATTGTATACGTTAATAGTCAGAAGATACCAAAACAAACTATTAAGATATGCAAATTATTTAGTTAATGATGAACAGCAATCGACTAACATTGTTCAAGAAGCTTTAATTAAGGGTTTTATTAATTTAAATAGTTTTGATAAAAAGAAATAACTGCTGAAGTTAGTAAATATTTTGGTAAGATGTCTTTATTAAAAAAATATGCAAGAAAATAAATTAGATTTAACAGACAAAATTATGTCCAAAATAAAAACTGGGCAAATAAAAATGAAGCCCAGATGGTATTTTACTCTAGGCTCATTAGCACTAATTTTTGGATTAGCATCAAGCTATATAGTTACCATTTTTTCAATTAGAATTTTTATGTTTTCAATAAAAGCACATGGTCCAATGGCAACCGTTAGATTTCAACAGATAATATCAGACTTCCCCATTTGGGCTCCAATTGTTGCCATTATTGGGATTGTGGTTGGAATAATAATGCTTAAAAAATACGATTTTTCGTACAAGAAAAATTTTTATTTGATAATAATAGGTTTCATAATTTCGATTATTTTATCAATCTTTATAATTGATTATTTCAGTATGGATAGTTTTATGTATGGTCGAACTTGTGGTCGCACTTGGGATCGAACCAAGGACCTTACGAATGTGAATCGTACGCTCTAACCAGCTGAGCTATGCGACCAGTATATCCTTAACAATATACCAGTATATTAGAGTAATCATATCATTTTTTAGAAGCCTTTCACAGAATTGACATGAGTTAGACATTACTCTACATTTAGTAATTGTTGTGAAAAAAGTTAAAGACATACCATTAGCCTTGTCGTATGACGATGTACTTCTTGTACCCAGTTATTCTGATATCAAAAGTCGGTCTGATGTAGATCTTTCAACCCAAATTACACCAAGAGTGAAATTAGCTATTCCTCTAATCAGTATTAATATGAGTGACGTTACAGGTGTTGATATGGCAATTTCATTAGGTAAACTTGGCGGTCTTGGGTTTTTGCCTAGATTTGACACAGCTGAAAAACAAGCAGATATGGTATCTCAAGTTAAAATGGCGGGGGTTTTGGTTGGGGCTGCAGTTGGATGCAAAGATAATTATCTAGAACGAGCTGAAATGCTTGTCAAGGCTGGAGCTGACATTATAACTCTTGATGTAGCCCATGCAGGTATGCAACAGGCTCTTGACGCAACAGCTGAACTTAAACAAAAGTTTGGAAAACTAACTGATATTATATCTGGAGTTGTTGGTACATATGAAACAGCCGAGGCTCTTTATAAGGCAGGATCCGATTCAGTTAGAGTAGGGGTTGGACCAGGAACAATATGTATCACAAGACAAGAAACAGGTTTTGGCGTTCCTCAAATAACTGCAGTAATTGATTGTGCTAGAGCCGCCAGAAAATATAAAAAAACTGTACTTTGTGACGGTGGAACAAAAAATTCAGGAGATATTGTCAAAGGATTAGCAGCTGGAGCGTCTGCTGTGATTTCTGGCAGTCAATTTGCAGGGCATGACGAAGCCCCAGGCGAAATTGTTATTAAGGGTGAAGAGAAATACAAAATGTACAACGCTTCAACGTCTTTGACTGAAAAGAAAAAACATGTAGAAAACTTAAAATGTCTTCCAGGAACTTATACAAATCATATAGAAGGGGTAGAAAGTCTTGTTCCATATAAAGGTCCACTTGCACATAGCATGGAAAGGTGGCTAGCTAATATTAGATCTGGCTATTCATATTGTGGCGCTAAGAATATTAATGAACTTTGGAAAAAGGCAAAATTTATAAGAGTAACCCCTAATGGTGTAAGAGAAAATGGTGTTCATGATGTGATATTATATTAATTAAGATGTTATCTAAACTTGGCGCTTTTTTCATGGATATTTTGGAAGTTATAGTTCTTGCAGTTGGAATATTTTTAATTGTTTATCTTTTAATTTTAAGACCACACAAGATAAAGGGTCAATCTATGCATCCTAATTTTCCTGACGGAGAATATCTTTTAACTGAAAAAGTAAATTACTATAGACATGATCCACAAAGAGGTGATGTTGTTGTTTTTAAACCCCCAATATCTGAAGATGAATTTATAAAAAGGATAATTGGTCTTCCTGGGGATAATATTTCAGTTTTAAACGGTAAAGTATTTTTAAACAATCAAGAATTAATTGAAGATTATATTAAAGTTGATACTTTATCAGGTGCTTTTTTATCTGAAGGTGAAAATTACACTGTTCCAGATGGTAATTATTTTGTTATGGGAGACAATAGACCTCATTCATCAGATTCAAGAGCTTGGGGACCAATTACTAAAAAGGTAATAACAGGCAAGGCTTGGCTTATCTATTTCCCATTTAATTTAGCAGGAATCGTCCCCCAACCTAGCTACTAGGTACTAGATTCTAGTTACTTGCAACAGCTTTATAGATTAATTGAAGTGTATTTTCAGTTTCATCAAGAGACCCTTTTAAAATAAAAGTAAGTCTTGTCTCGCGTCTACTTCTTGCAAGTCTAACTTGATGTTTTTCTCCCAATGCTTTTTCAAAACCCAATTTCATATTATCAATTTCTTCAGAAACTATATGCATTTTAGGTAAATTAACTCTTGGTTTTTGTTGGACTTGAGCTTTCATCCGTCTTGCAAGTTCCTCAGCGCGTCTTACAGATCCTGATTCACGAAGAATTATCTTATAAGCTTCAACCATTAAATCAACATCATCAATTGCTGCTAAGGCCCTTGCATGACCCTCTGAAACAAGTCCCGAGAGAAGTCCATCTTTTAAAGCATCTGGGAGGGTTAAAAGTCTTAAAGAGTTAGATACATAGGCAACAGACTTACCAATTCTGACTGCAACCTCAGATGTAGTTAATCCAAACTCATCCATCAACCTTTCAAAACCTTTGGCACGATCTAGGGCATTTAAGTCAACCCTTTGCACATTTTCAACAATTGCCATCTCAAGCATTCCCTTAGGCGTTGTTTCACGAATAATTACAGGAACATGAGTTAGTCCTGCAAGCTTACTAGCTCTCCATCTTCTTTCTCCTGCAATTATTTGATAACCTGCTGGAGTTAAAGCAATTACTAAAGGCTCTAAAATTCCGTGTTCACGGATAGAATCAACTAAATCTACTAAACTTTCTGGAGTAATTGCACCACGAGGCTGTAATGGATTGGGCTGGAGCTGGTTTATATCAAGTTGTATTACTTCTTCCGCCATTATTTTGTAATAATATTTACTAACTTTTTACCTAATTTAGTTGAAAATTTAACAACTCCAGATTTAACAGCGTATAGAGATTGATTGCGACCCACTTTAACGTTTACTCCTGCTCCAATTTTAGTCCCATTTTGACGAACTAAAATTTCCCCAGCGTTTACTTTCTGCATTCCAGATACTTTTGTACCAAGTCTTTTGCCTGTTGGACTTACGTGTTGTTTAGCTTTTCCTGCTGCTTTGTGAGTTGACATACTTAAATGACAATATAATGCACCTTTTCACAGTTGTCAAGTGATTAAAAGATATCAGTTTGATATTTTTTGTACAAGAAGTCTGGTGTACTTTGGACGAAATCCAACATGTCTTCTTTCTCTTGATTTAGCTTTATATTTAAAGATATCAATCTTTTCACCTTTTTCAACTTCAGTTACAACTTTAAGTGTGACTTTGGACTTGGTTAAAACTGGTTTTCCGATCTCAACTTTTTCGCCATCTGCAATTAATAAAACCTCAGGCAAAGTTTTAAGATCAGTTAGTTTGTCAACCAAAATCTCTTCACCCTCAGAAACTCTATATTGCTTTCCACCAATTCTTATAACTGCAAATTTGTCCATAGATTGCTATTTTAACTTTTTTTTGTTCCCATGGCAATACCTAGGGAGGTCATGGTAGCCAATAACGAACTACCACCCGCAGAAACTAGTGGATAGGGAACTCCTGTAATAGGAAAAAGTCCCATGTTCATACCTACATGAACTGTTACTTGTGCAAAAAGTGTTAAAACCAGACCACCCAAAAAAAGTCTTGCAGGAATATTAATTGCATTTTCAGTATATCTTATTAACCTATAAAGAAGTGAAAAAGTTAAGACTAAAAGCACAACTGCTCCCACAAACCCCATTTCTTCAGCAATTGAAGCAAATATAAAATCAGTACTGTGTTCAGGAAGAAATGCTAGTTGCGTTCCAACACCCCTCCCCAATCCCCTACCTAAAAACTTCCCAGATCCTACAGAAATTGTTGATTGAATTGCATTGTATCCTGCACCCTGTGGATCTTTGGAAGGGTCTAAAAATGCAGTTAAACGATTTTGTTGATATGGCTTTAAAACCAAGAATATAAACGGCGCTATGACCAATATACTAAATACTATATACAATATACTTTTCTTATCTATTTCTGAAGCTAGAAATAAACCCAAAAACCCTATTGCTGTCAAGGCAGTAACTCCTAGAGACGGTTGAATTAAAATAAGTATTAAGGGAAATCCCATTAAAATAATTATTTGTAAAAGCCGTTTAAAATTTAATTTTTTTTGAGTTATATAATTTGCAAAAAAAATGAGTAAAAATGGTCTGACTATTTCAGAAGGTTGAATTGAAACAGAACCCAATGGAATCCAACGAACAGTACCCCTTGTAACTTGACCGATAATTAACGTAATAACCAATAACAAAATACTTAATATATAAAAATATTTGGAAAAGGCAGAGACTATCTCAAAATCAAAAAGTGAAAAAAACAAGAATGCTAAAATTCCCAAACCAATATACCAATAATAGGATGGAAAACTTAAAGGACTAATTGAATTTAAAATAAAAAAACTAAAAACCAGTAGTAAAAAAATAGGAATAACCAGTAACCAATCAAATTTTTGTAACATTAAAATTCCCTTGTTCTAGAGCAATACATAATGTTTTTGTTTTCAAAAGTTCTAACATTTTTTTATTTGTCGGAATCCATGGAGCTGTAACTTTTACATTGTCATTTAAAGCCGTTCCAAGTTCTTTTCTTGCAGCTTGAATCTTTCTAATTAAATCCCTAGTATCCGCCTCCTCTTTCAACTCTGGCGTTATCGTTAAATCAAGTTTATTTGTCTTTTGTCCATATTTAACACTTTTAACATTAAGTTCTTCAAGAACTATTTGAGTTAATTCCGTAGACAATGAGCTGTAGACAGTAGACAGTAAAGAAAGTGGCTGACGGACAGGAATATTATTTTCTTTTCGTAAACTATGTCCAACTTCAACAATCTCTCTAACCTTTTGCATTTCCTCTATTAATTTATCATTTAGCATTTGTGTTTTAGCATCTACAGTTGGCCATTGGGCCAAATGTACGCTTTCTTCTTTAGTTAAATTTGTATAAATTGTCTCTGCCAAAAACGGTATAAATGGAGCAAGAAGCTTACTTGTAGTAAGTAGTATATAGTATGTAGTATGGTAAAAGTCGTTGTTTCTGCGATCACGAGACCTTCTTAAATACCAAACTGATAAATCATCAACAAACTTATCAATTACTGCACTTGAATTATATGGATCAAACCTTTCCAAAGATTTTGTAACTTCTAAGATTGTCTGGTTAAGTCTTATCAAAATCCATGCATCTAAAACATTTTGACTTTTGATTTTTGATTTTTGATTTTTGGATGGTTTCCATCCATCCATATTTGCATATGTTACAAAGAAGTTATAAATATTCCAAAGTTTTAAATGAAATTGACGCCTTGTTTCATCGGCTAGATGATAGCCAAATAACATATTTTGTGCAGGATCTTGACGAACAAACATCCATCTCATGACATCTGATCCTATCTTGTCTGCAGCTTCATTAAATTCTATGGCATTCCCCCATGATTTATGCATTGCACGACCATCTTCACCAAGTTGTGTTGCAAAACCTAAAACAGTTTTAAAAGGATTTTTGTTTTCCAAAACTGTACTCATAGCAATCATTGAATAAAACCAGTTCTTAAATTGTCCAGGGAAACTTTCAGTAATAAAATCAACTGGAAACCATTTTTCCCATTCCTTTTTGTCAGTTAAGTACAAGGGCTTCGATTTGTTATCACTTGAAATAGTTGAAAACTGAACTATCCCCGCATCAAGCCAAGGGTTTCCCACAGGCTCAATTCTAGAGGTGGTTTCGCCACACTTGGAGCATTTTATTTTTATCTCATCTATTTGAGGTTTGTGGGGTGATTTACCTTCAAATTTATCCCAACCAGATACTACTTTTTCTTTTAACTCCTCTTTTCCCCCTATAACATCAAAGTTACCACAAGATTTACATTCCCATATTGGAAGAGCTAATCCCCAATATCTATTTTTCTTACTAATTAACCAATCATGCATATTGTCAAGCCAGTCAAGCTCCCGTTTTAAACCAAATTCTGGAATCCAATTTATTTTTTTAACAACTTCTTTCATCCTTTCACGTAGCGTTAATTTTGATTTTTGATTTTTGATTTTTGATTTAGATGGAAAGTCCATCGATATATACCATTCATCTGTAACTTTCCAAACAAGTTCCGTTTTACATCTCCAACAAGCAGGATATCGGTGAGTATATCTTTCAATTTTAAAAGCAAATCCTTTTTCTCTCATAATATCTAATATAAGTTCAGGGTGTTTCTTGGCATTTTGTCCACTTAAATCCTCAAAACCTTCCATATAGGATGCATCATCATTAATAACAGGAATCATGGGAAGGCCTAATTTTTGGCCCAATTTAAAATCCTCAGTACCTGCAGAAACAGCGGTATGAACCATACCAGTACCCTCCGTTGTAGTTATTGGCATTATTAAATTATTAGTAGCAATGACTGTATGAAATTTGTCAGAAGTTTTAGAAACTGCCAAAACTGCAGGTAAATCATCAAATGCTCCAGAATATTTGAGACCAACAAGTTCGTTACCTTTTACTTTTTTAATTACTTTAAAGGTTGAACCTTTAAAGGTCCTCTCTTTAGCCTTGTCAGCTAACCAATACTTTTTGTCATCAACCTCGGCAAGCACATAATCAAGTTTTGTATCAACCGCAACTGCAATGTTTGCCGGAATTGTCCAAGGTGTAGTTGTCCAAACTAATAGATTCTCATCACTGTCAACAATCGGGAATTTCATATAAATCGTCTCATGTGTCAATTCTTTATAATCTTCAGTTAACATTTCGTGCTGTGAAATGGCGGTTTCACACCTAGGGCACCATGGTACAGAATCATTACCTTTATAAAGCCAGCCGTTCTCATGAACAACTTTTAAAAAGTGCCAGATCATGTAATTATTATCATCTGATAAGGTGTAGTAGGAATTATCCCAATCTGCAAAATAACCCAATCTTTTACTTTGTTCTGTTTGAATTGTGGAATACTTTTTAACCCGTTCTTTGCAAAGTCCAACAAATTTGGCTACACCAAATTTTTCAATATCTTTTTTATTCTTAAAACCTAATTCTTTTTCAACTTCTACTTCAACCCAAAGCCCTTGGCAATCAAAACCATTTTGATGCCTTTGCTTGTAACCCTGCATACTTTTAAACCTTGGCCATAAATCTTTATAAGTCCTCCCCCAAGCATGATGAACCCCCATGGGATTATTGGCAGTTATTGGCCCATCTTGGAAAGAAAAGTATTTCTTGGAATCTTTATTTTTCTTCAAATATTTCTCAACTATTCCGTCGTTATACCAATGGGACAGCAAATCCCTTTCCATCTTGGGGAAATCAACCTTTGGATCAACTGCTTCAAAATAACTTTTCTTCATAATTTTTCTAATATTCTACATTAATTAGCTACACTATGCTACACTTGAGTGCGGCCACAGGCTCATGATTTGACTTTTGTAGTCTGTGGCCGTAAACAAATTTAAGGAGTACCCCCAACCCAATTTTGTCCTTCACTATCATAACTTCCCATGGTTTTATCATCCCAACCAAAAGGTACAAAACTTGAGTAATCGGTTCGCCCTAATAAAGTTTCTTGATTTTGACCATTGTCACTCCCAAAAGGCTCAGGTTTTTCCTTTTTTTCTTGTTTTTCTTTTTTTATTTTATCAGGTTTTTCTTTCATACATATCACCTCCTCTCAATTTCAACTTCAGTTAACCATTTTTTATATTTCATATTTTCTCCATGAATTCGCATACATCAACTTTACGTTTTAATAATTTCGACTCCTCTACTTATTTAGTCGATTTTACTTTACCAAACCTAGCATGGTGAAAAGTTTCGGTCACAATTTTCCCTCTTTTGTGCTCTATTCCTAATGGTGCATTAAAACCTAGACTTCCATCTGTGCCAAGATAGGTATAATCCACATTTTTAACGATTCGTTCATCAGGTAAGACTTGGTAATTCCCTTCGCGTCCAAATACTATAGCTTTTAATAAATTTGCACAGTTAGGGCAAGACGACTATCATCCATAACTGGTTCTGCATCAGTTTCAATATTATCCTGTCTAGGCACGCACCAAAACATACATTTTTGATTATTTGTGTTTTGTCTTTCCATTTTTATCACCTTCTTTCAACAATAAAAAAACCTCTCTGATGAGAGGTTTGACTTTTATTTAATTTTTTATTAATTTATTTTAGTTTCTCCCACCAAATTAGGCCTCAATAATGAGGTTGACAATTTGAATAAGAGAAAATATTTTCATAACTTAAGTATGTATTATAAAACTTTAGCTACCTATTACAATACCCAAAACACGAAGCTATTGTACTATAATCAAATTGCTTTGTTAATTGTTTCTTGTCTTCTTTCTAATTGACCAAGACGATAATTGTTATATAGCAATTCCACCAGATAAGATAGATAAGGCTCCGCCAGTAAAACCGCCGACCAACAATGTTGTACCTACTGCAACTAATCCTGCCCATTTATTAACATTAGCAATTTCTTCAATATAATCAACCTTTGCATTACCAACCTTCATTTGAATGTCTCGAATTGCTTGGATTGAAGATTCTCTTGTCATGATAAAATATTATCACTTTTTAATGTATTTTTCTTAAAAATGCTGGAATTTCAAATTTATCCCCAAAAGAATCATCGTCATTGTCATTATTATTACTTGAATCTTCATTCTCATTATATTCATTAGTAGTAGCATCTTTTGCTTCAATAGCTTTTCCTTCTGAAACAACACCTTGAACAACTGGTTTATAAGTTGGTCGCATCTGTGCAATACGGGATCTTGTTTCATCAAATCCTGTTGCAATAACTGTAATTCTAATTTGATCAGACAAACCTTCTTTAATAACAGCTCCAAAAATTATATTTGCGTCTTGATCAGCTGCAGCTGAAATAATTTTAGCTGCTTCATCAACCTCAAACATTGTTAAGTCTTTTCCTCCTGCTATATTAAATAGAACTCCCCTTGCTCCCTCAATTGAAAGATCAAGAAGTGGCGAGGAAACTGCAGCTCTGGCTGCCATTTGAGCTCTATTTTCACCAACGCCTGTACCTATCCCCAAAAGTGCAGTACCTGCTTGATTCATAATTGTACGAACGTCGGCAAAATCTACATTTACAAGGCCGGGGGTCGTAATTATCTCTGCAATTCCCCCAACTCCCTGTTCAAGAACCGAATCAACAACTTTAAATGCATCCATAAGGCTCATTTTTCTGTCAATTACATCCATTAATCTCTGGTTAGGTATAACGATTAAAGTGTCGACAGCTTCTCTTAATTTTTCAATTCCATCTTCAGCTGCAACGGTTCTTCTTGTGCCTTCAAAAGCAAAGGGTTTAGTAACAATTCCAACAGTCAATGCTCCCGATTCTTTTGCAAGCTTTGCTATAACTGGAGCTGCCCCCGTTCCTGTTCCACCTCCCATACCTGCTGTTATGAAGACCATATCGGTATCAATCATTAATTCTTTTAACTTTTCAAGAGATTCTTCAGCTGCTTGAGCTCCTATTTCGGGATTTCCACCAACTCCAAGGCCTTTTGTGATTTTTTCTCCGATTTGAATCTTAGTTGGAGCTTTGTTGTTAAGAAGCACTTGCGCATCAGTATTACAAACTATAAACTCAACACCTGAAATTACACCGTTTTCTACCATTGAAGAGACGGCATTCCCACCTCCACCACCAACTCCAATTACTTTTATTTTTGCAATTCTTGCGGAATCAGGTTTTACTAAAGCCATAGTTATTTATTTTATTTGGGGGCAGACTATATCAAAAGCATTATATCTAGTTTTAACGCTTTGTCAAAACCTAGTTTATGGCAGTAAGTCTTTAATTGATTCAATAATTTTATGAAATAGTCCTTTACCTGGGATATTAAGTTTAACCGGAAACCTAAAACTGCCCGAATTCTCAACCATTTCATCTTTAACTCCATAAATAAGCAAACCTATTGGAACAGAAAATATAGGATCTAAGACATCATCAATAAGACCCGAAACACCTGTGGGTATACCAATCCTAACAGGAAGAACAAGCATGCGCTTTGCACTATCAGTAACACCAACTGTTTTAGCTCCACCACCTGTCACAATTGCACCAGAGGGTATTTTATTTATAATTTTCTCTCTTTCAAGTTCCAAACGAACCATAGTAAAAATTTCATTAAGCCTTGGCCTTATTATTCCTTCGATTAATGTCTTTTTGGAAACTTTTGTAACTTCTGAAATACCCATTGAATTTAAATCTATTTCATCACCAATATCCTTACCAACTTTTTTATTCTGAGAAAGGTAAAGTTTAATTTTTTCAGCAGTTTCAAGAGAAACCCGAAGGCCAATTGCAATATCATTAGTTACATTTTTGGCCCCAACTGGAATAACCCCAGAATAGGCAAGTGACCCATCGATATAGGCAACGACTGAAGTTGTTCCTGCGCCAATATCAATTAAGCAACAACCAAGCTCTTTTTCTGTTTCGCTAAGAACTGAATATGCTGAGGCAAGTCCAGAAAAGACTAAATCATTTATTTTTATTCCCGCATCTGTTAAAGTTTTATTTAAGTTTTTAATCGCTGCACTACTAGCGGTAACAACATGGGTTTCTACCTCAAGTCTCACACCAGTCATTCCAATTGGATCCTTAACTCCAGATTCTCCATCAACAACAAATTCACGGGGTAAAACGTGAACAATTTCTCTTGAAGTGGGAAGTGAAATTGCAGAGGCGGCCTCTAGACTTCTTTCGACATCACTATCAACGATTTCCCCATTGGGTCCAGATATTGCAACCACACCATGTGAATTTTGTGAATGTATATGGGCGCCACCCAATGAAACATATGCATCAGTTATATTATGACCAGCCATTCTTTCTGCCCCCTCAATTGCAGAAATAGCAGATTCAACCGACTCTTCAATATTTACTATTTGACCCTTTTTAATTCCTTTAGATTCAGTTGATGAAACGCCGATGACATTGATTGATTTCGTATAAGTTGTTTCATCAATTGATATTTGAGCAACGATAACAGAGGTTTTGGAACTGCCCAGCTCAATACCTGCAATAATTTTATTTTTCATCGTAGTATCACTGACTTAAATCTTAAGTCAATTTCATCTATATCACTCATTTTAATTCCTTGTGAACCATCATTCAAGCGTGAAAATACAAGCCTTAAACTACCCACTAATGTATCTATATCACCTTCCAATGGAAAATGCACTAAGACTCCTTCTTTGAGTGTGATTTTTAATTCGTTATTTTCTAGGAAACCTACTTTAACAGAATAAAGCCACGCCGTTTTTTCAATTATTTTCAAACTAAATAGTTCTTTATCAGAAATATTACTTCCAATTTTGTTTTGGTAATTTTTAACAACTAAAGTAGGTAAATTTGTTTCATTGGTATCACTTAAAATAAGGCCATTTTTATCTAATAGATAATATTTTTGACTATCAAAAATAGCATATTTTGGCTTTTTTAAATTAAGTTCTATTTTTAAAATATCCGGAATTTTATATTGGATAAGATAATTATTAATTTGAATATTTTTATTCAATTCCTGTTCTATCTGATTTTTAACGTCTTTGTAGTTCCCTATCACCTGTAACCTATCACCTAACCCCTCGCAATCGCCGTATTGCGTCTTACATTCAATTTTTTGAATTTTAATGGATTTTTGAATTATTAAGGGTATAAACATCAAAAAAATAATAACTAGCAAAATAGAAAGAATTTTAAAGATATTAAGTTTTTTAGTTTTTTTTCTCATACTTTAAAGGTTCAACCTTTCAAGGTAAGTCTAATGTATACCCTTGAATAAGTTCATTATCCTTTTTATCGATCATGCTTTCAACGAAAGATTTATATGATGTTATTTTATTATTTTCTTTAGAAAAATATGATTTAATTGTTTCAGATTCTATCCACGTAGTATTTCTTAATCCAGTATAATCTCCATATGATGAATAGGCATCATCTAGTTCAATTCTCAATTCAGCAGGATTCAAATGAATATATCTAGATAAATGCAATAAATAATTCTCATTAGATATAATTACTGCCTTATAAATTCCTTGAAACAGGCTTCCAGATCTTTCATATCTCTTGTTAAAATAAACTGAATACCTTGTACCAAGAGATCTCATAAAATTCTTCATCATGCCAATATCTTTTTGTTTAATTAACAAATGAAAATGATTAGGCATTAAACAATACGCCAATAAATGAATCTGGTCAAAATAATTATTTAATAATCGTGGTATACCTTTAAAGGTTGAACCTTTTAAGGTCACTTCAACTTCTAACTCACTTAGAGGTTTAGGTGGTGATAAATATTCTCTCAAATAATTTAAAAAGACCTTATAGTCTTGCTCATCTTCGAAAATAACTCTTTTATCAACACCTCTGTTATAAACATGATAATAAGTTTCTTCAATATCAAGTTTTATACTATTTTTAGCAGGCATAATTAATACTACCTTTAAAGGTTGAACCTTACAAGTACTTTTCCAATATATCTACCAACTTTTCAGAAGCATGAATATCATTACTTACCAAATTTGCTGTTTTTTTAATAACTACAGGATAATCTTCGATCATACTTTCTACTACAGAAAGCAGTTTTTGTGCTGACAAATCCTTTTGAGCTAAAATTCTAGCTAAACCTAAACTTTCCATATATTCTGCATTTTTTTGTTGTTCATCATTAAAAGACCATGGAATAGGAATTAAAATAGCAGGTTTTTTTAAAGCTATAAGCTCAGAAATTGTATTTGCTCCGGCTCTTGATATTACAATATCAGCTCTTGAAAAAATCTCTGCCATATTTTTTGGATCAATTTGACCAAATGCAAAATATTTGTCATCTTTTATATCTTTGAACTTTTCTAGGTTCTTTTCTCCAGTTTGATGCATTAAATAATATCTTTCTAGCAGTTTAGGGAGAATCGGTTTTATGGCATTATTAATCCAAGTAGATCCCCTTGAACCTCCAGTTATTAAAATAGATTTAACTCTTTGATTTCTAGGAAAGCCTATATATTTTTTAATCTCATTGTTTATAGGATTTCCGACTAATTTTGTTTTTAATTTGTTAAAGTATTTTTGAGAACTCTCTCTTGAAATTAAAATCTTTTTAGCAAAATAGGAAGAAATTATATTGGCTCTACCTGCTACGGCTGTTTGCTCGTGAATTATTACAGGAATTCCTAAAAAATATGACCAAAAAGAAGACATTGCACCGACAGCGCTACCAAGTGAGAGTGTTAAATTGGGTTCTATTTCCTTAATAATTTTATATCCCTTAAAAAAATCTAATGGAATTTTGAGAAAGTTAAAAATTGTATTTTTAGTAAACTTATTCTCAATTTTTCCTGATTCAAAAACATGATAAACAATACCTGGATTTGAAAGATTTTTATATTTAGCTCCCAACCAATGAATTTCAAAAGCTAAATTTCTTTTTTTTATTTCATCAATTACAGCTTCAGCGGTAGTGCCGGCGTGACTTCCTGTGATCAACAACCTTTTTTGTTCCATATCGATTTATATTAAGTAGTATACCGCAACCAACAAGAACCATCACCAGGGAAGTGCCACCATATGAAAAGAATGGAAGTGGAATGCCTGTTAGAGGTGTTAATGCCGTCATTGAAGAAATGTTAATTATTATTTGGCCACTGATCCAAGATGATATACCCACAGCAAGTATTTTTGAAAAAGTGTCAGGTGCATATCTTGCAATCATAAAAGCTTTATATACAAAAAATGCAAAAATAATAATTAAAACAAACGATCCTAAAAAGCCTAATTCTTCAGCAATGGCTGCAAAAATTGAATCGGTTGAAGCTTCAGGTAAAAATAAATACTTTTGCCTAGACTGGCCTAAGCCTACACCAAAAAAACCGCCTGACCCCAAAGCCAGTAGAATCTGCCTAATATGATAACCTTTTCCTAATGGATCAACAGTATTTTCAAAAAATGTCAATAATCTATCCCGCCGGTATGGAGAAATCAATATTAAACCAATAACTCCTAATAATCCCACCAATAAAGAAATAAAGAAATAAAGAAAGGGAATTCCCGAAACAAAAATTTGAGCTAAGGCAATTATCGAGATAACTAAAGTTGTTCCCAAATCAGGTTGCAACATAATAAGTCCTGCAACCAAAACAAAAGGTGCAAAATAAGCAATTGGTTTTTTACCGATTTCAGCTAGTTTTGCTAAATAGATTGCAAGGGTTAATTTAACCACTTCAGACGGTTGAAAGTTAAATCCCACTATGTTAATCCAACGTCTTGCCCCTAAAGCTTCGTAACTTAAACCTGGTATAAAAACTAAAAGTAAAAGTAAACAAGAAAAAATAAATAATGGTGTAGCTATTTTTTTGTAAAGTGAATAATTTACAAACGAAATAATATACATTATGACAATTCCAATGACTGCAGATATTATTTGAGATTTTAAAAAATGAAATTTATCATTAAAAAAATTTAGTGCCTGTGGGGCGGAAATATCTGCGACAAAAATAAGCCCAACAGCTACAAGAATTAAAATTAAATAGAAAAATTGTTTATCAAACGGTCTTTTCATATTGTGGCCAACCACAAACCAAAGATGGCAAGTATTATTCCTGCAAGCCAGGCACGCATAACAATTTTAGGTTCCTCCCAACCAATTGCTAAAAACGCGTGGTGCAGTGGTGCAAGTTTAAAAATGGGTCTCTTTAAAATTTTCCAGCCTAAAATTTGAATAACTGACGAGGCAATCTCAATTACAAAAATTCCACCAATAATAAGTAAGGCAATTAAATTACCTGTTAATAGTCCAATAACAGCCAGTGTTGCACCAAATGAGAGTGCTCCAGTGTCCCCAAGCCAAATTCTAGCAGGCCATGTATTAAAGTATAAAAAAGCAATTAATGCACCTATCCACAGGGCTATAAAAAGTGAGAGCGGTGTATCAATATTATTTGCAGCAATTACGCCAAAAACAATTAAGCAGATCATTAGAAGTCCGGAGGCTAAACCGTCTAGTCCATCAGTAATGTTAAATGCATTGGTAAACGAAACTATAACAAAAGCAGAGAAAGGTATATACCAAAGCCCAAGATGAAGAGTTATCCCCAGAATTGGGATGTGCAAAATTTGAATACCTAAAGAAAAATAAATTATTAATGATATAATCAAAGCAAGGGTCCATTGCAAAATAAATTTAATTCTCCTGGATAGCCCAAAGGCGAGACCAAGTACTCCACGAGTTGGCTTACCCAACATCTTTTTATAATCATCCAAAAGTCCTAAAAGTCCAAATGAAATAAATGTAAAAAATATAACAAACAATTCAACTCTTAAAGAATAAGCAGTCTGAATAAAAACACCTAAGTATCTACTTACTGGAAATGTAAAGGCAAATAATAAGCATACAACTGCAATAATTAAAACACCACCTCCGACTGGAGTACCTGCCTTTTTATCATGTAATTTATCAAATAGTGGAACCTTACCTATTTTAGGTGCCTCAACACGTCTTGTGAATTTGATTTTATATAAAAAATCAATAAACGGAACAACTAAAATACCTGTTATTAAAAATGAAAACATTACTAGTCCCAATGCTAATGGCAAGAATTGTTGCATGTTTATAAATATTACAACCTATCAACAAGTTTGTCTAAACCAATTGATCTAGATCCTTTAATAAAAATATAATTTTCCTTTTTAAGATATTTTTTCAAGTTTGGCATAACCGACAAAGGATCATTGTAAACATCGTTTGTGATATATTTAACTAATTTACCAACCCCAAAAACTTTTTTAAAGTTATTATTTTTAAGTTCTTTGGCGATTTTTTTGTGTTCTTCAACCTCTCTCTCCCCAAGTTCTAACATATCCCCAACAACTGCAATTTTATTATTTTTCCCCGCCAGTTTTACAAAATATGAAAGGCTATTTCTAAAAGCTTCTGGATTACTATTGTAAGTATCATCAAAAATATATGCCCCAGATTTATGTTTAATCATAGATAGCCTATGTTTGGGATTTTCATAATCACTTAGTCCCTCTTCAATTAACGTCTTTTCAATACCCAATACCTCGCAAACTGCTCTTGCAGTATTTTTATTTTGCAAAATTGGGTCTTCATCTTTTTTAAACCAACAAATATTTGCTTTAATCTTATCTTTTAAAGAATAGAGATACTTGTCATCTGAGTTTAAAATGGCAATGTTCGTACTTTTTACTAGTTTACTTTTTTCTTTAAAAACTCCCTTTTCATTTCCAAAAAACAAAGTATGTGTGGAAAAAATGTTAGTAATCACACCAATTGACGGTCGAACCAACCAAAGGTAAAAATCCATCTCATTTGGATATTCGACGCCCATTTCAAGTACAAGATATTTTGTTTTAGGTGTACATTTTAATATTGTCGTGGGAATATTAAATATAGGATCAATATTGTCCTTACTCCACACGGTATTGTCTACTCTTTTTAAAATGTTAACAATCATTTCCTTAGTAGTTGTTTTACCAGCACTCCCAGTTATACCAACAACAGTGAGTTTAAAAAACTTTTGTAAAAACTTCACATAAATCTTGGCTACTCTTCTTTTTACTGGATGAAGTACTAAATCATAAAAAAGTTTTTTTAAACCGTTGTTTAATTTTACATGTACCAAAGGTAGATCTTTACCCACCCAGATTTGTAATAACCTTTTCATGCTTTATTTTAACATCACTCCAGTCATTATTGCTCCAGTCGGCTTGTTTCTTCGATACGAAAAAAATAAATGTGCATCTGAATATGTCGAATAACCTGACATCTCGATATTTTCTCTAACAATTTTCATTTCTGTTAATTTAGATGTTGCCACAACTCCTAAGTCTAAATATTTTTTCGATTGCGATTTTGGAAATAATGCTTTAGGTATGTCACTAAAAAGATGATACACATCTTCAACTTCGTAGTTTTTTGCGTCTATAAATGGACCTATACAGACTTTAATTTTTTTTGGATTACCACCAATTTCAGTTATACTGGATACCATTTTTTCAATAATTCCACTTGATAATCCGCGCCAACCTGAATGTAATATTGATATTATTCTTTTTTCTGATTCAAAAAAAACAATTGGTAAACAATCTGCTGATACTACACATAAACAAATATTTGGAAGCGTTGTAATCATACCATCAACACCATCTATCTCACTTTCATGCAAAAATAAACCTTGGCCGACACTTTCATTATCAAATGATAAATTCAATGCGTCTCTAGAATCCTGACTTACTCCACCAATTCTTGTAGATACAAAATTGATTACACCTGAATTTTCTAATTGATTAAATTTAAAAAAGGGTACACCACCCTCAACTTTTATCATTTTAGAGCTTTCACTGCCTCCTTAAATTGATTGTCTCTTTCTTCATAATCTTTAAACATGTCAAAGCTCGTTGCGGCAGGAGAAAATAAAACTATATAATCTTTTTTTGAAATTTCAAATGCTTTTTGAATAATCTTATTCATGGAAACAAAACCTAAATTATAAACATTAGCTTTTGAATTTTTTAAAGATTTTTCAATTTTATCAGCAGTTTGACCAATAAGAATTATGTTTTTAATGTTTTTTCTTTTAATTAACTCTTTTCCAAAAGAAGCAAAACTTACACCTCTATCAAATCCTCCCAAAATTAGGGTTATATTTTTGTTTTCAAAACTATCAATACCAGCAAGAGATGCCTCAGGGATTGTTGCTAAACCATCAACTATAAACTTTATACCATTTATTTCTCTTATTGTTTCCAACCTATCTTCAAGAGATTCAAATGTGGAAAGTGCTTTAATAATGTCTTTTTTGTCAATTCCAAGTTTTAATGCGACTAGAAAAGCAGCTTTAATGTTACTTAAATTATGTTGACCTATTAAATTTGTTTTAATTTTAGGTAACTCAAAATTATTTATATCTTCACAGGAAATATAAATATCTGTTGATTTTTGAAACTTAAATATATTCTCTTTTGATTTCTTATAATCATTAAAATCTTCATAGTAATCGAGGTGTTCAGGAAAGATGTTTAATAGAACTGCAATATGTGGACTATCCTGAACATCACTTAATTGATGAGACGAAAGCTCTGCAACAAAAATCTTATCTTTGTCATCATTATCTAAATAGTCAAAAACAGGTTTGCCAATATTACCTACCAATGTCGTATTTATGCCCGCAGATTTTAATATATAATAAATTAGTGAACTTGTTGTACTTTTACCTTTTGTTCCTGTTACTCCTATAACATTATCTCGATATAATTTTAAGAATATTTTAGTCTGGGACGCAAAAACAGTACCCATTTTCTTAGCATTTTGAATTTCTCTTAATTTATTTGGTATTCCTGGTGATTTAAAAACAAAATCATAATTATTTAAATCTTTTAAATAATCTTTACTCAATTTTTGGTCGGCTATGTCAACTTTTTGTTTAGGTAAATATTTTTTAATCAACTTTTCTGTACTTTTACCTTCACGTCCATACCCTAAAATTAGAATTTTTTTATCTTTGAAATTTAAGTTAAAATAAAGAATAATTTTAAAAATTGCAGGTAGATTGTTTTCTCCCCAAAAATTTATTAAATTGTCATCGTTTTCTACACCCAAGGCCACTCTTAATTCATGTTTTGTTCCCACACACTCCATCGGTTTAACTAAATTGTCATTTGTTAGTGCATCCAAAACAGGTTTAAGTGATTTATCAGCCAATAAATCCTTCCCAAATATTGTTATAGTTTC
Organism: Candidatus Woesebacteria bacterium GW2011_GWB1_33_22; assembly: GCA_000989765.1. Taxonomy (GTDB): domain Bacteria; phylum Patescibacteriota; class Microgenomatia; order UBA8517; family UBA8517; genus UBA12026. The sequence continues at coordinate 144,276 of LBOW01000001.1, read as the reverse complement.
ATTTTTTAAAAAAGGTTTAAATAAAATAAATGTCGACAAACATTTCGGACACTTACCACACCAAATATTATTATTTCTTCCTATATTGCAACTTACTATTTTGTAAAAATATTTAGAATATTGAGAAAAAACTTTAGCTATCTGAATATCATAAATTGGCCTTAAGAAACTAAAATATTCTATATCAGTCAAATATTTAAAATTATATTCTCTAAAATCATTTTCTAACTCAAAAGATTTACTGTATTGATGGTTAACAGATAACCCTTTAAATGTCACATTTCCCTCATTGGAACTTTGTTCATTTGAAAAAGCTATATATTTTTTGTTATTCAAAAAAGCCACCAAAATAGAGATAAATGATAAAACTGTTGTAAACGGTACATGTCCATTTAAATATCCCTGCCTGCCGGCAGACAGGCCATTTTTGTTTAAATCTATCATTGCTTTGTCTAAAGTTCTTTTGACAACCATTGTTTTAATACCCGCAACAGATGCAGAATCAACTCTTGCTTTGATTTTGTTTACTATTAAACCTAAACTGTTTTCAAAATTTTTAGTAACCAATTCTAAAGTAACAGCAGAATCTTTTCCCCCGCCAATAGGTATCAAAACTTCTTCCCCCAATACCTTTAAAGGTTCAACCTTTAAAGGTTGTCCTGTAGTCGTAAAATCGACAAAATTTTTTGTTGTGAAATCAATTTTATTTTCATAAAAATACTGCCCCATACCCTTTATTAACAATTTCTTCCACCAATTAATCTGATGCTCGTTCAAGAAACCAGCTTTGATAACTATTTTTGGAGAACAAAAGGTTTTCCAGTAATTAAAAATCTCAACCATTCCGATATTGAAGACAAGGGTATCTATCTGTTCATTAACTTTGTTAATTGAGTATTTATCTAAATTCTCAATTATTATTTCATGTTTAAATTCAAATTCTCCTACTTTATAAATAAAATTTAAATTTAAATTATTACCATCTAATCTCCAAGAATAACTATCATAAGTAAATTCTGGATATTTTTTTCTTAAATCTTTATAATTCATAAATTTATATATTGTACTTCTGGCTCAAGTTTAATTCCAAATTTATTATCTACATCAGCAATTATTGTATCAGCCAGACTTTTAATGTCAGAAAAAGTTCCCTTTCCTTCTGGATTTGTTAATACTAAAGAGTGTTTATCTGAAACTTTAACTGGCCCTAAACTTTTTCCTTTCCAACCCGTTTTTTCTATCAGCCAACCAGCTGAAATTTTGTACTCATTGTTGAAGGGAAATATTACCATTTCGGGATACTTTATAAGTAGGGTATCTTTTTTACTCTTGTTTATTATTGGGTTTTTAAAAAATGACCCGGCATTTGGAATTTCATCAGGATTTACCAATTTTTCTCCCCTTATTCTTAATATTTCATCCCTAATTGTTTGTAATTCTAGATTATTATCAGTATATTTTTTTAGCTTAAGTGTAATATCTACTATTATAAATTTCTGCCAATAATCTTTTCTTTTAAAAATACTTTCTCTATAACTAAATTTACAATCCTCGTTCTTAAATATTACAAACTTTTGATTTGATATATCGTATGCTTTTAATTCTATAAAAGTTTCTGATAATTCTTGTCCATATGCACCTATGTTTTGTATGGGCGACGCCCCAACGCTACCGGGAATTCCTGACAAGCACTCTATCCCCTGTAAATTTCTATTAACTGTTTCTTCTACTAATTTATCCCAATTCATTCCCGCCTCAACCTTAACCAAATTACCTATTACCTGTACACTACTACCTACATATTTAATAACTACTCCTTCGAAATTTTTGTCAGATACAGCAATATCACTTCCACCACCTATTATAAAAATGGTGAGACTTTTATTTTTTGCAAAAGAAACTTTGTCAACCAATTCTTTTTGATTCTTTACTTCAAAAAAGTATTTTATTTCTCCACCAACTTTTAGAGTTGTTAATTCTTTAAAGCTTTTAGTATTTGTTTTGCCCATAAGTTACTATTTCCCGCACCCATAACCACGATTATATCTTTTTGTTTAACTTCATTTTTTAAGGTATTTATAATTTCTTCAATTGTATTACAAGCTTTTATATCTTTATGCCCTGAAGCTATCGCAATTTTTTCAGGAGTCATTTCAAAGGTGTTTTTATCTCTAGCTTTATAAATTGGACCAACAATTACTTTGTCTGCATTACTAAATACACCTTTATATAGTTTAAGTAAGGCATTAGTTCTATTAAATCCATGGGCTTCAATAATTGCCCAGATTCTATTAGAAAATCTCTGTCTAACACCCGCCAGAGTTGCCCTTATGGCTGTAGGGTGATGCGCGTAATCATCAAAAACTAAAGTTTTACCTACTTTTCCTATTAATTCCATCCTTCTACCGATTCCAGTAAAATTTTCTAAAGATTTTATTATTTCTTCTTTTTTAATTTTTAATTGTCTTCCTACTAAGTAGGCCATGTTGGCATTCTTTTGATTATGTTCGCCAAAAACTTTCAAATTAAAACGTTTATTAAGACTATCTTTTTCAGTAATTAAAATTTTTTCCCCTACTAAATTCTTTTTAAATTTTTCAAAACTTTCAAATACCTGTTTTTCATCTTTGAAATAATCAGGGTGGTCAAATTCTATGTTATTGATAACAGCAATATTTGGATAGTAGTTTAAAAAATTATCGTTGAATTCATCTGCTTCAACTATAAAATATTTATCTTTACCATACCTTGAATTTCCTTTCCACTCAAAAACATATGCACCAATTACAACACTTGGATCAAATCCATTATCAATTAAAATTTTAGCTACCATTGCAGTAGTGGTTGATTTACCATGTGTTCCTGCTATTGCAATAACTTTTTTATCTTTCATTAGATATTTCCCTAAAAATTCTTGCCAAGTTGTGACAATGTTTTTATTCTTTCCTAAGATAAGTTCTGGATCTTCTTTTTCCTGATACAAAATTGCAGGAGAGACGACTAATAAATCAATGTCTTTCAAGTGTTCACTGTTGTGACCTTCAAGTTTTAAATCACAACCTGAGACCTGGTAGCCCATTTGAGATGCCAGTGAAGCAATTCCAGACATTCCACTACCTAAAATCCCCATTAAGTGAATGCTTTTCATATACTTTTATATTATACTTCATGAGAGCAAAATGTGTGGAATATATGCATACATAGGTAAAAAAAGAAACGCAACAAGTGCAGTTTTTGACGGTTTAAAAAGGCTTGATTATCGAGGTTATGACAGCTGGGGAATTGCTGTTATCAATGATCATAAAATTCTTTTGAACAAACATGTAGGAAAAGTAAATAAGGCTTTACTTAAACTTCCTAAAAGTAGTATTGCAATCGGCCACACTAGATGGGCTACGCATGGAGCTGTAACTGATTTAAACGCCCATCCACATTTTTCTTCAGACAAAAGTTTTATTTTAGCTCAAAACGGAATAATGGAAAACCACGAAGAGATAAAGGTAAACTTGTTTAAAAAATACTATAAATTTATTTCTCAAACTGACACAGAAGTCATTGTTCGCCTAATTGAAGAGGAAAGCATAAAGGCAAAGAATATTATTGAAGCAATAAGAAAGGCATTTAATAAATTAAGGGGTAGAAATACGATAATAATTTTGACAAAGGATGGTCAAGTTGTTGGAGTTAGAAACGGCTCACCTTTAGTGTTAGGCTTTTCAAAAGACAAAACTGAAATATATTTTTCTTCGGACACACTCTCGTTTGCCCCATATGTTGATCAAACACTTACATTAGAGAATGGTAATATGGCAATTTATTCAGAAGGCAAAATAACTCTTAAGGATGTAGTTACAGGTAAAAATATAGATTTAAAAGATGAAAAAAACAAAATCCAAAAACAAAAAGTCGCCAAAGGAAAATATAAACATTTCATGATCAAAGAAATTTATGAACAACCTAATGTCATAAGAGCGGTAATAAAACAGGATTTTACAAGTTTAAAAAAGTTAGCAACACAAATTAAAAAATCAAAAAACGTCTATTGTATTGGTTCTGGAACAGCCGGTGCTGCAGCAGCACAGATTGCATTTTACTTAAGAACTTTTGGAAAAATTAATGCAATTTCTTTAATTGGCGCAGAAGCAAGCGAATATGTTGATTTAATTAATAAAAACGACTTAGTAATCGCCCCTTCTCAAAGTGGTGAAACCGCGGATGTTTTAGAATTTGTTGAAAAGGTAAAAAAACTAAAGAAAGTTAAATTTGCATCATATGTAAACATGCAAGGAAGCTTGATGTCAAGACTTTCTGACTTTAAATTTATGGCTAATGCTGGGCCTGAGATATGTGTAATGTCAACAAAGGTCTTTGTTTCTCAAATTTCATGGGGTTATTTACTTGCCAAAATAGTTGAAGGTAAATATAAAAAGGGAATTAATAATTTAATCAAATTATCTCAAAAAATAAATAAATTATTAAATTCAAAAACTAATATAAATAGGCTTAAAAATTTGGCCAGAATATTATCAAGGCAAAAAGATATCTTTATTTTAGGAAAGGGTCAAAATTTACAAATTATTAAAGAGGGAATGGTAAAAATAATCGAAGGTAGTTATATTCACGCCCATGGTATTTCTGCTGGAGATTTAAAACATTATGCAATTACATTAATGGAAAAGGGGGTTCCTGTAATATTTGTAATATCAAATGATGAAGTAAGAGATGATGTTATAAATGCTATGAATGAAGTTAAGGCCAGGAGAGCGGATGTTTATTTATTAGAAGACAAGGAAAAATCAGAAACTTCTGCAATATCAAATATAGTGTCATTACAACTTCTTGCATATTATATTGCCCTTTTTAAGGGAAACGATATTGACAAACCTAGAAATATCGCCAAAAGCGTAACTGTAAAATAGAATTTTAATACTACTAAATTTTAAGAATTGCTTTGGCTAGTTTTATTGAGTCATGGCGAAGCAAGTGGTCCTTTTTGAAATAAATTGAAATTGATTTTCTAACAATTTTTAACCTCGGTTCAATTTGTCTTATTTTAGAACTATCAACTTCAACTAAATTCTGACCCTCTCCTTTATAAATATCTAATATCTCAGAATCCAGGTGATTACTGTTTACAACTAAATAATCAAGTCTTTTTGGTGTATCAAGGTAAAAAAGAAATGCTTTTAAAAAATCTGAGGCTTTGTAGTGGTCGGTTTCACCAGGTTTCGTGGCCAAATTTAATACATAAATTAATTTTGCCTTAGAGCTAACTATTGCTTCTTTTACTCCATTAACAAGTAAGTGAGGAAGTATACTTGTATAAAGGTCTCCAGATGAAAAAATGATTTTATCTGCATTTCGAATTTCAGTTAAAACATTTGAATTTATATCAGCCCTAGTATCAAAATAAATTCTGACTATTTTATCTTCAGTATCGTAATTTTTATCTTTAATTCGCAAATCAATATTTGTTTCTCCAATTATTTTATTTCCTTTTGACGTTTCAGCAATCAGCTCTAAATTGGTAATACTAATAGGCATTACTTTTGCCTCTACTCCAAAAAGTTCCCGTTCAGCGTCAATTCCCCTATCTTGTCCTTTGTAGATATTTTCAAGACGAGCAGTTAAAAGATTACCGAAGGAATGACCTTTAAGCGGCCCTGTCATATCTTCCAATCTGTCATCAAAGAGCCTTTGGGCTACCATTCTTTGTTTTTCATTAGGCATTAAAGCCAATAAACAACGCCTTATATCCCCAGGTGGTAAAACGCCAATTTCTGCTCTTAAACGGCCAGAACTACCGCCAGAATCCCATGTTCCAGCTACTGCCGTAATAAATAAGTTTTTGTTTAATTCACGAAGGCCTGATAGTAGGTGGAATTGACCAGTTCCTCCTCCAAATGTAACTACTTTTTGATTATATTTTTTCATTTAATCTTTTTTTCATTTTTTCTTCTGCTTCTTGAAGCTGTTCTGGGGTATTAATTCCCTGCCACTCACTTGAGTCTGGAAGTTTATAAATTGATATTTTCTCAGATTTATCAACTGCAATTTTTAAAAGATCTGTTAAATAATATTCTTTACTAATAGGGCTTTTTGTTAACTTTAAAATATTTTTCCTAAGCCAAACTTGATTAAATATGTAAAGTCCATCGTTTACTTCTTTTATTTTTCTTACCTCTTCACTTGCATCTTTTTCTTCTATTATTGCTTTAAACTGGCCATGCTTGTTTCTTACTACCCTTCCTAGACCTTTAGGATTTCCTTGAATCAAGCTAACAAAAGTTATCACAGCTTTACTATTAATGTGTGTTTCTATAACATTTTTAATCGTTTCTGGTTTGTAAAAAGCACTATCATCACCATTTATTACTAAAATATTTTTCATCTTTGGATTAATTTTAGTTAGAGCTATTTTAACTGCATCTCCCGTGCCAGATGTTTTTATTTGTACAACAAAGTCAATATTTCTTGATATTTCTCGAAGAACTAAATGTCTCTTATATCCAATAACGGGTAATAAATTTACAATACCAGTATTTCTCAAATTTTCCAATGAATATGAAATCATTGGTCTACCACAAATTGTGTGAATCACCTTAGGTAAATTAGATTTCATTCTAGTTCCCTTACCTGCAGCTAAGATAATTCCTGATAAATCCTTATAACCTAATAATAAATTTTTAATAAATTTTTGATCATTCCAAGAGTGTTCAAAATTTAAGTAACACATTGATTTCTCATGCCCCTTTCCAAAGACACCAACGATATCACCTTTTTTAGCAATTGATAACGCGTGAGCAATCGCCTCTCCTCTTTCAGGAATACAGATAAATTTATTTTTAATAGCCTTTGATCGCATCTGTTTTAGAATATCAAAAATAGATTCTGTTCTAGTATCTTCTGCAGTAAAAATAGAAAGGTCTGCAATTTCAGTTGAAATTTTTCCCATTTTTGATCTTTTTTTTGGATCTCTTTCTCCCGCACAACCAAAAACAGAAATTAATCTATTTTTTGTAATAGTTCTTAAATATTTAAGTACAGCTTCCAAAGAATCTGGAGTATGAGCAAAATCTACAAATACCCTAAAATCCCTGTGAGTATCAATTTCTTCTAACCTACCACTAGGTAATTTAAATGTCTTAAGTGATTTTAGAGCCTTCTCTTTACTAATTCCTAATTCCATTGCTACTTCAACAGCTGTTTCTGCATTTATATTATTAAATTCCCCCTGAAGAATCTTTAACTTACTAGAAGACGGACTAAATACTCTAAATTTAGCCGAATTTATAAACATCATTTTAACTCTTTTATATTCTTCAAATGTTTTATGGTAGTCTAAGTGTTCAGGATGGATGTTTGTCAAAACAGAAATATCAAATTTAATTCCAGCAATTCTACCTTGATCTATTCCATGAGAACTGACTTCCAAAACAACATATTCATAACCTTTTTTGAGCATATTAGAAAGTTCTTGATTTAGCGAAATGACATCGGGTGTAGTTGTATGAAAACCATCAGTAGTAATCGATGAAATTAAACCTGTCTTTTTGCCACTTTCCAACAAAATATGGTGAATCAAATGACAAGTTGTGGTTTTACCTTTTGTTCCAGTAACACCTATTATTTTTAATTTACTACTTGGATCCTTGTAATAATCTTTAACTAATTTCCCCAGTTCTTCATAATTACTATTTTTATATACTTTGATGGCCCCGTTTTTGATTGCATCTTGAATAAAATCATTTCCGTCATGAGTCAAACCCTTTATAGCTACAAAGGTGTCGCCCTTTTTAACTTTTCTTGAATCAAATTGAATCATTGTTTTACAATAGAAGCACCCAATGTTCTCAACCTATCTTCTATATTTTGATAACCTCTATCTACAACTTCGACATTTTCAATAGTACTAGTTCCTTCTGCTGCCAATGCAGCCAAAATAACTGATATTCCCGCCCTTATATCTTTACAAAAAAGTCTATCTGCCATTAGTTTTGTTGGACCTGAAATTATTACTCTATGTGGATCTGCAATAAAAATGTTAGCACCCATTCCTATAAGGTCATCGACAAAAAACATCCTCCATTCGTACATCCAATCATGGCAAAGAACTGTTCCTGCGGTTTGTGTTGCAAGAACTATAAATGGACTCATCAAGTCTGTTGGAAAACCTGGCCAAGGTCTGGTTTGAAATTTTCTTCTTGAAGCAATAAGTTTTGAAGGTAATACAATTAAACTGTTCTTTTCAATTTTATAACTAACTCCCATATTTCCTAAATAATTTAGAATCATGTGGTAGTTTTCAACTTCAAAATTATTGATCTTAATTTTCCCTCCAGTAATTGCAGAGGCAATAGCAAAGGTTCCACCTTCAATATGATCAGCCATAACTTTATGCTCAACTCCATTAAGTTTTCCTCCCGAAACAGTTAAGGTATTTGTACCACGACCAATAATTTTTGCTCCCATTTTGACAAGTAAATCTATCAAATTACCGACATGTGGTTCGGCAGCTGCATCTTCAATTGTTACTTCTTCGTTCATTGATGAGGCCATAATAATCCCCATTTCTGTAGCAGTGACTGAGGCTTCTTCTAAAAATATCTTTCCACCAATTTTTTTATCCCATGTGAGATAAAATTTACCATTTTCCCGTCTGAAGTTTGCTCCAAGCTTTTGCATCATTGAGAAATGAGTATCAAGAAGCCTATCCCCAATCTGGTCACCGCCGGGCGGGGTTAATACGGCCTTACCAAACCTCACAAGAAGAGGGGCTGCAAGAACTACTGAAGCCCTAATCTTTGAACACAAATCTGGATCAGGCTCATATGAATTCAAAGTTGTTGCATCAATCTCTAGTACATTATCTTTAAAGCTTGTTTTAGCACCTAATTTTTCTATTATTTCGATTAAAACTCTAACATCTGAGATGTTTGGAACATTGGTAAGAATCGATTTTGAGGCAGATACAAGAACTGCTGGGATAAGTTTTAAGGCAGAATTTTTGTTACCAAAAATGTCAATTTCTCCTTCAAGTTTCTTTCCGCCTGTTATTAAAAACTTAGCCATAACTTATGTTTTGTATTATACCTAATTATCTGGCTGAATGCCAAAAATGATAAATAAATCTTTCGCAATTGAATACCAAAGGGGGGCAGCAGTTTCCGACGCCCACTCACTGCTTTGTGGTTCTTTTAATGTAACTAACATAATAAATTTTGGATTATTAGCCGGTGCAAAACCCACAAAACTAGCTATCGTTTTTTCAGCATCATAGTGACCAGAAATTGGTATCTGAGCTGTTCCAGTTTTACCCGCAACGCTAAAACCTTTAAGATTGGTCCACTGTGCTTCACCGTGCCTGGCAGCTTGCACCATAATCTTGGTCATTTTTTCTGCTGTATCTTTAGATATCACCCTTAACTTCCCTCCTTCGTTTAACTTCTCACTCCAACCATCAAGTTCAACTTTTTCAACCACTTTCGGAATAGTCAATATGCCATCATTAGCAATTGCCGCAACGGCTCTTATTATTTGAATTGGGGTAGTCGAAATCCCTTGTCCAAACGAGGAAGTTGCCAAATCAACAATATTCCAAGTTCCTTTCTTTCTCATCGATATATTTGATTCACCCTGTAAATCGATGCCTGATAATTTTCCAATGCCAAATTTATCAAGATAATCATATAGTTTATCCGCTCCTAGTTTTTGTGCAACAAAACTCATACCCACATTGTCCGAATGAACAACGACATCAGTCATTGTAGAATCTTTAAAATATTTTCGATTCCAAGTCTCAATTAAGTATTTATCTACCTTTAGTGGTCCCTCACAAATATCACAAATTGTGTCAGGAGTTACAGCACCTGCGTCAATTCCTGCTGCCATAACCATGACTTTAAAAACTGAACCGGGTTCAAAAGTATCTGAAATTGCAGGATTTTTATATAATTTCTCATCATATTCATTATATTTTGTAGGATCGTAGGATGGATAAGAACTCATTGCCAGAATTGCACCATTTTTAGGGTTCATTATTATAACTGAGCCCTCTTTTGCTCCATATTTTTCAATTCCCTCCTTTAATTTAGTATCTACAATACTATTTATTCTCTTGTCTATAAAAGTAATTAAATTTGCTCCAGGAATTGAAGAAATTTCAGACATACTACCGGATAAAAGTGGAGCACCCTTTAAATCTTTTTCTCTTTCAACAAAACCAGATTTACCTTTTAAGGATATATCATAATATCCCTCAAGACCAAAATAACCAGTATCATATCCCTCTTCGTTTTTTCCGACAAACCCCAAGAGTTGGGCAGAAGCCGATCCTTCTGGATAAAATCTTGTTTCTTCTGGTTCAAAACCTAAACCTTCTATTTTTAATTCCTCAATTTGTCTTTTTTGTTCACCTGTAATTTTATGTTTAATTGGAATCCAAACAACTTCTGGTCTAGTAATAATTGTATATAAATCCTCACTTTCGGTCTCCAAAATTGGTGCTAAGGAGTTGGCAACAATTTTTAGATTTTTTAATTTTGGTTTTTCAGCAAACAAAAGCCAATTTGGACGTTGTGTTGCTAACCATGTATTATCTTTAGCTAAAATACTTCCTCTTGAGGATTTGACTTTTGTTGAATCTTTATATTGTAAACCAGCTTCTTTGGAAAGTGTTTCTCCTTTTATAATCTGCCAATAGAAAAGTCTCACAATTAAACCCATAAACATTAAGATGAAAATTCCGATCACTATCCTTAGTCTCATTTTGTGATTTTATCTTACAGGAAGCTTTGCAAAACTATCTTCTGTATTAAAATAATAAACAGTTGTAGGTTTGATAAATCCCAAGGATAGCAAATTCTCTTCGTTGTCCAAGCTTTTGTTGCTAGCAAAAATTACATCTGTTAACTGTTGTTTCGACAAAATCAGCTGTTCTAAACCGTCCTCAAGTTTAGCGATTTCAATCCCTCTTTCTGTCTGTTTGATACCCATAAAAACAACAACCATAAATAAACTTAAGTTAGCTATCCATGTTATTTTATTAATTTTTGTCATATATATGTAACTTTGCACTGCGAGATCTTGGATTACTTCTAATTTCTTCTTCAGATGGGTAAATAATAAAACCCCTACCCACCACATCTTCCAAAATCCTTTCTTCACCAGAATGAAAAGTAATTACTAAAAGCTTTCCTTTGCGCTTAAGAAGCGAAAAAGCTTTTGGTAATGCCGTTTCTAGATTTTCATATTCGCTATTTACTGCAATCCTCAAGGCAAGCATGGGTAGAGTTGCTGAATCAAGACTTTTTTTATGTGGCATATTAAAAGCTGTTTTTTTCAAATCAGCAACGGTCTTAAATGGGCGATTAAAAAGCACTTCGTTAGCCCATTTTCTTGACAAATCCCTATTCATAACTTTTCCAAAGAGATTAGTAAGTTGTCCCACATTTAAGGCGTTTAAAAGGTCCATTGCTTTTACTCCTTGATTTTCAGGGTTTAACCTCATATCAAGTTCCTGCTCACTTTCTGTAAATGAAAATCCTCGACTATCTTCTTTAAGGTGCAAATTCGATACTCCTAAATCAAACAAAATTCCGTCAACTTTGTCAAAACTATTTTCTTTTGCAATTTTATCTAGCTCACTAAAATTACCTAAAACCAGCTTTGCTTTATTACCAAGGCGTTTTTTTGCAATTTCCAAAATCTTCGGATCTACTTCAATTGCTAGGACTTCACAGCCTTTTTTCAATAGCGCTTCTGTGTGCCCCCCAGTTCCTAAAGTACAGTCAATAACTTTGCCTTTTGGCATTTCTTTAATTACCTCCTCAATCATTACGGATTCGTGCCAGTTATTTTGCATTTTTGACTAATTCTTCAATATATTCTTTTGTTGTCACTGATAATTCCTTAGCTTTTTTATCCCAAATCTCTTTTGGCCAAATCTCAACTCTATCAATTAATCCCAAAAAACATAGGTTTTTGTCTAATTTGGCATACTCGGCTAAGGTTTCAGGGATAATAATTCTTCCCTGATCATCAAGCGTTACTTCAAAGGCCGAGCCTAATATAAATCTTTCCAGATCTCTGACTCCCCAACCTTTTCGACTGTCTCCAACTAAGTCTTTTGATAATGTTTCCCAAAAATTATCTCTAACCAATATCAGACAATCTTCATACCACATAGCCAAAACTAGGTTTTCACCTAGTTCTCTCATAAATTTTTTAGGTACTGCGACTCTTCGTGAATCGCTTAGTACGGCCTGATAATTTCCAAGTAACATATATTTTTAGTATCGGGCAGTACTAAAGGTTAAAAGAATTTCCATCTTTCACCATTACTATCCATTTTGATATTTCTTTCACGCCTTGTCAAGTACCCAATTTCACAAGCGAAAGATCATAAGACTTTTTTGAATTAGCTATTTATAGAAGATATTTGAAGCAGTATTTTGCCAGCCTGAGGCGGAACCTGAAGGTAGAATGTCCGAGGCAAAGACGCCATATGGTCCCCCCTTCGCTTCTGAAACAGAAGCTTCGCTAGGCAAGCCAAAGGTTTCCATGGTAATAAAGAAAATTCCTTTTGGTTTTTTGTCTAAGACATAAGTAAAGTTTGTATCAATTGAAGTTAACTCTGTTACATTAGATTGTAGATGAAACTTGGTAGAAAATTTAGCAAGAAGTTTTCCCTTTGAATCTCTAAACCTGATTGTTAAAGCACCTTCTTCAACCCCTTCATCGTATCTAAATTTACCATTTGATTCTGACCCCATAAGAAGTTTTCTTTCAAATGTGCTTTGATTTTTAAGATCTGCGGTACCAGGTACACCTTGCGCCCTACCATCAGGTAGTGAATAAAGAAGCTCATAATCCATTGAGGTAGCCTTAGGCACCTTTATCTTTTCAATCTTTAAATTTAAGTAATGCCCATCTGTGGTTGGAGTAAGAGAAGCAAATGGTCTATCTGAAAAAGCTAGTTCTACAAGTGTTCCATTATCATCTGTCACATCAGCAGATTTTTTACTTCTAATAAAAACAAAAACCAAAACTAATATTAAAATCCCAACACCTAGAAAAATAAATGGAAGATATTTTTTCACTTATTCATTGTGCAATTATTTTCAATATTATGTCAATACTTAAAATAAAGTTACAGGTTTATACAATACAGACATTTTTTGAAATTTCTTGCATCCCACTTTCAAATCCCTTGTAACTATTTGTAGTAAATACAGTACCATCATTGGGATTTAAAATATGGTCAAGAATACTTTTGACTGAAGGGAACTGATCAGAATTTTTTATTTCATTTTCGGTTAAATATACTGCTTCTCCTTCTTCATTAATTTTAACTTCGCCTTTGTCATAATCTGCAGAAAAATAAAAAACTAACCAATTTACTGGTAAATCTTTTTCATCCGTTTTTTCCAAAATAACAGCTTCGAGTTTCAAATTCTTTATATCAATTCCAATTTCTTCTTTAATTTCTCTAACAGCCCCAACATAAGGATTTTCATCCTTGTCTATTTTTCCACCAAAGGGATGGATCTTATTTGGTGCATATTTTTTTTCTGGAGATCTTTTCATCAAAAGATACTTACCATCTTTTCTAACGAAAACATTTGCACAGATAACTAATTTATGAACAAAAGGTTTTTGATTAATCATTGAAACTTGTCTTCAAAATAGCTTTGTAATTTGACGACCGTAATTCTTTCCTGTTTTCCAGTATCTCTATCTCTAACTGTTACAGAATCGTCCTTAAGTGAGTCAAAATCAACAGTGACACACCAAGGAGTACCTATTTCATCTTGAGCAAAGTAACGTTTGCCGATGTTTCCTCTATCATCCCACGCGCAACTGTAGACCGTAGACAATAGACTATAGACAGATCTAGCTCTTTCTACTAACTCAGGCTTATTTGCCAGAAGTGGGAAAACTGCCACTTTGTAAGGGGCAATTTTAGGATTAAGTTTTAGTACCACTCTACCGTCAACACCTTCGGTGAAAGCATCAATTAAAAAGAAGAGTGTAGCTCTGTCCACACCTCCTGATGTCTCAATAACCCATGGGGTATATTCTTCATTGTTTAAATTATCTTTGTATTTCAAGTTGTGATTACTTAGATCATAGTCTCCCCTATGGTGTATTCCTTCCATTTCACTCCAACCAAACGGTGCTTCGTATTCAATGTCTGTTGCATATTTTGCATAATGGGCTCTTTTTTCAGGTTCGTGGTCCTTAAAATGCAACTTTTTTGGATTCATGCCTAAATTTTTATACCAGTTAATTCTTATCTCTTTAAAATCTTCAAATGTTTTTTTGCTTTCTTTCTCATTAGGTTTAACAAAATATTCAAGTTCCATTTGTTCAAACTCTTTTGACCTAAATGTAAAGTTCCCTGGAGTTACTTCGTTTCTAAATGCTTTACCAATCTGTGCTATACCAAAAGGTATTTTAACTCTCGTAGAGTCAACCACATTTTTAAAATTAACAAAAACACCTTGGGTTATTTCTCCCCTTAAATAAGACTTTTCTTTTGGTTCAATTGTACCCAATAAAACTTCCGTCATTAAGTTAAAGGTTTTGCTCTCAGTCCAATTATTATGTTCATGAATATCTTTTTGGTCCTCTCTAAACCTTTTATGACAAATCTTGCATTCAACCAACGGGTCGGTAAAAGCTTTCAAATGTCCTGATTTTTCCCAAACAATTGGATTCATTATAATTGAAGCATCAACACCTACAACATCTTCCCTTCCATAAACCATGGTTTTCCACCATTCATTCTTAATATTTTTCTTTAACTCAACACCAACTGGCCCATAATCCCAAAAGCCCTGATAACCTCCGTATATTTCAGAAGACTGAAATATAAATCCCCTTCTCTTCGCTAGGGCTGTAATCTTTTCCATCAAATCCATAGTTGTTATTCTAATACTTTTTTACCAACTCTGACAGAGTATATTTGTCTCTCCAAAACTTCCTCTAATTCAATATCATGGTCAATCATTTTTCTGCTTTCAGGCCAAAAGCCTAGATCAATTAATAAATCTAAAATAAATTGTTTTCGAAGTATTTTTAAATTTTTTGCAGTACTTAACTGTTCAAGGGCCGTGGACAGTAGACCATAGACTATTGACTGTTTCTCTCCCTCCCTGGTTATTTTGTTTACAACTTCACAAAAATAGTATGCAAGTGAAACTTTATTTAAACTTAGCCTTACTTTACTGAAGTTATTAATACTTATGGTTTCAGTCAAAATATCAAACCCTTTACCTGTCACGGCTGAAAATTTAATTTGTGTAAATATTTCTAAATGTCCTCTTTTTTTTGATGCCAATTTTCTTACACCTTTAGCTAGAAATGTGTTTTTACCAAAATGCTTTGAAAATACAGTTAAAATTCTATCTGCCTCACCATAATTTTTTCTTTTTAAGATAATTCCCTCTGAAGAATAAATTCGTGGTCTCACAACTTGATTCTAATTTCTTTGTCTATATTTAACAAGAACTCCTCCTCACTTTTCGAAGTTATAATTCTATAAAGTGGAGCATCAGTTCCAGGTTGTTTTTGCATATATATTTTATAATCATTAGACTTCTTAAATGGCAAAATGTATTTAAAAATAACTTTGGAAACCCCTTCTGGTCTTAATTTAAAAAACCCGGAAAAAACAGTTTTACCTAATTCTGTTGTTGTTTCATATTGTTTTTCTAACCCTTCGGCGTCTGTTAATTTACTGCCTTCAGGCACATATACTCTTACCCAATTAGGAAGAACTGAGTTAAGCCAGCCATCATGTTTTTCTGGATTTTTATAAGTAATTGTAATTGTTTTTTCAATTAAACCCTCTTTATTGACTACAATATCTTGTTCAACTTCCGCTTTCGCGTAAAGGTTTGATTTTCGACCACCTAAATTTGAGTCGTTTATATGAAGATAATCTGATGCACCAGTTTCCATTCTTCCTGCAATTCCAAACCCCTCAACTGCTTTTTGGGCATCTTCATTATGCAAGTAAAAAAGTACATGTTTTTCAGTAATAGATTTAAAAACCGCATTAATCAATTTGGGAAGTTTGTCTTTAGTCGAGCCAAATGAATTAGCTAAAATTGAATTCATTAATGGTCCAATTATTTTTTTTCTGTTATCTGAATTTTTAGGTCTTAATATAATCTCACCTGTCAATGGATCCCAGATAATTGGGCCTTCAACATCTGCAAAACTTTCAAGTTCATAAATAACTTGAGGACAATTACATTTAGGTTCTATCTTAGTTGAAAAATTTCCAAATCCAGGGACTCCAATTTCGCCCAAAGCATCAAGCAAATTTACCAAAAGTCCCGTATCAACCGCAATTATTCCATCTACGTCTTTTAATCCAAGATCTTTTGCTTCCTCAAAAAAAAGATCCATTGCAACTTTAAAATCAGGAGAATAATTCATGTCACGAAGTCTGATATTTTGGGAAAGGACATACGGGCCTTTTATAAGATCAACAATTGCGGTTGGAGCAGGAAGAGAAGGCTTATATTTGGCGTCAAGATTATATATATCATCGGAAGAAACGGGTTCAAATTTTGCTTTAGATACTTTCATTATTGAGTATGCAGTTAAAAATCCACCAGTTGCTCGAAGTTCCTTATCATTTTGAAAAAGGACCAAATATTTTCTATCATTCGATGTACCATCTTCACTATCAACACCTAAAAGGTATGGTGCCGTTTCCAAAAGTGGCTTACTTTCAGAAATATATCCAGAAATTTCTTTAAAAAGATCAAGTCCTTTTTTCAATTTTTCTCTTAAATCAATGCCTTTAAATTTTTCAGGATAATCATTAGGATTAATATTTGACATCTCTTCTTCAGCTTTTTTGAATTTTTCCGAAATGTCCCCAGCTTTAGGTAATATTTCAGGAATGGAATTTATAATGAAATCAATTCTTTCCTGAGATGTTTGTGTACTATCCTTTCCATCATCCTTAAAGCCCAACACTTCCAAATAAGGCTCAACTGTAGTTAACATAATTTCCCCAGCGTCTATTACATATGTTCCAGCGTTAATCGAATGACCTAAATCTCCGACATACTTTCCAACGATTGGAAATATTTTCATCCAAGAAAACAATTTGTACGACTTTTTTAAATCAGAAACTGAAGTTTTAACTAAGGCTAAATCGCTTTTAAGCTTGTTCGTATCTTCAATGTTTATATTTTCTACAATTGGTAATATTTGTTTATAAGCCTTGTTTGCCCTAGCACCAAACAGTAAAATCGGGAGTAATAAAAGGAAAATAATTAATAAAATTACTGAAGGTATTACAAAAAATTTAATCTTTAATTTAGATTTTGGTTTAGTTACAACCTCAAGCTTATCAGGCTCTATTTTAGGAATTAAGATAGCAGGTTCTTCTTTCATATTGAATAAAAATTATACAGCACCTTTTCCACTAATCATAGCCCATGGAGTTTTTAATATTATCAAAAGATCAAAAAAAAGTGACTTTTTTCTGGCATAATAAGCGTCCATCTCAACGCGTTTGTCAAAATTAACTTCACTTCTACCTGATACTTGCCAATATCCTGTAATTCCAGGTTTAACTTTTAACATTTCCTTGATGTATTTCTCACACTCAGGAAACCTCTTCTTTTGTTCCTCAAGTTCTTCCACAAAACACGGTCTAGGCCCAACCAGGCTCATTTCCCCCATTAAGACATTGAAAAATTGGGGAGTTTCATCTATTGAATATTTTCGAATAAATTTTCCAAATTTGGTAACACGAGGGTCCTTACTTAGTTTGAAGTTTGATTTTTTATATTCAGAGTATAATTTTCTAAATCTAGGATGATTTTTAATAATTTCATAAGCATTAACCATCATCGATCTAAATTTAAAATGATAAAAGACTTTAGCATTTTTCCCAACTCTTTGTGCAGTTTTGTTGGTACCTTCAACCAAAATAGGGCCAGGGGACGTAATTTTAATAATTATTGCAGTGAGTAACATTATTGGGGAAAAAATAATAATTAATATTATCGCCGAGGTAAAATCTATTGTTCGTTTTATAAATTCAAAAAACATTTTAGTTTAAAGAAGATCTTTCCTATTCTTTTCCTTTAAAAACTCGACAATTTTTTTAACCGATTGAGCGTGGCTTTTTGAACAAACTAGTAGTGCCTTTTCCGTATCTACAATAATTAAATTATCTACGTCAATTGCAGCTATTAGCCTTCCGTCAGAATGGATTAAGGCATCAGTTGTGTCGATATTAATTACTTTTTCACTATTTTCAGTAATTACTACATTTCCATTGTGATCTTTTGGACTATTTTCCCAAACTTCTTTCCAATCTCCTATATCAGTCCAACCATAATCTGCAACAATCATTATAAAGTTTTTAGCCTTTTCGCTTACTGCATAATCAACAGAGATATCAGGAAGTTTTTCATAAACTTCTTTAATAATTTCTTTCTCTTTTTTTTCTCCAATCACACCTGCAATTAGTTTCATTCCTGAGGCGATATCTGGAGCATATTTTTCTAATGCCTTAAGAAAAGTTTGGGCTCCCCAGACATACTGATTTCCGTTCCAAAAATATTTGCCAGAAGCTAAATACTTTTTTGCAATTTCAAGTTCAGGTTTTTCGGTAAAAGCATCTAGTTTAAAGACATGTTTTCCATCATATTCAGCTAATTTTTCGCCTAATTTTATATATCCATACCCAACATTTGGGTAAGTTGGTTTTATTCCAATGGCTAAAAGTAAATCTTTATCAAAAACAGCTTTAGCGGCGGATAATAAATTCTTTAAGTACTCTCTTTGTGGATCTACTAAGTGATCAGCTGCTTCATTTAAGATTATGGCTTTGGAATCTTTTTGTACAATATAAACACAACCTAAGGCGTGAGCTGCCGCAGTATTTCGTTTTATTGGTTCGACAATGATATTTTTCGCTATAAATTCTGGTACTTCTTTAAGAATCTCCTTTTTATATTCTTCGCTGGTTGTAACTGCAAATATTTTCTCCCAAGCCAGAATTTTATTAAAACGATACGAGGTGATCTGCGTTAAAGTTTGATTATTAAATAATTTCAAAAATTGTTTTGGAGATGAAATTTTAGATACTGGCCAAAGACGTGTTCCTCCTCCACCAACTACTATAAGAGCGTACAAGTGATCTTTGTAGTTTTCTTTTAAATTTCTCTTTTGAAAAATTTTTAGCATTGTTTATTAAGTCTATATTATTAAATCTCATTGTATCAAATTTTGCAATTGCCTGCTTTAAACTTTCTTTTGTTTGGTTATTAAAAAAAATTCCAGTCTTATTTGGTATGACAGTATCCATTGCTCCACCTTTATTATATGCAATAACAGGAACTCCAATTCCCTGAGCCTCAACTGAAGTAATTCCAAAGTCTTCTATTTGGGGCATTATCAATGCCTTTGCACCTTGATATATTTTGACTAACTCTTTATCTGTTACTTGACATAAAAATTTGATGTTGTTATGAGCTTTACGTTTTAATTTAGATAATTCTGCACCAATTCCCACCACAACAAGTGGTAAACCTAAATCATTAAAAGTCTCAATTAATAAATCAACTTTTTTATAACCAACCAATCTCCCTACGTATAAATAATAAATTCCACCCCTGGGGTGATTTACTAATGCCACCTCGGGAGAATTAACGGGAGGGAATATTATCTCACTATCACGATCATAATATTTTTTTATTCTTCTTTTCACTTCAGTTGATATTGCTATTATTTTATCGGGTCTTTTACTTGCAACCTCATCCCACCATCTTAAATAATTAACAATTGGTTTAGTCAGACCTTTAAAGGTTGAACCTTTAAAGTATGACTCATAGTGTGACCAAAGGTAGCGAGTGGGAGTTAACATGTAGCAAACATGTAACGTCTTTGTGCCCGTAATAATTCCCTTTGCGGCCTCAGAAGTAACAGAAATCACTAAATCGTAATTGTCAAAATTATAAGTCTCAAAAGCTATTGGCATCAACCACCCCATTAGTTCATGATAATTTCGTAATATAGGTATCTTTTGTAGAAAAGTTGTGTAAATTTTTGAGAAAACTGACGCCCAAGAAGCCTTTTTGGGATCGTAAACAGATGTATAAAGTGGTGCTTTTGGGAACATCTCATGAAATGACAACAACACTCTCTCCGCCCCACCAAATTTATTTACCCTATCATATACAATTGCAATTTTCAGATTATTAAGATCCATTAGAAGTATTTTACTCCAAATATTATGTCTTTATTAACTTATAAACCTCAAGTGTTTCTTTGGCCATTTTAAGCCATGAATATCTTTTTAAGAATTTTTGTGATTTTGCTATTATTTTTTCTTTTTCTTCATCCTTAATTTTTAATATTTTTTCCAAAGCATTTTTTATTGAATTTACATTTAGTGGGTCAAAATAAAAAACAGAATCTTCGTAAACTTCTTTTAATACTGGAATTTCAGACACAACTGCCAATGTTCCTGCATTAATGGCTTCCATGGGAGGCAATCCAAAACCTTCTGCAAGTGTGGGAAAAACAAAAGCTACTGAATCTTTATAGAGTTTTGTTAAATCATCGTCATCTACAAACCCTAAAACCTCAACATATTTTTCTGCATTTTTAAGTTTTATCTCATTTTCCAGTCTTTCAATAAACACGCTTCTACCAGAAACAATTCTTAGGTTCGTCTTTAACAAAACAACTGCATCAATAAGTCTACTTAAATTCTTATGAGGATAGGCATTCCCCGTGTATATAAAATATTTACTCATAGGTTACCTCCACTTTATTTAAATCAATGTTGTAATAATAGACTAATTCTGTTTTAACAAGATTACTTGGAACAATTATTTTAACTGACCCAAAAACTGCTTTTGTAAAAGAAAGGTAATATCCTATTCTCCAAATTTGATAAATTGGAAATTTTCTTGTCGTTGCTTCCCCACCAGTAAATTTATGCATTATAAGATCATGAATGGTAACAACAAACTTTCCAAAGTAAAAAATTGGAACGTTAAAGTGGGGGAAATGAACCAAGTTTGGCTTATATTTATTTATCAAAAGTGGTAGTTTAAATTGTTCTTCAAAAGAATAATGTTTAAAATCAGCTAAAACTTTTTGAAAATTATTAGGCAAAATAACTTTATCAAAATTATCTTTTCTCAATAAAATAATATAATTATTTTTTAGATCTATTTTTGCCAAATTTTCAATTAATTCTTTTGTATACCTACCATTTCCAGTGTTTTTTGGTCCCCAAAGCCTTGCGTCAATTAATATTTTCATTTGGTTGCATCATATACTTTATTTAGTTTAGCTACAATTCCACTCCAATCGAAGTTAATTTTAACAAATTCTCTACCTGCTTTTCCTATTCTTTCTGCTTTGTCTTTGTTTTTTAAAAGATCGATAACCATTTCAGATAAAGTTTCCATATTTGGCGAAACTAAAGCGTGCTTTCCCTCGATAATTCCAAGACCTGCAACACCAACTGGGGTTGAAACGACAGGCAAATCTGAGGCCATTGCTTCTAAAACCTTAAGTCTAGTTCCCCCTGGGCCTCGAATAGGAGTAACTAAAACAGTTGACGCTTTATAAATATCTCTATTATCTTTAATGCTTTCGGAAATTTCTATGTCTTTATCTAATTTAGAATATGCAATTATTTCTGGAGGAACATTACGACCCGAAATCCAAAGTTTTACATCTTTAATTTCTTTTTTTATTTTTGGCCAGATTTCATGAACTAAAAGATTAACTGCTTCTACATTTTGCATCCACTTATAATTACCATGGTATAAAATCCGAGGCGGATTTTTTTTAACAACTTTTTTACTATCAAAAAATTCAAGATCTACACCGTTTGAAATAACACCAACATCTTTTGTTGGTATCTCTTTTTGCATAACCTTTTTGTCATCTTCAGAAACAGCAAAAAGTCTGCTGGCTCGACGCCAGTAAAACTTTTCCCAAAATTTAAGCTTTAATATATCAAACATATAAATTGGTTTTAAAATTGGATTAACTTCGTTATCCACATAATGTTTATAAACAGAATATTCAATAGTTGGCTCAACCAAAATAATTGGGATTTTAGTTTTTGGAATATGGGGCATGACATAAAAAGTTTCGGCATGAATAAGATCATATTCATTAGTCGACAATTCTTTATAAATTGCAGATCTTTCTTCCATTGAAAAATTTCGAATAACAACCAAGGGATTAAAACTAATTAAAGTTAAAAATAAATTTCTAAAAGTCCAAGGGGATTTTGGCCTTTTAAAAACGTATACTTTTTTACAATATTTTTCTATTTGGGGTAAGTATTCTTTTTCTTCTTCATCTTTGATTAAAGACATTAAAGTTATCTCATGTTTTTCACTTAAATGTTTAATTAAATGGAACCATCTTGTCTGCCCACCAGACATTTGATCAATTGGTAAAAATGGCACAAGCATTAAAATCTTCATTTTTTAATTTCTTTGTTTAAATCTAAAATTATAAATTTATCGGTTTTTAATACTGTTTTAAATCTTTTACTAAAATTGACGGAGTCCAAACTTCCTAAATCTAGCGAAACATAATGAGTTGCACCTCTTTTAATTATATTGTCAATTGAATTATCAACTGCAGGCCAGCCCTTACGATTCATTTGATACAAAAATGCAGTATCACCATTATATGGAGCGACAACCTTGGCATCCTTAGGTAAGGTGGTGTCTACTACCCTACCAATTTCCATCAGTTCTGGATGATTAATCATATAAAAAGGCTTAATTCTATCCCAACCTACAAGAAACATAACCAAAATACTCAATACTAAAATTATTTTAGATCTTTTCCAAAACCAAAGCGATCCTAACGCTAGTGAAATTGAAACAGCTGGAATAATTAGAATTTGATAATAATCATGTCTAACACTGGCAGTAGCTACAACTATCAAAGATGTAAGCATTCCCAGATTCAAAAGCAAACTGAATTTATTTTTAAGTTTCCTGGTCAAACCTGCGGCAAAGGGTACTAACCCCCAACCACCTAAAATTAAAATTCCTATTCTTTCTCCAAAAATCCATCTCCACCATGCAGGATGAAACCTTATTCTATCTCCATTAAAGGCCCATTCATAAAAAGGAATACCTTCTGGATGAAGTGAAGTCCAATAACGCCATAAAAGAAAAGGCAAAGATGTTAAAAATATAAATGCAAAATTACGCTTTAAATTCTCTTTTTTTATTAACTCTGGAATTATAGGAAATAAATAAACTCCAAAATAAGGTTTTTGTAAAAATGCTAGTGCAAATAAAAGCCCCGAAACTACTATATTGATACCAAAAAAATAAAGTCCTGCTACGGCAAATAGAATACCTAAAGGATCAGGTAAAATTACTCTTGAAAAATAGATATTAAATGGAATAAAAGTAAAGAAAAAGGCGGTCAAGAGTCCCACTTTTGACGAATAATGTTTTTTTGCAAGTAAAAATAAAAATACTGTAGTTAAAAGAGAAATAATTGTGGTTAATATTCTTCCCCATTTCTCTAGATTAAAAATTGAAAAATTTTTGTAAATAATTGCATGAATTGCATTATAAACTGGAAATTCAACCATCCTTATTCCTGTGGGATTATCAATCCCTGTTTGTATACTACTTATATCGTCGAATTCTGGGTAAAACATATTAATGCCATTTTTTACAAAATTGCGAGAAACGGATGAGGTATCTGCCTGACGCCACGAATGCCAATCAGCTATTGGATTATCAATTTTATATAGTCTCAAAATAAAGCCTAATACAAGTATAATTGACAGTATAAAATACTCATTAATTAATACAGTTCTTACTCGAACCAATAATTTGTTCATATCAACTAGTTTTTACCCTCCCTACAAGCATTCCCATCAACAACCAGTAACTTGATGCAAATTTAGATGCTTCAAAAATATCTATAAATAATGCACTTATTAAAATACCAATTGTGCCACCTACCATTGATGCAAAAAATATTTTTTCAACATTATTCATTTGACCATTAAAATCTGTTGAATATAATAGTTTAAAAATATTTACAAAAATCAAAATAAAAGAAAAAAAGCCAAGAATACCAACTTCTCCCAACGCTCTAAGATAATCATTATCAGTTGCTAATGAAATTGAAGAATATCCAGTTCCTAAAAGGGGGTTTTTGGAAAACGCACGAATTGCTCTTGGCCATTCAACATTAAGTCTGATTGAAGTTGACCTATCTTCAAAAATATTTGATTCCTCTGCGTAGACAACAACAACAGTCGAAATCTTATCTTTAATTAAATCAAAAATACGCATATATCGGTCCCTTAACCCCTCTGAAAAACCTAATAAAATTAATGAGATTGTTCCAAAAATAAGGATCTCTTTATATTTTTTTAGCAATAACAATGAAATACTTGTGGCTACGATAAATGAAACTATAGAAATACGTGATAAAGCGTTTGAAAATAACCAATATCCAAATAAAGACACTGTTCCAAAACAAACTTTTATCAATTTTTCTTTAAAAGTAAAAAGGCCAGTTATAAATATAGGTATTACTAATACTAAATAATTTGCCAAATCATAATGACCAGCAAATGTTGAATTGATATGTGAACCTGGTATCCAACGAAGCGCAATTCCTTTTGAATATTCATAATTTTGAGTAATAACAATCGGAAAAGAAAAATATCGTTGTAATAATCCATATATAAATATATATCCAATAATTAGGGCCAAGATTTTGACAAAAAATTCAATATCTTCCTTTTTTGATAAATATTTAATATACAAATATCCATAAACAAATAAAGAGAAATATTCTGCCCGTCTAACTAGGTGCAATAAACCAATAGTTGGCGATATTGTTTGGGTGACAAATTCAGCTGAAATAAACGAAACCAATCCTATAAATAAAAAGATTATAATAGACCTGATAATTTTGTCATTCAACAAATTTTTAATTTCCTTAATTAATAAAGGAAGAAATACAATCGAACTAACAGCAATTAAAATGTCTTCAAGTCTAATAGAAACATAAGTTCCCGAAACACCAAAAAGTGGGAATTTGGGAAACAAAGGTATCATAATTAAAAGTGCTGTTAGTAAAAATTTATGAATATTATTTGACATATAAAAACTCCTTTATTAAAAATAAACTAGATCCAATAGTCAAAATCATAACTAGTATCCGAACATAAACATTGCTGGGAATGTATCTGATTATTATTTTTTGTTGCCAATCAACTCCATTTATATTAAATTGATATATTGAATTTTTGGCTTCTAAACCACTGATATAAAGCGACTCTCTTAAAGGATGCGTCAATTCTTCCAAATATGTACTCCTGGTTTGATCACGAATTATGGTTTGTGACTCTTCAGGTGGATAATTTAGACGAAGTGTATATAAATTATTTTTATTATTAAATTCCTTTTTGTAATGCTCGATAACCTCTTCACGAGTCAGATTTGTATAATATCCGCGTCTAAAAGGTGTCTCCACATCAGCGGGTTGATTTGATTGAACAGAATTTGGTGGTATATCTGGAAACTCAGAATTTGAAAGTGAGACATAATAAAATAAAGGTAAACTGAATATAAAAAACAAGATTTTTAAAATTTTATTCATTTACTGAAACAGCCTTGCTCTACCTAGTTTATAATTTGGATTTTTGTTTTTTCGCTCGCCAATTATCTTAGCTGGAACACCACCAACAATTGTAAATGGTTCAACATCTTTTGTGACAACCGCTCCACCTGCAACAACAGCCCCTTTACCAATTTTTACACCAGGCATAATGGTTACACGAGGACCAATAAATACATAGTCGCCAATCTCAACAGGTGCAATAATTGCTGAAAAGTCATCGTTTGAAAGATCATGTTCTGAGTTATAGATCATTACAGATGATGCAATATCCACATGATTACCAATTATTAATTTATCTCTACCGTCTAAAAACGCATGATCGCCAATGATTGTATCTAATCCGATTTCAATATTTTTGGGGTAAAAAAAGTTAGCCCACATGTGAATAGTTGAGCCTTTACCCATTTTAATTCCAAAAAACTTATATTTGATATTTCGAAGGATATGAAATGGAATATGACCAACACACCTTAAAAGCATAAGCTCAAAATCCAAAAAATAATTTGCTAATCTATTTATAATTTTCTGGACTATTTCATCGGGTGTTATTATTTTTCCGTTTTTGTCTTTAATCATTTATTCTTTCAATTGCTTCAAGAGTTTTCTTGCTACACTCCTCCCAGCTAAACTTTTTAGTTTGTTCAAATCCCAGCTTCACTAAACTATTATATTCTTTCTCGTTCATATTTAAAACTTTTTCTAAACCCCTAGCAATACTATTAGTATCTCCAGGATCAACATAAATTCCAGCTTTTCCAGCAACTTCGGGTAAACTCCCGACATTTGACACAACAACAGGAACACCACAAGCAAAAGCTGATAAAACATCGAGTCCAAATCCCTCCCAGAAAGAAGGTAGTACAAAAACCTTTGCTCCAGAAATTAGAGCTGTTTTATCTTCTTCATCAATAAAATCTGTAAATATAATATTTTTATTTTTTTTATATTGTTCAAACATCCAACCCTTTTTACCAGCAATTACAAGAGTAGTTTGGGGATAGCGATTAGTGATTAGTGAAAATGCCGAAATCAAGCCTTCGACGTTCTTCGATGGTTTAAGTGTACTTACAAAGAGAATATAGTTGGTAACTATGGAGTACTTATTTTTGACTCGTCGCACAAGATCTTTGTCTACATTAAGATTAAATCTATCTTTATCATAACCTAAATGTGTAACTATAATTTTTTTGGCTGTGCTTGGATAATGTCGTACAATGTCTTGCTTGCTAGAGTCTGATATAGTTAGTATCCTTTTGGAAACAAAAATAGAGATAGCACTCCAGTACTTAAGCTGCCAAAACACATTTTTTTCAAAATGGGTCGAATTTTTGAGGTAACCGAGGTCCATAATTGAACAAATTCGTGGAATTGGTAAAATTGGGAGTGTGTAATGACTAGGAGAAAATAGAACTTGAATTTTTTCAGGATTTATAAAAAGATGTGGAGTTAGTTTTGTTAATATCCAAAGACCTCCACCTGTTAGAACTTTATACTTAAAGTTGTTTGTTTCTTTTGGCAGATCAGGAAACGGCTCATTTTTAAGATAAACTATAAGATTGTTCGGGTTTTCTTTTTTTAGGTTTAATTTATATAAGCCCCAAAGCATCTCGTAGGCATATTTATTTACTCCCACTCTATTTTTAACATTTGCCTCATTCCCATCAATTCCAATTATCATAGGTATCTAAATTGTATCATTGACGGAAAATTAATTCAGTAATATGATGAATTATGACAAAGAAAGACAAAAGAGAGATTGTTGATATCTTTAATCAAGTAATAACAGAATTGATTTTACCAGTACTTGATCAAATGAACAACAAAATGGCCACAAAGGATGATATTAAATCAATTAGAGAGGAAATGGCTACCAAGGACGATATTAATGATATTCAATCTCAATTGGATTCCATCGAAAGAAAAATTGAGGCACAACAAATAAGGTCAGATAGTCACGGAAAAATTATCGATCAAATTAGGCAATCCCCCGCCTTCGCCTAAATATTATTTAAATTCATTATAAACCTCTAGAGTTTCTCTTGCTGTTTTTTGCCAAGAGAAGTCTTTAACTCTAGCCAATCCCTTTGCAATTAACGTTTTTGGCGTCTCTAGAGCCTTTGTAACACCATCTGATATTGAATTAACATCATATGGATCAACTAAGACTGAGGCACCCCCAGAAACCTCTTTCATACTGCCTAAATTTGAAGTAACCACAGGTACTTCACAATTAAAGGCATCTAAGATTGGAACACCCAAACCTTCATATAATGACGGATAGATCAACACCTTTGCCCCTGTTAAAAGTGAGGCGAGCTCTACGTCTTCTACATGACCTAAAAACCTGACGCCCCGCTCATCTTCATATTTCAAACCTTTATTTTCTCCCACAATTAATAGTTTTATGTTTTGGCCTGATTTTGAAAGATGGTAAGCGTTTACTGTTCTTTCAATATTTTTTCGTGGATTTGTACCAATTGCAATTATGTACTCATCATGAATTCTAAATTTTTCTCTAATTCTTTTTACTTCTTCTGTTTTTGCTTTACTATGATTTGGTGCTTCATAAATAACTCTAATTATGTTTTCATTAAAACCTAGAGAAATTAAATCTTTCTTTGTGGTTAGAGATGGAACTATTATTCTTTTTGATTCTTTACTTACCCATTTAAGTTTGTTTTTGTGAGTTTCAACAATTACTTTGGGAGTAATTTTGGGAAATTTTAAAGGCACTAAATCATGAACCGTAGTGATTTTAGTAAAACTAGAAGGTGGTTCAGTCCAGTCTGAAGTGTGAATTAAATCAACTTTACCGATTAGTTTTTCAATTGGTAATACATGAAGTTTGTTCCAAATGATATCTGATAAAATTGGTGGAATTGGAAAAATTCTTAATTGTGAATTTTTTGAATTTTGCATTATATTTTTAATTTTAAGTTTTAAATTTTGAATCTGTCTTAATGACCCACCGTACAACAAATATTCATTTTCAGAATCAATCGCTAATAAATTACGAACAAGATTTTCTCTGTAATGGGAAACTCCGGTACCATAAATTATTTGTGATAAATCAATTGCTACACGCATAAATGTATTATACTACTGCGGCAAGCTTTGCTTATTTTCATATTTTTGAATAACTACGCCATTATAATTATTTTCTAAAACCATATTATATCCCATATCAATTAATCTAAGACGAGTAGAATCAGTTGGGTCAAATATTTCCCAAACATATCGAGATAGCCATATTTGCTTATAGCTATTAGTCATTAGCTCTTGGATAGAAATTATTTGGTTACTTTTTTGGTAGTAAATTAGTGCTTCTTTTTGAGAATTATTAGGAAATACAATTTTTTGATTTCCAATTTCTTTAGCAACCTCTCTCCAATTTTCTCTTTGAAACCTAGAATTAAATAGGTAAAACCCACTAGATATTATATTAATAAACAAAATAATTACTACAAATACTTTACTTGTACTTTCTGAAAGCAATAAATAAAAGGCTGGTAGTATAAATAAATATCTAAAATAGGTTAATGTTGGAACAAAAAATGATAATAATATTCCAAATAGCAAGCTTAATCCAAACCAATACCAATTTAGTCTGTTTTTGGCCTTACCCAAAACATATATAAATATTGTAGAAATAATAATTATTATTAACGCATACAAAATTTTATTATCAAAACTTATTTTTCCGATCATAAATTTAGTGGGGATTAGAGCTACATTTTTAAAAGTAACGGTTCCTAAAATATTCCACCAGGCACTTTCTTTTATGGACATTCCTGCGACTAATTGTTTTGATAAAATAGGTAACCAAACAAGAAAAGTAATGACTAGAGGAATATTTGCAATTAAAAAAGTTTTCGTTTGATTACGATGTTTAAAAAATATATATAAAAACAAAACCGGTAAAATTAATAAAGATACATAATCTGTTAAAAAAATTAAGACAAGGATTATTGAAAAAAATAACCACTTTCGTTTTATAAAGACTAAAATCAGGTAACTAACCAAAAAAGTGGCCATTGCATACATTCTTGCCTCTTGTGAATAGTAAATATGCAATCCCGATGTTGCCAAAAAAATAACTGGTATAATCGGCCATTTAATTTTGATTTCTTTTGCAATTAAATAGACAGCATAGACTGTTAAGGTCCCCAAAATTACTGATGGAATTCTAAGTGCAATTTCCGATGTTCCAAAAATTAGTGACCAGTAATGAATAATCACGTAATAAAGTGGTGGATGGAAGTCTGCCTGCATGAATTTTGTAAAAAAATCGTAAATCGGCATCTTTGCAACAAATGCAGTTGTAGCTTCATCTAACCACAACGACTGGTTGATATATATCAGTCTAAATATGATTCCAAAAAATAAAACAGTAAATATCATTTTGCACCTTTTTTAGTAAACATAAAATTAATTATCCCCACAAAAATTCCAAAATCATAAACTAGTTTGAAAATAATGAAAGCAGGCAGCATGTAGTATGTAGAACGTAGTATGCCAACACAAATAGAAACGGGGAATGAACTTCTGATTAAGCCAACTAAGTAACCAATCCAGCCAAATTTATAGCTTCTTTTCCCCACCCACTTGGCATGATTAAAAATTTCACTTAAACTTTCAGGATTTTTATGATAAAAAATCGCGTTTGACGCAACTTCTGCTTCATAACCTAATTTTTCTGACAAGCTCCAATCGTCATCATATCCCCCAGGAGTAAAACCACCTACTTTATCAAATTCTGTCTTTAATATTGCTCTAAAAACTGGTTGGTGGTCAGGATAATTTTTAGGATGTCTTTTTTTGTTCTCCCAACCCTCGTTTATATTCCAACATCTAGACCAGACATTATTCCAGTTAGCAACGTACTCGTCTTTTGAAAATGTCCCTCGAGTCTTTCCTTGTATAATTGGCAAAGTCAGGTTTCGAATGAAATCCTGATCAAAGGTCATATCAGAATCAACAAAAACCAAAATTTCG
Organism: Candidatus Woesebacteria bacterium GW2011_GWB1_33_22; assembly: GCA_000989765.1. GTDB lineage: Bacteria > Patescibacteriota > Microgenomatia > UBA8517 > UBA8517 > UBA12026. Next base: position 113,592 of record LBOW01000001.1, on the reverse strand, counting down.
CCAGTTGCAGATTTTGCCCCCAAATTTCTTGCTGCCCCCGCTCCTAAGTGTTTTTGTTGCAATATTTTGAAGTTTTTTATTTTATCTAATGTTTTATCTGTCGAACCATCATCAACAACTATAATTTCAAAATTCTGTAATGATTGTTTAGATAGAGACTTTAAACAGTCTAAAATCACATCTTCTTCATTAAAGGTGGGTATTATTACAGATATTTTCATAATGATTTAAATAAGTCTTCATATTTTTGAGCTATCATGTCCCAACCAAATTTTTCTGCCTGTTTTCTTGGTTTTTCTCCCCAATCTGTATTTAATGCCTTTTCCATAGCCTGTGCATAAGCATCTGTGTCAGCTGGATCAACAAAAAGTCCTGCATTCCCCACAATCTCACGCCTTATTGGATCATCTGTTGCAATAACTGGAAGTCCTGAAGCCATTGCTTCGACAAAAACAATTCCAAATGATTCAGATGGAACAGATGCTAAAGTAAAAAGATCTGCACGATTGTAAATTTCTGGCATTTTATCATTTGTTGTTTCCAACATTTCAAATCTATCTTTACCTAAATTTTTAATTCCGAAATCATAAATCTTATTTTTCAAGCCCCCACCCCCGCCAGCGATTATCAGTTTTGTTTCTTTTAGTTTTGATACAGCTTTGATTACTAATTCGTGTCTTTTTTGTTCAGTAAATGCCCCCACCGATAATATTGTCCGACTACCTTTAAAGGTTGAACCTTTAAAGGTAAATTTAGCAAGATCAACCCCGTTGGGTATATAGACCGATTTGACAAATGGATTAATTTTTTTTGCCCAATTTAGTGCTTTTAAGGACAATGCTATAAAATAATTAGGCAGGGCATAAAGGTTTAGTCTATCATCCCAACCAATGCCCGATTGTCCGGAAACTATCATCTTTGAATTTGTTAGCCAAGTTAAAATTCTTACTATAAAAACTTGAAACCTACCATTTGTAGGTATAATTAAATCATATCTTTTTAAAAAGTTTATCCTAGTCAAAATATCTACTTGATGATTTTTAGACAATCTTTTAGACAATTCAGTAACAAAAGTCTCAGCACCACGATTTACCTTATTTTGATATTTATTTAATATTGCAATTTTCATTTTTTCCTCCATAACCAAATATCTTGTGATATCTCTTTATCTTTTTCATAATTTGCTTCAATCCAAGACGTAATTTGTTTAGGTTTATAAACACCAGGTTCATACCAGTTGCCACTTTTTTCTTTTTTCCAATAAATTGTTTCTGGTGGATTTTGTTTCCAAGATTTAATAACCTTTTCCTGTTGATCTGGAATTTCTAAATACCATCCATAATTATCATACCAAGGTTTAGGTGGAAGTGTATTTGAAAATACATATTCGGAACTGGCAATATTAAGTAAATAAACCAACTCTTTTTTTTGTATTGCTAAACTTTGCGTAAATCTATCTTCTTTTTGCCAATCCCAAGCAAAGACGATTCTTTGTTGATAGTTAAAAAAAAGAATAACAAAAAATACCAAAATGATTTTATAAATTAAGTTACTTTTTAAATACTCTAAAGATATTCCAAAACAAATTGCAAACAAAGCTATTCCGACCGAAAGGTGATAATAAGAAAATCGAGGATAAACAGCAAGCAAACTAGCAATAAACATAATCGGAATTAGCTTAACTTTGTTTTTTAATGCCACAATAATGGGTATTGATAAACCTAGAAGTATTAAAAAATCAATCTTCTTAAGACTTAGTAGTAAGTAGCTTGGATAATCACCCCAATACTTAATCGGGTAAATTAAGTTCCAATTGAAAAAATCTACCAAGCTATTAGTAGTTATTAAGTATGTTAAAAAAATGACCCCAAAAACAAAGGTTGGAGTAATCAATAACAATAATTTACTAAATTTTCTATATTTATAACAAACAAATATTGTGGAAACTAAAAGATATATTAAGGCAGTTTGTTTACTAAAAATTGAAATTGCCAAAAAAACACCAGCTAATAAAATGTTTTTGTTAATATTTTTATCCTGTAGCAAAAAAAAGACTGAAACTAAAACAGGTAATACTAAAAAAGTATCAAACCAAAGCATATTACCATCCAAAAAGGGCTGAATAAAAACAAAAACTGCAACTGAAATGAGTGCAAAAGACTTTTTCTTTGTCACAAGATCTACAATCTTGTAAATAAATAGGTCAGTCAATAATATTAAAGCCCATGTAAATATTTTCAAAACCAATATTTTATAACCAAATATTTTATAAATTATACTTAATAAAATAACTAAAAATGGAGGATATGGAATTATAAAGTCTTTATACAAAGTAAACCCATTTGAGAAAAGATATGGGAAAGATAGCATTTCTGGCCAAGGTGTAAACTTCAAGTTTAAAAGTAAATATAAATGTATAAAAATAAGGCTAATTAAAATAACTTTTTTCATCCTATTTAATATTGTAAGTGGTAATATTAATTCTAGCAATAAATGTTTAATTTTATACTAAATCGAAATAATGACCTAACTGAGTTTTTCTGGCCATTAATTTATTACATAAAAGAACAATTGTTATCTGGAGACGGAATTCCCTTATGGAACAAGATGTTTTTTTCAGGTACACCACTTTTACCTGATCCTCAAAATTTATTTATTTACCCGCTAAATATTATTTTCTTGCTTCTTCCGATTGATACTGGAATTTTAATTTCAATCTTAATTCACATGATTATTGCCGGTCTTGGTATGTATTTCTTGCTTAAAATAAACAGTGTTACACAAAAAACCAGTCTTATTATCGCAATATTGTTTTCTCTCTCTCCAAAATTCTTTTCATATTTAGAAGCTGGACACCTTGGTCTTATTCAATCATGGGCATTTATACCTTGGGTTTACTGGTCAACAATAAACCTAATTCAAAAGAAGAGTTTAAAATCAATCCTTCTTTTATCACTCTTTTTATATTTAGTTTATACCAGCCATATATTAATTTTTCTAATTTTACTCGTAACCAATGGGGTATTCTTTTTATATAGAAACAAAAAATCATTTTCGTTGTTCTTACTTAGCCATTTAATATTGCTATTGATAAGTTTACCTATATTGACTCCGCAACTTAGATGGCAAGAATTGACTACCAGAGAGTTTTTACTACAGAGCCCAGAAACTTATCCTGTTTGGAATGGTAAAAGAGAATTTATTAAAAATATATTTATTGCAACTAGGGATACAGAAAAAAATATAACTTTTGGTATCGTCGTATTTATACTTGCAACTCTGGGATATATTAAGTCAACTACTAAAAATAAAATTTATGTTTTTATTTCTGTGGCTACCATTTCGATTTTAGCATTAAATATCTTAACTTTTGATTGGTTTATATTATTTAGAGTTTCGACTAGATTTTGGTTTCCTATAATAATAATTACTATGTATTTAGCTGCAAAAGGGTTAGATTATTTGACTTCTAAAAATAAGAAGCTACTTCTTGTGTTCGGATTACTTTCATTAATCGAATATTTATTAATAGGAAAATATATATTTAGTAAGCCTATTAAACTTGTAGAATCAACACCACCTGGAATTATTGCATTCTTAACAGAGGATGTGGATATATATCGTGTTTTTTGTTTAACAAAATGTATTCGACAAAAAGACGCAGCAATTAATAATATTGAATTGGTCGAAGGATATGGCACTTTACAGCAAAAAAATTATTTTGAATACAGCCAACAAATTACACAAGGCTACTGGGATAAAAAATACTCTTTATCAATTCCACCTTTTCAAAATTATTTGCATGAAAAATTCAAGCCATATCCACCAGTTCTAGCTGAATATCGTATTAAATATATAATATCTCCATATAAAATTAGCAGAGATAATCTAAAATTAGTAAAAACAATTGATAATTATGATATTTATGAAAATTTACTATATAAAAAACCAAATTATGAAATATATAAACCAAATTTTATACGGGTAATAATACAAAACGAAACTGACAAACTAGTAATTCCAGAAGTTTATAATCCAAATTGGAATGCTTATTTAAATGGCAAAGAAAAAACTAAAGTACTTGAAACAACAGAAAAAACAAGACAAGTAAATATAAAAAATGATACTAAATTTGTCGATTTTAAATACGAACCATTTAAATATTAATTATAGTATAATTTAACATCAAAATGATAAAAGTTATTGCTTTTGATTTTGGTGGAGTACTAGGTCCTGATGCTAATGACTGGAATAATACTTTTAAAAATATCCTCAAATTAACAGGTTTTGACAAAGATCATTCTTCAAAAAATTTTTGAGGATCATTGGCCCGAATTAAAGATTGGGGTAAAAACGATGAAACAATTTTGGGTTGAAGTATCAAAAATATCTCTCAAAAAAATAAATCCAGTTATTTTAAGTAACAAATATTATGAAGCGATATGGATAGACAAAAAACTATTAAATATAATTAAAAAATTAATTAAAAATTATAAAATAGTAATGATAGCTAATGATTCTGATGATATTTATTTGTCAAAAATTCAAAAATTTAAATTAGAAAGAATATTTGACAAACTTTATTGTTCTTCACAACTTGGAATTTCAAAGCCAAATTCGAGAATTTTTAAATATGTATTAGATGATCTTAAAATTAAACCGAGGGAAATGTTATTTATTGATAATCAAGATAATAATATTGAATCAGCTAAAAAATTAAATATAAATACAATATTGTTTTCAACCATAGATAAACTTATGATTAACCTTCCTGAGTTCTTCGTTTAATTTGTTCTTGTAAACAACGGCCTTCGCACACTTCATCGTATGGACCATGTCCTTTAACTAACTTAACTTTACCTTCAGCGATTTGTTGTTTTAAACAGTTACCTTCTTCACCTTCCTTTCCTACACAAGAACATAACTGATGTCTGCTCCCCCATTCACCTTCTATTTGAAAATCGCATTTTTTTACTTTTTTCATTGTTTCATTGCAACGATACTCATACTATCCCCCATATTAAAAATGGTAGCAATTAAAGCATAAGGAATAGTTAAAATATCAATTAAAAATCTCTTCCTTTTTAATTCCAGAAAAGGATTTGTATATTCAAAAATTCCGGATCTTGATTCCCAATGAAGAACTTCAAATCCAGCATCTTTAGTAAGTTTAGTAATACTTTTTTTATCAAATTGCCAAAGATGTTCCTCTGGCAATAAATATGGCCATTTATTGCCCAAAATTTTGGAGGATAAACTCCCGACATTAGGCACATCTATAAATACTATGCCGTCTTTTTTAAGTAATGATTTAATCTTTGTTAAAACATCACTTGGTCTTTTTAGATGTTCCAGTGTGTGATTCATTATTACCAAGTCAAAATAATTTAATGGCAGTTTTGCTATCTCAAAAGTTGAATTAATAACTTTATGTTTTTTATTTATTTTATGAGCATTTTGTGAAGGCTCTACCCCCCAAGTTTCACTCTCCATATACAAATCTAAAAATACCCCATTTGAGCAACCAATATCTAATACTTTTGAAGGACTTTCGATATATTTTGAAATTAAGGTATATCTTTTTTGAAAAATATTCCTAAAAAGACTTTCATTTTCCAAATATGTGTCATCTCTGTGGTATTTTTTATAATTGGTCTTATTCATATTAGTCTTCTTTTAATCTTTTTAAATGGTGTTTGAAAAAAAGCTTTAAATTTAAAGCCAAAATTTGTTGTTTGCCAAACACTATCAACAAAATCTGGCCTTGGTTGAAAAAAAACTTCAGGATAGAAATAGTCCAATGGAAACCTATCACCAAATTCAAATTTATACTTTTTTTTCCTTTTGGGAACTTTGTTATCTAACAATCTACTCTGAGATCTTTGCAAAAAAGAAGCATGCATAAACGGTGCATTAACAAACAATAGTTTTTGTGGATCTCTATCCTGTACCATTTTTTTATCTCCATCAACCCAACCCCAAGAACCGTGAGGATTTAGTGAGGAAAGCCCTGAAATATTTCTATTAATGGCTTTTAGTCCAAAATGGCCTTTTTGACCCCCTAATTTATAATTTCCCGCACGTTCTTCTTGAAAATGAAACATATCACCTACTAATAAAACTGCAGGAGTGTAAATTGATTCAACACTTAACCCTCTATCACGAATTGCTGTTGATAATGTCGCAATTGAATCCTGCCACCAAATTTCATCAGCATCGGAAACTATAAACCAATCCGATTTAGTAACATTTAACATTTGCTGTCTAATTTCAGTAAATTCATCTACTGTAACATTACCTAAAAAATTAAGGTCAATTTTATTTGGATATCTTCTTTTTAATTCTTTTAAAATTTCAGGTGTATTGTCAGTACTCCCAGTGTCCCAAAGTAAAACTTTCTCCACATGACTAATAATTGACATGACTGAATACCATACAAACTTTTCCTCGTTTTTAACTAATGTATGTGCCCAAATCTTCATCTTAAGTTAATAGTATAATTTATTTAAATGAAAAAGAGAAAACTTTTGTCAAATGTGATATTTCCTACTGCAATTTTCTTGATTTCTCTTCTTTTTCGTTCATATAATCTAACGTCAACTGAGATATATCCCGATGAAATCACTTGGACAGTCAGAAGTAGAGAGGCATTTTTAGCAATTAAAACTAATAATTTTGACTATTTCAAGTCAGCATGGTGGACAAAAGATACCGATACAGAAGCTATTAATTTGCCACAAACTATTATATCTGGTGCATCAATATTCTTATTAGCTAAGGGTCAACCAACACATTATTCACTTGAATTATTTAGCGACTTCATTGCCGCCAGAATTCCGATTGTATTTTTAACTTCTATTTTTATAGCAATTTTTTATTTCATAACAAAAAGGATAACCAATAATAAATATATTGCACTACTTGCCAGTCTTCTTTTATCAATTGATCCTACATCGATCGCATTATCCAGGTGGTTACTTGTTGACTATCCGCTTACTATTTGGATGTTTTTAGCAATATCAAGCTTTTTTTTAATAAAAAATATAAAAATATCTATTATTGTCTCATCGATATTTATAAGTCTTGCCTTTTTAACTAAACCTACTGGTTTAATCTTATTTATTCCTCTTTTTTTATCTAAACAGTACAAAACAATAATTACTTTTTTTTGCTTTTTAGTTTTTGCAAAATTACTTTGGCTTGGGCAGGAAGGAAATATTATAATTGATATGTATTCATATATTTTTAACCAATTTCAATTATCAAATAACTCTTTTATAACTTTTTTTAATGGGAAAATAACAAGTAATCCACCTTTTTATTACTATGTACAACAGATCTTAACTAGATTACCCATAATAATAATTAGCTCACTACTTTTTTACCCGATATTTGTTAAAAAAAAGATATTAAAGAACAAAAAGTTATTAACTATTATTATTCCGTTATTTGTAATCTCATATATACTCATACTTTCTATTCCAGCAAAAAAACTTGGAATTAGATACATCTTCCCAGTTATTCCTTGGTTATACCTATTTTCTGGAATTTCAATATATTATTTTCTAAATAAATTACATAAGTTTTATAAAACTATAGCTATAATAAGCATATTTGCGATCTCATCTACAGTCTCACTTTTTTACTTCCCCAATTACTATATTTATAGAAACATATTTTCTGGAGGACCTAAAATTGTACAATCTAATGAAGTAATAGGTTTATGTATGGGAGCACGATCTTCAATTTTAAATCTCATAAATAAATACCCTGATATCAAATCTGTTGCATACTTGGGATGTAGTAAAAGTACTTTGCCTTACTACACAAATGTTACTATTTCAACAGATTGGAAAACAGAAAGGTTTGTAATTGTTGAAGAATCAATGAAATTATTAAGCCCAAATTTGGAAGAAATAATTTATTTTAATAATAAAAAACCAATTTATATAAACGATTGGCATGGAGTTGTCCTTTCTAGGATTTATGATAATCTGGAATTAGAAAAATAATATGTGTGGAATTTCCGGAAAAGTTTATTTTAATAATCAAAAGGTTAACGAGTATCAACTTAAATTGATGGCCAATAAAATTAGCCACCGCGGACCAGATTCAACTGGATATTATATTTCTTCTCATAGAAATGTGGGTTTCGGCCACAATAGACTTGCAATTATAGACCTTTCAAAAAATGGCAATCAACCAATGATTTATATGAATAGATATGTCATAGTTTCGAATAATGAAATCTATAATTTTAAAGAGGAAAAATTAAAACTTGAACAAGAAGGCTATAAATTTGTTTCTACTTCTGACACTGAGGTAATTCTAGCTCTCTATGCAAGATACAAGAAAAACTGTGTTAAACATTTAAGAGGTATGTATGCGTTTGCAATATTTGATACACACGAAGAAACATTGTTTTTAGCTAGAGACAGAATTGGTAAGAAACCTTTGAAATATTTTTTTAATGAAAATTGTTTTATATTTGCTTCAGAGCTAAAGGCAATACTTACACAGTCTGAAGTGGCAAAAATTCCAGACAACCTAGCTATCCAAAAGTATTTTCTCTATGGATATGTACCCGCACCTCTTACAGGATTTAAAAATATTAAAAAATTAGAGCCTGGTCATTATATTTATATTGATATTAAAAGAAAAATATTTTTAAAAAGAAAATATTGGGAGCCTAGATTTAAAGATAAGCTTCTGCTTTCAGAAAAAGAATGGTCAGAAAAAATACTTGAGACCCTTGAAGAATCGACAAAACTTAGAATGATTTCTGACGTTCCTATAGGTGCATTTCTTTCTGGAGGGGTGGATTCAAGCGCAGTTGTAGCCATGATGGCACTAAGCACACAAAATCGTGTAAAAACTTTTACTGTTAATTTTGAAAACGAAAAATATTCGGAAAAAAAATATGCAGAATTGATAGTTAAAAGATATAAAACTGACCACACCGAAATTTTAGCCAAACCTACTAATATTTCACTACTACCTGAAATTGCCAACGCCTATGAAGAACCTTTTGCTGATAATAGTTGCGTAATTTCGTTTCAAGTAAGCAAAGAGGCTAAAAAACATGTCAAGGTTATTCTAAATGGTGATGGTGGAGATGAAAATTTTGCAGGCTATCCAAATAGATATTTAAGACTTAAAAGAGATGTTGATTATGCCTATTGGATCAGTAAATTAAGACCATTAGATGCACTAAAAATACAAAGAGTTTCTAAATTTTTAGACAAGTCCAAACTTCCCCTTTATGAAAGATTTTCTTCATATAATCAAATTTTTTCTTTAGATGAAATTTTTAGAATGGCTCAAAAACCTTTATCTAAGACATTAACAACAAATAATTTGTATCAATATGTCAGAAGAACTTTTCAAAGATTTAATGGTAAAGATTTAAAAGACGCTGGTTTAAAATTTGATCTTCTATATTTTTTACCTGATCAATTATTAACCAAGATGGATATCGCCACCATGTATTATGGATTAGAAGCAAGATCTCCAATTTTAGATCAAAAAATGGTTGAATTAGCCTGTCAAATCCCATTTAATCTAAAGGTCAAAAATGGAGAAACTAAATATATATTTAAAAGGGCTCTTGAAAAAATCGTGCCTAAAGAAAATCTTTATAGACCTAAAATGGGCTTTACAATACCCCTTGATGAATGGTTTAGGGGAGATTTAAACAATTATTATAAAGACAAGCTTTTTACTAAAAACTCAAAGATAAAGGATTTTATTGACCTTTCAAAAATTAATCTTGACACTGACCAAAAAAAATGGAGTCTTTTAATGCTTGAGCTTTGGCTAGGATGTTATTTTTCTTGACCCCAATAATGTTTAATTACTATTACCCAAGTATAAATTGCCAATATTGTATTTGTTATACCAAAAGTAAGAGTGGGTCCAAATGGACCAAACTTAGGAATAAAAATCCAATTAAGTATAAATATTGCAACAATCTGAAAAAAACTATATGCCCCTATATAAACATTTTTTTTCATTGCATAAATAATTACAACAACCGATGGTGCTGTCAAAATAAAAGGGATCATTGACAGAGTTAATGCCTGAAACACTGGGACCGAATCAATATAATTTGGAAAGATTACCTGCATAAATGGTTTTGCCATAATGACCCAAACCAAAATTATTAAAATGATGGGAAGTAAAGCGAAGCACGATTTAATTAAATATTTTTTTTCTCTTTCTTTGTCACCCATTGAAGCAAATCTAGGAGCCAATACTGCTGAAAAACTTGATGTTAATATTATTACAATTGAAGAAAGCCTCGCAGGTATAGAATAAAGAGCTGTAGTAGTTGCACCCGCCATACTAGCAAGCATTTGAATATCCAAACGTCCTGAAATAGATGAGATAATTCTATTCACACCAATCCATCCAGAAAACTTAATCAAACTAGTATATATATTTTTCTCTGGTCTGGAAAATAAAAATTTAAATTTCAATAAAGATATACTAGCGATCAGACTAAACACAAAACCTACTATAGCTGTCGAAAGAGAAGTGTATAGTGTCATTGCCCCAAAATATATTAAACCAAGAAGACCAATCAATCTAAATAAATAGTAAGTGTTATCGACAATCACAGATTTCAAAAATTGTTTTTTAGCCTGTAATATATATGGAAAATACATTGGAACAAAAGATACAAGCGAGACAATAGCTGCCCATATAGCAACAAATGGATCTGTTGTTGCCAACATTAATTTAGATATATAAGGAGAAAAGATAATAATTAAAGTAGTAAGAATTAAAATTATCCCGACTCTTATCGTTAAACCAGCTTTTTGATATTCAAGTGATTTTTTTTCGTTTCCTTCTGAGTCAGACTCTGAAATAAAATTAACAAGACCTGTAGTTATACCAACATCAGATAATGATGAGATTATTACCACAAGATTCATAGCTGCAGAAAAAATCCCAAAGTCTTCCCTATTTAAAGCTCGTGCAACAAAAAAAGTGAAAAGAAACCCCAAAAAGGCAGAGCCTAAATTCCCAAGAAATAAAACATATGTATCTCTGGCTGTTGCTGATTTTGTTAGTAAAAAAGCTTTTTTAAAAAATTTATTCATTCTTAATATGTAAATATAATAATATTATCAACGTTAATGATACAGAAATAAATGCATAATATAATCCCCATCTAAAATACTCCTGACCTTTAAATTCAATATGTAAATCATTCCATGTTGGTTCAAAATAGAAACCATTAACTTCTGAATTAATTGGAATAGAATTAGAATATTTTTCCCCATTACGAATAGTCCATAATGGATTATAATTTTCATTTAGAATTAACCAAAAACCATATTTGTCTGTCGTTAACAAATATTTGGAAGTGTCTTCATTAACTATAGAAACAGTATCCCATTTATAACTATAGTTTTTATCGTTTTTGATCACTCCAAAATAGGCTATATGGTGTTGACCTAATTTTTCTGCTTCTTCAAAATCTTTTTTAGGAATTAATGCTATAACATTTACGGCATCAAAATCTTTTTCATTTATATATTCGTAACTAAAATCTTTATCTTTAATATTAAGTGAATGATTAATTATTTTCCATTCAAATTTGTTTAATTCATTCATCCTGCGAACAGCTAAAACATATTCTCCTAAGTCTAAGTTTTTAAAATTAAATTCAATTTTTTCACCCATTTTTGTTGAAAATGATAGTCCTTTGCTGTAATCAAAATCATCATATATAAAATTCCGGATTAATAATTCGTATTTTGCCTTGAGATACTTATCCGCTGAATAATATGCCCATTCATTTGTTTTTGCATTACCAGTATCAACGAAATATTTTTGTAGAAAACTCATAGTAAGATCCTGTTCTACAGAATTATTAAATAATAATTTAACTGAATTTGAGTCTTTATTTTCTAGAAACCTCGGATCAAATTTCCCGTCTTCAAAATAAACAGCTGGCATATCTGAGGGAAGATGAGGTCCAACAGCTCCAATTAAATCGTGAACTTTATAAAACTTAGGTAAAAAATCAGGAACTTCAAATATTTGAAAACTTGTATTCCAATTTACTGGCTTAAGGTTGGGGTTGTTGCTTATTAATTTTGAAACTGTAGACCATCTTTTTAGATCATCTTCACTTGGATAAACATTCCTCGGATCTCCTGATAAAAATATATATTTAATTCCAAGTTTAGCTAATTTTATCGGAAAATTTATATCATTTAAGAAATTAAAAGGGTCCTCGGAGACATTGACAGACGAAATAGTATTAATTTTAATAAGGTCTCTTGCGTCTAGAGCTGGTTTATCAAAAGATTCATATGCCATAGGGTGCTTTTCAGGAAACCATAATGTTTTATATTCTCCTTGTTCATTTTTTAAATTAGAATAAATTTTACCCATATCATCGTTTAAGATTCTTCCCGACAAATTAAAATTCAATTTTCCGAATATAGCTTGCCAAACAAGTAATAATATTATTGTATAAGTAATTATTTTAATGAATTTTATCATTTTCAACTTATCGATAGTTTCTCCTATTAAAATTCCACCCAACAATGTTAAGGGTATAAAAAATTTACTAGAGTCACGAAAAGCTACCATCAAGGGTATCTTGGTCAAAATAAAATCATATATCTCTCCAAATGGAGGTGTCGTACCTTTAGCCAAAAAGGCAAAAATTAGAAATAATATTACTAGCTTCTTAATATCTTTGTGTCTGTCTTTAAAAAACAAAAACCCAAACACTAAAATGGGGATAATAGAAAAGTAAAATAAGGGAGGTACTATTTTACCAAAAATATTATTTGGCCAATGGGGGGCATAAAGCAAAAGCGAATTTATTAAAGAAGATGTCTGTAGATCCAGTACCGAATAACTTACATTTATTGGCTTTATTTTGATCATTGGATAAAGCCAATATAAATTGGATAGTAATATTGGAATTTGTAAAACAAATAATGGCTTTAAAGACTCTCTTCTTAAAAAACTCCATATTGCTAATAAAGAAAACAAAATGATATATATTCTGGGATCAATTATGCAAAGTAACATTCCAAAAACATATGCCCAAAAAAAGTTCGTTGTATTTGAAACATCAATATATTTTTTAATAAAATACAAAACAATAGGAAAAATTCCATAAGCCAAAGCTACGCCCACCTGTCCACCATCAATTAGTAATATAAAATACGTGTTTAAGCAATAAAACAAAGATGAAAAAAATGAAACTGTTTTTGAAAAGTTCAAATATTTAGTTAAAATATATGGACCGAGAATAGACAATATTACTGCTGGTATATAAAAAAGAATACGAACAATTATTTGATTGTCTAATAGTAAGTATTTACCTAAAAAGCCATAAATAGCCATAATGGGCGAAAGCCATAGAAATTGGTTAATACCTCCAAAATTAACACCTCGAGTTACCCATATTAAAGGTTCTGATAATAGACTTGCTAAAGTGTCCGTATAAAAATATGGCGCATCTCCAAAACTAAAGGGGTAAATATAAAAAATATTTTTAAAAACAACAATAACTGGTAAAATAATTAATAATATATATAAGATTTGAGTTAGTTTGTTTTTAAGCATATACCAAGAATCAATATAAAAAATATATAACCAGATATTTTGGTCGCTAATCCGAGGTGGTTAGTTAAAAGTAAAAAGCCTATTATTAAAAAACCTAAAAAAGATAAGCCTATTAATATTTTTGAGATATTATTCACACTACAATTATACATAAATAATTAAGATTAAGCTTTTGTCTTAACTTTCCCTCCTTTTTTAAATACCAGATAACTAATTATTAGTATTGTGCAAATCCAAATCCAATGAAGAACAGTTATCTTTCCATCCGGAAAATAACTTGGAAACAAATAATAAAAATATAAATTTGACCAAATTGATATTTTATTTAAATACGGAGTAAAACCATCTTTATATAAATACCCATAGTTTGGAGACTGTAACAAATTAATAATATATACAAAATACCCCCACATAAACCCTAATAAAAATATCGTTTTTGTTAAAAAATATCTACTTTTAGTAATAGATAAAACAATTAAAGGTATAATAATTGGAACTACCGCTGTTAAATACCTTCCTGGTGGTGCAAAACCTCCATGCCAATCATTTGAATTAATAAATGGCATAATCTCAAAAAATATAAGAGCAATAATTAATAAAGCCTTTTTTTTATTACTTCTAAACAAAAAATAAAATCCGGGAAGTACTAATAAAAATATGGGGTTATTTGGAATCAAACCATATTGTCTATCTATCAATAAATTAATAATATTAGATATAATATTACCTGAATACGCGCTCCCAGAGTTCATAAAAGTTTTATTAAAATCGAAACTGCCGTATATTAAAAATATCGAGAGAAAATAAACAAAAATCAATATTAATGGCAAGAAAAATTGCTTAGTGATTTTTTTAAACTGCCTACTAAACCAGAATAATAAAAAAAATATTGACACAGTCAAAAACCTAAAATGTATCCAGGGCAATAATCCTATAAGAATAGCTGATAAAATGCCTAGTTTATTTTTAGTAATAACTTCGCATAGATTATAAACAATCAATAAACCAGCAATGACCTCTGGAAATAAAAGAAGTGAATATTGTGACAATGGAAGTGTTAAAAACAAACCTGGGCACACAACCCAACTAGTTAAGTGACTATTAGTTACCAACTCAGAAAATTTAATAGTTTGTTGAAACAAAATAACAGTAATCAAGCAAAAAAACAAACTTGCACCTAATTTTCCAGCCGCAAAGTAAAAGGGTGCAATTATAAAAGGAAATATTGTTAAACCGTGACCTAAAATTTCATGATTTCCCCTCCCTATTACTGTATGTTTATCTAATTTTAAATAACCAAACATGCTTGTAACACCATCTGGATAATTATTTTCTAGGTAAATATCGTTATCTCTCACTATGCTTTCTGTGGCAATTAAATAATGAACTTCATCACCTTTTGGTTTAGTCGTTTCAGAGTAAAATACGGTAAAAATAAGTAAATAAACAATAAAAAAAACAAAAATATATTTTTTGTAATTATTTACAATAAATTTTACCAATGTTTATTGATTGATTCCCTTGTTAGTAAAATAACTCCTATAAGTAAAGATTGAAAAGTATAAACAGCTGTTCTCTCTGCCCAAATTTCAATCTTTAATATTTTTAAAAAAATAGCAAAAACTAAAAAAATTATTGATATAAAAAACATAGATTTTGACCTTGCTCCGAGAAGAGGTATGGATAATATCAGCCCAATGAAAAAAATTACATTTATTCCTAAGAAAAAAAATGGTTTGAAATATTCAGCAGTGTTAAGCAACACAAGCAAAGACATGATTATATTAAAAATAAATAATCCAACCAAATGGTCTATTGCCCATTGATTTAAATTGTCATACTTTTTATTAAATAATTTAAATAAATAAGATCTAATCATTTAAGATTTCTTTTTATGTAAACTGTAAATAATTAATAACATAATTGTACAAACTGAGACTAAAACTGCGAATATATATAAAGTCTGTGGACGATAATAGATAATAAACTTACCAGTATTCATTCCTGCAGGTACATACCAACCGTTTGCATAACCGTTAATCGTAAAGTGACTAAATTTATTTTCTATTTTTGAATCAGAAGACTTTAAAACCCAACCTTTGTTGTAATTATCTAAAAATGCTATTACACTACCCAATTGATTATCCCCATCACTTTTCAACTCAACTTCATACTTTACCGAATTAATTTTTTTATACTTTAGTTCACCTTTAGACAAATATTTAAAAGAAGTATCAGAATTAGATTCTACAAGATATACATTATTGTCATAAATTCTTTTTATAAATATATTTTCTATAAAAGATTTACTTCTACCAGAAAATTCATTTGGTCCAGCTTTAATCAGAAGTTCTAATTTAGAATTTGTTTCAACCGGTCTGAAAATGTCATAACGAGTCTGCCAATCAGTAGAAGAACCTGGATAAATCGAATGATTTTTTACTGGAGAAGTCGGGGCAGATTGTAAAACTTCAACAAATGGCACTTTTCCATACACATATTTATAATCAAATCCTACAGCATACCTTAAATAGGGATTAAATTCATTTACTGGTAAAATTATTTTTTGAGCTTCTTTACTTTCATTGTATACTAATAAAGTTTTTTGAATATTCTCTGGAAATTCTTCTTTTCTTAGATTTTGGTTTTTTGAAATATTTTCGAAATCAGAAATTGCCAATAAATTTTCTTGTACTGGATAAACAATTTCAATAGTATGTGTTCCTGAAAATAGTTTAACTGGGCCTACACTAATCAAACTTTGATCATATTGAATCAATGAATTACTAATTACATTTGAATCAATTTTTACAATGAGACTATTTCGATCTAAATAATTTCTTTCAATCAGAATATTAAATGTTCCATTGCGTAATATATCTAGTCCATATTTGTTAACATTAGTTAATATACTTTTATCTTGGTCCAATATTCCAGTTTTAATAATCGAAAAAAATCTTTCATTTGATTTAATTTGTCCAATTTCAGTATCTTTATTGTTAACAACAACACTCTTGGGTTTTAAAAATGGAATTACAGGAATAAAATCTTCCGGATTAGATAAATTCTTGTAAACTGCTTCCGCAATAAATATTTTTTTATTCATCTCGTCTTTTGGACGCATAAAATACCATTCTCCAAATTTAGTTGTCTCAACCAAATCATTTATTTTATCTCCTATCGGGGAGGATAAAGTTGAAGAGTCTTTTTTATAAAAAATTTCATTAGCACCAAAAAATTCCATTAACGAAATAGCAGATTTATATTCACCTCTTTTTATATGTGCATAAAAGGAACCTAACATTTCTGAAAAAACTTTTGATGTCATATTAAATGATGGTGTAATAATTTCTCTGTTAGAATATAAACTTAAAATTGATTCAGTACCTTGATAGCCCCAATTAAATGACTCTAATTGATCGTCGGGATATGAAATTATTCTTTCATCAGTTGAATCATGTTTGTTACTCAACCAATCTTTTGTATCCCATACATATTCTGGAAAATAAACATAGAAACTATTTTTACTTTCAGGTCTAAAAATTTTTCCAGTAATTAATGGATAATTATATAATCCATAAGCTATCAAAAATATAATAATTAAAAAATTAAATATATGTTTAATCATTCCTTCTTTATATTTTTGAAAGAACGAATATGTTAATAATCCCACTAAAGCTGCATATGAAAGAGTTAAAAGTGGAGTAAAAATGTACCAAGGGCTTCTAAAAAAAGATAAGAATGGTACATGTTCAAATAGGAAAATGAAAAAGGATCCTGTTGGTGGGTGTGACCCCACACCAAAAAATATTCCCAATACCGTTAGTATTCCAAAAAAAATATACCAAAATTTTTGTTCTTTATCAAAAAAAACAAATGAAAATAATACCAATATTGGAACAGCAAAGCTAAAAATAATAAACGGAAATTTATACAAATAATTTAGTGTGTAAGAAAGATATTGAGGTATTCCGCTACTATCTAAGGCATACCAATCCCATGCCCCTTGTAAGCGTATAACATTAATTATCGATGTATTTTGAGATAAACTAGTAATCCAATTGGTTAGTCCTATATCAACCAAACTAATGGTATTAGTAGAATATAAAAAATTTAAAAGTGGAAATATCCAAAATATATTAACTAAAATCAATATAAAAAAGGATGTTAACCCTTTTACTAAAATCTTCTTTATTTCTGTTTTTGTAGATAGGTTTAAAAAAAGATATACAACAGTTTCAATTATCAGAGCTAAAATTATTACTAAAAAATATGCGGGGTTTATTCCAGCTCCTGAAGCAAGAATTGAACCAAGACAAAGGTATATCATTGCTTTTTTTGAATTTATTTTTTCTGAAAACCAATTGTAGACAATTGATATAATTAAAGGTAACGCAGTGACCAAAGCTAAGTTAGATACTTTTACATTCTCCCAAGTATTGAAAAGATAGATGTTTAAAATATAAAGAATGACAACAATCAATTGAGGTGTTTTGTTTTTAGGTAGAATAGTCTTTGCTAAAAGATATGAAGAGGAAACAATCGCAGAAAACCAAAAAACCAAACTTACAATTTCTACATTTTTTAAGGATAAACCTAATAAATATGGAGCAAGTTGAACAAAATGAAAAAAAACTCCTGCAACTGATGAACTAAAATCAATTCCAGCATTATTAATGCCATTCCAAACATAAAATCTCCGCTGAAACCAAACTAATGGATCAAGTGGGAAATTGGTGTCTAATCCAGTAATTAGAACATCACCCCTACCAATAAACCATATAATTGGAACAAGACATAAGGCAACAAGTATTACTGTGTGCCAATTATTCCAAATTTTATTTATAATTTTCATTCTTAAGTTTATTTCTAACTTCGTTTGTTGTGTCAGTTAATGTATTAGTATAATAATCCCACTTAAATGCTATAACTGATTCGGGATTTAGATTATTATCATTAACTGCATTTTTAAGTCTCTCAAAATCTCTAAAATACCCTAATCCCCTGTCATCAATTTCCTTATAGCCTTCTGAAAGAATGCCCCAAAGGTATTCATTTTTAAAAAAACTTTTTGAAAACTTTTCGTCTGAATAATACCATAAAAGTAGTGTTTGCCCTAGACCAGACTGAAAAGGTAGAATCTTATCCTCGTCAGGCAAACCATAATAACTTTTGTTGCTATCTGTATAAAAAATAACTTTTTGTGGAAGTGTTGGATGGTCTTTTTTAATACTTCTTAAAATTTGAACCCTCAGGTTCCCAATGTTATAAAGAGCATTGCCTTTTTTATAATTACCATATACTCCACCGAGGATCATTGAAACTAAAAATATTATATAGAATAGGGTAATTCTATTTTTTTTGAGATTTACAATTAATTGCAATATCAAGACCAAAATAAAAGCATACCCAACACCACCAAAATATAAATACCTAGATGAAAATATTGAAAACAACTGTCCAGGAACTAAGATAAAAGGTAGCGAAGAGAAGATAATAAAACTTAGGAAAATTAATAAATATTTTTTATCTAATTTAGTAAATTTCGAAAACAACTTTAGAAAAATAATAACAATAAATACTCCCAATACGGACGCTACATATTTATAAATGACCCCCTCTGCAAATTGAGTGTTTGTTGTGTTTCCCCAAAAAACACTAGATATAAGTTGAGAAATGTTTATTAATGCATTTTGACCCAAAAAGGTCTGGGAAACATAAATAAGTGGCAATCGAATTAAACCCATGGCTCTACTAAAAACCCCAGTCTCAAGGACAGAATTTAAGGTATTCAATTCTCTTAAAAAAAGAGAGGGAACAAATCTAAGTATTAAAAATATCATTACCGTTAAATAAAATGGCCAGATTTGAGTTAGTTTTTTTATTCCACTATTTTTTCTATCCATTAAAAATGCGGTGACAGGAATGATAAAAATAAGTCCAGCTGCGTATTCTACTGAGAAAACAGAGAGTAAAAATAATATAGAAATGTAAATAGACTTCTTAATTTGTAAATACCCATCTTTTATATACGATGAGATTAAAACATACATAGCAAGGAGTGAAAAGGACAGTGAAATTGTGTTTAAATTTATAACAGGCCACATAACCAACTCTGCGCCAGAGCTACTTGAAAAAAACATTATCAGAGCAAGGAGTGAATATAAACGATTCTTAAATATCTTTTGACCCAATAGATAAACAAGGAGTCCATTAATTGTGTGAAATATCAACCCAAATATATTGTAAGGAATATGATTTAGGCCAAAAATATTAAAAATTCCGAAGGAAAGTGACATTGTGACCGGCACAAAATGTACCATTCCTTTAAATCCAAGGCCCGTATACAACATATCAACCCTGTTTAGAATAAAAAGACCAAACCCCATTAACTCATCTTGCTGAAAAAAAATAAATGGAACTTTTGAATAGGATACAAACCAAACTAAAACTGATACGACTAATAAAATATATATAAAATAAGATTCTAGTAATTTAGTCATATTGTTTTAACAACTTTTGCTGGGACCCCCGCGATTAACGAATTTTTAGGAAATGACTTTGTAACTACAGCTCCCGCACCTACAACACAGTTATCACCTAAATTCACACCATCTAATATTACACATCCAGATCCAAGCCAGCAATTGTTACCAATCGTAATACCTCGATGAGAAATTTCATTCTCTGAAAACGTTTTTAAACTGGAATATAAACTATGATTCCAACTGTATAAACGTACATTATCAGCCATAATTACTTTATTACCTATAGCTATCCTTCCTTCAGTTCCACAGATATATCCACCTATACCTAATGAAAATCCATCTCCAATTTTTAAACCGTCTTTACTGGACCAAATACTTGATCTATCACACAAAACACAGCCATCGCCAATTGTCATCTTGTCCCCCGCAAATATCGTAACATCATCTTTAATCCACAAGTTCTTACCAACCTTAACCATTGACGAATTTATAATACGAAAGCGATTTCCAATCATAGATGGAAGTTTATAGTTTAAAAATAACTTAAAATACATACCCCTTATGAACGATCCAAATATACCACTCCCAGACCCCATAAATATGGTGGCGATTAAGTCATCTTTCAAAGATTGTCTCAAATTATCTAAATTACTAACATGATAATAATGTTTTAATAAACTTATAAAAGATAAACCGATTTTGCTGTGTGGCTGAAGATTCTTGGTTTGATATTTCATTTTCTCCAAACATGATAACTACCAATTATTAGTTCGTCAATTGCACCCCATAATAAATGCTCAACAGCCTGTCTTGGAGTGTAAACTATTGGAAGTCCATGTTTATTAAAACTAGTATTTAAAATAGTAGGTACACCAGTTAATTTCTCAAATTCCTTAATTACTTGATAATAGAGTTTGTTTGCTTCTCTTGTTACGAGGTGGGGGCGAACAGTCTCGTCAATATGGGCCGCCGCCTTTAGATCTTTTTCCATTCCTGGCATGATTCTATCTCCAATTATCATAAATGGTGCCTTTCTCAACATCTTCAAATACTTTGGAGCCCCCTCGATTGCCATGCTTGGAGCGAATGGCATAAACCACTCCCTTCCTTTCAATATATTATTTATTCTGTTCTTAGTTTCCAAATGCCTTGGATCAGCTATTACACTTCTTTGCCCCAACGCTCTAGGACCCCACTCTCCTCTGCCTTCAAACCAACCCACTACTTTTCCGTCAAAAAGTAGTTTTGCCCCAATTCGTGGAAGATTAGTACCTAATTTTTTGTATTCTATTCCTTTTGTCTTTTTGAGTTCTGTAATAATTTCTGAATTTTTATATTCTCTACTGTATGCAGGATGCAGTAGCTCTTGTCGCTTTATTTTTTGACCCTTAGTTATGAATCCGGCAAGAGCAGCTCCCATAGCAGTTCCCCCATCAGAAGGGTTAGGATAAACATAAAGATCATCAACAACTTTTTCCTCCAAAAGTCTCATATTTGCCTTGACATTTAAAAAGATACCACCGTTTAAAGCAACTTTTGAAACTTTATACTTTTTGATAAGATGAGAAATGTAAGTTACTAATTCCTCTTCAAAAACCAATTGGCAGGCGGCAGCAACATCTTCTTTACCATAATCCTCTACTAACTTTTTAAGATATTTATAAGTACTTGACTTCACATAGACTTTCTTCCTTGAAACATTAAGAATGTCCATTATTGAACTTTTAACTATCCAATCATTATCGATAAATCTCGGGAAAAAATTTTTGACTTTTTTGTAACACTTTGCTGGATCTCCGTATGCTGCCAGACCCATGGTTTTACCTTCCCCGTCATTTAATTTAAATCCTAATGCCATTGTTATAACCCCGTAATATAGCCCTAGTGATGCATGAACAGGCACAACCTCAAGTCCTATTAATTTATTATTTTCACCTAAATAAATTTGTCCACTCAAAGGCTCTCCCTTATCCCCGGGACCAAACCCATCCATATTAATTACTAAACACTTATCAAATGGACAAGTATAATAAGCGGCAACGGCATGAGCAAAATAATGGGAAACTGTAAAAAACTTACTTTCCGATATTCCCATCTCCTGTATATTTTTTGGTCTGTCATCATCTGAAACTTTATCTATTTTATGTGTAAGTGCACCAATCATTTGTTCTAAATAATTTCCCAAACCTACGGTTGGTAAAAATTTAACTGTTGTTAAAAACATTTGAATATAATTTTCGTTTGGTGTAGCAGATACAAAATAATTAATATTTTTTAATTTATTTTTAGTTAAATTTAAACCTTCTTTTAACGCAAGGTATGGAAATCTTCCATCATGCTTTATTCTTGAAATTCTTTCCTCTGCTTCTGCAAATAACACTTTTCCGTTCTCCAAAAGAGCAACAGAATTATCATGTACTCCACTTTTGTGATATGTTAAACCAATAATTTTCATATTTTTAGTTTTTGTGTATTACTAATATATATCCTCTTGGAATTCCAAATTTTGGCAAATAATAATCCAGTATCAATAATGGATAAAAAACTGGGAAAAATAAACTTGCTAATGGTGTAAAAGTTATTCTAAAAATAAAATCGCAACCGACGACTAATTTTCCCAAGAGGCTCTTACCAAAAGATTGTTCTTCAACAACTTTAAGTTTAAATTTTTTAGCTATTTTATTAATCTCATCTGATGAATAGCCTGATTTATGGTGATCGAGTGATTTCTGTGCCATACGGGAAAGCAGTGTCTTCGAAGGAAATGATAGAATCATAACTCCATTTTTCTTAACCAATTTTGAGAGTTTATAAATAAATTCCTCTTCGTTATTTACATGTTCTAGCACTTCAAAACAAATCACAAAATCGAAAGTTTTCGAAGCTATTTTGTCCTTCAAAACATCAACCTTTCTAAATTCTATATTATTAATGTGATTATTCTTAGCAATCATTTTAGCTACTTTAATTTTTTGTTCTTCAACATCGACTGCATAAATTTTTTCAAATTTATTTGATAAATACATACTAGTTAGGCCTATTCCACACCCAGCATCAAAAAGTGTAGAATTTTTATGGTTTCTTTTGTTAATTATATTTTCTAGGATCCGATTTCTCATGCGCGCACCAAGGTGGGGAACACCAAAAAACTTAACAAATAAATTTATGGAGCTATTTTTATGAAACTGAACACCCCAACCATAAGCGTTCATAACTTTTGTATCAGCTTCACTCAAAACCGATCCTAGAAAACGATTAGAAATATTGTTAAGCACAAAATATGTTACCATATTTATATCATTGAATAAACAGCAACTAAATGAAAAAAAGTTTTTTAATATTTTTATTAATTTTAATTATTCCAATATTGTTTTTTCTAATAGCATTTAAAACATTGGGTGATTATGGAATAAATTGGGATGAACCTTTTCATTTTCGTCGAGGACAAGCATTTCTCCATTATTTTTTAACTGGACAAAAAAATTACAACGATATTCCTAAATACAAAGCTCTTAAGGGAACTTCGGATAGTTCAGATTTTCGCGACTCTGAAAAACATTTTCAAGAAGTTAATAACAACCCCTACTTATCTGATTCTAAATTCCGAAGAAGTTATTATCAAGATGAAGACTGGAATGGCGAGTATCACATCGATATTGATAATACTTACGGTCATCCTGCCTTAAATGGAGTTTTGGCTGCTTTTTTTAATAAAATCTTCTATCAAAAAATTGGTATTTTAGATGATTTAGAAAGTTATCATTTATTTGAAATTACAGTCGCATCATTACTAGTTTTTACTATTGCTATATTTATGTGGAAAGAATTTGGCATAATTCAATCTATTGTTTCATCATTAGTTCTTACAACTTACCCTCTTTTTGTTGGTGAGCAACATTTTAATATTAAAGATCCAATCATTACCTGCTTTTATTCCCTTACATTGATTTCTTTTTATATTTTCATTAAAAAGCAAAAATATTTTTGGGGAATATTAACAATTTTATTTTTTGCAATGGGTCTCTCAACTAAATTAAATATTATTTTCATTATTATTCCATTATCTATATGGCTGTTTTTTTATTTTTACAAAACAAAAGACTTTTTAAGATTTTTGACTAAATTTTGGATTCTACTAATAATACTCCCGGTTATTGTTTTTACAATCTTAATTGGTAGTTTTCCAACTCTTTGGAAAGATCCAATTTTAGGAATAAAAAGAATTATAGATTTCTATCTTGAGGTGGGTTATTCAGCACCATCTCAACCTCAAAATTATTATCTTTTAAAAATATTTAATACTTACCCAATTACTTGGATATTTTACACAACTCCGATTCCCACAATAATCATTTCTATATTCTCATTATTCTTTGTTAGAAGTTTATTGAAAAGTAAAAGTTTTTCGCTTTTGTTGATTTTGTCATTAATTACAATTGTCGGAAGAATATCTTTTTTTGGAGCTCTAAGTTATGGTGGAGTAAGGTTAATAATGGAATTTATACCAATATTGGCGATGCTTTGTGGTATAACTGCTGGATTAGTTTATAAAAAATTAGGTAAATTAAACATTTATATTTTTATATTAATAACTAATATTATTTTTATACCTGTAATTATTAAACTGGTTAATATTCATCCTAATGAAAATGTTTTTTTTAACAAAATAGTTGGAGGCTTAGCTGGTGCTAAAGAAAAGAATATTAATTCTTGGGGCAACTCAAATGGGAATGCCTATTACCCTGCTATTTTATGGTTAAATCAATATGCAGAGCAAAATGCATATTTGACTTTACCAGTAGGTTCAATAAGCAACATTCCAAGATTTAAATTAAGACCTGATATCTCTCTATCTCCAAATTATTGGTCTGGACCTGAGCATAAAGGTGAATATGTATTAGAACTTACATATGATTATTCTCCGATGCACTGGTACAACCTAAACTACCTAAACACTGTTATGAATCCCCTGTATGAAGTTAAGGTTGATGGAGTAGCAATTGCTAAAGTTTGGAAAAACGATGAAAAGTATGTAAAAGAAATGTTTAAAAACCAAAAAAAATTAATTATTTCTGTCAATACTCAAAAAGATAAAAAAAATATAACCATAACATTACCCAAGACTGAAAAAATAATGAAGACTTCATTTATTATACCAACTAAGAATTGTTCATTAGTTCAAACTGGATATGTGCGCACAAGTACGAATAATAGCGATTGGATAAGAGAAAATGAAGATATTGCTCAAAATCAACTAAAACATGCAGAATTAAAAACCTTAACTTCTAACTTTGATTTTTACTTTGTTGCCAGAGAAGCTAAAGTTATTGTCTTTGAGATGGAAAATGGTGATACATGCTTAACCAAAAGTAAAAGTGCAATTGTTACTGTACTTGAATAACATTTAATATAAAACTTTGATTGCATGAATCTTAAATTTTGCGGGAAAATCTTTTAGTAAAAACTTAAGTTGATTTATTTTTGTCCCACCGGGAGTTACTTTTATTTTATACCACCTAGATTTACCATCAAAAATTACCTTTGCGGTTGAATCAAAAGATGTTTGCCAGCCAAAATTTTTATTATTCCACCAAGAAAGCTCTATTGTACCAACGTAATCATTATCTTTTAATAATTGATTATAAAAATTAGCATCTGGTATGTTTTTGAATGAATTTTCTAAATACTTCTCTGTTTGAATAATATTCAAATCATCAAATTCTGATGGCACAAGCCATAATTCAGAAAGTGCAGGAGAATCATCATTTAATGTTTTTTTAAAATTTATTTTTAAAAATTTAAAACTTTGTGGTATAAAGTCAACAATTTGCATATCTCCGTTTTTAAGTCTGAGATCTGACTTATATGCTTTAATCAAAAACCAATCGCTATTATTGTCTGAGCCTAAAATGTCAAATTCAAGTGGAGTATTATCAGAATAAGAATTTACAAAAACTAACTTATTAAATAACGTCTTGTTGTCAGATTCAATAAAAATGAATTGAGCATCCTTTAACCACAAAAGTCTATTGGCCTGCCATGAAGTATTGTAGTCTCCATCAATTAAATTACTTACTACTCTATCTTGCCAATCGCTACTTACACTAACTTTTGTTTTTTTAAATTCTTCTTTATATTTTTTATATCGGGATGTCAAATATATATCCTGATTATCCCTAAAATTATTTCTCATTGTATTTTCTAATCCATAACTAAAAGGGAATTTAATTTCTTTCGTTGATAGAGGGTAACCAGAAATTTGAACAAGTAAATCTAAAGGTATAAGGCTAAAAAAGGATAGATCTTTAGTAAAATTAATGCTAGATTTATCTATCTGGTTATTAATTATAATATTATCAAAAATAGGATAAGAGTCACTTATCTTAATATCCAAATCATCAATTTTATTACTATCTAAATATAAAATAAAATCATTAGTTGTCTCAATTAATCCTGCCTTTGAATAAAAAAATGTATGAATTTTTTGTTTATCAACTGTATTTTTTTGTAAATAATTAAAAAAATCTGAAGAGGTTTGAAACATCTCAAAATCATATCTATCAATACCATACCTCCATGCAATTGCTGTCGAATCTGGCATTTGAGCAACAGAAAAGGCGTCAGAAAAATAACTTCGCGCGTCATCCGCTACATCAAAAAATAGAATATCTCCTTTTTCAATTGTAACAAGATAATCGTCAAGTTTTTTATAAAACGAGTTTACGGGCACAACTCTGTTTAAATAAATTTGTCTTTGATATAAAAAGGAACCATACATATTTCCCAATCCCCAAAAGAATACAATTACAAAAAATATATTTGATATTTTATTGTTTTTTATTGAATAGACTAGTAGTGGAAGTAATATCACTAAATAAAGAAAGGAGTGTGAAAGATATCTATTAATTTTTTCGTATACCAGAGTTGGGCTATACGCCCAATAAGCTGCTAAATTTATAAATATTCCGGCCAAAAAAAATATATACAATAGTTTTTTACTTTTATCAATCAAAAAAAATCCAAAAATAAATAGCAAAATCAATTGTCCACCTATAAATGCTAAGTAAATTTGCTCCTGTGTGACATGTAATGCTGGATGAATAAAAATATTTAACGATAAATACCCCCATATTAAACTAGTTGTTAAAAGGGACAAAGAATATAGTCTTTGTCTTTTGAATTTAACAAAAACGAATATACACATAATTAACATTACTAAAGCAAATCCCCAGGAATAAAACACACCATTTGTACTATTTAAGGAGTTTTTGGTAAACCAGTCAGGAAGAATCATATTAGAAAATGACGACAAAAAGCCAAAAATTTTATAGATCTCGCCTTTTAATAAAGAGTTTAATAAATCTCCCACACCTCCCGAACGATAATCTTCTAAAATAACATAACGGTAAAAAATCGGTACAAATGGAAATATTCTTAAAATAGAAAAAAATATTGATTTAATTATAGGTTTATTAAAAGTTAAAAATAGTAATTCGAAAACAACAGGAACTGCAATCATATAATGAGTTCTAGCTCTTGCAAACTCAGCCGCCAGAAAAAAAATAAAAAGTGAAATAAAATACCACACGTTCTTCTTCTGTTTGTAAAAAACCCAATATGTATAGATGAAAGTACTAACTAAGATTATACTTAGACTAGTAATTTGAGAGTTAAACAATCTGATAAAGCTATCTGAACCAATAAATCCACATGCATATAAAAAACCTGTCATCATCCCAACCTGATTATTTATCATTTTTGAAATTATTCTATATAAAATATAAACTGAAACTCCGTACAGAATAAAATTAATACCAAAATAATATACTGGCTGAAATTTAAAAATTAAATAGATAGGATAATAAAAAAAGGCAGTATACTTATAGGCTCTTTCGCCAAATATTCCTGAACCTAAAAAACCTGCTCTTTCTTGGATATGAGTTAACTTAAAAAAGAGGGCATTATCGTCTTGCCATGGAATCATTAATAAGGTCTGTCCAAATGATATAACTAATATCAATAATATAATTGCTAAGTAATATTTAAAGATAAACTTAATCAGTTTGTTTTGCATTCGATGTTATATAAAGTTATTGTACCAGGAACTGCAAAGTTTGAAACTTTGATATTTTCAATTCTAGTCCCACCTGCAGGAAAATTAACTTTATAGTAATGAGCTTTTCCATCATAAATAATTCCAATATTTAATTTACTTGTATTAATCCAAACATTATCTTTATTTGCTAAGTAATACAATTGAGCAACGCCTGTTTGTCCAAAACTTGTTAACGTGTTATTAAAAATTTGTTCATTTTCAATAAATATAAATGGCCTTTCAAGATATGTGTCTACACTTTTTAAATCAAGCGTTGATAAGCTACTAGGTATTACACGAAACTCGGATATCATCGGGGAATCGCCTCCTAGGGTTTCAGTTATTATCATCTTTACGTATTTTGCTGTTATTGGTTCAAATTTTACCTCTTGTTGAATCTGACTGGTTATTTCT
The DNA here is from genome assembly GCA_000989765.1 of Candidatus Woesebacteria bacterium GW2011_GWB1_33_22. Lineage (GTDB taxonomy): Bacteria > Patescibacteriota > Microgenomatia > UBA8517 > UBA8517 > UBA12026. The sequence goes on along the minus strand of LBOW01000001.1, from coordinate 84,996 downwards.
TTATTAGTTATTGTTTTAATTTTTCTCCAACTCTTTCCATCAAGTGATATTTCAATTTCATAATTTGTAGGTACGCTAGCTTGATATGAAGGTGGTGTCCAAACTATTCTATTTATGTTTTGAACAGTAGGTAACAAAACTTCTAGATATTCTCTTTTATCTTGCCAGAGTACTCTATCAGATTGCCATACAGTACCAATATCATTGTCATATAAATTTTCAGTTACTCGATCAGACCATTGGCTACTAGTACTAAAAATGGAATTTTTAACAAAATTATCCATATCTTTCTTATATAGTAAGGCAAGTTTCTTTTGTACTGGGTCATTAAATACATTTTTTGTTTTGTCATTAGATAATTCCCAATATAGTGGAAAAAGTAATTTATTAGTCTTAAGTGGATTGGCCACAAAAGTGATACCACATTCAATGGGTGCATAACTTTCAATTGGAGATTTGATGTCGGCAATAAGTTCTGGCTGAAACCACAATGTTTTATCCTTGTTTCTGTTTATAATCGCTTCACTTGTTTTTTCTAAACTATATTGAGAATAATAATATGAATTTTTATTTAAGAAATAATCTTGCACATTTTTGGATATATCAGTAAGAATACCTTTGGAATACCAAAAAGCATGGATGTTATCTATTTTTACTTTTTCCTCTGTTATTCTTTTATATAAACTTGAAAAATCTGTTTCTAAACTAAAATCATATCTATATATTTGATAACGCCAACCAAACGATCCAGTGTCTGGTATCATCGCCGCTGAAATTGCATCACGAAATAAGCGTTGTGAATCGTTTGAAACATCAAAATACAAAACATCGTCTTTCTTAATTTCAGGTAGCAAAATAGACAGTTGTTGATAAAAACTTTTAACTGGAAAACTTCTTGTATAAAGAATTTTATTTTGATAAATTACAGCGTTTATTAAATTAACAATGCCAAATAAAATTATTATTAATTTGACCAAAAAATTTATTTTACTTTTGTCTGGTAGTGAAATATATAATATACCTAAAACGCATGTTAGAGAAAAAAAGGAGTGAGCTAAATAACGGTTAATTGTTTCATAGGTAACCGTAGGAAAGTAAGAAGTATAAGCCAACAAATTAATAACAAGCCAGCTTATAAAAAATAAAAATATCTGTCTATTTTTACGAAGAATAATAAAAAATGCACTTAACAAAATTAGGATAACTCCACCAAGTATTCCAACAAAAATACCTTTTTCTCCTAATCCTAAGGATGATTCCAAGAAAACTTTTTTGGAAACAAAGAACCATATTAAAAGTATAAAATAAAATAAAATTGTAAGATACTTTTTGTTTTTTAAACCTTTAAAAGATAACAATATTAAAATTGTAAAAACACCAAATAATAATAAATAAGCAATAGGAATTTTGGCTTGTAAAAACACTGTCAACTTATTTTGAATATCAAAAATAAAATTAATTAAATAATCCGGAATAAATAAATTTGAAATTGATGAAAAAAATCCATAGGTCAAATACAATTTTCCTTTTAGGATTGAAATAATATAATTTCCTACTCCATCGGTCCTTGAATCACTGGAAGATAAAACTAAATTGTAAAAAATATACAAAAATGGAATTAGGCGTAAAACCAACTTTATGACATTTTTGGGGAAATTTCTAAAGGTAAAAAGGGTAAATTCAAAAATTATTGCCACAGCAACAAGATAGTGAGTTCTTGAAACAGCAATTATTGTAGCTATCAGGAAGAAAAAAAGTGACAATAAATAATACTTAATTTTTTGTTGCTTATAATATTGCCAACAAAATAATGTAAACAAACTAATAAGTATTATACTTATGCTTGTGGTTGCACTATTTGCCATTCTCCAAAAACTGTCAGAGGTAATATAACCACAAGCATAAATAAAACCAACAACTCTCCCTCCAGTCTCGCCAATAATTTTAGATAGTACTTTATACACTGTTAAGGTAGCTAAAACATAAAGAATTAAAAGCAATGCAAAGTAAGCTGGTATAAACGTACCGAAAATTTTATATATTAATATAAACGGGACAGCTGCAAATCTATAAACTCCTTCTCCTAGGGGGCCTTTACCAAAAAAGCCAACCCTATCCTCTATGCTTGCCAGTTTAACAAACAAGGCGTTATCATCTTCCCACGGTTGCATCCAAAGCATCTGGCCATAAGAGATAAAAACAACAAGAATTAACAAAACCCAAAAATGGTTTTTTAAAAGGTTTTTAAAATATGTGTAAAATTTCAATAACATAAAATATTAACGCTCCGGAAATATCCATTACCAAATCACAAATTGTATCCTTACTCTTTGGTTTATATAATTTTGTTTTAATATATAATTTCCATAATATCCACTCATGTATTTCCCAAAGTATACCAATTACTAAAACTAAGAAAAAAGCAAGAAGTTTATTATTAAATAAATTTAAAAATAAAAGGAAAGATAATGCACCACCTGCAAAATGAAAAATAACGTAAAATTTATCTGAGTGAATTTTAAAATAATGACTCATTACCTCAGCAGTAATAAGAAGGATAATCATTCCAACTAAGACAATCCCAATTGTATAGATATTCATCCGTTTATTAATATTACTATAAAATTAACTCAATTATTGCCATATTTACTTTAATATCCTATAATTCTCCTCAAATGAAAAATGAGATAGCTGATACATACTTTTTGACCGAACGAGAAATAATCTCAAAACTGCCTCCGGACAAAAAAAAATTACGTGATAATCTTCTTAGAGAGGAAGCTACCCAAGTACATGATAGATTTGCAAAATTTGTTGTACCTGCCAAAGTTATCCTCAAGGGGTCAGCTTTTACAGATCATAAAAAAGAATTTACTGAAAAAGACTTTGAAGTAGGAGCCAAGTTACTAAAACTTTTAGCCACTGATTGTGACACAAAAGTCTCACCAATTTTCTGGGCACATCCAATTATGTCTGCAGAATATGCTGAAACTATTGAAGAAGTTATTAAACAAAATGGTGGTCCGGATTTAAATCCGTGGTTAATTAAATCTCGTCTTCTTATTCATGATATTGGGAAACTTTTTAAATTTAGATATATGCTTAGTAATCAAATTGCTTCTAGGTTTTTGAAAAGATGCGGAGTGGATTCAAGAACCATGGATTTTATTCCTCCAGTTGAAGATATTATAGGCATATCGAAAAAAACCATTACAGAAATAGAAAAACTAAGTCTTGAACAAATTATTGCCGATGTAGCAAATAATTTAGGTCAGCCAAAATTGAATCTTTCCGGTGAAATCACAATAAAAGATACAAATGAAATAATAGGATTTGCAAAAACTCAACCTCAAAGATACACTGGTGGGGTTTGGATAAATGAAGATCTTGCAAAAAGAGCACTTTCAGAAAGAAACGGCCAATATATGACTATAGAATTATTAAGGAAAGAAATGGCTTTTTTATATAAAGAATATAAAGTCGACTTTAGACGTACACAAATAAAAACACTAGAAAAATTTAGAAAACCTAAAAATAAAAATATCGTTAATGAATTACAAAAATTAACAAATTCAAATTAACTTTGCAACCTTAGTTTAATCATCCCCTCCAAGGTTTTAATTATATTTTTTAAATTTCTTCCTTTTGCCAAACCACCACGGCGTTTATGCCAAGAAATTGGAATTTCAACATATTTAAATTTATTTTTTATTGCTTTATAGAAAAATTCATATAAAAACATTGATCCCCTATCAGCTGATTCAATCTTAATTGAATCTATTACATTTTTTCTCCACATAAATACCGTTGAAATTTCTCTGATAGGAACATTAAATAGTTTTTGATACAAAGTATAAATTAATTTAGAGCTAAATTTTCTATAAAAGCCTTCACTAGATTCTTTCTTATACCCAATAACCATATCATAGCCCTTTATGGCTTCAATAAATTTATGAAGCTCCTTAAAATTAAATTGTCCATCAGCGGGGGCTAAAAATACTAAGTTTTTCTGAGCGTTAAACAAGCAAGATTTCATTGCTCCAGTAAAACCTTTATTCATTTTATGATGGATAACTTTAATATGTTTATTCTTTTTAGCAAGAAAATCAATAATTTTACCAGTTTTATCTTTTGACCCATCGTTAACTAATAGTATTTCATAATCCTTAAATAATTTAGAAACTTCTTGAACCACTTCTTTAACAACCTTTTCAATTGTTTTTTCTTCATTAAAAGCAGGAATAGTAATCGAAAGTGAATCATCTGGTACATCTTTTAAGAGTTTTTTACTCGAACCAATAATTTTTGCAGGGACTCCTGCAACCATTGAATAAGCAGGAATTTTCATAAATTGAGGTACAACTGATCCAGCAGCGATTACACTATGATCACCAATTTCTACCCCCATTAAAATAGTAGCGTGAGTTCCCAAAAAGCAAAAATTACCTATTTTGCTTGGAGCACTTTCAATGCCTATGAATCTTCTTTCAGAAATCGCTCTTTTTACTGTTGAGTGAGTTAATATCTGTACACCAGAAGAAACATCAGTTCCTTCACCAATTTCTAATTCGTTGTGTAAAGCATCAATTAAAGTAAAAGCTCCAATCCATACATTTTTAGCAATTTTAGGATTTCCCAAAATCCAAGAGTGTTTATTATATGGGTTATCTCCAATTCCATGATTAAATTCACTATCTTGCATTTACTATTGGGTTAAATTCAATATGTTTTTAATTACAAAATCTTGTTCAGAAATCGTCATTTTGGGGAAAAGTGGCAATACCATAGTATTTGCCGTTGCCTCTTCCGTAATGGGAAGTTTAATTTTCCCAAGCATTTTTACATATGGTTTTTCTAAATGAGATGCCATTACACCCCGTCTTGTGGCAATACCCAAATCAAGTAGTTTTTGCATTAAATTATCTCTACTAATTTTAGATTCCTTTTTTACCCTAACTACATAACTTTGTCTATTGTGCTCATAACCTTTTGGAATATATGGAGGAATAATATTTTTCGAAGACAAAAATGCCTTATCATATCTTTTAGCTAATTTTTCTCTTTTTGTCAAAATCCTATCTATCTTTTTCATTTGCTCTATTCCTATTGCAGCCTGAATATCTGTCATTCTAAAATTAAAGCCTATTTCAGGATATTGCTCCTGAACAACTTTTTTAGAAGAATGTCTTTTAACATCGGATACCCCCATACCTTGGTTTCTTAAAAGCTTTAATCGATCAGCCAATTTTTTATCATTTGTTGTAATCATTCCTCCATCTCCCGTGGTTATAGTCTTTCTCGGATGAAACGAAAAAACTGTCATTTCACTAATTGACCCTATTTTTCTACCTTTATACTTAGTTCCTATCGCACAGGCCGCATCTTCAATAACTATCAAATTATGAGCTTTGGCTATTTTATGAATCTTATCTAAATCAGATGGTAAACCAACTTGATCTACAGGAATAATTGCTTTTGTTCTACTAGAGATAGCCTTTTCAATTTTTTCCGGGTCAATATTAAAAGTATTTGGATCAATATCAACAAAAATGGGTTTAGCTTGAGAGTGAACTACTACATTAGCTGTTGCTATAAAGGAAAATGACGGAACTATAACTTCATCTCCAGCACCAATTCCCTTTACATGAAGGGCTAAGAACAAACCTGTTGTTGCAGAAGTAACTGCTACTGCATATCTTGCTCCAACATAAGAAGCCACCATTCTTTCAAATTCTTCAACTTTAGGTCCTTGAGTGACCCAACCAGATCTTAATACATCTATAACGGCTTTTTCTTCCTTTTTGTCAAAGTTAGGTTTAATTAACGGTATTTTCATTTTTCTTTGTTTTCTTCCTCCATTCAATAAGTTTTTTAACACCAGTTTCTAATGAGGTGGTGGCAATAAACCCTAAATCTTTCTTTGCATTTACTATATCAGCTTTTCTTCTAGTTACATAGTTAGATTTTCTAATCTGTTGAATGTGTTCTACTTTAAGATCAGATTTATTACATTTAAGAAGTACTTCTACTAGTTTGTTTAAGCTAACTTCATCCCCAGATCCGACATTATAAAAACCTTGTTTTATATCACTTAATAATGCCGTGATAGTTGCCCTAACTACATCTTCGATGTAAACAAAGTCTAAGGTGTTTGTGCCATCTCCAAAGATAACAGGCGCCTTTCCATTATCTATTGAGTCCAACCATCTAATAAAAACTTCAGTATATATGCCTGATATATCCATTCTGGGTCCATAGATATTGAAAGGTCGTAGGCAAACATAATTTAGGCCGTACATTTTATTAAAAGCTTTTGCCATTTGTTCGTTGGCAATTTTTCCTGCACCATAAAATGCTTCATTATTATAATTATCTGTTTCCTGCATTGGTATTTTTAAAGGTTGTCCATAAACTGAAGCTGATGAATTAAATACCAATTTTCTGACTTTATGCTTAACACAGGCTTCCATAACATTAAATGTTCCATTAACTAATACTTCTAAGGAAAGCCGTGGATCTTCATCGCATAAAATATTTTTGATAGCTGCCTCATGAATTACATAATTTGCACCTTTAATCAACTTATCAACCAACTCTTTATCTCGAATATCACCCTCAATTAGTTCCACTTTCTTATTTTTTAGAGCCTTAATTAAATTTTCCTTTTTACCTCTGACAAAATTATCTAAAACTACAATTTTGTCTATTTTTTCAGCAAAATGTTCTAATAAATAATCAGCAACTGAAGAACCTATAAATCCAGCACCACCCGTAATTACAATTTTTCCCAATCTATCAAGGTTTCGATAAAATTCATGAATTTTGTCAGATACTTCTTTCACTTGGTTTTTCGTCATATCAGGAAACATTGGAAGTGATAAAATTTCTGTTGCATATTTTTTAGTTACAGGAAAACTTTCTTCATTATAACACAAAAAGGAAAGTGATTTTTGCATATGAAGAGGTATTGGATAATGAATACCTGTTGAAATTTCATTTTGTTTCAGAAATTCCAACAACTCATTTCTTTTTTGGCTTTTTATTACATAAAGATGATAATTTTCTACCAACCCATTTTTTAATTTTGGCGGTAAAACCACGGGTAAATCAGATAATAATTTATTATAGTAATTTGCAATTTCTCTTCTCTTTTTATTCCATAAGTTAAGATGTTTTAACTTTACACTTAAAAAAGCGGCCTGGATCGTATCCATTCTAAAGTTGTATCCAAATAAATCATGTTTATATTTTTCAAATTGGCCTATATTTCTCATTGCAATTAGTTTATTTGCTAAATCTTCATCGTTTGTAGTTATTGCGCCAGCATCTCCTGCAGCTCCAAGATTCTTTCCTGGATAAAACGAGAAGGCCGAGGCTATGCCAAAAGATCCACACATCTTACCAGCAATTGATGATCCATGAGCCTGACATGCATCTTCAACAACAAATATATTTTTTTCCTTAGCAATTTTTAAGATTTCCGCTATCGGCGCAGGTATACCAAACAGATGTACAGGAAGTATAACCTTAGTTTTGGGTGTTATTGATTTTTGCAACATATTTAAATCCATCTGATAGGTCTTAGGATCAATATCAATCAGAACGGGTTTTGCTCCAAGTGTAATTATTGGAAAAACCGTAGCAATAAAAGTATTTGCAACAGTAATAACTTCGTCTCCAGGTCCTACTTCCAAAGCTTTTAATATCAATAAAATTGCCGACTCTCCTGTAGAAACACCAATACATCTTTTAACGCCTATATAATTAGCAAAATTTTTTTCAAATTCATCAACTTCATAACCAAGAATAAAATTTGAATCTTCTAGAACTTTACCAACTGCAAGATCAATATCTTTTTTGATGCTGTTGTGTTGCTTTTTTAAATCTAAAAAGGGTATCATTTTAATTTTTTAACAATTTTACCAGGTACTCCATAAATTAGAGAGTTTGATGGAACATCTTTACTGACCACACAACCGGCTCCCACCATTGCATTTCCCCCTACTATTATTCCAGGGAGAATAATTGCACCACTGCCAACAGATGCACCTTTTTTAATAACTGTTTTTTCGAGCTTCCAATCATCATTTTCCTTTAAATGCCCACCGATTGCTGCCCTAGGATATTTATCATTTGTAAACATAACACCATGACCAATAAACACTTCGTCTTCTATTGTTACTCCTTCACAAATAAATGTATGTGATGAAATTTTACATCTGGAACCTATTTTTGCACCCGCCTGTATTTCAACAAAAGTTCCAATTTTTGTATCTTCGCCTATGCTACAACCATACAAATTAACTAAATTTTTGTGATAAATTTTTACTCTTTTACCTATTTTGACATCATTTTTTATTGTCATTTATATTTTTAATAATAATTGTTTTACTACTTCGAGAAGAATTATTAGACATTTCTAATATATTTACAATTGACAAACCAAAAAGACCGTTACTTACAGGCTCTTTTCTGGTTTCCAAAGTATCTATAAACTCTAATGCCATGGTTCCTAACGCCTCTTTAATATCAATATTGGGAGAATTGACATCTCCTGACCTATACCCAATTCTTATTTGATCAAACACAACTCCCTTATCATAAATTTTTATCTTTTCAGATTGTTCAACATCATCATACACTATCATTTTTTTAGTTCCAACTATCATCATTTTCCTCACCTTAAGTGGGGAAAGCCAACTTACATGTAAATGGCAAGTTATTTTGTTTGGGTAATTTAAATGAATGTAAAAGATTTCTTCCTGTGTACCATAGAAAGACTCCGCCACCGAGGTAATTACTGTAGGACTAGCATTTAATAAATATTGTAGTATTGCAATATCGTGGGTTGCTAAGTCAAAGGAAACATTGGAGTCAGTTTGAAAAAGTCCGAGATTTGTTCTTACTGAATCAATATAAACAATGTCACCGATTTCACCGTTATCAATAATTGTTTTTAACTTTCTTACAGCTGGTGTAAACAAAAATGTATGGTCAACCATTATTATTCTCTTCGTTTTTTTTGATACCACAACTAAATCTTTTGCTTCGGACATTGATAAAGCCATCGGTTTTTCAATTAAAACATCCTTTCCCGCCTCCATAGCTTTCTTAGCTAGATCGTGATGAAACCTTGTGGGAGTAGCTATTATCACTGCATCAATTTCTTTATCAAAAAGAATTTCATCATAATTCGAAGTAAGAATAATTGAAGGATATCTTTTTCTAATTGGTTTTAGTCTAGTGATATCATTATCACAAACATATACAACTTCACAATTTTTAGTCTCCACAAAATTCCTCAAAAGGTTTGTTCCCCAATAACCATAACCTACCAAAGCTACATATTTCATTATTGAAGTTATTCTACCAATAATATTTGAGATTGCAAATTGTCTCCAGTCTTTTTACAAATTTCCATGACTGTTTGGGAAGAGATCGTTAATATCTAACATAACAGGTTTAATCTTTTCTTTACCGTAATCAACTTCTATATCTGATTTATATATTTTTAACCAACTTAGAATATTTCGAGTTTTAACGTTGTCATAACTCGAATAACCAATTGTCATATATTTTGCATTATCGGGAATTAAACCCATCAAATTCTTAATTTCCCAAATAGAATCTGCATCTTTTCTTTCACTTAATCTAACACTAACCCTATTTACTGATTGTTGAGCATCTTCAAGGTTTTTATAAAAACTTACAAAGATATATGCGCCCTTTATATTCTTTGTATCAGATATCGAGTTGACTTTGTACTCTACGTAAAATCCCTTTGCATCTTCAATTTTATGGACTGGAGACTCCCATCTTGTTGAAGGAAGAAGAACAGGTTCTGCTTCTAAAAGTAAACCTTCTGTTGCCCAACTTAAATTATCGCTATCTTCCCAAGCAATACCACTCTTTTTCCAACCATTGGTACCTTTTTGAAAATCATAATAAATTATCTCTGATTTATCTATTAAATTATATTCTGGAATTTTAGCTACAACAAAAGTTGTATCCGGTGCTTGCCAGGAATTTGATATTAAGTAAATTGCTGATTCAGATAACTCTCTTAAGGCAATCCCTTGATAGGTAAATTCTAATAAATCAACAGGCTTATTAAAATAATTTAGTTGATATTTCTGTGGTATGCCACCCATCCACCAATAAAAACTGTTAGTGGCCCACGCAAAATTAGCAATAGCATAGCTAGCACCGTTTTCTCTGAATTCGTCGATAGAAAAAGAAATACCATCCTCAAAATCAAGTCTAACTACATCTTTTATGGGAAGTGGAACATTACTGTGAGCAGCTATTTTTGCACCAGTAGGAATATTTTTGCTTAACCAGTTTTCCAAAATATGTATATTCCACGTTTCTTTATAATTTAATACTACTAACGTCGAAGCCATTATCTGATCAAAATACAATAATAATATTAAGGGTATAGTAATACCCACTAAAAATAATTTATTTTTGATTATTTTCTCAAGTATTTCGAAAATGAAATTTACACCTAACGCAGAAAAAAGTAATACAAATGTACTAATTGTTAAAAGATTACGAGTATAAAAACCACCTCCAGAATAATAAGCAAATAAATACAAACCTGACAAAATTGGGGACAAAATCAATATTAAATAAAAATATTTTTTCTTAAAAATTACGTATATGATTCCCAAAAAGGATGCCCAGACTGCAGGAACTCCTACAGCGTAATAATAAAGATAAAAAATTGGATAAATATATAAGTTTTTCTTACCCATTCCATATTTCATTGCAACATATGAAATTTGTTCATAAGTCGTCTTCCATTGGATAAGATGGTAAGGATTCATTATTAAAGTAATTAATAAAAAGGAAAAAACTGAAATTAATATAAAAGGTAGGTTTAGTCTCTTCTGTATAAAAACTGAATATAGATAGCAAATACCAATAATAATGATAGAAAACGTCTGGAACTTAACATTAAACGATAAACCTGCAAATAAACCTGCAAATAAATAATTTTTGATTGTGGGTTTGTCTTTAATATTTAGAGAAAAAATCATAGACAAAATAAGAAAAAATACATTATATATATCTGGTAAATCCAAATGACTTGCAAGAACTAGACGCCAACTTGCAGCCATAAAAAAGGCCCAAATTAATCCAACATTTTTACTAAATATTTTCTTTCCTAGAATATAAGAAAGAATTACAGAACCAAAACCAAAAAAGGATGCCACATATCTTCCCCAATATAGTGGATTAATTCCTCCTTTTCCTAATATAAAAACTTGAAAGATTCTTTCTCTTTCAAGTTGTGATGGAATAATTTGTAAAACCCCATCAATAAGTTCAGGTATTCTATTTAAAAAAAACCAAAACCAAGATAAAGGTATAAAAAACAATTTAAAAAATAGTGCATTTATTATTGGCACAAGGTTTGGATATGCATATGCGTAAGCATATCCATGAGCATCTAAAGTTTTTTCTGTTATCATGGCCATACCTTGTGAATAAGACATTCCTTCATCTGCATGAAGCGGATAGCCAGGATAGATCCCTATTATACGCCAGAGAAAGGCCAGAATTAAAATTGACCAAAAAAGCAATTTTTTCACCTAATAGCCTCACATTTCCAAAAATAACAAATATTGTCCAGCGGTGGAATTTTAACCAAGCCCTCTCCCATGCGACTAAGTATGTAAATAATATTTTTATAGAAAGGAAACATAATTAAACTAGGTATCAAAATACTAGCAAAGAAAAATATTCTTTCAAGTCTGTGTGGCCTAATCGTAAAATTTTTAAATGGTGACTTGGTAAAAAGATTGTAATAATTTTTCTTTGAAAATTGATATTCGTCTTCTCCTAATGCAAACTGTGGAAATGTTGGAAAAATCTTTTTAAGTCTTAATAATTTATACATACCTCTACCTATAAATCCAATAGGGTTATAAAGGTTCGGATCTACAGTTAAAAGACGTCCCCCACTTTTTAAAACTCTATAACATTCTTTGATCACAACTTGAGGATTTTTGACATGGTGAAGCATATTTATTGCAACAACCATATCAAATGATGAATCTTTAAAGGGAAGTTTTCTTGCATCACCTACAATAAAACTACAGTTTGGATATTTATTTTTGGATTTTACCAATTGTTTAGTAGAAAGATCCAACCCTACTGCTTGTGTTGCTTTGAGTTTACTCGTTGAAACACCATTACCGCAACCTAAGTCAAGAACAATATTATCTTTCTTACTTGGTATTAGGTTTGAAGCATTTCCACTTTCTTCCCAATAGCCTAAACTTTTAAAAACTGCCATGTTGATATCATAGGCTTTTAAGGCTTTTTTGGAAATTTTAGATTTCCATTCTTCCTCCCATGCATTGGATTCAATTTCAAGATAATCATTGAGTTTGGTAAAAACTGGAACATAACTTTTGACTGAAAATTTATGATTTCCTGTACACACGAAATTTTTATTAATTAACTTTAAATTTTTGTGACAGATAGGACACGTAAGTATTGGTAAAAGTTTTGAAAAAGCTTTGTTCATGTTGTAGAATTATGAGAATATATTTTTGTGAAAATCATATCTAAAATTAAATCATTCTATCAAAAAAATTGGGTGTCTACTACTGCAATTTTTGGATTATCTTTTTTGGTTTGGCATAAGATGTTTAAACAGGTGTTTCTGGGAGAAGGATACATGTATTTTAATCCTCATTTAAACTTTTTTGTTAAAAACGGTATAAATGTATGGGGTTATGATAATTCTGCTAAAATAATTTTTGATATTCTTCCACCAATATTTCGTGACAATATAACTGCATATTTTCTTCTTTCTTTCACAATTGCTTATATCCTGTTTATTTCCCTTTATCTAATAATAAATAGGATAACTAACAGTAAGTTATTAGCATTCTCTGCTACCATTTTTTTTGCCACTAATTATATAGCTCTTTTTGAGTATTTGGGTGCAGGAACATATCAAAGATTTGCACAACGATTTCCAGGGATAATACCAATTATTTTTTCTTTTTATTTTTTATGGAAATATGGAGAAAATTTAAAAATAAAAAATCTCATTGTAGCCTTTTTACTCTGGGGATTAGCAGTATTTACCGGTCATTTTTCTAGTCTCGCCCTACCAATTTTGCTTATTTATCCCATTGTAAAAATGTTTGAGGATAAACCCAATTTACATAAAATTTTTAGGGTTATTTTAATTTGTACAACATTTTTTTTAATTTCCTTTTATATAACCAACAAGAGCGAACAACAACCTCTTGGGGGGTTTGCAAATTTTTTGAAAACCCAAGAAAATCTCACCCAAAGACTTTTATATCAAATACCAACAGTTACGATTCCTTTAAATTTAGTTAGTTTCATTGGTCAAAACTGGATTACGTCAATTAAAGATCCTTATTTACCAGTTGTAAAGTTTTTTTTACCAATAACCTTAGTCATGTACTTTGGCGGAATATGGCTTGTTTTTAAAAAAGCACCCAGACTATTAACCTTATATATTTCGTTATTATTGTCAATGGTTTCAACAATGTTTCTATATATGTATGTCGACACCAGACTTGATGTTACCAAATATTTTGGAGAGGACAGGTATTTTATCTTTTCAAGCCTTTTTGCTGCTATTATGTGGGCGATTTTATTAAAAGCATTATTTACAAAAAATGAAATTTCATACAAAGTAGCAACATTATTTGTATTAATTGTATTTGTGACTAACAATACCAATATGGTATGGAGACATTTTGATTCCATTCAATATAAATCTGAGGCCTTTAAAAAATTTATTTCCTATATTAAATATATATCACCACAATTTGAAAAAGATTCTATAATAATTGTACCTTCATATTTACAGTGGCCTGCAGCTCTAATTACAGAATTCGTTAGTCCAAACGTAGATTTTCCCATACCTGTCGATGGGTGGGAAAATAAGTATTGGAGTATTAGAAACAAAGTGTGGGTTATTGATTACAACTATGATAGAATTCCTTCAAAAGATTTTGATTCGGAAAAGGGATATATTGTTGATTTAACAAAAAATTACAGAAGTGGTAAAAAGATACAATTTTTATATTAAATGAAAATAGTTAAATTTAAAAATAATAAGATTTTGCTTACAGGTGGAAATGGTTTTTTAGGAAAATATGTTAAAAATATATTATTAAAAAAGGGATTAAAGGAAAGAAACATTATTATACCAGACAGTAATAAGTTTGATTTACGAGATAGAATAAATTGCCAAAAATTGACCAAAAGAATAGATATTGTTATTCATTTAGCTGGAAATGTTGGTGGAATTGGAAAAAACTCTTCCTTACCTGGTACGCTTTTATATGATAATGCAATAATGGGTTTAGAATTAATGGAGGCGGCTAAAAATAATCATGTACATAAATTTGTTTGCATTGGAACTGTTTGTTCTTACCCCAAAAATACACCAGTTCCGTTTAAAGAAGAATCGCTTTGGAATGGATATCCTGAAGAAACCAATGCACCTTATGGAATAGCAAAAAAGATACTTTTAGTACAATCACAAGCATACAGACAACAATTTGGATTTAATTCAATATATCTATTACCTGTCAATCTTTACGGTCCAGGGGACAACTTTGACCCAGAATCTTCACACGTAATTCCCGCATTAATTAAAAAACTAGATGAAGCTAAAAAAACGAATAATAACGTAATAGTATGGGGCACAGGAAAAGCATCCAGAGAATTTTTGTATGTAGAAGATGCCGCTGAGGCAATAGTTATGGCAACACAAAGATATAATAAACTTGATCCAATTAATATTGGATCAAACTCCGAAATAAAGATCAAGGATTTAGTCGCTCTAATTGCTGCGAAAATGAAATATAAGGGAAAAATTATTTGGGATAAAACCAGACCCGATGGTCAAATCAGAAGAAAACTTAATATTCAAAAGGCAAAAAATGAATTTGGATTTGTTGCTAAGACAAAACTTGGCGAAGGATTGACCAAAACAATTAATTGGTATATAAAGACCTTTAAATGAAGGTTTTTTCTAAATTTTACCAACGAGATATTAAAAAGTTAGTAAGTCAATTAACACCTAAGAGTTCTAAAGTACTTACTTATTCAAACGCAAATATACAGCCACAGAGATATGATTACATTGTTCTTCCAAATACAATTGCTCATTGGAATGATATACAGTTTGAGATAAAAAAATTAAAAAAATATTCACACAAAGATACAAGGTTTGTGGTGATTTATTTTAATCAATTCTGGAAACCTATTTTAAATTTTGCTACAAAATTGGGTTTAAGAAAAAAGGAAGATAAGCCTTCAAATTGGTTATCAACTGATGATATTGTAAATGTTTTTAATCTAGAGGGATTTGATGTTATTAGAAAAGGTAAAAGATTTCTATTACCTATCGATCTTGGCATCGTAACTTCATTTATTAATACTTTGGTTGCAAAATTACCACTAATAAACGATCTGTGTTTAACTACTTATATAATTTTTAAAAAGCGTCCCCCAACAAAGGAATATTCTGTTTCAATAATAATCCCAGCTAGAAACGAACAAGGAAATATCCCAAATATGATATCTAAAATACCTAAAATAGGTAAAAATATGGAAATTATTTTTGTAGAAGGAAAATCTAAGGATAAAACTTATGATTATATTTTGAAGGAGATTAATAAGAATAAAGAAAATAAAAATATAGCAAAATTATATAAACAACAGGGGGTAGGTAAGGCAGATGCTGTTAGATTAGGATTCAAAAAAGCCAAAAACGATATCTTAATTATTCTTGATGCCGATCTGACCGTAAATCCTAAGGATTTAATCAAATTTTATGAAGCTATTTCGAAAGGATATTGTGATTTTGCAAATGGTTCTCGTTTAGTTTATCCATTAGAAAAACAGGCAATGCAAACGCTAAACTTTTTTGGAAATAAAATATTTAGTTTTATTTTTACTTATTTATTAGATCAAAAAGTAAATGACACGCTTTGTGGAACTAAAGCTTTGTTCCGTAAAGATTACATTAAAATTTGTAATAATAGAAATTACTTTGGCAATTTTGATCCTTTCGGAGACTATGATCTTTTATTTGGCGCCACCAAACTCAATTTAAAAATTTGCGAAATTCCTGCTAGATATCGAGAAAGAACATATGGTCAAACAAACATTAATCGTTATTCTCACGGATGGTTGCTTCTGAAAATGACTCTCTTTGCAGCTAAAAAATTAAAATTTATCTAGTTACTCCAATGTAAAAATGGCGTGTGAGAAAGGCATATTTTGATGATTTAACGAGTATTTATATTTAAATCCCATTCTCTTAAATAATGTTTTCCATTTGTCTAAGGTTCTAAAATGTATCATTGTATTCATTAACCTTCCTTCAAACAGTATAGGTACAATTAAAAAATCTGTTAAGGCTGTAAATAAAAACTTATGTAAAGGTCTTTCTATTATCTCTGCAATAATTATCTTACCCCCCCTATTTAATCTTTCTTTGCATTTAGTTAGAAGCTTTTCTTGATCTATATAGGATTCTAGATGATGAAGCACGTGTATAAGTAGAATTGCATCTGCTTTAGTAAAGTTACTTTTTAAAATATCGCCATAGACAAATTTAGTATTAACTATGCCTTTATTTGCCTCACTTATCCTTTTCTTATTAAATTCTATCCCAACAACACTTCTTTTTTTGGACGATAAAGCTAAATAATTTCCCAAAATTCCATCACCACATCCCAAGTCAACAATTTTACCGTTTTCCGGCACAGCTTTTTCGATTTCTTCAAAAGGAGCATCCCAAACCCTTATAATTTTAAATAGTGAGGAAAAACTATTTCCCTTGTATAAATTAACCACAGACCTTAATCTGCTAGAAATTTTAGGCTCGCCAAACACTAAAAAGAAAATCTTAAAGAAAATTGTTATAAAAAATATTAGAATTTGCTTAATCAACTTCATTCTAGTAATATTGCACTTATGAAATTAAAGATATCAGTTATTGTTCCGATTTACAATGAGGAAGGAAACATCAAAACTCTTTATGAGAAAATTAAAACAACTTTTCAGAAAATAAGTAGTAGCTATGAAGTGATTTTTATTGATGATGGCAGTTATGATAATTCTTTAAACATTTTGCGCCCAATTTCCAAAAAAGATAATCATATTAAAATTATATCTTTTTCTAGAAATTTCGGTCATATGCCCGCGATAACAGCAGGATTAGTCCATTCAAAAGGTGAAAAAGTGGTCGTAATGGATGCCGATTTGCAAGATCCACCACATATAATTGAAAAAATGTATAAAAAATCATTACAAGGGTATGATGTAGTTTATGGTGTTAAGCGAAAAAGAAAAGAGAGTTTTGTAAGAAAATTTTTATTTAAATCTTTTTATAAACTATTTGACAAAATATCTTTTTTAAAAATGCCAATTGACGCTGGCACTTTTTCAATATTAGACAGAAAAATCGTAAACATAATTATTGATTTGCCTGAAAAAAATAAGTACTTTAGTGGATTAAGAGCTTGGACAGGTTTTAAACAAACAGGTGTCATATACGAAAGGTCAAAAAGATATGCTGGAAATGAAGCAAGCTTTTCTAGGCTTTTTAAACTAGCCATGGATGGAATTGTTTCTTTCTCATTTGTCCCTTTAAGAATCGCAAGCATATTAGGCTTTATTTTTTCCGGATTTGCTTTTGTTTTAATTGTTATACTTTTTATACTCAAATTTTTTATTAATTTAGGAATTATGGGTTGGACATCAACAATATCATCAATTCTTTTTATGGGCGGGGTTCAACTTATAACCTTAGGTATTATAGGTGAATATCTTGCACGTATTTATGATGAGGTTAAAAAAAGACCAGAATACCTTATTCACCAAAAAATTGGTTTTCACTAAACTATTCACATTTTCCTGGCAACTATGAAATGTGTATGAATACCATTATCTTTTAAAAATTCTGACGCTTCCCTATTTTCTAAAAAAGTATTTCTGGGGAGAAAGTTTCCTGTAATCCTTTTAGTTAAATATAACCAAATAAGATATATGCTAAACCAGTATCCCCCTAAAATTCTAGATTCAATGATCTTAAATTTAGATTTCTTTAAATATTTAATCAATTGCTCTTTTTTATAGTGTCTATGACCAAATAAGTATGCTACGTCTAAAATATTTAACAAAAATTTAGAATTAGGAGTAGATAAAAACAGTAATCCACCTTTCATTAAAACCCTATTTACTTCGTTTAGAGCTTTAGTCTCAAAGTTCTCTGGAACATGCTCAATTACATCAAACAAGGTAACCACATCTACCTGATTATTCTTAAGTGGTAAATTTAAGGCGTCTCCAACCAAAAACCTTGCCCCTTTGACTTTTTTTTGTGCAAACATAACTGCATCTTTATTAGGATCAACACCAATCAATTTATTTGATTTACCAGTTTTCAATATCTCTCTCTCTAGCCAACCAAAAGACGATCCAACATCAAGTATTGTTTTATTATTAACATTAAATTTATTTAAAAGTTTTAGACATGCCAAAACTCTTCCAGAAATCGGCACTTTAAAAGTGAAATTTTTAATCATTTAGTAGTCCGTTTTGTGGCAAAATTAGCCTCTACCTTAAGAAAATGAGAAAACATTTCTTTAAAGACAAACTTTTTCATAATCGTTTTAAATAATTCATCGTCTGTTTTAACTCTTAAATTTTGAACAATCATTCTTTTCTTAAGGGATTTTTGAAAATTCACTACATTCCACCAAATAGCTCTAATTATCATCGATGATTTTGCAAACTGTAATTTAATTAAATAATAAAGAGATAGACCCAAAATTATAAATAAATGTGGTATTAAAATTAATATTAGATTTTTGGTTTCAAGATTTTTATATAACGACAAAATTCTGTTTTTAAACGAATTATAATTTACCGTAATTGGATTAAATTGTTTACTAAAAGTAAATCCAACCTTATGTAATATATAAGTTTCTGGGTAAAAGATTACTTTATATCCAGCCAACCACACCCTCCAACAAAAATCAGATTCTTCAATATAACTTACAAAGTCAGCATCAAAAAGACCTACCGTATCGATAACTTTTCGTCTTATAAATAAACAGGCTCCCTTAGCAGAGAATATTTTTTTTTCTGAATTAAATTCTTTAGAATCTCGACTCCCAAATCCCCAATGCACCAAAAAACCAGTTCGTGTTAAAAATGAACCAGCATTGTCTAAATATTCCGGTTTATCCATAAAACGTATCTTTGACTGACCAGCTCCAATTGACAAATCAGATTCAAATTTATCAACCAATTTTGCCAACAAGTTTTTGTCAACCTTTGTATCATTATTAAGAAGTAATATATAATCACCAGTTGCCAACTCTAAGCCAGCATTATTTGCACCTGCAAATCCAAGATTAACTTTGTTACGAGATGATATTAATTTTAATTTACCTTTATTTTTTGTTGCCATCTCAAAACTATCATCCTTTGACCTATCATCTATTAAAATAACCTCGAAATTTGGGTAATCAATTTTTTTGACGGATTCGATACAATCTAAAAGAATTTGACCTCCGTTATAATTGGTTATAATAATTGATACTTTGGGTTTTAGTTTTCTCATTGTTTCCAATTCACTCGACTATACTCTTCTTTGATAAATAGCGATCTAACTGTTTCGTAAGTATAAACAAAAAGAGTAATATAACAAGCAGGTATATGAAACAACCAAACAACATCTCGTTTTCTTGTAAAACCCACAAATAACTGAAATATTAAGGGAAATACGGATATACAAGATGCGATGAATTTTACAATACCCCAAAAAATGAATGGAGATTCAAGCGAATTTTCAGTTTTTTTAGAATTTTTATAATAATAATGATAAAGATAATCTCTAATCCTTCTACGTTGTTTTCTAATAAATGTGCTTATATCACCTGAAAAAAGATGAACAATCCCAACATCAACCTTAGAAATGAATATTGGGCTTCTTTTGGTTAACGTTTCAAGTAAATCGACATCAAACAAATAGTCACCAAGTTCGTAGCTAGTCAGTGCTTCTTTTTTTATTAGAAACCCATTTGCTCCAATTGTGGGTATTCTATTTTCAAGCTTTACTTTTCTATACCCATTTTTGTTTTCTTCCTTAAGTTTTAGGTTCGTCCACTTATTTGTAATGTAACTATATTTATCATAATTACCAATAAATAAATTTATAGGATCTCCCATACCTATTAATGCAAAATATCTAGTAAGCCAATGGTCCTTTACGCGATATGTGAACTTTATCGGCTCAGTTGCCATAATTTGAGAATCTATCATAAACGGCAAAATCATTTTTCTTAACCAGTCTTTATCTGGTAGAATATTATCTGAATCAATAAAAGCACATATTGAACCAGTAGATTTTTTAACACCCAAGGCCTTACCAGATTCTGCTGTTTTTAATTTATTAAAAAATATTTTATTATTATACTTTTTAGCGAAATCTAGTGTGTCATCCATACTTCCACCATCTATAATTAACACTTCTACACTACCATTATATTTTTGCATTTTTATTGCTTCAAAATATAATTTTATTGTTCTCGAAGAATTTAATGTTGGTGTGATTATCGAAATTTTTGGCTCGTTTCCTTTTGTCATAATTTTTCGACCTTTAATTTGAAGATTTCCAACGTATTAATTGGGTGCATAACTAAAATCCACCAAGCAGAATTGTATTCATATTTATCCTTAAATGTGTTTAAGATTTCTTGATGTTTATCAAATTGCTGCTTGGTGATACTTTTTTCATTAACTAAATTTGAATTTAAAAGATAATCTGAATAATTGGCAACATAGGTTGAATATCTTGATGAAGTTTCCTCGAAAGCTCCCTTATCGTCATTCTCGACAACAAGTTTGAATTCGGCCAACCTTTTATCCACAAGTTTTCTCCAATATTTTGCCTTACTAGATTTATTCAACCGAATTAAAAAACCTGTCTTCTCAAAAATCTTATTTATTAAAGTTGTTTTTTGCGTGATTTGAGTATCAAATATATATTCATCAGAACCTATGACTAAAAAGGGTTTCGTGCTTGAAATAAAGATTAGAAAAATAACTGTGAAAAAAACAATAATAAACTGCTTTAACATAAAGAAAATATATCACACTTTGCATTAATAAGGTATAATTGGTTTTTATAATGAACAAATTTCTAATTTCCATTGTAATTCCAATTAAAAATGAGGAGGAGTCTATAGAAAAACTATATCTAGAAATTATTGATGTAGTTAAAAAGAACAAAATAAATTACCAAATTGTTTTTGTTGATGATGGCTCAACTGACAAATCATATCAAATTTTGGAAAAACTCCACAAGTTGGATAAAAAAATTAAAATAGTAAAACTAAGAGGTTGGTTTGGTAAATCTATTGCCTTACAAGCAGGTTTCGAAAACTCAAATGGAGAGATAATTATTACTATGGATGCAGATCTACAAGATAATCCGATAGAAATTCCTAAACTTATCAAAATGCTTGGTGAAGGGTATGATTTAGTATCTGGTTGGAAAAAGAACCGTCATGATCCAATATCCAAGACTTTACCATCAAAACTTGGTAATTGGACAACAAGATTATTAACTGGTATAAAAATTCACGACCTTAATTGTGGCCTTAAAGCTTATAAAAGGGTCGTCGTCGAGAATCTACACCTATACGGAGAATTGTATAAATATATTCCAGTTTTAGCTGAAAAACAAAATTTTAAAGTAGGTGAAATAATAGTAATCCATAGACCAAGAAAATACGGTAAAAGTAAATTTGGTTGGCAAAGAAACATTAAAGGATTTTTAGACATGCTAACTGTAACTTTTCTTACGGGATATATGAAAAAACCAGCTCATTTTTTTGGAACAATTGGAATAATGTTATCATTTATTGGATTTTTAATAGGTGTATATATTACTTATTTGAGAGTATTTACAGGCACAATACAATACAGACAGCCTTTATTGTTCCTAGGAATGTTATTAATGATAATAGGTATACAATTAATTACGACAGGACTTCTTGCTGAAATGCTGGTTAACTTAGATCAAAAAGAAAATCTGACAGAAAAGTATATTGAAGAAAAACTATTTTAATTAAAACTTTTCTAACTCTGAATTTATAAAAGATATAGCACCCTCTACACCTGTCTTTTGTGAATTATCCACACCAAGAAGAATATAATTTAGTAATGTAAGCTGCCTATTGAGTGTATCCTCTATAATACTTTGAGTATTTGTGATCATAACACCCTCGCTTTTTGCTTTATCAAGATAAGAAAAAATCTTTTTTTGAGTAGATCTATATACTTCTAAAGTCTTAGTAGCGTTCTCAAAATTTTTTCTCGATAAAGCGAGCTCTTCAAATTCTACTAGTCGTTTACTCGAAATAAAAGTAAGATACTCTGCTTTTTTCAAACTACTCAAAATTAAATATCCACGCATATTTTCCTTAAAAATTTTTAAACGATACATCGAATCACCTTGAACTTTTCCTGCTACAATTGGCCAAAATAGCTCGAATGAATCAACCTTGGTCGGATTAGGACTTGGGTCAGAAGATACTGCTAGAGCCTTTAGATTTAATGTAAAAAGACAGAAAGTCACTGCCACCAATATAGTTATCAATTTGACTACTTTCATACTTTAATACTATAAATTATTATAAAGGTGATTGTCAATAACCTAAACTATAAACTTCCACTGAAGTCGCCTTATTTGTTAGACATGAAGTAATTGGATCAACGTTAATTTTAATATATCTAGCTTGCTCCGCAACAAACGGATAATAAAATTGACCTTTAGAAGGTTGTATTGCTTTTAGGGGTGGTATTTCATCCATAGGTAATTTATCACGAAGCTCTACCCACAACTTATTATCTGATGACAAATAAACAATACCATATTTTAGTGAAGCGCATCCTCTTTCACTGTAACCCATTTTTAAATATGACAATGTATAGACTTTATTTAAATCAACTATAATTTCTCCATTTTTGTCACTTTTCTTCCAACTAATATTTTTTATAATATTTTGTTTTTTGTATTCAGGTTTTATTTGTTCATCCTCGTTTTTCCAAACTCCAACTAAAGTTACTCCATCAATACCTGATTTATACATAGGCTGTACTATTTTTTCTAAATAGTCATCAAAATAAAAACTATTCGAAATTCCTTCATAAACAAGACCAATAACATATTCTCCATTTCTCAAAAAACCACTTCTATTAGTGTTACTTGTGTCTATATCTGGTCGGATCCAAATTAGAGGTATATCTGGCATAAGTCCATGGGCATATGCTAATCTTGAATTTGGTTTAGCATTTTGATTAATCCAAACGACACCTTGTCTATATGCAGCTCCAAATGTATTACCCCAAGAAGGTATATTACTTTGTTTAGCTCCTGATAATCCTCCGATTAAAATATTAAAAAATGCATTTTCATTTGGATGTATTTTAACGAGATTAAACATAATCAAAACAAAACAAAACAAAATACTAAAGATTGAAAGTTTTTTCCACCAAGCAACTTTCATTATATTTATAATTTTACTGGCGCCAATACCTGCCAGAATTGCCATTGCTGGAATGTACTCCATAACCTGTCTTATACCTCCATAGACATTACTATGCGGAATCATTACTCTGACAATCGGAACCATAAACCACAAAACAAATAGCAAACCTGTTGAAAACTGATCTTTTTTCCTATCAACCCACAAAGAAATTAAACCAAAAAAAGATAATATTAAAACTAAAACTGGAGTTGTATAAATTATCCAATAAAAAGGATAGGTATTAATTCCAAATGGTCCTGTAAATTGGGTGTCAAACTTTACCGAGGTGCCAATTGTCTTATAAAATCCAAACACTTTTTGTACCCCTGAAATAATATCCTGCCACAAAAATGGCCAAGAACTAATAAATATTAAAATACCAATAAAAAGGGCAATAAAACCTACAAAAATTAAATTTAAATTAACTTTATCAAATAATCTTTTCTTTAAAAAAATTAGCAACCAAGGTAAAATTACAAAAATCGAGAATAGAATGTTAAACTTAGTTCCTAGTGCTAAACCAAATAAAAGTCCTGAGACTAATATCCACTTCCAATTTTTATTCGTAAATCCTTTCCAGATACAATACAAAAATAATGACCAATAAACAGTTTCGGGAACATCTTTTTCTGTATTAAAATGGCTTTCCGCAAAAAACAATGGATAGGTTGCTAATGATAGGGAGGCAATTATGCCTGCAAATTTACCATACAAACCACTAATCCAATAGTAGATCAATCCGACTAATATAGAAGCTAAAAAAACTCCATATACCCGATAGGAATCAATATCGTTGATTATTTTCAACCTACCAAACAATACTCTGTTAAAGATCGATGAAATAATATCACTTAAGGGGGGATGTCCAGTACCATCAATTTCCATATACCAATCAAATGTGTAGGCATCGCTTTGATAATAACTTCTCAATGGACCTTTTAAATTACGCTGGCCTTTATCTAACAAAAGTTCCTCTGGTTTTTGCCAATATTTTTTGTACGCAGGAAGTTTTGAATAATCTTTTTCACCTGTTAACAAATATTGGAGGTATATTTGACCCCTTGGAATATGGTTAACCGTATCCCAATTAATTCCATAGTCTGGAAGAGTTAAAATACCGAAAATAAAAAAGATTATACCAATAAAAATAGAAATTTTTTTTTGCATATTATTATATATCTACAACAGTTTTTCAAAAAGAAAAGTATACTCTTTTCCAATCGAATCCCACGAAAAATGATTTAGCACAAGTTCACGAGACGTTTTTCCCATATCATCTCTTAGTTTTGGCGAACCAATTAATTTAATAATAGCCTGTGACATTTTTTGTGCATTTTTTTCAGGAACAAGGTAACCATTTCTGCCATTTCTCATAACTATCCTATATCCAGGAAAGTCTGTGGTGATTATGGGTTTTGCACAAGCCATAGCTTCTACAACAGAAACAGATTGGTCATCTAGATTACCTTCCTCGTCACGAATAGAAGGTAGTATAAAGATATCTCCAAGATTTTGATAATAAAGGATTTCATCATATTTTACCCACCCAGGAAAACGAAAATTATCTTCTAGACCAAGTTCTAACACTCTTTTTTCTAATTCTTTTCTTTGGTCACCCTCACCAAATATTGCAAATGTTACCTTTTTATTTTCTTTAATAATTTTCGGTGCTGCCTCAACCAAATATTTATATCCTTTTTTGGAGACTAGTCTTCCTACCGAAGAAATTATAATATTGTCTCCTAAAATTTTTAGCTTTTTTCTAATTGATGTAATATTTTTTGTGGTTGGATAAAACTTCTTTGGATCAACACCATACATGATTGGATAAGATTTTTTTTGGATTAATCCTTTTTTAGTTCCCAATTTTTCACAAATTTTAGCTAAATCTACCAATAACTGTGGACTATTGCTCGATATTGCCTTTGATGTCTCGGATGCAAATTTTGCCATATATCTATAAAGATTATTTCTATCTGCCATATAAACATCAGATCCAGGCAAAGTTGAAACCACAGGAACACCTGTTAATCTTGACACTACGCAGGCAATAAATCCATTTGGTAAGATCCAGTGAGCATTAATAATATCAATTTTTTCTTTTTTCACTAATTTATACAAAGCTAATATTCCAAAAGTAAACATAAAGGGAGAAAGTAAAAGATTCGTAAATTTTAAAGTTTTATCATCAGTTAGTGTCTCTGAATAACCTAACTTGTGCCAACTTTTAAACGGTGCGTATTTATATAACACAAGTTTATATTTTTTAGATTTTAAAAACTTACTAAATTTAGATGAAAATGGGGTTAGTACAATTACTTCATTTTTATTTTCAACCATTCCAGTAGCTACTCCATCCATAAATGGTGCGGCAACGTCTTTTTCAAATCTTGGAAATGTGTGTGTGAGAATACAAATTTTCATATTTTAATTAATTGGCATATTTTAATTATGTCATCTTGTTTTATTTCAGGATATATTGGTAATGTGAGAATACGCTCCGTATATTTTTCAGTAATGGGAAAACTACCTTTTTTATATCCTAAATACGAAAATGATTTAACAAAATGTATTGGAAGTGGATAATGAATAACAGAAGGGATACCATGAGTTCTTAAATTATCCATCAATTTTTGCCTGTTGTTTATCTTTATAACATACAGGTGATAATTTGATTTCCCTAATCTATTTTCTTCAACCACATCTATCCCCTTTTTTGTTAAAAGTAAATTGTAAAGTTTAGCTATTTTACGCCTTTTCAAATTCCATTTATCAATATGTTTTAATTTAACAGATAAAATAGCAGCGTGAATTTCATCAAGTCTGCTATTGTGGCCAATCTCAAGACTATTGTATCTTCCTTGTTCACCATACATTCTAAGACTTTTTACCTTCTCATAAATTTTTTTATTATTTGTTAAAACTGCTCCACCATCACCATAAGTTCCAAGATTTTTAGTTGGATAAAAACTAAAACAGGAGACGTCTCCGAATGATCCAACTTTTTTATTTTTATATATACTACCTGTAGCTTGGGCACAATCTTCAATCAGATATATCTTCTTCTCTTTGCAAAATTTAACTATTGGAGACATATCTACAGGATTACCATACAAATGAACCACTAAAACTGCTTTTACCTCTCTAGAGTAATATTTTTTTATATTCTCAATATCAATATTTAAACTTTTTGGATTAACATCTGTTAGTTTTATTTTTATTCCCGAAAGTGCAACTCCAAAAATTGTAGGATAGACATTTGCAGGTACTAAAATTGATTCGCCTTCCTTTAAACTCAATGATTTTATAGCAAGTGTTAAGGCATCAGTACCTGAAGCCAACCCAACAGCATATTTTGTACCAATATAAGAGGCAAATTTATTTTCAAAATTTTCTACTTCTTGTCCTAAAACGTAAACCCCACTGTTCAAAACTCTTTGAACACTTTGGTTAATTTCTTTTTTGATATTTCTATATTCTCCCGCTAAATCAACAAATTTTATTATTTTTGAAGACATTAGTGAGATAATATTATTTTACCAATAAAATTTTTTGTATTTGTCATAGTATTCAAAAGTCCTCTTTAAACCTGTGTCAAGATTAAATTTAGGTTTCCACCCAATCATTTTATTAATCTTTGAATAATCTGCGATATAATCTCCTATTTCAATTGGTTTTCTATTTTCTGGAAAGGGTATAATTTTATAACCACCTTTCCTATATATTTTTATTGCTGCTTCTACATAATCTTTTAAAGAAATCGGTGTACAGCCTGTATTGAATACTTCTCCCCACACATTATCAGAGGCGCCAGCTAAAATAAATGCATTAACTACATCGTCAACATAATGAGCATCTCGTATTTGAGTACCTGTTCCATGAAGAGTGATCTGTTCTCCGTTCATAATCTGCCTTAAAAACCAATTTAGAATCCCTTGTCGTTCATGTTTCATTTGATGTCTTGGCCCGTAAGTATTACTTAATCTTAATGAACAAGCCCTAATTCCATAAACTTTATTGTAAAGTAAATGATAATATTCTCCTGCATTACAATTTATTCCATTAACATCTGTTGGTTCAAGTGGGTGTTTTTCATCTACAGGTAAGTATTGTGCTTTCCCATATTGATTTCTTGTTCCTGCAAATATTATTTTTATTTTAGGATTATTATTCCTACACGCTTCTAAAATAGAGACTTGACTTGTAACATTAATTTCTAAATCTGTATATGGATCTCGCATACTATCAACATGACTTAATGTTCCAGCCAAATTAAACATTATGTCTTTATTCTGAACTAAATAGTTCATGCTGTATCTATCTCGCACATCAGATATATTAACTTTTACTTTATTTTTAATTGGATCAATATTAAATAAATTACCGCCGTAATCTGGCACAAGAGAATCAATAAGCGTTACATCTGCACCTAATTTAACTAATTCAATACAAAGTGTACTTCCTATAAAACCTAACCCTCCTGTAACTAAAACTTTTTTATTTTTATAAAAATCTTTCTTTTTGGTTGTTATCATTTAAATGTATTCTACTACATTTTCTTCAAAATCCAAACAAAATTCGGTAGTATCGGTTCTAATATAGCCCATACAAATTCAGGTATCGAAGAGAACAACAATCTATATTTCTTAAATTTTTCAAAGCCGAATTTTTTATAATTATGAATCGCTTTGGGGGTTATTTTTTCAACTATAAATTTATTACACATTTTTTCCAATTGCCAATATGTTCTATATTCAGCCTCAAACTTTTCGCTACGCCCCGTTGTTTTAACCATAAAGTCAGACAAATTTCTTGGCATTACCGAGAGGAGAGGAAGTTTATATTGTGCATCCCAAAGAGTATATTTATTTCTTCCCCCAAAATAACATATACCTCCTGGTTTTAATAGTCGGTAAACTTCATCAAAAAAATCTTTTGGTCTTAAAAAACAATAATAAATTTGGTTAGCAATTATTACATCAAAGGAGGAATCAGGAAATCCAGTTTTGGAACCGTCTTTTACTAAAAAATTTAAATTTTTATTTTTAAATTTACTTTTGGCACTATTTATTGACTCTTTATCAACATCAATCCCTACAACTTGACCATATTCTTTAGACAAATAGTCTGTAATTATACCTGAAGAACAACCAATATCCAATATTTTCATTAAATTTGGTTTAATAGTATTATTTCTATATATTGAAACAACTTTTATAATTTGTCTAGCAATCATCGTTCTACCTTTGACATCCAATACTTCATCATTAAATACTGCGTAGTTAT
Source organism: Candidatus Woesebacteria bacterium GW2011_GWB1_33_22 (assembly GCA_000989765.1). GTDB lineage: Bacteria > Patescibacteriota > Microgenomatia > UBA8517 > UBA8517 > UBA12026. Next base: position 56,089 of record LBOW01000001.1, on the reverse strand, counting down.
TATGAATTGATTTTAATATGTTTGAAAATTTTGTTTTTATTTTTTTGTCTGCAACAACTAGGTACCCAAAGCCTAAATCAGTTTTAATAAAAAAATTCATAATTAAAAAAAATGGGTATAATAGAATTTTGTTTGAATATAAAAAAGAAAACCTTGGGTCAGCATCAGTTCTGATTCCAGATTTTTTAGTTTTTTCACTTACCGAAATACCATGATTAAAGTTTTTAACAAACATGCCTGTTTTACTAAACCTTTGAATAACATTTAAAAATGGAAAACCATAAGACCAAAAATTTTCAATATTAAAACCGCATTTTAACAACAATTCGGTTAAACTTGTCTTCTCGTATCTACGAAAATGTCCACCTATTTCATCCATCCTTCCCCAAGCTTTCATATGTGCAGGTACCGAAAATATCAACTTACCTCCAGGTTTTAAAAGTTTGTACATATTACTTAAGGCTTTGCGATCATCTTTGATATGCTCAATAACCTCAAAGGAAAATATTAAATCAAATTTCTCTTTACTTTGATAATTTAAAATATCTCCCTTTTTTACTCGTATTTTATTTTTATCTAATATTTTTTTAACACAAGAAACAGATTCCGAAGATATGTCAATAGCGGTACCCTGAAAACCCCTTTTTTGTAAAATTTCAAGAAAATATCCACTACCTGTACCTATTAATAGAAACTTATAATTTCTAGGCAATTTAGAAATTATCTTCTGGTATAAATAATTTCTATACAAAAATGTTGGTGTTGCTACCCAAACTACTTTTTTGTTCATATACTTTGTTATTTGTATTCTATCAAATATTTGGTATTAATTTTTGAGATATTTTTTTTGATATCTTCCAATCAAATTTTTTGCTCCAGAGAATAGACGTCCTTTGAAGTTTTTTATATTTATCCTTATTCAATAAGAGATTGATAATTATTTCAGCTATTTTTTGAGGGGAATTTTCAGAAACAATTACCCCAGAATACCCATCTTTAACCGAATCTACTAAACCCGCTGAATTATATGCAACTACCGGAGTACCAACAGAATTTGCTTCTATATTTACAAGTCCCCACCCTTCTCTTATTGACGGATTGATTAATAGATACGACTTTGAAAGAATCTTAAACTTTTCTTCATCGTCTGGTCGTTTATAAAATGTGATTTTTTCTTTAAGTTTGTATTTGTTAATCTTTTGTAATACTTTTCTATAATAATTGTCGGTTTCAGGTCTACCAATGACGTAAAATCTATAATCTCCTGAAAGACTTACAATACTAAATGTTTCTATTGCATCCATTATTCCCTTATCCCCCGTTAGGGGCCCAAAATAGGTAACTATTTGGGGGTTTGTAACTTTATGATCAGGCAATTTTTTGGGAAGCAATACCCCATGCGGAACTATTGTAATATTTTTTGAAGGTATCATAAATTTAATTAAATCTTCTTTGGCAGAATTTGAGCCAACCATAAATTTACAATTTTTATACAAAAGAAAAATTACAGGCTCTAAAATATAACCAATTAAACCAACAATTACATTTATTGGAAAATTAAATGGATTTTTAAACCACACCTCTTTGGCAACTTCCTGTAAAACCGCGAGGATTGGTTTTTTAACGTACAGTGGTGTAAAAAAAGGAATACCATGAAACTGGTCAACTATCAAATCAAAATTATTTATATTTTTTAGGTAATATAAAAAACCTTTAATTTGGACACCTAAATATTGATTTCCTTGTCTAATTATTTCTACTCCATCTATTTTCTCATAATCAACAAGACCTTTTACCTTTGATGAAAAAAATGTGACATTATGACCTACTTCAATCCACCCTTTCATGTGTTCATGCATCACTTGCTCAGCACCACCAGCTAACGGGTGTTTTGGATCACGCCAAGAAAAAACTAAAATATTCATGCAAATCATATTGTACTAGATTTAGTTAAGATCAAAAAGGTCCTTAAAAACAAAAGGTATACTAGAATATAGGGCGATCGCTAAAACAAATCTAGCTTCTATTTTTCCTTTAGAAAACTTTGGCAATTCCGTCTCGCGCAGTTTTAATGCTTCATTTGCAAAATAAACAGCATCTGTAGGTTTTGAATCTAATAATGATATCTCTGCATTCGTCAAGCAATAATGCGCAATTATTGCTCTACTCCCTCTCAGTTTTGATTCTTCCTCAAAAAATGGAATTGATTCATCAATAAGCTCCCTTGATCTTTGAAATTCGTTTTTGTATGCGTAACATCTAGCTAACCATTCAAGATTAAATGCTTCACCATACGATTTAGGTTTACCATTTTTTCTACCCCTTTTGTAATTACCTAAATCTATATTAAAATGAATTATCGCAGTATCAAAATTTCCTAACTCGAAATTGACTCGTCCCAAAAAATGTTCGACTGTTGATCGAGACTCGACAAATTCATCAGACAAACCCGCACCAAGAGAATCAAAAAGATTTTTTGCATCATTTAAGTATTTTAATGCCATTTTAGGTTTTCCTCGATAATCGGAGACCCATGCTCTTTTTTCTAAAACGAAGGCTTCAAGTTGTAATTTTAAATCGTCATCATTTATTTTAGCCAACAATTTTGAACATCCATCAAGTATGCCAGTTGCCTGTTTAAGTCTACCTAGATTTATAAGCATCTGACTTGCCCATATTCCAGCTTTAACACGCTCATCATTTGTTGGATTTCCATCATTATCTTTATAAATATTCCCAAATATACTTAACGCACCATACCAATCATTCTCTTTTTCAGATACTGCTATTCCCAGAGAGATAGTTAAATCTCTTTTTGAGGCCTTAATTTCTATTGGAGGCATCAAGTCGTTCATTGCAGTACGAACAGAATTTACTACTTTCATACCTTTATTCATACTTTCAATACTTATAATAGTCATAACCGGTATTATAATCTAATTTATCCAGTTGTTTATATTTTTGTCATCATAATAATGAAGAACTTTTAATCGGTAAAAAACTGCTAAGGTATCCCATGCCATCTTAAAACTAGTGTTCCATCTAACTGCACTTGTTAGTTTACTAAATGTTACTTCAATTGGACCTTCGTAAATTCTGTCAAAGCCTAAGTATTTAGCCACAGCCAGCATTTCAATATCCATTGCATAAGTTTTAACTAAAAGTCTAGGAAGTATTTTTTCCACCACTTCTCTTCTAAATATTTTTATACCACTTTGAGTATCAGAAAGATCAAGTCCAAAAAGAATTCTAACCCCTAGATGATAACCCAAACTTAATATTTTTCTTAAAATTGGGTAGTTAACTTTAGAAACTGGATGTTTTTTACTACCTACTATAATATCAGCGTTGTACCAATCCATATGTGCCATAAGCATCATTATTCCCTTTGGAGAAATATCCATACCCGCATCTAGAAAAGATATCAAATCACCTTTTGCCTTACTCATCCCAAATCTAACAGCATAACCCTTACCCTGATTATTGTTATATTCATACACTTTTAGTTTGTTTGATTTAATTTTTTTTGCTTCTTTTGAAGTATTATCAATTTTACCGTCAATCACACAAATTATTTCAAAGTCAATATTTGATAAACCACTATCAAGTGTGTCAATAATATTTTCTAAATCTTTTTTTATCGTTCTTTCTTGTTTATAAGTTGGAACAATAACAGATAGAAATTGATTTTTGCCTTTATTTTTTTGGTTCATAATTTTTTTAATTTATAATCTTTTTGGTTCATAAATTAAATTGTAGCCTGTATATCCTATCAACAAAATAAACATTGTTAAAGTGGTGTAAAAAGATATCTGTATAATTTCAGTAATACTATCATGATTAGTCCAAATAACCAATATTTGAATCAGCGCAGCCAAAATTGGAATAATAACAATTTTGAGTTTGCCAATAGAAAGAAAGAAATTTACAATTAAGTTTGAAAGAGTATAAAAAAGAATAAAAAATCCCATCCAAACTAAATCGGTTTTAGCAGAAATGTATTCTCTTCCATACAATACTCCAATGGCAATATTTGGAAATATCCAATAAAAGCAGGTTATTACAAATGCGATAGCAAAAGTGGCAAGAAGTGATAGGAAAAATATTTTTTTATATTCTTGTTTTAAACTTATTCTTTTGGAGATTACAGGAAACATGGTTGCAGTAACAGGAGAAGTGGCAAAAAAGATTATTTTTCCTAATGTTGAAAGAGCTGCATAAATTCCGGCCGAAAAAGGATCTAGAAAATGTTTTGCCAACATTACATCGATTGTAAATATAGATGTAAAAGCCAAAGACTGTAACAGTACTGGAGCCGAATATCTAATAAATGGCATAATGTCAATTTTTCGTAATTTAGTTTTAGAAATATGTTTTTTTATAAAATTAAAACTATAAAAATAAGCAAAAAGGGCACCAATTGTTACTGCAAACATCGCACCAGCAACCGACCATCCAATATAAATAAAAAATATTCCAAGCAATAGTTTAAATACTGAAGATATTAAATTCGGAACAATATGTCCAACAAATTTAATCAGCCCCTGTGATGTTGCCTGATTAACTAATGTAACCAAAGATAAAAATAAAACAGGAGCAAGAAGTATTATTGATAATAAATTATCAATATTTAAGAAATTTGCAATTACTTTTGATGAGAAAAGAATTAATAATGAAATTATCAATGAAATTTTAAAAATAAATTTATTAATTTCTGAATAAACCGAATATACATTTATACTTTTAGACGAAGAAATATATTTAACTATAGAAACACTAGCAGAAGACGGAATAATGCTAATTAAATACATGATTGAATAGAGACTCGCCAAAATTCCATATTCAACAGGGCCAAGAAGCCTACCCATAATTAAATGGTACAAATAATTAATTGCGTTGGCTCCCATACTCCCAACAAACATGATTGCACTACCCGAAAAAAGTGGATGTTTCATTAAATCTTTTATTTTTTTCATATTATGCTCTATGACACAAAATAACCCCTAATAAACATCATTTCTGTAGCGATTGCAATCAAACTTGTTATGAATAGCCCTACGATTAAAAAACTTTTTTTAATATCTTTGAATCTTGTTGCCATGTATATAAAAGCTGGGAATAAGACTACAACATATCTTGGGAGTGACGAAAAACTTCCAGATAACGTTGGTAATAAATATCCAAAGGCTAAAAACAACCAATATTCAAATCTAATTCTTTTGAAAGAATAAATGATTATAATTAAGAATATAATAGCAATAATTGCTTCAAGAAAGGTTGTAAAAACTATTGGAAAATATTCCCAATTTAAATTAGGAATAATCTTAACTAAATACCTATATAAGACTTGAGGCAATAAAATTATTTGGTTACTCCTATGCTCACCAAAATAGGTTTGATTATGAAAAAAAGTAAGATAATCACCCCAGCGATATTTTGAATAAGTCATATATGAAAGTAACCCAATTGGAATAATACCAATTGCACGCGTTAAAGAAGATAATGTACCTAAAACTAACCCAGAAAAATACTTTTGCCTTCTAAAAAGAAAAAAACTCCAAACAACAAGAGCTAAAAATAAACTTTCTGTATAGACAGTTGCAAAAAAGAAAGAGGTTGGAAATATTAAAAGTAAAATAATGGCTAATTCTGCTGTTTTTTCTGAATAATCCAATCTAATTAATTTGTATAAACCTACGATAGCAACTAGAAATGAGATATTAGAAATTAGAATTGCCACAACGATAGAACCACCAAATAATCTTATTAAAAGGGGATAAAAGGGAAAATAAGCTTGTTGTAAATCTTTATAACCGTTTATAGCAATAGAAAGGTAATGTTCTCCGTCAAAATTTGCCCATCCCCAAAGAAGTGGATTAGCTTCGTAATTTAATAATCTCCCCCCGAAAAAATTATCACTAAATCTTGGTATATAATTAATGGCCAATATAGCTACAATCGTTATTGCAATTCTCCAAACCAAATAACTTTTTAAAATAAACCAATAATCACGCTTTGACATAGACTTCTAATGTTTCTTCAGCTGTTTTCTGCCATGAATATTCTCTTGGTAATTTTATATTTTTATTTGGATTTAAAATTCCTCGTGCCATATCTTTTGGATCGTTAGGATCAACATAATTTAAATTTGTTCCAAGTATTTCAACCAACGCTTGTGTTTTCGTAACGACAATTGGTGTACCACAAGCAACAGCATCTAAAACAGGCAATCCAAAACCTTCATACAAAGAAGGCTGTACATAAACTGTTGCTAAATTATATAAATCAACTAGAATTTCATCGGGGACAAAACCAACCCTAATTACACCTGACCAATCAATATTGTTAAGGTGTTTTAATTCTGCATGTTTTAAATCCATATTTTGAATTTCTTTAGCGTGCTTACCTGCAATAACTAAGGGAATTTTTGCAATTTCACAAGCTTTAATTAAATTAGGAATATTTTTATTATAATTAATATCCCCTGTGTACAGTACAAATTTATTGGGTAATTTATAATTATTAATAACTTTAGATTTTTTATAAATTTCTTTTGGGGCAAGATAAATTACATTGACAATTTTTGGATCAACTTGTAAAAATCTGCAAATATCCTTTTTGCTAGTTTCAGAAATAGTTATAATTTGATCAATATTTTTCCAAACCAAAAACTTGTTAATTAAAAATTTAATTTTACCTCTAATTCCAGCAGGATAATGATTAGGGTAGATCAATGGAATCAAATCATGAATTGTCAAAACCAATTTTTGGTTCTTTGATTTAAAAAATGGTAAAGAAATAAAAAACGGTCTAAAAACAGTAAAATGAACTATATCAGCTTGGCTAGTACTCTTGGTAATTGAAAATTGATAATTGTTAATTGATAATTGTCTCAACTGTTCAAACAGTTGAGAAGTGTGTACTCCAATTCCCCTCACGGCATCGTCGTTTTTGGATGCCCCACTTACAATCGCAATCTTGATTGATTTACTTGACATAATATGTTATTATACTCTTTAAGATAATTCCTCGGCCGAAGTTTATATACTTCAACCTGGCGGAGGAATTTCTTGTTTATCTGCTAATCATATAAAAATACAGACATTAAATACTTTTTTCCTGTCCGTTTTATTTCTTTAATTTGTACAGCAAATTTTATTTTATTTTTTGTAATTCCCATAAATCGATGCAAAATCTCAGCTTTGTTATTTAGATTATCTTTGCTTTCAGGATGATTTCTCGATTTTTGAATCAATTCAATCCCACATTTTAAAAATCTAAGTCTCTCTGACCTTATTTTATCAGGTTTATCAAATAGGTGTATCCAAAATAGATTGAAAAATATTTTTTGCTTACTAAAATATGCTGATCGAACATAAGGCTGACGCTTAGTTTGTTTTTGAAGTGATGCAAATAACTTATCTGAGTTTTTTTTAATTTCTTTGTAATTTGAACCATGCAACAAAGTTGATTTAGTTTGATAATAATTCACAAAGTAATTATATCCTACTTAGTTTCCTCTTCATATCCTTCAGGGAAAAGGGTATATTCCTCTTTCCTTGAAGATAATTTTATTATTTCTATTACTTTAGAAATTACTTCTTCTACATTTAAATATTTTTTGCCGTTAGTTTCAAGTTTTTTTCTATAAATTAAACCGCCTGTGCCAAAATCTGTCATAACAGAGCCAAGAGTTAATAGTACAAAGTCAACACCTCGCCCTTTAAACTCACGAGATAAAGTCAAAGAAAGTCCTCGAAGTGCAAATTTAGAAGCACAGTAGGCAACTCTATTTTCTTTAGGATATATTCCCATTCCCGAACCAAAAGAGAGTACCATTGCATTTTTAGAATTTTTTAATAGAGGTAAGAGTCCTTTTGAAAACAAAAATATAGAATTTACATTTATATCCATTGAAGCTCTCCATTCGGAAAGTGTTAAATCCTCTAGTTTTTTATAAATTCCAATACCTGCCACATTAAAAAGATAGTCAATTTTTTGATGCTTACTGATAATATTGCTTATAATATTTTGAATATCTTTTTGATTGGTAAAATCTGCTTTATAAAAAAAGTGTTTATTACCATCCAGCATATGAACCAATTCTCCTAGAAGATCCCTTTCTCTCTCAATTAAAATACAAGTTACGTCTTCTTTTTCTAAAGCTTTGACCAATTCACTACCCATAGCCCCACCGGCACCCGTAATCACTGCTGTCTTCATATATATTTAGTTTACATTAATTCCAACTATTTCGGCAATATTTTTGTATCCTTCTTTAGAAAGTTTATATGACAAATCTCTATTTATTTGTGCAATTAATTGAGGCCCTTCAAAAATCATACCTGTTATAAGCTGAACTAAACTTGCGCCGTTTGTAAATTTAACCCAAGCATCTTCTGCATTAAATACACCACCACAACCAATAATTATGAATCTATCTTTAAAATTCTTGTAGGCAAGTTTAATTAGTCTATTAGAATCTTCAAATGTTGGCTTACCTGAATATTTACCCATTTTATATTTGTTAACTTCATTTTGAATAAGTGTTCTATGTTTTTTATTGGTTTGCAAATTTCCAAAAATAACACCTTTAACTTTATGCCTGGTTATTAATTTTAACATTGAGATGGTGTGGTTATCTGTCTGATCAATTGGCATTTTTATAAAAACTGGTTTATTAGGATTAACTTTATCTATAGCAATTAAAAGTTTTTCTAAATTTGTTAATTCGTAAAAATTTATACCAAGGTCATGAATAATATTTGGACAGCTAATGTTTAATTCAAAAAAGGAATTATTTAGTTTAGATTTTTTGACAATTTTAAACGCAGTCGCAATGTCATTTATAGATTTTCCAATGGTATTTAATGTAACTGAGTTTGTTCTACCTATTGATATTCCAACAGGATAAACAAACCTCTTGTCCACAAGGCGTGAGAGAGTTTCTACGATACCTAGATTTTTAAAACCTTTATTTACAAGTAACGATTTTGATTTAGGAAGCCTACCCAACATTGGTCCTGGATTGCCTCCATAAGCCATGTTAGTAATTGTCCCAACTGTCTGAAAGCCAAAACCAATGGATGGTAATGTTTGCGTAAGTCTTGCCTCGTAATCAAATCCCGCAGCAAGACCAATTGGGGTTTTAAAATTAATACCTAGAATATTTTGTTTTAAATTTGTATAATTGTTAACAAATATAAATTTAAATAGTTTCAATAAACTTTTTGGTAACATTTCAGCAAACTTAACCATGTTAGTGTGAACTACTTCGGCGTCAATCAAAAATAAAATAGGTTTTATGATATATCCATAACTATATCCAAAAGAATCAACAACTAAAGTTTTCCATTCACTGCCAAAAAAATAAAAGGTTAAACCGAAAATTAAAAATGAAATCACACTAGATATTAAGCAGTAAAGACAAAATAGTCCTATTGCAAAAGCTTGGACATAAATTAAGTAAATTGAAAATAAAACTCCGAAACTAGATGTAATTAAAAAGAAATGCTTAAACATTTTTTCCTTACTTTTTGTCAGAAAGAAAAATAAAAATACATAATAAATACTTCCCAAAAGCGCTAGTGGTATACCAAAGATTTCAGAATACTTAGAAGATGTCACAGCTAAACAATTAATCCAAGGGCTAATTGGGCAACCAATTGAAGTTAATGTGTAATGTTCCCAAGTTAAAAATACAGAATCAGAAAGACCTAAAAGAATAAATATTCCAAAAACAATAAAAGGTACTTTTTGCATAGTGATATTATATCAGTTATAATCTCACAAAATGAAATAATGAAATTAAGACACCTAACTTCAATTACCGATCTTACAGCTTATGAAATTAAAAAAATTATTGATAGAGCGATAGTTTTAAAAAAGCAACAAAAAACAAAACGAAAGGTTAAAAAGTTTCTTGACAGTAAGACATTAACAATGATCTTTGAAAAGCCCTCACTACGCACAAGAATTTCCTTTGAAATTGGAATGACACAACTTGGAGGACATGCAATTTATTTAGGTCCAGACGATATTCAAATGGGATCTAGAGAACCAGTAGAAGATATTGCTAAAGTTACTTCATCAGTAGCTGATATTATTATGGCACGTACTTTTTCTCATGAATCAATTATTAAACTAGCAGAAAATTCTACAGTTCCTATTATTAATGGACTTTCTAATTTAGAACACCCATGTCAAATTTTAGCCGATTTAATGACAATTTATGAAGTTAAAAAGACATTTAAAAACATAACGATTTCTTTTGTGGGAGATTGTGAAAATAACGTTACCCATTCTTTAGCACTTGCCTCAGCAATTTTAGGTATTAACTTTAAATGTGCCTCCCCAAAAGGTTATTTTATGAAAAAAGAAATAAGTACAATTGCAAGAAAAATTGCTGCCAAAACTGGATCCAAAATATCTGAAACCCAAGACCCTAAAGAAGCTATTTTTCATTCTGATGTTGTAATCACTGACACATGGGTAAGTATGGGTGATGAAAAAGAAAAGGAAAAACGACTTAAAATATTTACCAAATACCAGGTTAATAATAAGCTAATGAGTCTTGCTAAGAAAAATGCAATTTTTATGCATTGTTTACCAGCTTACCGTGGAAATGAAGTAACCAGTGAGGTAATTGATGGAGAGAAATCTGTTGTCTTTCAAGAAGCTGAAAATAGACTTCATGTTCAAAAAGCACTAATTTTATTTCTGTTGGGTTTATAATTTCCAAACCTTTATTTTATTTCCAAAATTCTATCTACTCTGAAAACTCTTTCTTCCCCACGAAGGTCGTCGTCTGCAATTACTCCAATAAACTCCTTGCCAAGATACTCCATCTTGCCAATTTCTCTTGGCCAAATTGTTCTCTTTGTTTTTTCATCGTTAGATTTTAAGTAAACAATATCACAAGAGCTTCGCTCGTCAAGTTTTTTCTTTAAATATTCTATTTTTACATCAAGTGAAATATTATTATCCGATAACTGATATTGAAAGCTTGTCAAAAATTTAACAACTCGGAAGTCAAGCAAAATATGACTCTTTTTAATTGGAACACGAAGAACAAGTCCTGAAAGTGTAGTGCATCTTGATAATGCAACATACGTTTGACCATGAGCAAAAGATCCTCTACCCATATCAACAATTACTTTGTTAAAAGTTTTGCCCTGGGATTTATGGATTGTTATAGCCCAGGATAATATTATTGGATACTGGGTAAACGAGCCTGTCGTTTCTGTTGTTATTTTATTATTTTTAGAGTCATATGAAAATTTATACATTTCCCAGGTGTTAGGAGTTACATCAACTAATTCTCTATTTTCAAGTCTTACCCAAATTTTATCAATATCATTTTCTTTTTTTATTTTTTCTAACCTCCCTACTGTTCCATTAATCCATCTTCCTGATTTGTCATTATTGGTTAACATTATTTGGGATCCAATTTTTAGGTCCAGTATCTGTGGGGCAGGAAAAGCCTTTTCATCAAAATCTCCGATGATTTCACTCTCATAAGTAAACATCTTACCAGCCAAATTGGTAAGTTTTGCAAAATTTATTTCGTCAGCTTTTGCGTTAACTGTTACAAGTTCAATATACCCTTCGTCAGTCCTTGGTTCAAAATTAAAATTAGTGTTTTTATTTAAAGTTTCAAGTAAAATATCATCGATTGACCTATTCCTGACAGCATTTAAAATTTTAATAAAGTCTTCTTCAGTTTGTCTGTAAATTTTCTCAAGTTCAATTAAAATAAACTTGGTTTCTTTAAAAGCTTTGGAATCAAAAAAATAAGGGCTTTCATACAGTAAACTAAATATTTCTTTTTCTTTGTAAGTTACAACAGGAGGAAGCTGATATAAATCTCCAATAAACACAAGTTGGACTCCGCCAAATGGAGTATTCTTTTTTGGTCCATGCATTTTTAAGAATGTATTAACACAATTCAAAAGATCGGCCCTGACCATGGAAATTTCATCAATAATTAAAATTTCTAAATTTTTATAAATTTCAGGGTTTTTGACATTTCTATATTTTTTTATGACTTTTTCTATTGTGATATCTGGCTTAAATTTAAAAAAGGAATGAATTGTTTGTCCCCCAATATTAACGGCAGCAACACCTGTTGGAGCTAAAACTACATTATTTTTTTCAAGACTATTTCTAATTACCTTAAGTAAGGTGGATTTTCCAGTTCCTGCTTTACCAGTTATGAAAACATTTTTCGCGTCTCTAACTGCACCAATTGCCTCCTTAAACTTTTCATTAATCTCAATCTTTAAAGCCATTTGAAGAATTATAACCTAGTTTACTATCTTTACTAAGTCCATTAAATTATTAATTATAAAATCAGCTTTGTACGACTTTATATCGTATTCAGAATAATATCTTTTATTATCATCTGGATAAAAAGAAACTGTGGTAATTCCTGCGCTTTTTCCCGCAAATATGTCTTTTGGGCTAATCATAATTTTTATTATCTGTCATGAATTTAAAATATGCAATTGGGAAATGGAGGGCACTAAAAAAACTCCAAAGAAAGCCATTAACGCCGTCAAGGAAACCAAGATGACGAATATATAACAGTAGAAAGTAGTATGTAGGAAGTAGTATGGTAAACTTCAAAAAACTTAGAACGTTTTTTGGTATTTTTTTAACTCTCAACTCTTCTGCATGAAGATCGGTGTAACGATTTAAACGAGATAAATATCTTTTTAATGTTGGTGAATCGTAATGCAATAAATCACCATTTAACCAGCCTACTTTTCCATCAAGTTCAATTTGTTCATGTACAGATTTTTGAGGAAATCTTGCAAATCTATTTTTAACTAAGCGTATTACTCCATCTGGATATACCCCTGCGTGAATTAATGGTTTTCCCAAAAACATATTTCTTCTGGGAATAAAATATCCAACAATTTCTCCACCATCTTTACCTATTTTTCCATCCCTTTCTTCAATTAATTGTTGGTGACGAAGAAATAATTTCTGTTTATTACTATCACCTCCGAGAAGTCCCTGCGGGCCACCATCGGAGGAGATTACTTTCCCAATTTCTTTGGCAAGTTCTGGGGTAACAATTTCATCTGCATCAAGTTGCAAAATCCATTCTCCTTTAGCTTTTTCGAGAGCTTTTTGCTTTGTGATATGGAATATATCATGATGTGGTTCAAGAAAAACTTTGGCCCCTGATTTTTCTGCCAATTCGCGGGTTTTATCAGTTGAATATTCATCAAAAACAATTATTTCACTAGCAATATCTTTAACAGAATTAATACATCTAGTTATATTTTCTTCCTCGTTTCTTGTTGCCAATACTACCGAGAGTTTTAAGGTATCCATTTTTTTGATATTAAGTAAAAGGCATCATTACCATTAGGATATTTTATCAAGTTTAGTACCTCGAAGTCATTTTTAAAGGCTAGTCCGTCATAAATGCTGGGGCTAATTACATATAAAATTCCGTCCCCGGGCTCGCTATAAATTTCATTCCAAACAAACTGATAATTATCAAAAATCGATATTAAATTTGATGGTTTACTTTTTGTTTGATTAAACTTAACAGTTGCTAAATAATCAGGGAGTGGGACTTTTAGGTAATATAAAAAGAAAATGTATGGTTGCATTCTAATGTCTGTCATATAAACTTTATAAAAATCTTGTTTTTTACTAAATTCAACAACCTCTTTCATGCCATAAACCCACTCAATTGCATATTTATTTGCGTATTCAGTGTAATAACTTTTTAAATATTTATAAAAATATGGGGTTATTGCCAAAATCAATAATATAGACATTAAAACCTGATAATATTTATTTTTAAAAGCTGTAATTACTAAATAAGCTCCATATGCAGATATTATTGTCCAACTGCCTGTTAGAAACATAGCTCTAGCTACATGTGGAGCTTCGGAACTTACAACTGCAGGAATCGGAGCAATTAAGGCCCATATTAGAACTAGTAGCATTTGTTTGTCTTTTTTAATAAAAAGTCTTGCCAAAATACCTAATAACCCAACTATTAAAAACGGTAAATCCAACCAATAAAAAGTACCGACTGTTTGAATTGAGTGTCTTGAATTAGTATCCCCAGTAATAAATAGAAATTGAGTTTGGAAATATTTTTCATAGCGTCCAAGAATTATTTTCGCTAATCCTATTTTTTCGATTTGTTCTTTGGGTATTTGGTTTTGTTTAAGCCTTTCTCCGCCCAATAGTTCAGGTTTAATAAACAAAAGACTTAGAAATAGTGCGTAGATTGAAATCCCAAAGAATAAATATTTCTTGTTTTGCCACAACAATTTTAGATTTATAAATAAAATTAAAAACACCAGTACAGGTGTTACCACTTTGGCACTTTGATATGTTAAAAGATCAACTCCAAACATTAAAAGGCTGGGTATTATATATTTGATGTTTCCATTTATGGCTTTATAGAAAAAATAAAGACCAAGTAAAAAGAAAAACATTGCAAAGTTTAATTCATGATTGAATCTTGAGAATTGAATATTAAATGGAGAAAGTGCTAAAAATAAACTTGAAATTAAACCTAAACCATTACTTTTAAAAATACTTCTAACCAAGAAAAATATTAAGATAACATTTAATACACCAAAGGTTGCAGCTGATGACCTGACTGCATAGTCATTTAAACCGAAAAGGCCAACAAAAGGAACAGTTAAATATACATGGACTGGATTTTTGTCATCTCCAAATGATTTAAACGTTAAAGGAAGTGTTCTTCCCCATTCATCTTTACCCCAATTAAGTATTGTATAGGCATTATAACCAACGGTTGCCTCATCCCAAGTAATTGAAGGTGGTGTTTGATCAAGTTTCCAAAACCTTAAAAATACTGAAAGTAAAACAATTAATATCAAAAAAAAGTAAGTTAATTTTTGCATATTTTAGGAAAATCAAAATTGCCAAATGACTTTACTGTTGAAAAACCCCAGTCTGAAACTTTATTTAAAATTTTTGTTTGTCTAAAATAGTAAGGATCAACCTTGTGATAAAAAAGTGCAAAGATATAAGGCTGGGCAAACTCGTCTGAGACACAGCCTTCTTTTTGGTTTTCAAAAATTTGCTTGTACTCATATTGCCAAGCTGAACGAGATAAATTGTTATACTCCGTCCCAAACTTATATATATAACCTTCAAAAGTCAGGACGTAAAATACAATAATTATTGTTAATAATATATTTTTATTTTTAGTAAAAAAGCTAGAAAAATAATAAATTCCCATTGCACAAATTACAGACAAAATAGGACTCATCAAAATAGCCCGCAGTGCATGTGGATTTTCTTTTGTAATTGCAGCGGGTATTGGGGCAATAAGTAGTATCCCAAGAATTGCGTAAAATTTGTAATTTTTGGACTTTAAGATATATAAAATCCCCAACAACAAAAACATTGCATCAAGATAATATAGTTCTCCATTTCCTGGTATTTGACTTCTTGGGTTTGAATCCCCCTTAACAAACAAAAACTCAGGAGAGAAATTTTTAATGTAATTGCTAATAATACTTGATTTAGTACCAACTGTTTGAAGTCTAGATAGACCTGAATCTTTTGTATATAACTTGTATATAGGTATGATACTGACAACCAATATAATGATGGATATCAATACTTCAGCAAATTTCTTTTTATAAAATGAAAATACCAGAAGGGGAATTAAAACAAAAGGCGTTAAAACACGGAAACTGTTGTATGAATAGTACGATAATATAAAGGATAAAGTTGAAAAAATAAAAAACCACTTTTTCTTAAAACTTAAAATTCCAAAATAGGTTGCCCATATAAAAAAGGATAACCCAGCAACTGCTTCATAGCCTGTTCTTGAAAAAATAAAAAACCAAGACGAGATAGCAAATAAGAATGAGGAGATAAGAGATAATAATTTATTACTAGTTAATTTTAGAACTAATAAATATAAACCAATAATTGATAAAAGTCCAAATATAACCGCAGGTAAACGAACAGCCAAGGGAGTTAAACCAAATATAAATTCACTAGCCGTAACTGAGTATATATAGACAGGAAGTTTAAACTCTCCAAAGGCACGAAAGTGTAAGGGCATAAATTCCCCCCACTCATCTTTACCTGTAGTTAAAACTGAATAGGCGTTGTAACCAATCGATGCCTCATCCCAGTAAACAGATGATGGAATTCCACTAATTCTAAAAAGTCTCGTTCCTAAAAAAAGTAGACATATCAATATCAATACAAAATTAGTTTGTAGTAATCTCAAAAGCTTCTGAGCCATCTAAGAAATTAATCCTTTCTAATATTTTGGCCTCAGGTGGGAAATCACCAGGTTTTCCAATGAATAGTATTTTTTTGCCTTTATTTGCTTTGATAACATCGTTGTATTTTGTACCTTCATCCCCTAGATCAGGAAAATAAAATCTATCAAATCTTAGTACCCTTACCCAATCAAAAGTTTCAAATCTTTCTAAGTTTTTGGAGTTCTGAAATCTAGCTGGGTCATATTGTAAATAAAAGAGTGTAAAAATGTGTGGTTCTCCATAAGTTCTTGAAAAGACTATTAGACTATATTCGTCCTGATGTTCTTTTATATACTCAACAACTTGCTTATTCCCATATTGCCAATCTTTTGAATAACGTATAGGGTATTGTGTATAAAGATTATTTGCTAATATATAAAAATTAATACTAAATAAAACAAATGTTGTAAGTAATATAATTTTTGTATATTTATTAAGTTTAATAAATTCATATATTCCTATTGCAGTAAAAATCTGATAAACAGGGACAACAATTAGAGTACGAAGTGCATTTGGAATACTATCATTTGTCATAGAAACGGGTACAAAGGCCAAAAGTAACCAAGGAAGAAGTATTTTTAAAGATTTGCTTTTTCGTTTTATTAATAAATATAATCCATATAATAAGAATGGCGCTTGGAACCAATAAAGTTCCCCCACACCTTGGACATGATGTTGATGGTGACCTGCACCTTTAAGAAATAAAAAACTTGGGCTAAAGTGAGCAAGATAATTTTGACTAAAATAATATGTGTTATATGTATACCTATTGTGAATTAGCTTTGTAATAATAGGTGATAATTTTGATAAATTTCTTCTTTCTTCAATTCTAGGGATTAGTCCTGCATCATCAGTGATACTTACTAATTTATAACGAGCCGTAGCGTCTCCAGAGAGTACAAAGGGAATAATAGGACTTACTAAAATCACAAATGTTAAAAAACTAAATGCTAAATATTTGAAATTTTTGAATAAAAACTTAATATTTAATAAATAGTAAACAAGTAAAAACAGTGGTGTAAAAACTCTGGCTGTATTATATGTATAAACTGAAATTACAAATGGAATCATAGAAACCACTAAAAATCTAGGTCGTTTTAGACCTTTAACCAGAAACAGTAAGGCCAGCAAAAACCAAAACAGAGAGAATGATGATTCAAACGAAGCGCGAGTAAGTTGAATGTGCCAAGGCGAGATTGCCAGCAAAAACGAAGATATTAAAGAAATTTCTTTTTTTCTGTACAGTTCTTGCACTAAAAGATATAAAAGAAATACTGTTAAAGTTCCATAAACGACAGGAGTGATGCGAACCCCAAACTCGTTTAGTCCAAAGATTGCAATTGCTGGAATTGAGGCATAAATTTGTGCTGGTAATTTGTATTCACCAAATGATTTAAAATGAAGAGGCAAAACTTCTCCCCATTCATCCTTACCTGTTTTTAATATCGAATATGCATTATAGGCAATTGAGGTCTCATCCCAATTTAATGAAGGTGGAATTGAAGTAATTTTGTAAAATCTTAAAAAAAATGCTAAAAAAACAATTAAAATTAATATTAATTTACTTTTCATCTTGATCAGTAATTACTACATTTCCATATATTTTAGGGAATTTTCCATATTGGGAAATAACTAAATTTGGATCAATTTTGGCATAAACTGGATAAGCATATTCGATATTGTCGATACTTGTTGAAAGTATCACTTTTTGGTTAGGTTTAGAGATAGCATCTAATGATGCCTCTTTTGCCGTAAGTGACCAAAAAGAACCAAATTTATTTGGTGCATAATAATAAATAGTTAATAATACATAAATTAGTTGTATAGCAAATAAAAATAATATTTTCTTAGAAACTTTAGTCAGAGCAAAACTTGAAATTAATAAAAATGGAGGAAGCATAAAGGCATTTCTTAAAGCATGAGTTTGTCCTAAAAACATAGTGGCTAGTGGAACGATAAGAATCCAAGAAATAAGTAAATATAGTTCTTTGGTGTTTTTTTTACCTAAGTAAAAAAGACCTAACAAAATTAAGGGTAATTCAACCAGATATAACATTCCCCATTCTCCTGGATTATGTCTTGGGTTTCTGTCCCCTCTTAAGAAAAGAAATTCTGGTGATAAGTTTTCCATATAATTTTCAAAAAGCAATCTTCCGTAATTTAAAGGTTTATTGTAAACTAATGGTTTCACAACTTCAGGTAGTGTTGATAATGTTCTTTCTTCGTTTATTTTTTGAATTAATTCCTCTTTTAATTTAACATCAGACAAGATATTTAATCTTGAAAATCTTTCTTCTGAACCACCATTCAATGTTTCCTTGATGGATAAAGATGCAAATATTGCCAAAATAATTAAAGCAATTATAAATAATTTGTCTTTAAGTATTTCTCTAATGCCTGCAAAAACAATAAGAGAAAAGAGAAGCAGGGGAAGCGTTAATTTAAATGTAGGATAAGTAAAAATTGTTAAGCCAAAAAAAATAGCCATTGGCACATATTTTTTATATAAAAACAAAACTACAGCAAAAAGTGCTAGAAAAAGTGCAAAATGGGCCTCAAATCCTGCTCGGGAGAGATATATATCCCACATAGATATGGCAGTTAAAAAACTTGCAATAAGGCCAACCCTTTTACTGAATAACTTCTTAGCTAAAAAGTACATTAAAACGATAATCCCTAGGCCTGACACAAAAGACAATCCCCTTACCCCCCAAACACCTGGACCAAAGATAGCCACAAACGGTATACTGCCATAGACATAGCCTGCAGGTCTACCTGCTCCCATTTTAAAAGTTAACGGCAAAGCTTCACCTGTTTGGTCCATTCCAGTTTTTAGCAAGGAATATGAATCATAGACGATAGTAAGTTCGTCTCCGTATAAAGGCAGTGAAGTTATTTTGTAGGCTCGAATTGCAAAACCTAATAGAAGTATGGCAATTAGTATATAATTTATATATGGAAACCTTACTAATGGGATCAATTTTTGTATTTGCCCTATTAACTTTCCTATCATATATTCTAATTGTACTAAATATTCCCTATTTAATCATTCCCATAACAATAGCGCTATTAGCTGTTGGCTTTAAGCCATTAGCAAAAACAATAAAAAATATAAAAATAGTCTGGAATCTTCAAACATTTATAGTTCTTTTAGTATTTTCAATCGGAATTATAGGCCAGCTTGCAGTTATTTCACCAAGTGGAACTTACAAAAATGGCGATCTTTTATTTTGGAGCGCTCACGGACATGACGGAACTTGGCATATTGCTTTAATGGAAGAAATGAAAAAAACATGGCCACTTCAAAACCCTATCTTTGCAGGAGAGAAACTAACTAACTATCATTTTTTTTCTGACATTTTACCTGCAATAGTTGGTAAATATACTAAGATTACAAACGAGAATTTGTATTTTAGGATATTTCCATTAATTTATTCACTATTTTTAGGAGCATCTGTATATTTTCTAACAAAAAAACTAACAAATAACTTCCAAGCCTCTATTTGGGCAACTATATTTACTTATTTTGCGGGAAGTTTTGGCTATCTAATTGGAAAGGGAGAAAGCGTCTTTTGGGCCACTCAAATTCAAAGTTCAAGCGGTAATCCACCGCAAATCATTTCTAACTTTTTATTTTTATCAGCTATTTATTTTGTCATAACATTTTTACAAAATAATGACAAGTCAAAACAAAAATTATTCTTTTTTATCTCCTTTATTTTACTAGGGACAATCTCTGCCTTCAAAATTTATGCGGGGGTAATTATTCTTTTAACCTTAGCAATAATTGGTACTTGGAATTTAATATTTAAAAAAGATGCTAAATTATTTTTCCTTTCATTTTTAAGTGGAATTATGGCTCTTGCCCTTTATTTACCAAACTCATCAAATACTGGATCGTTTTTAATTTATGAACCCTGGTGGTATATACGAACCATGATTGTTGAGCCTTCAAGGCTTAATCTGTTGGATTGGGAGTTAAGACGCCAAACATATATTTACGAACATAACTTAAAAAGAGTTATTTGGCTTGAAGGAATGGGCTTTTTAATTTTCTTTTTTGGAAATTTGGGTATGAGATTTTTAGGCCTTTGGGAATTTGTAAAGACCAATGCAATTTTTAAAATCTCAATTATCTTTTCTTTGATTTTTCCATTACTCTTTTTACAAAAAGGTGTAGCCAGTAACACCGCACAGTTTTTGCAATACTTTATATTATTATTTGGAATTTTAGCTGGAATCGGAACAGCTAAGTTAACTTCTAGATTCAAGATTCTAGTCCCTGTCATCTTTCTATTAATGATTCCTACTCAAATTAATTTATTGAAAGAGTTCTACATCGAAGATGGTTACTACACTCGATCAGCGTTCGCGAAGATTAGTGCATCAGAAATTGAAGCTTTAAATTTTATTAAAAATAATACTGACATAAACGCTGTAATTTTAACCCCACCATACAATCAGTATTTAGATCTAAAGAAGATTACCCCTGATATTTGGGATTGGTTTGATACATCATATGTGTCTGCATTTTCTTCTCGAAGAACCTATTTTGATGATTATGAACAAGTAGATATCATGGGCTATGATTATAAGCCCCGTCTTGAAATAAAAAGAGTAATTTTTGATAACTTAGATGCTGTCAAGATTAGTACAGCTCTAAAGTCTACCAATGCCAATATATTGTATTATCCTAAAGCGGTTGCACCAAAAGTCAATCCAGAATTACTTGGTTTATCAAAATTTTTTGAAAATTCAGAAGTTATAATTTGGAAAGTAAATTAGAGTAGATTGTTTTTACGTTCGTAAGAACGCCCCCTGACTTATGAAATGTAACCATTGGAATTCCACCTTCTTTTATTTCATCACCGTAATTATAGCTAAGAACTGAATCAGTTGGAGCAATTAAAAATAACTCTATTATTTCTTCTTCCCCTGCTGTTGGTGAAGAAATTACAAACTTAAACTTTTTATTTTTTGAACCAGAGAGTGGATCAAAAACAATTTTCACAAAGTCGCCATCTCCAACATTAAAACCATTTAGCATAACTTCTCTTAATAAATTGTTCTTTTCATCAAACAACTTAAAATTAATATCCTTTTTATTTTTTAAATTTGGGTTTTTAATTGTTGTTCCCACAGCCATTAAATTATTATTCTTAGAGATAAATTCTTGACCAAATGTTCTGGTACCATATATAGAAACTCGACCCATATCTCCATACCCAGGCTGATCTCCACTCGGAACCATCTTAATTGGGAGTAACATGAAAATAGGTAACACAAATAGTAAAAATAATATTGATATAACAGTAAATTTAGTCATTTTTGTTTATTTTATAGCCAATTACTAATGATATTCCTGCTAAGACAGAGTGCAACATGCCTTGGAAAATAAAGGGGTCGTAGAATTTCTGTATAGCTAAAAATGGGGTTGGCAACATATCGTACCAAGTTGTGTAAATTCTAAATAGTGAGATTGTCATGAAGCGATCTGAATAAAATAAAGGAATACTTATTGCAAAAATTGCCCAGAAGAATATCGGTAACGACAATATTGGTCTTTTAACCACTAAAATAATCAGAAATGGAGCAATCCAAAGAAGCCACGATATATGAAAATGAGAAAATGAAAAAATAATTAAAAGCAAAGTAACAAAATAATTAAATAAGTGAAACTTATGATCAAAAACAAAGCCGGCAAAAAATAGGGCTGACATTAAAAGTAAACCCATTACAATTGATTCACCAAAACCTATTGTAAAACTTGGTCCAAAAAGTCTAGTTGATAATCCAGACAAAAGTGCAGAATCAAGAAAACTTTGTGACCAAAACGGAATTATTGTAACTAGAAACATTAATAAAGGAATTACCAAAACCAATAACTTTTCTTTTGTATTTTTTGCCTTAAGTATCAAAAACGGTACAAAAAGAAGCGCATAAAGTTTAAACGATACAGCAAGACCAATAAAAACTGCAGCTGTCAGTAACTTTTCTCTTTTAATATATAAAAAAGCAATTAATGTAAGAAGTACTGCAAAAAGATCAATATTAGAAAAGGCATAAATCAAAACTATTGTAAAAGGATTAAATAACCACAAAGTAAATGCCCGTTCCCCTTCTTTTTTATCTTTAAAAAGTTTAAGCAGTATAAATGCGATTGCTAAATCGGCAATCAATAATGGAAGTTTTAAAAATATTAAATATTTAAATATATTAGGATTGTTAACAACTGAATTTGCACCAGCATCCTGTAACCAACTGTTAAAATCTTTGCCTAAAAAGGTTGATATCATTGCTTGATACCCACCCAGTGTAAAGTAAGTAAGTGGAAAATAAACAAACTCTTCTTTTAATGGCAGGATTGCCTTATTATTTATTAAATAAGGATATATATTAACTACACCTCGTTTTAAAAAAGATGTTTGAAATGCAATTGTTTTAATATCAGGATGAAACAAAAGGGCAGAAACAAGAAGTCTTAAAACTATAGCTAAAACTAATAATTTACTTATGTTCATAAATATAATAAACTGCAAAACCTACAAAAATCGTCTGAAATATACTTCGATAGGTATTTAAATCAATGTTAATTCCTAATAACTGCCAAATTGGCGCTAAATTATAAAGTAACGGATTAATCGGAGCAAACAATCCAATAGTAAGACCTGGGTCAAAAGAAAAGAGTAATCCTACAAAACTTATTAAAACGCCCAAGAAAAGTGGCCAGTGTTTAAACTTAGAAATAATTAAGTCGATAGTAAAAAATGGCATAGTCCATAAAAACCACTGCGGATGATAATGAGTAAAGATAAAAAATATCAAAATCATTACAAAAAATCTTTTCCATAAATCATCAATTGATGATTTTTTGTAAAAAAACAATACGTAAAAAAAGATAACAACTGCCAAAAATAAAATTATTGATTCTCCACCTGATATTGGAATCTGGGCATAAAAACTTTTTGTTGTTTGGCCTGCCAGCATTGCAGTTCTTCTAAAACCTTCTGATAAAATAAACGGAAATGAAAACACCAAATATGTAATCCCCGAAGTGCATAATATTTTAAATCTTTCCCTCCAATCAGTCTTAACTAAGACTAAAGGAATTATAAATAACAGTGGAAATATTTTAAAACCTGCAAGTGCAAATGCCCATTTTTTTTCTTTCTCTGTTTTAAATAATCCCATCAATACAAAAGCTAATGCTATATCAAAGAAAAAGTATGGAAGTTTCATTAACAATAACAGTAAATTAAGCTGAGGGTTGCCTAATGTGGAAGAGAAATTTAGAACAAAATTATTATGTATAACAGGATCTACTATCCAGGTAGTTAATAATGAAGCTCCACCCAAAAAAAAGTAAGGCAGTGGAGGATAGTTAAATAAATTTTTTGGATACACTTTCAAATAAGGGTGATTATCAGGAAGGTCCCATAAATAATCATAGAAGTTCGTTATATTACCTTGAGAAATTATTTTTCCTGCAAAATCAAACGGAACAATGTCAGAGTGGTACGAAATAAATGAAAGTAAAATCCTTAAAACAATTCCCAAACTCAATATTATCAAAATATATTTTTTCATAAAGACTTTTTAATTAAATAAATAATTACCACCAATGAAACTATATCAAAAAAAAGCCTTAATGGCGATTCCCTATACCTTACTTCAACTAAATGCTTGCCACTAGGAACAATAAATGAAATTTGTCCATAGGGTTCTCCACTTTCTATTTTAATACGACTACCATCGACTTTAGCTTCAAAGCCAGGGTATTTATATTTATTATAACTTAACACAAATTCACTTTTACTATCAGTTTGAATAATTGCATCTAGGGGATTTAACTCCTTGATTTCAAGTAATGCGTCACTGTTTTCTGTAAAAGCTCTAGGGTAATTTTTATCCGGCCTTACTTCTGTTCCTTTTGGAAGTCTTAAATATTCTTCTGAAGTTTTCAAATATTCCTTACTTGCTGAAGGAATTGGTATATATCTATTTATATAATAACCATCGTTTCTTCCTAGATATTCACTAGTCCTAAAGTAATTAAAATTAAGAAAAATCGCAAGAAAAATAACAATAAATGGCAGATATTTAAGTTTTTTAAACTTGCTAAAAACTAATAAGAATATTGGACTAACTAATGTAATCATTGCCAGAAATCTCCATGGAAATTGAAAGTATGGTAGAAGTGGAAAATTTCTCCAAAACCAAGCTGAACGAAAATTCATCATGAAGACACTTACCAAACACACCAATATTGACCAAATAATAAATATCTTTTCATTGTTTAAATATTTGTTTCTTTTTAAGAGAAATATAATTGAACCAATAACCACAACTAAAATTCCCACAGCACCCATGTAAAAAGACATCGTGTCATAATTTCCAGGAACAGACGCCCCATATCCCCAATATGGAGTTATAAATTGCCTAAGTGTAGGAAAGTGATCATAAAAATTAAAAACAGTATCATAATGCATAAGTTTACTTTCCAAAATAGCTGGAAACCAAAAATAGCTTGATGCCAAAAGTCCCAAAAACAGGCTTTTTAAAGAAACTAGAAAGGTTTTGTTAAGAATCATAAATAAAAGTAGGAAGGGTATAAACATATATGCCATAATGTTGTGCGACAGTATAAGACCCGCAATTGATAATGCTAATAAATATGGTCTCTTTTTTATGACTAATAAAAGAATTAGTGGAAAGAAAACAAAAGCCGTTATCTCCCCTATTGTCCCCCGAACAAAGATTTCTAAAGCTCTATATGGTGCATAGACATAGAGAACAGCACCGGCTAGTGAAAAGTCCTCCTTCATATATACTCTTAGAAGTTTGTACATGAAGTACATCGACACAGGTACTGACAAACCAAAAACCAACTTCACACTGTTAACCAGCGAAAGGCCTATCAAATGAAATATTTCTGCGATGTAAAATGGAAGAGGATATACAAAAGTAAAAAGAGGATAGCCAAAACCATAACTTAAATCTGGAACATATCTAGGTGGAAACTGCAACATCTTAATTACTCTATCCATTTCAAAAAGCCAGCCAATATGTAAATCATCGGACACACCAAAATAACCATTAACAAATAAATACCTTACTGCAGGTATGGATAAAATTAAAATTATTAAGAGCGTGTATTTTTTAACCATATTAATAAACCAACAATACTAAATATTGATATCATGTTTGCAAATAATCTAATTGGGGTATTTCTAAAGTTTCCAACAACTTTATATTGTCCTTGAGCTAATAAAATTGAAATTCTACCCAAAAGATTATCATGATCTAATGGGTAATTTTTTCCATCTACTTTTATCTTCCAATTTGGGAAATAATATATAGGTAAATGAATTTCTACAGTTTCATCTACCTCGACATTAAATGAAAACTTATTTGTCTTATTAATAAAATTAGTTATATTTGCTTTACCTAAAACAATTAATGGTTCACTTGGTGCCCCCTCTCTTGGTTCAAGAGCAGTTTTTGGAAGATAATCTAAAAGTGCTCCACGACTTTGTTCCTCCCACAAATTTCCAGTCAACTTTTGTGAATCATTAATGTCGTAATATTCTCTAGGTCTAAAATAACCCCAATTTAAAATAATCGTCAAAGTAATAATTAAAATACTTATAACTTTTTGCCATTTGTCATCCAAAAAATAAATTATTGCCCCACCCAATATGGATGCACTAAAAATTGAAAGTGATAAAAATCTCCAAGGAAACTGAAAAAATTTTAAAATACTAATTCTTTCCCAAATAAATGAAGACTTGTTATGAGTCATGAATATCGACAGTATAAATACTGAAAAGATTGCTATTATTAAGTACTTTGTACTTCTTTTTGAATTTTTTAGAAACACAACAACTAATGAACTAATTGATAGTAACCAATATGGCCACCCAATTTGAAAATTCATTTTCCCCTCAGGCCCTGGTATTGAGGTTCCATACCCCCATACCCTATCCAAAAACAATTGCTTAACACCAATGAAATTTGCTCTGTAGTCTAATTCAAATCTGGTTAAGCTTTCAGTTTGAACTAAATCTTTTTCCAAAAAAGCAGGTAGTGTAAAAAAGGACGACATTCCTAAAGCCAAAAATAAGGAAATAAAAACTAGTTTAATGTCTTTAAATTTATTTAGGTATAACAAATAAAGTATCCAGAGAAGTAAAACGGGTAAAAAAATTACTGTCATAATATTATGAGTAATTAAAAATAAAGCCAAAAATAATGTTGCTAGGATATATCCTTTTTTGTAATAAAAATAGAAAACAAATGGAATAATAGTTAAAGCAATACTTTCAGACAATGCTCCTCTGACATAAACATCAAGAGCTTTATAAGGGGCAAACATATAAAGTATTGCTGAAGTTAGGCCCGCGTACTTTCCCCACAATTTATTAACTAGCAAATAAATTCCGATACTTCCCAACATTAAACTTGCAAAAAAAAGCAATTTGGATGCGCCTAAAAAACCAAAAATAAAACTTAGTAGTCCCCCAACATAATATGCGGCTACGCCGTAAAAGTTAAAAAGTGGCATTCCATTCCCCCATCCCATATCTGGAACCCAACGGCAAGGAATTTGAAAATCTAAAAAGCACCTTCGCATTTCAAAAATTCGAATAATTTGAAGATCATCTTGATGGGAAAAATATCCGCTTTTCATTAAAGGCCAAGAGACAGAAAGGCCCAAGGCAAAAATAAAAATTATAATCAAATGTTTTCTCAAAAACTTAACCATATTAATATAATTATACTAGTTAAAGTTATATAATTTCCTATTTTACGAATTGGGGTATTTGTTAAACGGACTTCAACCATATGGTTCCCATCGGGCAATTTAAAGGAAATTAGCCCGTAACAAAATTCTTCACCTCTACAATCATTATTGTAATGACTTATAACTTTACCATTAACTGTCACTTTCATACCAGGAAAATCAAAAACGGGTAATCTAATAGTTGCATTTTCTAATACTTTGATATTTCCAGTCTGAAAGTCGCTACCTTTTTTATAATTAGATACTTCTGCCTTTCCATCCATAATTTCAGGAACGCTAGGGGCTTCATTAATTGGAGGAAGGGTAGCATAAATTGGCAAATAATCAAAAATCGATATTGTCATTTGTTTCTGCCAACTAATTCCTCCAAACTTGTCCTTATCTGTTATATTTAACCAGTCTTTGGGAACAAAAAATGAAATATTTAAAACAAAAGCGCTAATAATAATTATTCCTCCCAATAAATATTTATATTTTTTAGAAAAGTGGATAGCAAATCCACCTAAAATTGATAAGAGAAATATACTAATAGATAAAAATCTCCAAGGGAACTGAAGCCACCAAAGAACAGGTAATCTTGCCCAAATAAAGCTTGATTTCATATGAATCATAAAAACAGTTAAAAGTGAAAAAATAAAAATTAAAAATGTTAGAACAGATATTTTTTTATTAGCTTTACCGGCAAAGCCGGCCAAGCTTTGCTTATAATTAATCAATGCAAGGGCAACTGCTATTAGACCAACTATCCATTGAACTATACCGGTAGATAAATTTAGAAGTTCATTTGGAAAACCTGAGGATCCGTAACCCCACTCGCGAGAAATAAATAGTTTATATAAACTAACAAAATGAGCCCGATAATCAAAATAACCACCAAGCATTGATTCAACATGAACGAATTTTGTCTCAATAATTACGGGAAGCGTAAAAAAGGCTGCCAAACCTATTCCAAATAGTCCTGAAAAAAATATCTCAATCCACTTTTTCTTTTTTTCTTTCCAAAGCCAAAAGACTGTCCAAAATATCGCAATAGGCGCAAAAATTAAAGACATTAAATTATGGGTAGTTAGAAGTAACCCCAAAGATACAGAAAACCAGATAAAATATTTATATTTATCTGTTTTTATTAGTAAATAAATTGCCCAAAGAATTAGAGGAAAGAAAGTTAAAGACCAAAATTCGCTCATTGCTCCTCTAACATAAACTTCTACAGCCTTATAAGGAACATAAGTATAAAGAATTGATGAAACAAAAGCAGGCCATGATCCCAATATTGAATCAATAAGGACAAACATGGCCAAGGCTGAAGCAACATAACCCAAAACAAAGAGTATTTTTACAGTATCTATATACTGTAAACCTAAACGGTGCATTATGGCTCCAACATAATAAACAGAGGGTGGGTAATAATTAAATTGAGGATAACCATAACCATAACCTGCATCAGGAACCCAACGGCAGGGAATTTGGAAGTCTTCCAAACATTTATCAAGCTGTTGAACTCTAAATGCTTGCAGGTCATCCTGCATAGAGAAAAATCCAGGACGCATTAAGTTCCAACAAACAGGAATTGTAGATAAAATAACAAGGATAATCCAAATATATCGTTTCACTTATTTATTTTACTACAAAAGAGATTACATTTTCCTAACTTTGACTAGGTGCAACATTCCAAGATTAAATTTTTTATCTATTTCTATCTTAAATCCTGCATTATTACAAGCAACTGTCAAATAATTCCCTCTATAGGTTTGAATATGAGTATCTTTCCAAACCCAACCTCTAGGATAAAAATGGAGCCATAACCACCAAACAATCTTAAACAGATTGTTATCAGAAGGAACTAAAAATATACCGAACCCACCTTTTTTTAAGACCCTTTTAAATTCCAAAAGAACTTTTACTGGATCAACAACATGTTCCAGAACCTCTAAACAATAAACAGCATCAAAAGTGGAATTATCAAATTTTAAATTGTGAGCATCCCCCACAATAAATTGCATTTTCTTATTATTTTTCCAGTGTTTTTTGGCCCAGTCGATTGAGGTTTTCACAACCTCTAGACCTATAATTTTTCTTGCATTAGTAGTCTTTAAAATTACATTTGTAAAAACTCCATCTGCAGAACCTACATCTAAGATCAATCCAGCATCAGATGATATTTTTTTAACCTCTCTAAACCTGCTTTTGTGCCAAAATTTTTGAAAAGGATCAATTTTAATCGATTCGAAGTACCAATTTGCTGGCACGTGTTCATGTAAATCTTCAGCTATTGTTTTTGTATCCATATTTTATTTTAATTTTCGAGATTGTACTATTATCTCACCAAATGATTTTTCTTCAATTAGTGTTGTATCTACATCCTCTTCTCCTACAGCAATTGGTAAATACATAGGCGGGATTCCAGCCATTGGTTCAAGAATTAAAAACGAATTATCAAGAGGTGTATCAATTCTTTCTAAACTATCTAATTGTCCTATTTGATCTTTTCCATGCCATAAAGGCAAATATCCATAAGTATTAAAACCATACCATTTATAAAGATATGTCCAAACTATATTTATCCAAAGTGGAGATGTAAGACTACTAATACTAAATGGTTTTCCCTTGGCTAGTCGATATGTATAGTTTATTGCCTGAATTTGTTTTGATAAAAGCATATCTTTTTGTATAGAAAAAAGAGTTGAACCTGATTTGTTTTGAGAAAAAATAAAATTTAAGTTACCATAAATAATTAGTAACAAAACTAAAATTGATAATATTATTTTAGTTTTAAAAAGTTTGAAAATGTAATACCCCAACATCAAAGATACCGCTGGACCTACACCAACCATTAAAAATGGTGTTGATGTTCCACCAACTGTCACCACCGTTAAATGAGAAAATAACCAAGTGGCTAGAAAAGCAGGATATGGGTTAACTTTAAAATGTTTAATTGAATAAATCCCAAGTATTATAATTACAAAGCCTCCATAGCCAATATTTCCTGGATAAGTATTAAAGGCAAATATTCTACCTATTTGATTTAAATAAAGAACCAAATAGTCACCCACAGATTTTGCATATGCCAAATTTCCACTACTTGAAATGGCTAATGATTTAATTGCATCAAAACTGTTTAAACCAAATTTAAATTCACAAAGAATAAGTGTAAAAATAGAAAGAATAAAAAATGAAAAAAAATAATATAAACTTTTCTTAGTAATATTATTTTTATAAATTACTAACCAGATTATGACAGGAATAAAGTGATATCCTAAAAAAATTTCAGATTGTATTGAAAGACCTAGCCCAATAGCAGTTATGACTGGAGCTAATTTGTTTCCTTTTTGGATCCACATCCATAATCCTAAATACATTAAAGGAACTGTAAAAATTGCAATTGTAGGATTACTAAGCCATGTCGCATATTGGCTTGATTCAAAAGAAATGGCAAATAAAAATGAGGACAATAATGCTAATTTTGTATTTTTAGTAGCAAGTTTAGCTATAAAAAATACTAAAACAGTAACCATTGAATTGAAAAAGGCTACATAATATGCTGTAAAAATTGGACTTCCATTCCCTAAGAAATAAGCTGGAGCCAAAAAATAATAATAAAAAACTCCATGATATAGTCCAAGTGCAGAAGACGGTGGACCTTGAATTTTTATATCTCCTAATAATATTTGTTTTGTGATTAAAGCGTCCCTTGCTTGATCATATCCAAAAGTTAAACTATTATCTTTCAAAAACAAAACACGCAGAAAAAATGCAATAATAAAGATTGCAAATAAGATACTATATAATATTATTGATGCTTTTTTTGAATTCCTCATATGAATAATTTTGACTTTTTA
The DNA here is from genome assembly GCA_000989765.1 of Candidatus Woesebacteria bacterium GW2011_GWB1_33_22. Lineage (GTDB taxonomy): Bacteria > Patescibacteriota > Microgenomatia > UBA8517 > UBA8517 > UBA12026. Next base: position 25,154 of record LBOW01000001.1, on the reverse strand, counting down.
GTTGGGACTTTTGAGATATTTCCCGCAATTTTGTGTAATCTGTCATAATTTGCTTAGTTAAAGTTATTAATTCGTCTAAATTCTCCCATAAAAAACCACAATTTTCATTATCAATTATTTCTTTGTAACCTCCTGCCTTATAGACTATTGGAACACATCCTGCAGACATTGCTTCTATTAAACTAATTCCAAAATGTTCAACTTTTTCAGGATTTTTATTTTCATCAACATCAAAACCTGTTGCTGACCAAAAAATTTTACTTCTACCATATATGTCAATGATCTGATCAAAACTTGGGCTTTCAATAAATTCTATATTAAATCCCTTAGCTTGTATTTTTAATTTCTTTAAATATTCAGGTGCTCCCACCTCTATTCCACCTGCCAAAACCAACTTCCAATTATCAAGCCTCATTTTTTTAAATGCTTTTATTAATATTTCATGACCTTTATTTTGAACTAAATCAGAAAATCTACCTACATACAAAATAGTGTTTTCTTTTCTTTTTGGTTTAAAGAACTTAACATCAATAGGTGGATAAACAACAACTGATGAGACCCCATACTCCTTGTCAATCATTTTTTTGGTAAAAAGGGAATTACAAATAATTCCCTTGACTCTGAATAGCTTCATTTTGTTGATAAGTGATTTTCCATTAACGTCTTTAAACGGTACCTGAAAATGAATGTAGTTATTTCTCGCTCGAAGTGTTGGTATACTTCCATCACTTACCCAGAAACAAATATCGTATCCATCACCTCGATTTATATTATCGACAAATTTGATGTTTTCCGAAAGTTTAAGACCAAAACGTTCTATTATTTTTTCTCTTAATTTCTGGTTTTTCCATTCAATGTCAACATCATATCCTTCTTCGGCTAATACTTTGGCAAAAGAAAAAGTATATCTCTCTCCACCACCAAGAGTGTCTAAATATGGATTATAGATAGCTGCTTTTCCCATAATTTTGAGTAAGTTATTAATTTACTATATATCTGATATATCCCGTATATTACACCTTTTGATCCATCTAAAAAGCAAAGTTGCCTTAAAAATCTTAACTGAAATTCTCTAAAAGCTACAGATATAAATCTAAATATATTCATTTTTGGATGTTTTGATTTGTATAAAAGTCTACTTTCAATTTCTGACCATTTGTTTGTTTTTTCAATCATTTGAGAAACCGTAATATTTTTATGGTGAATTATTGAATTTTTTATATAGTTCATATTTCCTGCAAATATAGGTCGTTCGTGTAAATTACCAACCCATTTTTTTAAACTGCTTCTCTTAAAAAGTCTTATTTGATAATCAGGCCATTGCCCACCATGTTTAAACTCCTGCCCAAAAATAATGTTCTTTCTTGGTATGGCATATGCAGTATTTGTTAATTGCGAATTGGTAATTGTTAATTGAATCTCTTTCTGGAGATTATTTGTTATTTCCTCGTCTATATCAACATATAAAAGCCAATCCCCTTTAGCCTTTTTTATTCCTTCATTTCTCCATTCTGAAAAACTACCGAGAATTTTTGTTGTATCAATTTTAATTACTTCATTGCACCAAGAAAGAGATTTCAAGCAATTATTTAAAAGTTGTTGATCTACTGATCCACCAACTAAGACTATTGCGCTTACTGTGGTTACCTGAGGCGTCTTTTTATTTTTAACCATAATTTTATAAATATATTATTAATTTCATTTAGTTTTGCTTCAACGAACCACCAATTAATTCCCTTAATAGTTTTATTAAATTCTAGCTCAAATTCAGATAAACTTAATTTCCTTTTCTTAAAATCTTTTTTCTGCCAAAGTTTTGCATACAAAACAACCTCTGATAGAGATTGTAATAATGAAAGTGCTAAACCATGAACACCATCCTTATAACCTTCTTCAGCAAAAAATCTTCTCAAAAATTCAGAAGTTGGTTTGGTAACTAATAATGTCCAGGTAAACTCAATATTATTTTTGTTTAATTCTCTTGCTTGAACAGTGGTGTATCTGTTCATTCTAATAATGTACTCCTCAATTGAGGTATAAGCTTTATGTTTAATAGCAAACTCTTCTTTTAAAGGCAAATCAAAACCCGCACCCACTGTTATAGGAACAGAATGAATTATCTGATTCCACGAAACACTTCCCTTCTTAAAAAATCTAATATTCATGTCAGGCCACCAACCAGTATGCTTCATCCATTTACCAAAAATAACATTTTTACGCGGAATTCTATAGAAGTCTGCTTGTGGTTCTTTTACCTCTTTCTTAAGAAAAAGTTTTAAGCTTTCTGGCAATTCTTCATCAGGATCTAATAGTATTATCCAATCATTTTTGGCCTTACTAATTGCATAATTTCTAGCAGGTTCGACATAAGATAATTTTTTATGCTTAAAAACCTTTGCAGTAAAACTTTTAGCAATTTCAGGCGTTGTGTCAGTTGACATCATATCAACAACAATTATTTCACTTGCAAAGCCTTTTAATGAAGATAGGGTCCTTGAAAGCCTTTTCTCGTCATTATATGTATTAATTACCGCCGAAATCTTTGGCATACTCATATATTATAGCTTCTTTATTCTCAAAAATCTTTTCTAAACCCAAATCATCTGCCCCTAACTTGAGATACTCTCCAAAAAGAGATGAGGCATTTTTAACTAAATATAAATATCTAATTTGGTTATCTTTCAAAAAGTTTTTTCCTTTTTCAATATCAAGATTAGAGATAAACAATAAAGCTCCTGTTTTTCTTGTCTGCCAATCAAATCCCATTATGTTTAAATTAACCTCGTCTTCAAGAAAAACATCTTTTTTAGTATATGCCGACACATATGCCGTCGAATCATATGCATAAATAGGTCTTGGAGGATTACCGAGTGCTTCTTTTGCTTTATTAGAATCAAATGGGTAAGTAAATACAATTCCTTGAGTCTGTCTCTCTAGAAACCTTAAGGCTTCTAATTCTTCAGTTGTTATCTTGGCTTGTGGCATTGGAGGTAAATAGTGTTGAAGTGTGGTCCAAGTTCCGAAAATAGCAAATATTATAATTATAATTTTAACTAAAGTGGTTGACCAACTTGTAACTATCCCAGCAAAAATTGAAAAGAAGAATAGATAATAATAAAAAAACTGGATGGTATTCCACGGTGTACCTTTCTGTACAAAAAACATTGGGATTATAACAGCCATTAAAATAATTGTAAGAATAAATATTAAAAGTGAATCATGTTTATGCTTTTTTAAAAAGAAATAAAACCCAAAAAATCGTAATCCCATATTGCCTATGATAAATATTACAAAAGCAATTCCGTAAGCTAAAACTCCTTTTAACCACATATGCCCCATTTTATAAGTGGTCATGGCTGAATAAAATCTTTCCCAATCCAATCTGTCTGAATAGGACATCATTGTTTCTAAATACCAAAACGGTTGCCAGGTAAAAATAGAGACAGCTTCTTTATTAAATGGTAAGAAAATTAAAACTGAAACTAATAGTGTTCCTAAAAAAACTGCAAAATTCCCAGAAATTAATAGTGCACCAAGAACAAGTATGCCAGCATATGCTTTAATTTGTATCAATACACCAAAGCATAAAATGGCTAGTAATTTTTTATTTTTTAGTACAGAAATTAATCCTGCTAGAATAAATATTAAAGATAACGCAAATGGTGGATTAACTAGGGTTGAAACAGATTGAGAAGACCAAAACATTGATTCACCAGTAATTGTTTTATCTCTTAAATAAGTAATTATAAATCCAAAACTACTACCAAAATAGACAAAGAAGGTTGCCCAAATACTTTCACTTTTAGATCCTCTCCAAAGCAAAATTAATTTGTAAGTTAAAATTCCAATTAGAAACGAAAAAATGACAGGTAGTATTTGAAAATACAGGGAATCAATACTGATCCCTGTTAGACGATGTACTGTCGCCAATAATATATCAAAACCAAGATGATAATTTTTTATAACTTCTCCTGCAAAAACAGGATTGTTAAATGACCCTCTTGCTAAACTTTCAGACAAAGCAATATGCCATATGCCATCATGTCCATTTGCCCCCCAGAAACCTAGACCATAAGATTTCCCTACTCCACTTCGAAACATGGTTAAAGACCAAGTAATAACTCCTAAGATTATTACTAAGAATATATATTTATTTCTTCCACAAATTATGCATAGCTTTTTTAGCATCTTCAATCAAACTAACCCCAATCATTCCTACAATCGAGGCTCCATAGGACACAACACCAATTAGAACCAAGATTCCTAATGAATAATAATTCATTGGTAAGAAATTTTTAACAAAAAGCAAAATGGCCATCATTATAATCGAGGCTATAAGAGGTTTAATTATAGATTCAAAAATAGAAAAGTTTACATATCTTTTAGCTATGTATATCGCAATAACTGAAGACAAACCAACTAGACTGTAGCCAAATGAAGCTCCATTAACACTAAATTTAATGGCCAATAGAGGAATTAAAGCCCACGACAAAACAGTCCACATTATCATCAAGTAAAAAGTTATTTTTATTTTACCAATTGCATTTAACATATTAGTTAACTGGGTAGTTCCTGCAGCAAAAGCAAAATTAATGCTTATAAAAATGAGGGGAATTAAACTTGCCGACCATTTTGAATATCTAGGTATAAGTTCAACTACCCATGGCATTAAAACCACAATTCCAATTAAACTTGGGAAAACTAAAAGACATATAAAAAAGATTGATCTTGTGACACTTCTCTCTAGATCTGAAGTTTTGTCTTGTAATCTTGAAAAGGCGGGGAAAGTAACCTTGGTTACAGTATCCATAAAGAAAGTTAACGGGAGACGAGCCACTTTTTGTGCAAAAGACAAAATCCCAATTCCAGAAGGACCGATTATACCACCTAAAATAATATTGATGCCGTCATCTTTTAGTGTGGCTATAAATGTATTAATTTGGTAAGGTATACCAAATTTAAATAAGTCCCTTAATGCCCTAAAAGAAAATGCAAATCCCATCTTCCAAGGTTGAAGAGTATAAATCATCACCAACCCAACAATGCTTCGCACAACTACGGCAATCGAAAAGCTTTTTAGTCCAAAACCTTTCATTGCAAGAAAAACTAAAATAATATTATATACAACCTGCTCCAAGATTTGCGGAAAGACAAGCTTAATAAATTCCAATTTCCTTTCCAACAGAACAGACGGAATACTTTTAAGTGAAGATAGAATTAGTGATATTCCCAAAGCATAAATTAAATCTCTCCCATCATTTGTCAACAAATAATGGTTTGTAATTAATGGGACACATAAAAACAAAATCAAAACTAAAGTAAACACCAGTATCTGTTGGACAGTAAAGGTGGTTTTTAAATCTGTTTCAGAAGGCATATCCTTTTTCTGGATCAAGGCTGCAGCCAAACCAATATCTGAAAAATAAACTAAAAAGTTAACTACTGAACTAACAATTATAAACACACCGTATTCACTAGGAGCAAGATATTGAAACAGTAAAAAAAGTGCAATTGTAGAAAGAACCTGAAGAAAAAAAGTACGACCAGTTAGTACAACAATACCCCTGACCGCTCTTTCCTTAATTGTAACAACATTTACCTCTTCCACCTTTAAATTGTATCATTTTACAAGTTCAAAAAAGAAGAGCTCCTCTTGTGGCCCATAATGAAGGTATTGTCTTGAATCTGTAAGTCTTAATACTTTAGGAAACTTTTTAATTAATTTAAAACCCTGCTTATCAGGATTTCCCTTAAATCTTGATTTATTAACTACCAAATATGTTTTATTACCCGCCTCCAATGCTTCTTTTAAACTTTGTGGAGTATCTTCAATTATTACACCAACACCAATAATTATAATGTTTGGAAGATCATTAACATATATTTGTAATCCATTTGGCAAGGTACCAAAATATCCTTCAGTTCCAACTACAATTTGTTGACCGGGATCTTTAAAGTGTTCAGTTTTTAAATAATTAGAAATTTCTTTGATTCCCTGCCCTGCAGTCCATTCTTCTAAATACCCAGATCTTTCTCCTCGTGGTAAATTTGCTTTTTCTGGATTTGTTAAAAGTGTGTAATCAAATCGCAAAGAAGAAAAAATAAATGCTAAAAATATAAATGCTAAAAAACATTTAGCAACAGTTTTTTGCCAAGCTAGTATTGTTAAACTGGATAAAATAAAAAAGTAGGGTAAAGTAAAAAAGATATATCTTGCTGTGTAAGCTTTTGCATATTCTGATTGTACAAATACAGGCAAAAACGACCAAATACAAAGAAGCAAGGTTTCTTTAGAATATTTTTTAAATCCTATGTATGTTCCAATTAATATCAAGGGAATTAGTGCTAACGGTCCCATACTCCACATCCAAACCAAGAAGTCTTTCAGGTGTGGAAGTAGAGGGTCTTTAAAGTTTGTCCAAATATGGCTGATTGGTAAAATATAGTCTCCAGTTCGAGAAGTTAATAGCTCAAAATTAGGACCCAGTCTTTGAATATTATACATAACAAAAGCGATAAAATAAGTTATTCCCAGTCTCCATATACCTTTTAAGTTGGTTAAAAACCAAAAACTAGGGAGTAAGAATGCTATAAAAATTGCTGGAGATTTAGTAAGCATTGCAAAACCTAAAGTAAACCCGGCCATCATTGCTAAATCTAATCTTTTGTATTTAGCTGTTAAAAAACCAAAGATAGCAGTCCATATAGCAAACATAGACAACATTGAATCTACTAATGCCATTCGATCAAAGAAGACAGCAAACGGGGAAAAACTGTAAATTAAAGCAGAAATAAGTGAAACTAATTTGTTTTTAAATAATAAATTGGAAAAAACAAATATCCCTAGTATTGTACCCACACCCGTACAAACAGAAACCAACCGACCTATAAATAATGGATCTTGAAAATACTTAATCAAAAACATTAGTACCCACATAAATAACGGCTGTTTGCCATCAGAAAGAGGAAGAAATCTTAAGGTTGGTTCCCAAGCCATTACTTGTGCCCACCTGACATATATTGCCTCATCTACAAAGATAGGTAGGATTGTTAAGTTTACGATTCTTATCCCAAAACCAATTATAAGTATTACGAGTAGTCCCAACCCCGTCCACTTCCACTCGTGGAATGTTTCTTTGAAGTCCATACTTAAAATTTTAACACAAATTAAAATTTCACGCCCAATTCTTGAAGTTTTTGTATAAATTTCTCAAAACCTTCATACATTATTGTTGTTATACCAGCCTCTCTCGCAACTAACAAATTTTCAGTAGAATCATCAATAAATACAATTTCTTCAGGTTTAAGGCCTAATTCATCAATAATAAATTGGTACGATTTTATATTCTTTTTATTGTACCCAATTGACTTGGCCGAAAAAACTTTTGAAAAAATACCTTCTATCTCATTTTTTATTTGTGGGTCCTCTTGAATTGTTTCAGTAGTGAAAATATATAACTTGAAAGAGTTTTTAAGTTTATTAGCAGCGTCTAAAACTGATTTATTTAGATAAAAATAATTATTGAAATTAAAATCGACTTCATCCTTAACTAATCTGTATAAATCATTAAGCCCCCCTTTATAATTTTCATCAACAGGGAACAGAAGTGTTCTCGAGAAATCAAATATTATTGCCTTAATCATATTTGTTTATTGTACAATATCATGTTTCTATCTGTATCAATGAATTGATTCATCGATACAATACATTAACTTTTAGTAATACTAATTAGCTCAATATCAAATTCAACAATTCTGGAAATTTTTCTGTCTTCATCTGTCCAAATGTAAAATGGCCCATGTTATCAAATTTATGAACCTTGATATCGGGTAATTTTGTAACTATTTTCTCTACTGAATCACGAATATCTTTATCATCATCGTTCGATACTAATAAATGTACCTCACCTATGCGTTTAATCATTTCAGAATCGATTGCAAAATCAAAAAAACCTGAGGTCTTTACTCTGTCTGGATCCAACCAAGGGGCCACTAAAATTAATTTATTCAATTTAATTTTATTTTCAGTCAGCCATCTAATCAAAAATCCCCCACCACAACTATGGCCAACCAAAACTGTGTCTTCATTTACTTCAAATCTTTCAAACTCCTTTTTCCATTTATCATATACGGGCGTATGTGCATCAGGCATTTCAGGTGTCTGACAAAAGATACTATTTACTAAAAGTTGTTTCTGTAGCCACGGAAACCAGTGTGCATTTGAGAGTGAAGGTTGATTACTGTCAAAATATTCCTCTTTATCACAAGTTCCATGTATCAAAATTGCATTTTTCATATTTATATTTTTATATTATTAAGTTGTTTACTTTGTATCAATGAATTGATTCATTGATACTTAGCAACACTACTAAATTCCCTGTATCATCGTACTAGTACAGTGATACATCAAGGTAAATCAGGTTTATCAAAATTGCATTTTTCATAACCGAATGATTATTTATCTTATTAGTATATCCATTCACAATGTGCTCCCACCATAATATCTCCATTGGGGGTTACACGAGCACCTGTCCTTTTTGAAATATTCCCATCTTTGTCGAGAAAATTAATTATCGCATGACCATACAGTGGTAGACCAAGATCAATTCTTTGTTGCACCTTCGCCGATATCTCCTCAACCGATTGATATTCGTCACCATAAGCATTTGGTTCTAAAAAATCTTTGGACATATATTTAATTAAAATCTATTGTATATTATATACCTTGCCAGATGAGGCCGATACCGTCAAATGTTTTTAGTCCCTTCGTTCCATCAAATCCATCAGGAATAATAATTGAAAATATATTTACTTGTAAAGACCTTTAATAGCATTTATTTTTACTTTTAATAAATCTCTTAACCCTTCCCATGAATCTTTAATCGGATTTACTTTTGTTCCCTCTTTATGGTGCCAAACAACTGGGACCTCAGCAATTTTTAAGCCAAGTTTTTTGGCAATATACAAAACTTCTAAATCAAAACCAGCTGAAACAGATGCTCCACGAGTTTCTTGTTTCTCATTAAAAATCTGTAATTTCTTAAAAATCTTTTGACTTGCAACTCTATTAAATGCTTTAAACCCACATTGAGTATCTTTAAAAGGTAATTGAAGTATTAGATTTCTTAAAATTGCGAAGCCATAGGCCATCATCTTTCTGATTAGAGGCGCGCCCTCTCTGCCTGCACGAGAACCAATAACAACATCGTATGAATCTTGGAATTTGGGAAGTATCTTTTCTAACTGATCAATAGGTGTAGCTTGGTCCATATCATCAAAAACGACAATATCTCCATTTGCTTTAAGCATTCCTGCAATAACTGAACCACCCTTACCTCGATGTGGCTCTTTTAACACTCTAATATTTTTGTGAGTTTTAGCAAATTTAAGAGCTAATTCTGCAGTTTTATCAGTAGATCCATCATCAACAACCAATATTTCCCATAAATAGTCTTGTTCTTTTAAATAATCAACCATACCAGAAAGCGATCCTGTCCTTATATTATTTTCTTCATTATATGAAGGGATAACTATAGAAAGATATATGTTTTCTTTTAATTTTTTCATTGTGTATAACCAAACATTTAATATCTTATTCTTCTCTCTACACTAATACCACCAAATTGTGCTTTCTCTTTAACCTTACCATATCCATCTTGTCTTTTTAACCATTCTTTAAGCCTTTGAGAGTTATTAGGATCACCTTCATATAAAGTATATAGAAGCGGAACCATTTTGTCCGATTGATTTACTCCCTGCCACTTAAATAAATAATCGTAGGAGTAAGATATAACTGGCGGAACATATACATCAATATTAAAGTCACTTACTCTTATGTCATTTTTTATCCAATTTACGGCCTGCATTTCAGACTTTAAGGCAATACTTCCTGAACTTTCTACATTATCTGTTAATTTAAACTTTAAAACGTTCAAGTTGTTATTTAAAAAAAGGAAAAGAAAAAGCAATATTAAAACTTTACCGAATATTTTTTTATTCCATATTTCACCCAAGCCAATTGAAAACAGTAATAAAAATATCATGTAGTATCCTGTCAAATAATAATCATAAAAGTTTCCCTCATTGCCTTGAAAAAAGATTAATCCGATGGTGACTGAACTTAAAAGTAAAACAAGAATTTTTACCCCATTTAGTCTTAATAAATCACGAAAGTAATAAATAATTAACGTGATTATCGCTCCAAGACTAAACATCTCACGAGGTTCTTTTCCATGGAAAATGAGGCTTCCAAAAACTCTTTTATACATTTCAATTTTTTCTGTTGAAAAAGCCCATGTTGCTAATTTAAAACTTTCATCTTCAAGAATAAATTTTTTTATGTTATTTGTAATTAAAAAATTATTTTTAAAATCAAATAATAAAAGGGGGGAAACGGTTAGAAATAAAAGGAAAAGTGATATAAGAATATTTTTTTTGTCTAGAGTCTTTCTATACCAAATTGCAAAAATAAATATAGCCAATAAATAAAAAACTTCTGATGCTGATCCAAAACTAAAAAGAGATAGACCTAAAACTGTTGAAATACCATACCAACCCCATTTTTTACCCTCTGCAACCACTAACATAAAAAATACAAGTAACATTGATAAAAGTAACATTGGGGTGGGATTAGAAAGCCACCTAGAAGCCATGACAATATTAAACGAAACAGATGAAAATACTGCCATTATAATTCCTGCAGTATTAGAGTGAATTTTTTTACCCAAGTAAAAACCAAAAAAACTAGCAACTACTGTAGTAATAGATAAAAATACAGATGGCCAAACAGGATTTCCAGCACCTATTAAATAAAATGGGGCGATTAAATAATAATAAAATGGGCCTCTAAAAATTCCAGCAATTCCTGTCGTCGGACCAATTAAAAATAAATTGCCATTATGCCAAAGATCCCAAATAATTAAGGCATCTCTCCCCTGGTCAAAATAGAAACCAAGTGTATTTTCTATATTATAAACACGAAGAAAAAAACCAAAAATAAGTATTAAGACTAGTAAAATACTAAACTTTTTTGTTAGCATATTTTCTGCAAACAGTTAAAACCTTTTCCACAGCGTCATCAAAATTTATATCCTCCATCCGAACAGCAGACGAGATTGGATGTCCTCCACCTCCCAGTTCTTCAGCAATTCTTGAGGTATCAAAATCGGTTCTACCTCTAAAACTAACTGTAAAAGTGTTAGGTTTTTCTTCAATGCCAATAAATCCAAAATCAGTACCGTCTACAATCGGAGCAAAAATACTTGCAGTTTTAGATTTAACTGCAGGCAGATCCTCATAATCTTTGTAAATATTATTAGGAACTGTTGACCACACAAAACCATATTCTTTATCTATTTGAATCCTCGAAAGCACTTCTGCCCAGAACTTTAATATTCTAAAATCCTCACCTCGATAAATTCGATCAGAAATCATAGATTTGTCAGCTCCCAAAGACATAAGATCAGATCCTATTCTTAAGGTCTCAGAAGTGGCTCCTGTATATGAAAATGTTCCAGTATCTCCTATTATTGAAGTTAATAAACACTCAGCAATTTGTTGGTCAAGTTCAATATTCCAATCTTTAAAAACTTTGTATAGAATTTCCCCGACAGATGAAGAATTTGTATCTAAAATCTTTAAATCGTTTTTTAGATGAAATGTCTGATGGTGGTCTATAACAACAATAAATTTATTAATAATTAATTCTCTATCTTGACCTGTTAATACATCAACATCCGATGTATCTAAAAACATACAAAGATCATATTTATCAAAATCAAATGAATAGAAATCAATACCTAATGTAATATCATTAAATCCTGTTAAAAAATTAGTTTGTTGAGAAAGTTTCTTGCTTGGACAAATTACATCTACTTTTTTACCTAACTTTTCTAAAACCAATTTTAATGCCAATGTGCTACCAATCCCATCAGGATCGGCTCCATAATGGCAATTGAGTAAAATCCTTTTTGCTTTTTTGACTTCGTCTAAAATTTGTTGTGATTTTTGATAATTCATTGTGAATGTATTAATTTGTATATTATAGCACCGTCAACTGTCCATTGATTTTCAATTTTACTCCAGCCAAAATTAGCAACCTCAGCTTTTGGCGAGTGAGTCGGATCACATTTAGATTCTTCCATTTCGCAAATTACAAATAATTGATCAGCTACTGATTCTACAACTTGAGCATCAATCTCAATAAATTTAGCATTTTCTTTTTCCAAAAAATATTGATAACCATCTTCGTAATTTCTCTCGGCAATTACTGCAATATTAAATTGTTTATTTTTTGACTCCTCAACAATTCTTCGGCTTACATTTTGAGCTCTTTGCATTTGATTGTTTGGATAAAATTTTAAAGGATTGTTAATTAAATTTACAAAAAGCAAAATTCCAAAAAATAAAATGCTAAATATTTTTATATTGCTTTCGTAAACTTTATTAAGCAAATGTCCTACCAACAAAAATGATGCTGGAAACAAAAATCCAAAGTAGTGATCATAAATATTTCCTTTGTATAATCCCAAACCAATAATTGCAAATAAAAACCACAAAATTATTAACCAAATTGATTTACTTTTTTTGACCAAAATAATATACAAAAATAGTGATAGTGATAAAATTTTCCCCAAAACAATATTTTTAGCTACTAGTAAGCTTGTATTTATTTCAATGAAACTAGAAATAGACTTAGTAAATATTGTCCACAAATTAACAGACACAGTATTATCTTCACTTGATAGAAAATCAAACAAGGCTTTAGAGTTTAGGAAATCATGACGCAAGTCAAAAATTAGAAGTGGAGACATCAAAAATAAAAACAAGGTTATAGCAAGTAGTGTATGGCGTGTAGGAGAACGAGACAAATACCAGAAAATAAACAAAACTGGTGCAATGAAAATTCCCAGATAATGAGACTGTAAAACAAAGGCAAATGAAATTGCACAAATTATTAACCAATTATATTTGTGTTCTTTCCAGACCTTCCAAATTGCATAAATGGAAAGTAATGAAAAAAAAGGCATGATGTTGGGATTCCATGACGAACGAGAATAAATTATTACTGTTGGAGCTATCGCATATAATCCTGCTGCAATTAATCCAGATTTCTTAGAAAACAAATCACTACCCACAATAAATATCAAATAAATCGTTGCTGTCCCTAATAAAGCAACAGCAACTGCTGGACCAAGAGGAGAAAAGTTGGCTAAAAGTAAGAACGGCGCCATAAAATAATAATAAAGCGGACCCAAATACATATTACCAACAGAAGTGCCTGGACCAATTAATATTGGATCTGCTTTAACTAATAAGTTTCTAACAATTATGGAGTCTCTTCCCTCATCACCCAAAAAAGTCATATACCCACTAATGTCATAAAGTCTAAAAAAAGAACCAATTATTAAGATTAAAATCAATACCCAATTATTTTTAACAAAAGATATTAGGTTAATTTTCGCCATAGTTTGAATAAATCTACAAAACTTTGAATTATAACTTTTATGTCTCGACCAGTTCCTTTACCCTGTAATCTGGGTAGGTGTGTCACTGGAACTTCAACAATTTTAAATCCTTTTTTCTTTGCTTTAATTAATAGCTCAGAAGAAATAAATGCTCCCCTTTCACTTTCCAGTTTAGGAATCTCATTAATAGCTTTTTTATTTATTAATTTAAACCCACAATCAATATCATGAAGGTTTAACCCAAAAAAAACAGTTACAGCTATTTCCCACATTCTTGAGGTTATTATTTTGAATTTACTTACCCTGCGTTTTTTGTAGTATCCAATAACAAGATCAGCATTTGTTTCTTTTTGTTTTTGAAAAAAATTAACTATCTCACTAAAATCAAATTGTCCATCTGAATCAGTAAAAGCAATCCAGCTGTATTTTGCACTGTAAAAGCCAGATCGAAGACTTACTCCGTAACCTCTATTAACTTCATGATTAATAACTTTTACTCTATTATCTTCTTTTGAAAGAACCTCCGCAATCTTTCTAGTATCATCAGTTGAACCATCATTAACAATAATTATCTCCCAATCTTTTACTATCTTTAAAAGTACTACCCTTGCTTTTTCAATGGTACTTTTTATGTTTGCCCCTTCATTATAAGTAGGAAAAAAAACAGATAGAGAATCTATGACCATATTTATGATATTATCAAACTAATGGTTAAGATTAAAGGCTTGATCCCAATTATACTGTTAAGTTTGATCCCAGTTTTACTTATCTGGGCTCCTTTTCTACTTCGTTTCAAAACATTTTGGACTATACCATTGCCACAGCAAGGTATGGCTACAATTGTTGCCAATTATGACGGACCGTTATATTTAGCTGTAGCTAAAACATTTTACAATCCCAAGCTCCTTGGTGATAATTACCAATTTCCATTATCAAATGAATATTATTCAGCACACTTTCCACTTTTTCCATTACTTATAAGGCTTTTTTCACCCATCCTAGGACAACCGTATTCAATGTTATTTATTACCTTTGTTTCATCAGTCTTTGCGTTATATTTTTTCTACCAACATGCAAATAGATATTTATCAAAAGAAAATGCCCTATTTTTAACTGCAGTTTTTTCAATATTTCCTGCCAGATGGTTAATTGTTAGAAGTGTCGGTTCACCAGAACCACTTTTTATAGCATTAATCTTATCTTCTACTTACTATTTTGCCAAGAAAAAATATGTTTTTGCTGGAATTGCTGGTTTTTTTGCAGCAATGACAAAATCACCAGCAATCCTTCTGTTTATAGTTTATTGTCTACAGGTTACGGTTCCACGCTTACACAATTTCAATCAGATTAATTTTAAAAAATATTTACCCCTACTTTTAGTCCCATTAGGTCTTTTTGCTGTATTTTCAATTTATGCAGTAAGGTATGGTGACTTTTTTACATATTTTAAATCAGGAGATAATATTCATCTTTTTTTTCCTCCGTTTCAAATTTTTAATTTTTCGGCCCCTTGGGTAGGAACATTTTGGCTGGAAGAAGTAATTTTTATATATTTGATTTCAGTTTTGGGAATTTACAAACTATGGCAAGAAAAAATGAAAACTTATTTTTACTTTTCACTGGTTTTCTTTGCTTCACTTCTGTTTGTAGCTCATAGAGATTTACTTCGATATTCTCTTCCAATTGTTCCATTTATGCTTATAGCTTTTAGAAATACTCTTTTAAAGAAAGAGTTTAAAATTGCAATGCTTGTCATAATAATCCCAATTTATCTTTACTCCTTAGCCTTCATTTCTCAAAACGTCATGCCAATTGCCGACTGGACACCTTTTCTATAAGTGTATGGAGAATACGATTATCCAAAATATTAAAAATGATGATAGATACAAGAAATTTTCATCTGTATTTATAGCCAGTCATCTTGAAAATGTTGATGCTGAGTATAGAGGCCCAGCAATTAAAACATTTGCACCACTTATTGACTTGGCTGCTGAAATGGCCCAAATATCTCCTCGCCACAGATTTAATTTCATGCTTCATAAAAATCTTAGCGAAGATTTACAGTGTTTAGTAAACGCAGTTAATGAAAATAGTTATGTTCCTCCACATAGACACATAAGTGCTGAGGATAGGCGCGAAACATTCACTATTGAAAGAGGACATCTTTGGATTGTAATTTTTGAAGAAAATGGAAAAATTAAGGAAAAAATCAAATTAGATGCAAAAGATCCTAATGCCCAAAAAACATTTGTTATTGAAACTGGAGCAATACATACAGTTGTATCAGATGGTCCATTTGTTGTTTTGGAACTAAAACAACATCCTGAAGGGGGTTATGACAAAAATACTGATAAAGAAATGTTTCCAAAATGGTCTCCACCTGAAAAAAGCCCACGCGCAAAAAAATATTACAGAAATTTACTTCAAGAAGTATTATGTTTTTAAATATTGTGTGGGTTTTTAATTTTCTTTGAGACTAACTATATGCTGATATGGAAATTCCAAGATATTGGAGAATAGGAAAACAAAGATTTCTAATTGGTGAAGTGTGTCCTCATTGTGATGCAAAAATATTTCCCCCAAGGCCAAAACACCAAGGTTGCCAAAATGATGAAAGGCCAATTGAAATACACAGTGAAACGACAACTATTTTTTCTTCCAAATTACCTTTGTATACATTAAATAGTTATACGGTAGAACTACAAAGACAATGATGAAAGGTAATATAAGTTGTCTTTTGTCTGGGCCTAGGAAATAAACTCCAATTGTACCTAAAATTGTCTGAATAAGTAAAGCTCCGGCAGATGTAAAATTAAATTGCAAAAACTTCTTTACAATATTTCCAATTCCTTTAATTTCATCAGTTTTAAATGTCCAAAGATTATTCCAAGTAAAGTTATTAATTATAGCTAGTTCAGTAGATAACCCCCATGATGCCCATTCAGGAAAACCCGATTTAGAAAATAAATTTAAGAAAAAGGCGTTAATTAAATAACCAACAAAACCAACTGTTCCGAATTTAATAAACTTTTGTTTATCTTTAATTCCTAAAATAATCGCTACTTTGAAAGTTGAAATCATCTCTTTGGGGTTAAATTTTGATTTTTCCTTAGTACGAGAAGCAAATTCCAAAGGCACCTCAACAGTCTTTTTAGAAAGTTTAATTGACTGATATAATAGGTCCACTTTATAAGCAAATCTGGTAGGTTCCATTAAATGATTTAGATCTATTTTGTCCATCACCCCTTTAACTCTTGTTAATCTAAATCCAGTTGTCAAATCGTGAATAGATGGTTTTACTAATACAATTCTAATAAATAAATTTCCCAAAAAACTAATGGCTTTCCTAAAAAATGCCCATTCTTTAGGGATTGAACCACCTTTTACATAACGACTACCAATACAGTAATCAGCTCCTTTCAAGTATGCTTCTACCATTGATTTTACAAACTTTGGGGGGTGTTGGAAATCTGCATCCATTTCCATGACCGCATCTGCAGAAAGTTTATCCATAGCATATTGAAAACCTTTAATATAAGCCCAACCTAAACCCTCTTTTTGTTTCTGTAACAGATGAAGATTTTTGTATTTTTTAATAAACTCCGTCACAAGTTCTCCAGATTTATCAGGAGAATAGTCCTCAACTATCAAAAGATGCATATCAACACCATTAATTTCTGGAAAATGCTTTTCAAAAAGCTCAGGAATCATAAGCTTTAAATTCTCTGCTTCGTTATATGCAGGCATCACAATTACTATTCTTTGCATATTTAAATGATACAATACTTTTATGAAAATATATATTCTCACTTTGTTTCCTAAGATGTTTGAAAATGTTTTAAATGAGTCTATTCTTTGGCGAGCTCAAGATAAAAATTTTGTTGAATTTAACATTGTTGATTTAAGACAATTTGGAATCGATGAGAGAAAAACTGTTGACGATAGACCGTATGGAGGAGGGGCAGGAATGATAATACGGGTCGACGTGATCGACCGTGCACTGAAATCACTGCCCACAGTTAAAACCTCACGGTTGACTGTTTTGCTTGACGCGACTGGCAAAAAATTTACGCAAAAAAAAGCCTACAAATATTCTAAACTTGATGAATTAATCTTAATTTGCGGTCATTATGAAGGAATTGACCATAGAGTTCATGAAAATTTAGTCGATGAAGTAATATCAATAGGTGATTACGTTTTAACGGGTGGAGAAATTCCTGCAATGGTAATTACTGATACTGTTACTCGTTTAATTCCAAATGTAATAAAACCCCAGTCTCTTCTTGAAGAATCGTATTCCAATATGAATACTGAATATCCACAATATACTCGACCTGAGGATTATAAGGGGTTAAAAGTCCCAGAAGTTTTACTAACGGGAAATCATGTTGAGATTGAAAAATGGAGAAAGAGTAATTAGTATAACGAGAGAATTACCACTTTTATATATCTAATAATTTTAAATAAATTGATTCCTAAAATTACAAAATAGTTAAATAATAGTGGGTATTTATCCCAAAGATTTTTTTTGTAAAACAACTCCATCGAGGCTACTCCCGCAAGTCTTAACTTTCTCCTCTGTGCATCAGTTACTTTAAATCTCCATTTTTTTACCTTTCCCTTAGTAACACCTTTTAGGTGAGTTATATAGACATCAGGATAATAAACTAAAGTATATCCAGCTTTATGTATTTGATAACAAAGGTCAACATCTTCTCCGTCAAAAAAATATCTTTCATCAAACCAACCAACCTTATCGAGTAATTTTTTGTATGTTAAGAAAAAAGCGCCTTGTATTGCTTCAACCTCGTGAGTTGCAGATTCAGGAATATCTTCGTAATAATATTCTCGAGTTTTACCCAAGACTAATTTGTTAAATGATATTCTTGGAGTTGGAAACTTTCTTCTAATGTCTTTGTCCATTTCTCCGTTTTGAAGTAGTAATTTACAAGTTACGGCACCGACCTTTAGGTGTTCATCTAAATATCTAACTGTTTTTGCAAAAACATCTTTATGAACAATAGTATCAGGATTTAAAAATAGTACCAATTCTCCATTTACAAACGGTTTTGCCCTATTGTTTCCTTTTGAAAAGCCTTCATTTTCACCTTCAATAAATTTTACCCAGGGAAAATTCTTTTTAATCATATCTTGACTTCCGTCAGTTGAAGAGTTATCAGAAACAATAACTTCCATGCAAACTTCGTCCATATAAGCTTTTACAGACTTTAGGCAATCTGACAAGAGTTCTTTTGTATTGTAATTCAAAATTATTACCGAAAGTCTTGTTCTAATCATTTTATATAGATATGCTACAATTGAAGTTAGTTTAACATATGAATGTATCAGTTGTAATACCAAATATTAATGGTAAAAGTATTTTAGAAAAAAATCTACCCAAACTTTTTGAGGCAGTCAGCAATCCACAAAACAGAATTGTTGAAGTCATACTTGTTGACGATGGAAGTTGGGATGACAGTGTTGCCTTTATCAATCAAAACTACAAAGATAAAATTAAACTCATCAAACATACTAAAAACAGAGGATTTTCCGCTGCAGTAAATACCGGTGTACGAGCTAGTATTGGAGATTTATTATTATTGATTAACACAGATGTTATACCAGACAAAAATTTTTTAATACCTCTTCTACCCCATTTTAAAAATCCTAAAGTTTTTGCTGTTTCTACACACGAAAAAGGTTATGGTGGAGCAAAAGGATCTTTCTCTGATGGATTCATACAATTAGGAATGAATGAAGAAACAGAGGATGCACATCTAAGTTTTTATGTCAGTGGTGGAAGTGGAGTCTTTAGAAAAACTATTTGGCAAGAATTGGGGGGTATGGACGAAAGACTGCTCTCACCATTTTATTGGGAAGATATTGATCTATGCTTTAGGGCCGCAAAAAGAGGTTATATAAATTTATGGGAGCCAAAAGGTCAGGTAGTTCATCAGCATGAATCAACTATTTCTAAATTTCCTAAAAAATATGTCGCTAGGGTAAAAGAAAGAAACCAACTTCTAATGCTTTGGAAAAATATACATAGCCGAAATTTAATTAAAAAACATCTATTAGGTTTAATCTCAAGATCGTTTAAACATCCAGGTTATATTAGGATTATAATAATGGCGCTTGGGAGATTTAGTATAATGCTTAAGGCAAGAACAAAGGAAATCAAAGAATCAAAAGTATCTGATGAAACAATTTTTGCCCAGTTCCAATAGATATGGATAAAGTAAAACTTTCTATAATAATTGTCAACTTGAACACAGTTGAATTGACTGAGGGTTGTATTAAGTCAATTTATGATCACAAACTTAATTTTTCTTTTGAAGTTTTTGTTACAGATAACGGAAGCAATGACGGGTCTGTGGAAATGCTTAGAAGATACGATAAAAAATACAATAATTTCCACACCCTATTTAATAAAAATAATACAGGCTACGCCAAAGCGAATAATCAAGGAATCAAAAAATCAAACGGAGAATATATACTTTTACTTAACAATGATACCATAGTCTACAAAAATTCACTTAATAATTTAATCAAATTTGCTGAAAAAACTCCTGACGCGGGTGTTGTTGGTAGTAAATTATTAAATATCGATGGAACTCTTCAAATGTCTTGTTTTAACTTCCCGACTATTAAAAATGCAATATTAGAATATTATTTTGGCAAGAAAGGATTATTTGATAAATTCGCTCCGCTTGGCAGTAAACCATCAACTGTAGACTCTGTTGTCGGAGCAGTATTTTTGATAACTCCAAAGGCGACTGAAAAAGTTGGAATTCTAGATGAAAGATATTGGGCATACTTTGAAGACATTGATTATTGTAGACAATGCTGGAAACAAGGATTAAAAGTATATTACCTACCAGAATCAGTAATTACTCATTATCATGGGGCAACTTTTAAGAAAATGGCAAACGAAGCAGAAAGATGGAAAAGGCTAATTCCTTCAAGTAAAATCTATCATGGTTTTATTAATCATTATGTAATTAATGCCATTCTTTGGTCAGGTCAAAAGTGGCAAAAGCTATTAAATTTCTATGCAAAAAAATAATTTAGAACTATCAATTGTAATTGTTTCATCCAAACTTAATTACTTGGGTGATTGTTTAATAACATGTTATCAAGCTCTAAAAAACATTCCCAATGAGATAATAATTGTTGATAACGCTTCGCCTGACAAAATTGGAACAAAGATTAAACAAAAGTTTCCAGAAGTCAAGATTATTAGGCGTGAAGTAAATGGCGGGTTCGGGGAAAATAATAACATGGGAATGAGAATTGCTAAAGGCAGATATGTTTTACTTTTAAATGATGATACAAAAATAATCGATAAAAATATTTTTAAAGAAATGATTTCTTGGATGGATAATCATCCAAAAGTAGGGTTATCAAGCTGTGGTTTGGTTAATCCAGATCTCAAAAATTTTCAAGGATCTGGTGGATATTTTCCCACACTACTAAAAATAATTGCTTGGATGACTTTTATCGATGATATTCCATTTTTGGATAATCTGATTAAACCATACCACCCTATGCACCCATTTTCTTTCTATACAAATGAGAATTATTACAAAAAAAACCACAAACAGGACTGGGTGACAGGTGCATTTTTCTTCATGAGAAAAGAAGCAATGGATCAAGCGGGGATTTTTGATGAGAAATTTTTCCTCTATGTCGAAGAAGTTGAACTAGCTTATAGATTTACAAAAAAGGGTTGGGAGGCTTGGTATTTACCGAAATGGAAAACTCTTCATTACGGCATGGCCACAAACGGAAGTGAAAAAGCAACCATAATGGAAATGCAAAACCTTAAACTTTTTTACAAAATACATATGCCAAAATGGCAACTTCCAATTTTGAAATTATTACTCAAACTTGGAACAATTTTAAGAATATTAATCTACACACTTTTGGGAAGAATAAATATTACAAAAATATATTTAAAAGCATTAATAAGTATTTGAGGTAATTTATCTGTATTTCCACTGACCCATATATTTTCTACCTAATAGAGCATCAATTGCACCCCACTTTTGCCATTTTCGACCTGTAAATATCTGCTTTATAGTATCGCGAATAACGGCAAATTTTGTTCTTGGTAACATGTATCTTAATGCGAAGTAAAATCTATTTCTAATTAAAAAATAATCATTTGTAGGACTTCCTGATCCTCCCGTACTTGCAGATACCTTATGCCACATCCAAGTCTTGGGATAATATATAACTTTAAATCCTGCACGTTTCACTTTTTCAGAAAAGTCGGCATCCTCCCAATACAAAAAGAATGAATCGTCAAGAAGACCAATTTTCTTAAAAACTTCTTTTCTTGTAATCATACATGCTCCATTTGCAACATCAGTTTCCTCAATCTTGTCGTATTGACCATGATCTATCTCGTCAACACCTCGATGAGTTGTATAAACATTCTGTTTATCAACAATTCCGCCTGCATACCACAGAACTTTACCCGTTTCGGATTCTTTATATCTGTCTTTGTGAAATTCATACCCCTTTGCAAAATACATCTTTGGCGATGCAAGACCAACATTTATATTCTTTTGCATGAATTTAACAAGTTTCACCACTATATCCTTTTGTAATATCAAATCATTGTTCATTAAAATAATGTAGTCAAAGTTTCTCCTCAAACAATCTTTAATTCCAACATTATTTCCACCAGCAAAACCTAAGTTTGCACCACTCTGCATGAATTTATATTTCATGTTGGGCAAGTTATAATTTTTTATTTCTTTTTCTGTTCCGTCATTTGAAGCATTATCAACTACTAAGCATTCACAATCAAAATCCCCCGTGTCTAATTTTGCCACATCTAGAAGTTGTTCTTTGGTCATAGCAAGAGCGTTAGTTGTTAAAATTATAATAGAGACTTTCGTTTTCATAATTTTGAAGCAAACTCATCAACCATTTCTCTCCAAGTCCTAAATTTCATTTCCAGTTTTTGTTGGGTAATTTCTGTTTTTAATCCCCCAAGTCTTGGTCTAGGTGTTCTACCTGGTGTTTTTAGAAATTCTTCCATTGATCCTTTTTTAACAACACCCTCTACATTTCTTGCTTTAGAAAGCAAATATTCAACAAAATCAAATGGGGTCGCTATATCACTTGATACAATATGAAAAATGCCTTGCAACTCCTCTTCCAAAATTTTGGAAAGTGGATTAATTAAGTCTTCTATATAAAGTAGAGTTATTGTTTGATCTGTAAAAATTGGGAAAAGTTTTCCATCGTCATATAGTTTTAAGAAATTTTTTGCATAATCTAATTTCAAGTCATATTTCCCAAAAGAAAATGGGTACACGATTCTAACTATTGCACTTTTTGCTCTCGCATTTTCAATTTTCACTTCTGCTTCTTTTTTAGTCCAACCATACCAACCCATACTAGGTAATAGTTCGTAGGGGACAGGTGATAGTTCGTCGTATGGTCCTGGATTATCAGTAGTTCCCGAAAAAACAAAGTCTGTTGAAATTTGAACTAAGAATTTATTATATTTCTTAGAAGCATAAGCAAGGTTTTCAACACCAGTTACATTTAACTTGTAACATAAGCCCTTTGTGTCATTTCTTTCTTTTTCAGCAGCATCAACGTTGGTAAAAGCTGCAAAGTTAACAACAGCATCCAATTGAGTTGTAGAAAAATATTCTTCAACTGCTTGCTGATTTGTAATATCCAATACTTTTTCATCAACAGGAATAATTTCGAATATATTCTTAGCCAATTCTACAAACCTAGAACCAATTAGACCTGTTGCACCAATCACTAACACACGCTTCATTTTGAACCTCCAAACTTCTCAGGAAACAAATCTCTTAATTTAGGATTTGTCTTGTCTCTTTCAGAAAGAATTGGATTATCAATTGGCCATTTAATGTTTAAATCTGGGTCATCCCAAGCTACACCCTTAGCCTTAGTATCATCCCAATATTCATCAATTAGATAAAAATAATGCATCATCTCAGTTCCTAAAGTACAAATAGAATTGCCTATACCTCCACTAGGTAAAAATAATGCCTGACGAGGCGAATCTTCTTTAGTATTATCAATTGTAATATATTCAACTTTTCCAAATGTTTCACTTTCAGATCGTAGATCAACAATAGGAGCATATAAAATACCAGTAATAGGATAGATTAGTTTATTCCAATTCTCACTATGAACTGCTTTTATAACCCCTGGTTTAATATAGGCATGAGTCCATTGGACAGGACTAAAATCAACTCCTGTTGCTACCTTTAACTCTTCTTTATTATATGGTTCATGGAGAAAACCCCTGCTATCTCCTAATATTGGTCTTTGGATTAAAACAACACCCTCAATTGAGGTCTTTACAATATTTTTCTCCGGGTCAAAACGCATCATATTTTTTAAAATTATATCACAAGTTCTTCTTTCTTAATCCTCATAAACAAAAGCGGAATTAAAAAGAGTATACCAGAAATAACTAAAACATAAGTTATATTTATATTAGCAAGATAGCCAACCAATAAAAGAAGTGGTATATCTGAAATATTTTTAATTGTATTTAATGTGCTGGTTGCGGTTGCTCTGTTAAAAGATGGAATGCGAGCCTGCATTTGAGCTAAAAATAAAGGGTCTCTGATAGTTCCAACAATTAATAGTAAAACGCATGCAGAAAACAAAATAATTAAATTCGAAGTTAGAAATGAAGCAATAATTGCCACAAGTCCTAAAATCTGTGGATATAAAATAAAATTCATTTCGCCTAATTTATTTTGTACTTTTTCAGTATTCCAAAACATTAAAAATAATATCCCCTGGAAAAATGTATAAACTAATCCCAAATAAACAGTTGGCATGTTAGCATTTTTAAGAAGCACCTGGTAAACCCTCCAATAAACAAAGGCTGCTTGAAAAATTATAATCTTGTTTAATGCAAATTTTAATAGAATTTTATCAGATTGAATTAATTTCAAACCTTCTCTTAATAAATTAGATTTTTGATTTTGTCTCTTTTCTATTTTTGGCTCAGTTATGAAGCTAGCAATAACCAGGGAAACTATTGTACCAATTAAATCAATTGCAATTACTATTAAAAACTGTGAAGGCAGTAAACTTTTAGCAATAAAACTGCCCACAAATGGCATAATAATCTTAGGTAGACTTGCAGATGAAAAATATTTACCAGCAACTCTATTAGCTCCATCTTCTTCGCCTGTTTCTTTCAAGGAATCATACAAAATTGCATGGTCTGCACCCATGAAAAATGAGTATCCAGCTGCACCAATAATATAAGTCAGAACAAAATATGGAAAACCTGCAGCAAAAAATAGTAAAAATGTAGAAAGTGAAGTCAATAAAATTCCGGCTATAATTAATTTCTTTCGGCCAAATTTATCAGCCAAAAAACTCGATGGAACATCACAAATAAAAGAAGTTACAGTCCAGACCAGACTCAAAAAAATAATTTGGCCTAAATCTAATCCTCTTGAAAGATAAAAAAGTTGTATAACAGCATTAAGTGTTTTTAATTCAATAAAAAACCTAGTTCCAAACATCAGTCTTTTATTTAATTTTAAACCTTTGATTCTATCAGTCTGTGTAGGATCAGATACTTATTCGACATTGAATAATGTCAATTTCAACAGGAGTTAGTATGAAAAGTGAATTTGTGTGGGGTAAAATCAAACACCCAAA